>CAZIVD010000026.1:0-54072 GCA_964542635.1 uncultured Nocardioides sp. | reverse complement strand
CGGTCGACGACCTTGACCTTGAGCCGGTCCTCGAGGTTGCGCAGCTGGCTGGGGGCGAGCTCGCCGTCGCAGATCACGGTGTCGGCGCCGCTCGCGGCCACGATCTCCTTGAGGCCCTCGACCTTGCCCCGGCCGACGTACGTTGCCGGGTCGGGCTTGTCGCGGCGCTGGTAGATCGCGTCGAGCACCTGGGATCCGGCGGTCTCGGCGAGCAGGGCGAGCTCGGCCATGGAGTTCTCGGCGTCCTGCTGGGTGCCGCCCGTCCACACGCCGACGAGGACGACCCGCTCGAGGCGGAGCTGGCGGTACTCGACCTCGGTGATGTCCTCCAGCTCGGTGGACAGGCCGGCCACCCGCCGCAGCGCATAGCGCTCGGCGAGATCCTGCTCGCCGGTCGTCAGGTCACCGTCGGCATCTTCGGGGTCGGGCTCGTCGGCGTAGCCGGAGGCCCAGCCGTCGTCGGGGTCCGGCTGGTCGGCGTCCTCGTCGAGGTCCCAGCCGGCCGTCTGGGCCAGCTCGGAGTCGAGGCTGAAGTCGTTGATGGCGTGGTCGCGTGCGTTCGTCATACGTCCACCAGGGTAGGTCGCCGACCCACGCGATCGCGAACCAATACTCGTCAACCTCGCCTGCGGCCTCGTGCGTTGAGAGGGTGAGGAGGTGCCGATGCGCGCCGGTGACCGGCCTTCGTTCGAGGAGTGGGCCCGGGCGCGCCAGCAACGCCTGGTGCGCTCGGCGTACCTGCTCACCGCCGACTACCAACGAGCCGAGGATCTGGTGCAGGAGGCACTCGTGCGGGCCGCGCTGCGATGGGACCGCCTGCGCGAGGGCAACCCGGACGCGTGGGTGCGCACGGTCGTCTACCGCGAGCACGTCTCGTGGTGGCGCCGTCGTCGCCGCGAGGTGCTGGTCGCCTCGGTGCCCGACGTCGGGTCGTACGACGCCGCGGCACTGCCCGACGGCGGCCTGGCGACCGCCCTGGCGGGGCTGACGTGGAGCCAACGTGCGGTGGTGCTGCTGAGGTTCGCCGAGGACCTCAGCGTCGCCGACACTGCGGAGGTGCTCGGGGTCACCGCCGGCACCGTCAAGCGGCAGACGTCCGTGGCGCTCTCACACCTGCGGGCCGCGGGCGTCCGCTCGGGCCTGGATCTGGTGGAGGAGGACTGATGGACCTGCGGGAGCTCGTCGACGGGGTCGACGTCCCGGACACCCGGGTGGCCGACGAAGCCTGGGACCGCGCCCGGCGCCGCCTCCGGCGCCGCTGGGGGTGGAGCGCCGGCGCGGCGGGCGCGCTCGTAGCCGCCACGCTCGTGGGTGCAGCCGCCCTCGTCCCGGATGCGGGCCTGCCGCGACCCGCGCCGGCGACCACGACGCCAGACCCAACGCCGTCGCGGACACCCGGGTCGCACCTGCCCCTCACGATCATCAAGCCCGACTGGGAGGCGCTGGCCGCCGCGCCCGCACTGGCCCCGCCCGCCGACGCCCCCGCGCTCTCCGCGGACCCGGTCGACCACGCGGCCCTCGTCATCGGCGACGCGGGCGACGAGGCGACGGCGTACGTGCTCGGCGACGATGGCCGCTGGCGACGGATCGATGTCCCGGGCTTGGTCCCGATGACCGAGGACGGCGTGAACTCCAGCCCCTTCACCGCTCTCACAGCGCTCGATCCGACGGGCACGCGGATGGCGATCCCCCAGCCGGGCAGTCTGGTCGTGGTCGACCTGACGACGGGAGAGTCGCGCCGGTACGACGTCTCGGGCATCGCCCGGCACTACGCCGTGTGGGTCGACGACACCCAGGTCCTGGTGGCGGTGGATCAGAGCGAGTCCAGCGTGGTGCTCGACCTTGCCACGGGGAACACAGAGGCGAGCCCCCTGGATCCGTCCACCCGGTTCCTCCCGGACGGGTCGATGCTTTCGTGGCCGTGGCCGGGCAGCGACTACACCTGGAACGGCGTGGACACCAGCTCGCCGGTGAACAACGACGCTGCCTTCACCGCGAGTCCGCCGCTCGTACGGGACGGCCGGGGCGTCGTGGTCAACAACGGGTACGAGATCCGCCACCCAGCGCCGGAGTTCCCGCCCCAACGGGTCACGAGCACGATCGGCATCGCGGCGGTCGACCTCGCCTCCGGCGACCCCATCGGCTACGTGCAGCTGACTCGGCCCCTGGCCGCCAAGGGCACGTACAGCATGCTGCTGGGCTGGCGCGGGAGCGACCCCGTCCTCGGGCTGGTGAACGAGCAGCTCTCCTCCATCCACCTCATCGTCGTCGCCTGGGACGTCGACGCCGGCACCCTCGCCCCGATCGCCACGCTGCCGTCCTGGCTGGTCGTCTGGGGAGTCGGCCTCTGATCCCGCGTCGGCCCACGCGTCTGCCACAGTGCTCCCGTGGCTCCCGTGGCTCCCGCACTCCCTGACCGTGCCCGCGTCGTCGTGATCGGTGGAGGCGTCATCGGCGCGTCGATCGCCTACCACCTGGCCCATCTCGGGTGGGGGGAGGACGTGGTGCTGCTGGAGCGCGACCGCCTGACGAGCGGTACGACGTGGCACGCGGCGGGCCTGATGACCTGCTTCGGGTCGTTCTCGGAGACCAACACCGGCATCCGGCTGTACTCCCGCGACCTCTACGCGCGGCTGGAGGCCGAGACGGGCCAGGCCACCGGATTCCGCTCCGTCGGCCTGATCGAGGCGGCGGCCGACGCGGACCGGCTCGAGGAGTACCGCCGGGTGGCCGCGTTCCAGCGGCACCTCGGGCTGGAGGTCCACGAGATCTCGCCCGCGGAGATGGCCGCGCTGTTCCCGTGGGCCAGGACCGACGACCTGCTCGCCGGCTTCCACGTGCCCGGCGACGGTCGCGTCAACCCGGTCGACCTGACCACGGCACTGGCCAAGGGCGCGCGGCAGCTCGGCGTACGCGTCATCGAGGGCGTGACGGTCACCGAGGTGCTGACCGAGACCCGAGGGCGGCTGGAGTCCGTCGTTGGCGTGCGGGGGTCTCGACACGGGCTCACAAGCCCGCCCGGCTCGGCCACCGAAGACGGCTCGACCACCGAAGACGTGTCGATCGAGTGCGAGTACGTCGTCAACGCGGCGGGCATGTGGGCCAGGGAGCTGGCCGCGAAGGCGGGGCTCAACGTCCCCAACACCGCCGCCGAGCACTACTACCTGATCACCGACACGATCGAGGGCCTCTCCCCCGACGCGCCGATCTTCGAGGATCCCGCCGCGCACGGCTACTACCGCGAGGAGGGCGGCGGGATGATGGTCGGCCTCTTCGAGCCACGCGCCGCCGCCTGGCACCCCGAGGGCGTGCCGGCCGGCTCGTCGTTCACGACCATCCTGCCCGACTGGGAGCGGATGGCACCGTTCCTGGAGACCGCGATGGCACGGGTGCCGGTGACCCTGGACGCTGGCGTCCGGACCTTCTTCTGCGGCCCCGAGTCCTTCACCCCCGACCTGTCTCCCGTCGTCGGCGAGGCTCCGGGCACCCGCGGCTACTTCGTCGCCGCCGGGATGAACTCCGTGGGCGTGCTCTCCGCGGGCGGCCTGGGTCGCGTCGTCGCCCAGTGGATCGTCGACGGCCGGCCCGACGTCGATGTCACCGGCTTCGACGTCGACCGGTTCCGTGCCTACCAGGCGGCCGAGGGCTACCGGGCGGCGCGCACCACCGAGATCCTCGGCACGGTGTACGCCGCGCACACGCCCGGCAAGCAGCTGCACTCGGCCCGCGGGGCCACGCTGTCTCCCGTCCACGACCGGCTGGTGGCGGCCGGCGGCTATCTGCGCGAGGTGTCGGGCTGGGAGGGCGCCGACTGGTTCGCCGGGCCTGGCGTGACGCCGGAGGCGACGCCGACGTGGGGGCGCGCCGACTGGTTCGAGCAGTGGGCGGTCGAGCACCGCGCCATCCGCGAGCAGGTGGGACTGATGGACATGTCGTTCATGACCAAGCTCCGCGTCACCGGCGCCGATGCCGGGGGGGTCCTGGACCGCGTCTCCGCCGGTGCGGTCGACGGCGCCGCCGAGGAGATCACCTACACCCAGTGGCTCGACGACTCCGGCCGCCTCCAGGCCGACCTCACCGTCACCAAGCTGGCCGACAACGACTTCTGGGTGGTCGCGTCCGACACCGCCCACGGCCACGTGCTGGCGTGGCTGCACAAGCACATCGGCGATGCCACCGTCACGGTCGACGACGTGACCGAGCAGTGGGCCCAGCTCAACGTGCAGGGCCCGCACTCCCGCGACCTGCTCGCAACGCTGACCGATGCCGACCTGTCGACCGAGGCGTTCGGCTTCCGCACCGCCCGCTTCGTGGACCTCGCCGGGCGCCGCGTGCTGCTCGTGCGGATCACCTACGTCGGCGAGCTGGGCTACGAGCTGTACCTCCCCGCCGAGGACGCGCTCCCGGTGTACGACGCGCTGCTCGCCGCGGGCGGCCCGTTCGGGCTGCGTCAGGTCGGCCTCAAGACGCTGGCGAGCTGTCGGATGGAGAAGGGCTACCGCGACTTCGGCCACGACATCGACAACACCGACACCGTGCTGGAGGCAGGGCTGGGCTTCGCGGTCGCCCTCGACAAGCCGGACTTCGTCGGTCGCGAGGCCGTGCTGGCCGCGAAGGCGACGGGCACCCCGCATCGCCGGCTGGTGCAGGTGCGCCTGACCGACCCGGAGCCGATGCTGCACCACGGCGAGCTGGTGCTGCGCGACGGGACGCCCGTGGGCTACGTCCGCGCGGCGTCGTACGGCTGGACCCTCGGCGGCGCCGTGGGCCTCGCGCTTCTCGACGCGGGCGAGCCGCTCACCCCCGACTGGCTGCGGGCCGGCACCTGGACCGTCGACGTCGCGGGCACGACGCACGACGCGGTGGTCTCGCTGCGCCCGATGTACGACCCCGCCAACGAGCGGATCCGGGCGTAGCCCCACGCCTGGCGCTGCCCGAGCGGTGAGGCCGGAGCCTTTGCTGGGCCTTATCCAGCCGCTGGGGCGCGCTTAGGGCCGCCGCTGCCAGCGTGGGGACCGCACACCCCACCGACGCTGAGGGACGAGAGTCCGCAGGAGGAGAGACGATGATGAAGCGCACCTTGGCCCTGACCACCGCAGGCGCGGTCGTGGCCGGCTCGGCCGTCGCCGTCTGGGCGATCCCCGCCCAGGCCGACGGCCCGGAGCGCCACGCCAACGGCACGGTCGCAGGAGCCTCCTACGACATCGACATCGAGAAGGAGGGCACCTTCGAGGTCGACGTCGACCTCGACGGCGTTCCCGCCAACTCCACGTGGCGCCTGGTCGTGCACCACGACGGCAAGAAGATCGCCACGCGCACCGCGAACGCCGAGAGCGACGACGGCGGCTACGACGTCGACTTCCCCGACGTCCGCAGCGGCGACACGGCCGGCAAGGACACCTTCAAGGTGACCATCAAGCGGGTCGGCGGCTCCGGCAAGGTGACGCGGACCCTGACCTTCGCGAGCTGACCGGAGGTCGCAGTGGTTGCCGCCGGAAGTTCGTCGGAGGTGGCCCGTGCTCCAGGTGCGTGCATCGCAAGGCGCCGGAGCGAAGCCATACCGGGTCGTCTCGCGAGCGACGGCAACGCCGCGAGGTGCGTGCCTGGGGCGCGGGACACTCGGAGAGCTTCCGGTGGTGGCCACTAGGCGGGCGCGAGGTCGACCACGACCCGCGCGCCGCCGACCGGCGACGTACCCCACGACAGACCGCCACCGCACTCGGTGGCGGTCTTGTCGGCGATGGAGAGGCCGAGCCCCGTGGAGCCGGCTCCGGACTCGCCCCGCCCCGCGACGTCCACGCCATCGGGGAACCCAGGACCGGCGTCGTCGACGGTCAGCCGCAGTCCCCCGCCCGAGCCGGGCGACAGCGTGACCGTCACCGCGGCGTCGTCCGGCGTGTGGGAGAAGACGTTGTCGAGCAGTACGTCGACCAGCGCCTGCAGGTCTGTCGTGGAGGAGCGCACCAGGATCGGCTCCGCCTGCTCGACGCGCACCTCGAACGGCCGGCCCTGGTCCTCCGCCAGCGGCTCCCAGAAGCGCACCCTCTCCGTCACGGCCGCGACGGCGTCGACGCGAGGCACGCGGCCTTCCCGCTCGGAACGGCGGGCCTGGCTCACCACGTGGTCGACCATCGTCTCGAGCTCGTCGAGATCGCTGCCCAGGCGGTCGCGGTCGTCCGCGTCGGACAGCGCGTCGACGCGAAGCCGCAGGGCGGTCATCGGGGTTCGCAGTCGGTGGGACAGGTCGGCGACCCCGGCGCGCTCGCGCTCGAGCAGGGCGTCGATGCGCCCCACCAGGCGGTTCATCGCGATCGTCAGGTCTCGCACCTCCGGCGGACCCGAGGCACGGACGGGCTCGGGCCGGTCCCCCCCGCCGAGTGTCGCGGCATACGCCGCCAGCCGCCGGATCGGCAGCACGAACGACCGCCCCAGCCGGTCGGCGAGCACCAGCGCGCCCGCCAGCAGCACGATCCCGAGCAGGAGGAGGACCAGCCAGCTCCGCACGATGGCCGTCTCCAGGCCGGGTGGGTGCACCTCCACCCGGATCACCGGCGTGTCCTCGGGAGCGGCGCTGCTGCCGCCCAAGGAGACCGGGACCAGGATCTCGGCGCCGCCGTCCACGTCACGCACGCTGGCCTGACCGGTCAGCCGCGCCTGCTCGACGTCGGCGCTCTCGCCGGGGCTGGGGCCGATGGCCTCGCCGTCGGGGTGCAGGTCCGAGGGTGGGTAGAGCACCGTCGTCGTCACGTCGTCGTCGTCGTTGACCTGTTCCAAGTACGTCGCCACCGCACCCCGGTCCTGACCGGACACGACGGTCTCGGTGGCCTGCACCTCCAGGGCGGCCCTGGAGAGCCGGTCCTCCAGGGCATAGCTGCGCAGCAGCACCGCCATCGGCACCAGCATGGCGAGCAACACCATGGTCACGGCCGCCGCCACGGTCATGATGAGACTGCGCCGCACGGGATCAGCGCTCGTCGTCGGGGACGGAGAGTCGTACGCCGACCCCGCGCACCGTGTGCAGGTACCGCGGCTCGGCCGCCGACTCGCCGAGCTTGCGCCGCAGCCACGAGAGGTGGACGTCGACGGTCTTGTCCGAGCCGCCCCACGGCTGGTTCCACAGTTCGGTCAACAGCTCGCGCTTGGTGACCACCTCGCCCTCGCGCTCGGCCAGATGTCGGAGCAGGTCGAACTCCCGAGGGCTCAGCTCCACCTCTTCGCCGTCCAGGGTCACCCGCCGAGCGGCCGGGTCGATCTCGAGGGCGCCGACGGCAACGACCCGCCTGGCGGCCGGCCCGGCACCCGCACGCCGCATCACCGCACGGATGCGGGCCTCGAGCTGGTCGGTGCTGAACGGCTTCACCACGTAGTCGTCCGCGCCCGCGTCGAGACAGCCCACCAGAGACGGGTCGTCGTCGCGGGCCGTCGCGACGATGACCGGGACGTCGCTGACCGCACGCAGCATCTGCAGCACCTGGGTGCCGTCCACATCGGGCAGGCCGAGGTCGAGGATCACCAGCTCCGGCCGCGTGTCCACGGCCATCGCCAGGCCCGCCATGCCGGTAGCGGCTGAGGACACCGCATGGCCGCGCTCGGTCAGGGACCGCATCAGCAGAGGACGGATGCGCGCGTCGTCCTCGATGATCAACACCTGGGCCACTCCAGGAACCTAGCCCCTCGTACGGCGCCAATCGGCCGCCTTAGCCCGGCCTTAGCCGTCCCCTAGCACTCCCCCAACCAGCGTCTCGTCAGGATGGCTGGGTGACGGAACGCCGAGCAGCGCGACGCCGCGTGGTCGGGTACGCGCTGGCGTGGCTGGTCGCCGCCACGGTGGCGGTGACCGTGGGCGTCGTGGCGGTCTCCTCGGTCGGGGCCAGCGTGCGGGACCGCGGGCCGCTCGGCAACGAGGTGCCCGACGCCGACCAGGTCGAGGGCGCCAGCGTCCCGGATCCGGACGCCACGCGGGTCAGCCGCGACATCGAGGGAGAGTTCGGTGTCTTCACCGTCGAGTGCCGCGGCGTGGTGGCCTACGGGCTCGACACCGAGACGGCCCCCGGGTGGCGCACCATCAGCTTCGAGCGTGGTCCCGACGACGACGTCGACGCGGTCTTCGTCAAGGGCGGCCGCTCCATCGAGATCGAGGTCTACTGCAACCAGGGCCGCCCGACCATCGGCGACCAGGAGGTCAAGACCCTGGTGGACGAGGACGACTGAAGCCCTCGCTGCTGGGCGCTCGCTGGCCGAGCCCTTCGAGGCCCTTGTCCCTCGGCTCCTCACGGAACCATCGCCGTGAGGGACGAGCGACGTGTCGAGACCTGGTGAGGGTCGCGGGGTCTCGACGCGGGCTCGCCTGGTGGCTCGCCCGGCTCGACCAGCGAAAGCAGCGGGGTCGCCTGGCTACTTCGGGGGCATCCGGATGCCGCCGTCGACGCGGACCGTCTCGCCGTTCATGTAGGTGTTGGTCAGGCAGGCGACGACCATCGCGGCCAGCTCGTCGGCGTGCCCCAGCCGCTTGGGGAACAGCACCGACTCGCCCAGCTGCGCCTTGAACGCCTCCGGCTCCGGTGCGAAGTCGTAGATCGGGGTGTCGACGAGGCCCGGCGCTACCGTGTTGAGGCGGATCGCCGCCGCGGCGAGGTCGCGGGCCACCGGCAGCGTGAGACCGACGAGACCGCCCTTCGACGCGGCGTACGCCGCCTGGCCGATCTGGCCGTCGAAGGCCGCGACCGACGACACGTTGACGATCGCGCCGCGCTCGCCGGCCGAGTCGGGGTCGTTGCGGCTCATCGCGGTCGCCCCGATGCGAACGGTGTCGAAGGTGCCGACCAGGTTGATCGCGATCACCCGCTTGAACGCATCGAGGTCGTGGGCGGAGTCGTAGTCACCATCGCGGCCGATCGTGCGCTGCGCCCAGCCGATGCCGGCGGAGCAGACCAGCGCGCGCAGTGGTCCGAGCTCGCACGCCGCGTCGACGGCCCCCCGGATCTGCGCCGTGTCCGTCACGTCGACGGACACGAACCGGCCGCCGAGGTCGGCGGCGACCTCCTCGCCCTTCTCGCGGTTGAGGTCGGCCACCACCACGCCCGCGCCCAACGCCGCGAGTGCTCGCGCGCAGGCGGCGCCGATGCCCGAGGCGCCTCCGGTGACGAGGGCCGAGGATCCGTGCAGCTCCATGCGGCCGACCCTAGTGGGTGCGCATCGGCCGGGTGCTCCTACAAGGAGGTGGTCCCCCGGGCCACGATCACGGCGGGGCCCGTCAGGAGGACGTGGCACGCGTCGGTCCATGTGAGCGAGAGCGTGCCGCCCGGCACGTCGACGCGGTACGTCGCGGGGCGCGGCGCCCCGTCGGCGGTGGCGGTCGCGACCAGCACCGCCCCCGCGCCGGTGCCGCAGGAGCGGGTCTCACCCGATCCGCGCTCGTGCACGCGCATCGCCACGTGCGCCGGGCCGCGCCGGACGACGAACTCGACGTTGACCCCTTCCGGATAGACGCTCTCGTCGTAGTCGGGGGGAACGGTCAGCGGTCCTGGGTCGGCGAGGTCGTCCACGAAGGCCACCGCATGCGGGTTGCCGATGTCCACGTGGGTCGCGGTCCAGGTCGTCGAGCCCGCCACCACCTTGGTCTCGCCGAGCACGCGGGCAGCGCCGAGGTCGACGGTGACCAGGTCGGCCTCCAGGGTCAGCGTCTTGACCCCGTCGCGCGTGCCGATCCGGACGGGCGCTGACGCGTCGACGAGACCTTCGTCCACGAGGTGCCGCACGAAGACCCGGATGCCGTTGCCGCACATCTCCGACAGCGACCCGTCGGAGTTGCGGTAGTCCATGAACCACTCGGCGTCCTGGTCGACCCCCAACGCCGCGGTGCGGACCACGCGCAGCACCCCGTCGCCCCCGATGCCGGCCCGTCGGTCGCACAGGCGGCGAACCCGCCCGGCGTCGAGGTCGCCGTGCACGGTGCCGTCGGGGTCGGGCAGCAGCACGAAGTCGTTCTCCGTGCCGTGACCCTTCAGGAACGGGTAGTCCACCCCGCCAGGGTAGGGGGTGGGGTGGCTCACTCGAAGGCGCCGACGACCTCGTAGCGGGCACAGGCGAAGGCGCCGTTGCGCCCCAGCTCCACCAGCCGGAGGTCGAAGCGACGCGGGAACAGCGGCCGGCCCGCCCCGAGCGTCACCGGCGCGATGCTCACCACCACCTCGTCCAGCAGTCCGGCCTCGGCGAACTGCGCCGCGAGGTCGCCGCCGCCGACCATCCACACGCCGAGGTCACCGGCGGCTGCCGCGATCTCGTCGTACGCCGACGCGACCGACCCCCGCACGAACCTGACGTCCGCACCCTCCATCGGCGGCAGGTCGCGATGGGTGAACACGAAGCTCGGCTGCACGTAGCTCCACGACTCCCCGGAGGCGAGGAGGTGGTCGCGCACCCAGAGGTAGGTCGTCGCCCCCATCGCGATCGAGCCGATGCCCGCGATGAACTCGTCGTAGTTCATAGGGCCCTTCTCGTCCTGCTCCTGGCGCATCAGCCAGTCGAGGGAGTCGTGCTCGTCGGCGAGGAAGCCGTCGAGGGTGGTGGCCGTGTAGTAGGTGGTGTGGGGCCTCATGCTCCTGCCTCCTGGTCTTGGCTTGGCCAAGTCGATCCGGAATCCGCAGTCCGTCGCACCCTCAGTGTGGCCCGTCGCCGACGTCTCCGGCCCGACCGTTCTTGCGCACCATCGCGAGGGCCAGCTCGACACGGCGGGGGTCGTCGTACCCGACCCAGCCGATCCTCGGGTCCTTGCGCCACCACGAGTCCTGCCGTCGCGCGAACCGCCGGGTGGCGACCACCGTGCGCTCGCGAGCCTCGTCGAGGGTGAGCTCGCCGTCGAGGTACGCCGTCACCTCGCGGTAGCCGATCGCCTGTCCAGCCGTGCGCCCCTCGCGCAGCCCGGCGGCGAGCAGGGCGGCCACCTCGTCGACGAGCCCGGCCGCGAACATCTCGCCGACCCGCTGCTCGATCCGCGCGTCGAGGGTGGGCCGGTCGATCGTCAGCCCGACCTGGACGGTGGCGGGGTCGGCGTACTCGAGCGCAGGCAGCGACGCGGTGAACGAACGACCGGTGAGCTCGACCACCTCCAGGGCCCGGACGATCCGCCGTCCGTTGTCGGCCCGGATCAGGGCTGCCGCCACGGGGTCGACCTCCGCCAGGCGGCGGTGCAGGGCCGCCGCCCCCTCGTCGGCGAGCGCCGCCTCCCACCGCGCCCGCACGGCCTCGTCGGTCCCGGGGAAGTCGAAGCGGTCGAGGACGGCCCGCATGTAGAGCGCTGATCCGCCGACCAGGACCGGCACCGGGCCGCGCGCCCGCACGTCCACGATGCAGTCCCGCGCCCACCGCTGGAACTGGGCCACCGAGAGCGGCTCGGTGACGTCGAGCAGGTCCAGCAGGTGGTGTGGGAGCCCGCGACGCTCGCCCTCCGGCAGCTTCGCCGTCCCGATGTCCATGCCTCGGTAGACCGCCATCGCGTCGGTGTTGACGATCTCCCCGCCCAGCGCCTCGGCGAGGTCGAGCGCGAGGGTGCTCTTGCCCGCGGCCGTCGGACCGACGACCGCGACGATCGGGGTCGCCGATGGCGGCGCGGACCGGTCCTCGGGCACCCGAGCAGTCTCCCAGCCGCAAGAGGAGGAGACGTGACTAGGCTGACCGCCACGCGTGGCTATCGGGGCCACCGGACGGAAGGTTGACCATGGGCTTCCTGGACGACGCCAAGGACAAGGTCAAGGACCTCATCGACGGCAACGACGACAAGGTCGACGACGCCATCGAGAAGGCCGGCGACATCGTGGACGACAAGACCGGCGACCAGTACGCCGACAAGGTGGACCAGGCGCAGGACTTCCTGCAGGACAAGACCGGGAGCGGCGACACCAACCCGTGACCTCATCCGGTCCCGAGGCGGGCACCATCGACAGGTTCGTCGTGGTGCCCGCTTCCTATGTGTTCTTCCTGCGCGCCCGTGGTGCGGGGGACGAGGTGCTCCTGCAGTTTCGCCGCAACACCGGGTTCATGGACGACCACTGGGCGGCCGCGGCGGCGGGCCACGTCGAGAAGGGCGAGACGGCGTACGACGCCGCCCGACGGGAGGCTCTCGAGGAGGTGGGCGTCGACAACCTGTCGCTCGACTTCGTCACCGCCATGCAGCGCACCCGCGGCCGCGAGCCGATCGATGAGCGGATCGACTTCTTCTTCACCTGCCGGTCCTGGTCGGGCGACCCGCGGATCGTCGAGCCGGCCAAGTGCGCGGCGCTCGAGTGGTTCCCCCTGACCGCGCTGCCCGACCCGGTCGTCCCGCACGAGCTCGTCGTGCTGCAGGGGCTGCGCGACGGCCTACCGCCGTACACCACCTTCGGCTTCGCGACCGCTCGTTGAGGAGGCGCCGAGGAACGAGGCGCCGACACGTTGCCAGCGCCACCGAGCAACCCTCACCCCACCCACCGGGTCTCGACACGGACTCGCCCGGCTCGACCAGCGAGAAGGCTTCGTGGGTCGAGCCCGCGAGCGTCAGCGAGCGGTGTCGAGACCCCGGAAGGGTGCGCCGGCCTTGGGCATCCCGAGGCCGCTGCGCAACCTACTCGACCAACGGCGTCAGGCCGGCGCGCCGACCTTGGGCATCCCGAGGCCGACGACCGAGGCGGACGACGCGGACGGCGCGGCCGCGCGGGCTTCCCACGCGTCGCCCGAGCGGGTGCGACGCACCGCCAGCACGCCGCCGTCGGCGACGAGGTGGTGCGGGGCGGCGCGGGTGACCTCGACGGTGACGACGTCTCCCGGACGGATGGTCTCGACCGGGATCGGGCCACGAACCGTCGGGTCGAAGTGGACGAGTCGGTTGTCCGGCCCGCGCCCGGACAGGCGATGCGTCGCGGCGTCCTTGCGCCCTTCGCCCTCGGCGACGAGTAGCTCGACCCGGCGGCCGACCAGGCGCTTGTTCTCCTCCCAGGCGATCTCGTTGACGAGGTCGACGAGCCGGCCGTAACGGTCGGCGACCACGTCGGCCGGCACCTGGTCGGGGAGCGTGGCGGCCGGCGTACCGGGGCGCGGGGAGTACTGGAAGGTGAAGGCGCCGGAGAAGCGCGCCTCCGCGACCACCTCGAGCGTCTGGACGAAGTCGTCCTCGGTCTCCCCCGGGAAGCCGACGATGATGTCGGTCGTGATGGCCGCGTCCGGCATCGCCGCGCGGACGCGGTCGATGATGCCGAGGTACTTCGAACGCCGGTAGGAGCGCCGCATCGCCCGCAGGACGCGGTCGGACCCGGACTGCAGCGGCATGTGCAGCGACGGCATCACGTTGGGCGTCTCGGCCATCGCCGCGATCACGTCGTCGGTGAACTCGGCCGGGTGCGGACTGGTGAAGCGCACCCGCTCCAACCCCTCGACCTCCCCGCACGCGCGCAGCAGCTGGGAGAACGCCTGGCGGTCGCCGAACTCGACGCCGTAGGAGTTCACGTTCTGCCCGAGCAGGGTGATCTCGCTGACGCCCTCCCCGACGAGGGCCCGGATCTCGGCCAGGATGTCGCCCGGGCGGCGGTCCTTCTCCTTGCCGCGCAGGCTCGGGACGATGCAGAACGTGCAGGTGTTGTTGCAGCCCACGGAGACCGAGACCCACGCGGCGTACGCCGACTCCCGGCGGGTCGGCAGCGTGGAGGGGAACACCTCGAGCGACTCGAGGATCTCGACCTGGGCCTCCTCCTGCACCCGCGCCCGCTCCAGCAGCGCTGGCAGCGACCCGAGGTTGTGCGTGCCGAAGACGACGTCCACCCACGGCGCGCGGCGGGTGATCTCACCGCGGTCCTTCTGGGCCAGGCAGCCGCCGACGGCGATCTGCATGCCCGGGGTGCGCGCCTTGAGCGGGGCCAGGTGGCCGAGGTTGCCGTAGAGCTTGTTGTCGGCGTTCTCCCGCACTGCACAGGTGTTGAAGACCACGACGTCGGGAGTGCCGCCGTCGTCCGCCGCGACGTAGCCCGCCTCCTCCAACAGCCCCGTGAGCCGCTCGGAGTCGTGGACGTTCATCTGACAGCCGAACGTGCGCACCTCGTAGGTGCGCGCAGGCGCGGCGGGATCGGGGGTGCTGCTCATGGCCGGTCCAGGGTACGGCGCGCGCCCTACCGCCCGGGAATCGCGAGGTGGCCGCGCAGGAAGTCGATCGCGGCGGGGTAGGCGTCCAGCCGGTTGGCCCGCTTCGCAAGGCCGTGGCCCTCGTCGTCGTAGACCCTCAGCTCGCAGCCCACGCCCTTGCCGTCGAGGGCCGCCTTGATCTGCTCCGCCTCCGACAGCGGGACCCGGGGGTCGTTCGCGCCGTGGATGACGAAGAGCGGCGCCTCCAGGTCGGCCAGGTGGGTGATCGGCGAGGCCTTCAGCAGGAAGTCACGATCGTGCTCCAGCGAGCCGTACTCACGTTCGCGGTAGGCACGCCGGTACGCCGAGGTGTTCTCCAGGAAGGTGACGAGCGAGGAGATCCCCACGATGTCGACCCCGGCCGCCCAGCGCTCCGGCTGGAGGGCCAGGCCCGCGAGCACCATGTAGCCGCCGTACGAGCCACCCCACAGCGCCGCCCGTCCAGGATCCAGCCCCCACGACGGCAGCCAGTCGTGGATCGCCCCGAGATCCGCCACGGAGTCGAGCCGCAGCTCGACGTCGTCGAGGGAGACCCAGCGCTTGCCGTAGCCGGCCGAGCCGCGGACGTTGGGCACCAGGACGTCGAACCCGGCCAGGGCGAGCGCCTGCATGACGGGCGAGAAGATCTGCGCCGCCTCCGCCTCGGGGCCGCCGTGGACGTGGACGACACACGCGCCCGCGAGGTCCGGGACGGCGGCGCCCCGATACCGGAAGCACGGCACCTGCTCGCCGTCGTGGGCCGGCACCCGGTGCACGGTCGGCGAGGTCAGGCGGGCACGGAGATCGTCGGAAATGGCGGCCCTGCCGTCGACCAGCGTCGTGACCGTGCCGGTGTGCGCGTCGACGCTCACGATGGATCCGGGGTCGGTCGGGGTCATCGCCGTCACGACGAAGCGGGAGCCGTCCGCGGCCCAACGCAGGGACACCGGGACGACGGGCGGCAGGTCGACGTCGACGCGGTGGGTGCCATCGGACTCGTGGATCGCGAGGGTGTCCAGACCGTCCACGTGGTGGCCGACGACCATCGCGCTGCCGTCGCGCGAGAGCACGGCATCGACGTCGTGGCCGGCGTCCTCCACGAGCACGCGCCACGTGAGGTCGGGACCACCGTCAAGACTCACGTGCGAGACGGCGTGGAAGTCGCGGTCATGGTCGGACACCACCACGAGACCGGCATCCGCGGCCGCCCAGCCTGCGACGAGGTGGTTGGCGTGCTCCTCGGGGTCGGTCAGCGCCGCGAAGCCTGCGGCTCCCGGAGCACGCGGCCCGGCCACCGCGACCAGCGTGCCGTGCGGCTGCAGGCTCAACGCGGTCACGGCCACGGAGGTCTCGTCGTGGGAGACGGAGGTGAGGACGACGTACCCGCCGTCGTCGAAGACCACCGTCTCCTCCCCGGTGTCGAGATCCCGCACGACGACGTCCATGTCGACCTCGTTGCGCCGGTTGGTGGAGTAGACGAGCGAGGTCGGGGTCACATCGTGCAGGACGTTCATGTGCGCGGCATCGTGCACGACCGGCACCAGGTCGTGCAGGGTCGCGGGACGACCCAGTGGGCTGTCGAGGTCGAGCAGGGAGATCTGCCAGCGCTCGTCACCGCCGGAGTCGTGACCGACGAGCACCTGCCGCCGTCCGGGCACGTAGCGGCCCGTGCAGCGGGAGGGCAGGTCGGTGAGGGCGGTGCGGGCACCGTCCGGCGAGATCTCGACCAACTGCAGGCTGCCGAGGTCGTCGTGACCCGCCAGCACGCGGCCGCGCTCGTCGATGTCGAGAGCGATCCAGGAGCGCACGTCCAGGAGGCGGCGAACGGTGTCCGTGGCGTCGTACGGCGTCGCGTCGGTCACCCGAACGACTCTAGGGAAGTCTCGGTAGACCGTCCTGCCCCGGAGCGCGCACCCCGCCTGGCACACTGGGCCTCGTCGTCACGGCCGGGGCGAGCCCGGCGAGGAGGGTCCCACCATGTGCCAACCCGTGCCGTGCTCGGTGTGCGGCAAGATCACCTGGGCGGGCTGCGGCGACCACGTCGACAGCGTCAAGGCCCGCGTGCCCGACGAGCTGTGGTGTCCGGGACACCGATCACCCGCCGCTGACCCCGACCCCCAGACCGACCCCGCGACGGCCGAGCCGGGACGGCACGACGGCGGCTTCTTCAGCCGGATGCTGCGCCACTGACCTGTCCTCCTGGGCGCTCGTCCCGGCGCCGTTGGAGGACCTCGACCCGGTTGCCGTGCGGATCGAACGCATGGCAGCGCCAGTAGCCCTCGAAGGTCTCGCGCTCGGTCGTGTCCACGCCGAACCCGGCCCCTTCCAGGCGACGCTGCACGAGGCCGAGGTCGTCGACGACGAACGCGGGGTGCGCCCGGCGGGCCGGCGCGAACGGCTCCTCGACACCCACGTGGAGCTCCGCCACGACCGCGCCGGCGTCGTCGTACGCGCGAAACCACGCCCCGCCCCGGCGGGCCAGCTCCGGCGGCTTGGGCACCTCGGTGAGGCCCAGCCCGTCGGCGTAGAAGCGGCGTGCGGCGTCCTCGCCCCCGGCCGGGCAGGAGACCTGCACGTGGTGGAGCGCGATCATGCGTCCGATCCTGGCACCCGGGCGACGACGAACACCCGCCGGAAGGGCAGCACCACTCCCCCGGGCCCGGGTGGGTAGGCGGTCCGCAGCCGGGCCTTGAACTCCCGCTCGAAGTCCGCTCGCAGGCCGTCTGGCAGTGCCTGGAGCGTCGGCCTCGCGCCGGTGCCGGACACCCACGTGAACACCGGGTCCTCACCGTGCAGCACGTGGAGGTAGGTCGTCTCCCAGGCGTCGACCTCGCAGCCGAGGTCGGTCAGAGCTCCGAGGTAGACCGCCGGGTCGTGGGAGGACGGCACCGCGATCCCTGTCGTGTACGCCGCGTAGCGCGGCTCGGCGGCCAGGTCGGTGCGGATCGTGTGGCTGGGCTCGGAGAAGTTGCCCGGGACCTGGAAGGCCAGCCATCCCCCCGGTGCGACCCGCTCGACGAGGCGCGGCAGCAGGCCGAGATGACCGGGCACCCACTGCAGCGTGGCATTGGAGACGAGCACGTCGACCTCGCGGGAGGTGTCCTCCGCCCACGCGACCAGGTCGGCCACCTCGAAGTCGACCGTCGAGCCCAGCGCCCGCGCCCGGTCGATCATCTCCGGGCTGGAGTCCAAGCCGAGGACTTCTGCCTCCGGCCAGCGCTCGGCGAGGAGGGTGGTCAGGTTGCCCGGCCCGCAGCCCAGGTCGACCACGGTCGCGGGATGGATCGCCCCGACCCGGGCGAGCAGCTCGACGAACGGACGACCCCTCTCGTCGGCGTACGTGAGGTAGCGCTCCGGATCCCAGCTGTGTCGCATGCGATGACGTCCTAGTCTCTTGACATCAAGATACATTGTGGTGTGAGACTGTCGCCTATTTCTCTCGATGTCAAGATTCTTGAGGCGTCCGGTTACGATGACCCTCGTGCGTGACGACGTCGACGAGCTGGTCGAGGCCTGGGCCCGGGAGCGCCCGGACCTCGACCTCGGGCCGGTGACGGTCTTCAGCCGGATCACCCGCCTCGCACACCATCTCGACCGCACGCGTCGCGACGCCTTCGCGGAGCACGACGTGGAGTCGTGGGAGTTCGACGTGCTGGCCGCCCTGCGCCGCGCCGGGGCTCCGTACGAGCTCTCGCCCGGGCGCCTGCTCCGCGAGACCCTGGTCACGAGCGGCACGATGACCAATCGCGTGGACCGGCTCGCGGCCCGCGGCCTCGTGGAGCGCTTCCCCGACCCCGACGACCGGCGTGGGGTCATCGTCCGGCTCACCCCCGAGGGCAAGAAGACCGTCGACACGGCGTTCGCAGCCCTGCTCGACGCGGAGCAGGACCTCGTGGCCACGCTCTCCTCACGCGACCAGCAGGCCCTCGCACGGCTCCTCCGCCCGCTCCTGGCCCGGTACGCCTCCGACGAATAGGGCCGAGCGCGCCCGAGTCGGCGCCAGCTCTCACCCCAGTTCCCCCGAGTCGGCGTGAATTCTCACCCCAGCCCCCCCGAGTCGGCGTGAGCTCTCACTCGACCTGCTCGGCCGCAGTCAGCCACTCGGTCTCGAGCAGATCGCGCTCGGCAGTGATCTCGTGGAGCTGCTCAGCGAGGTCACCGAGCCGCTCATAGTCGTGCGCATGGTCGGCGATGGCGGCTTGCAGCTCGGCCTCCCGCTCGGCGAGCCGCGCGAGCTGCCGGTCGAGGCGTGCCAGGGTCTTGCGCGCGGCACGTTCGGCCGCGCTGCCTGGCTTGGCGGCCACGACGGGGGTGAGCACTGGCGCCGACTCGGGCGTCGTACTGCGAGAGGTGGCGCCGACTCGGCGAGGATCCGGCGAGATCTCACGCCGGCTCGGCGCGTCTGCGGCGAGAGCTCGCGCCGACTCGCGGAAGGCGAGGTAGTCGTCGACGCCGCCCGGCAGCATCGAGAGCTGGCCGTCCCCGAGCAGCGCCCACACGGAGTCGGTGACGCGCTCGAGGAAGTAGCGGTCGTGGGAGACCACGACCAGGGTCCCGGGCCACCCGTCGAGGAAGTCCTCCAGGACGTTGAGGGTCTCGATGTCAAGGTCGTTGGTCGGCTCGTCGAGGAGGAGCACGTTCGGCTCGGTCAGCAGCAGCCGGAGCAGCTGGAAGCGGCGTCGCTCGCCTCCTGAGAGGTCGCCGATCCGGGCGGTCAGCCGGTCGCCGGTGAAGCCGAACCGCTCCAGCATCGCCGTCGCCGTGACCTCCCCGTCCGCGGTGCGGGTGACGCGACGGATCGACTCGACGGTAGCCAGCACGCGACCCTCGGGGTCGAGGTCGTCGAGCTCCTGGGTGAGGTGCTGCATGGACACGGTCCGGCCGTGGCGGACCTGGCCGGCACTCGGCCGCACCGAGCCGTCGAGCAGCCCGAGCACCGAGGACTTGCCAGCGCCGTTCACGCCGACGATGCCGACCCGGTCGCCGGGCCCGAGCCGCCAGGTCGCGTGGGCGAGCAGCACCCGGTCGCCGCGCACGAGGTCGGCATCCTCGACGTCGATCACGTCCTTGCCGAGTCGCTGCGTCGCGAAGCGCTGCAGCTCGAGGCGGTCTCGTGGCGGCGGCACGTCAGAGATCAGCGCGTTCGCCGCGTCGATCCGGAACTTCGGCTTGGAGGTCCGGGCCGGCGGGCCGCGGCGCAGCCAGGCGAGCTCCTTGCGCACGAGGTTCTGCCGGCGCTCCTCGGTCACCGCAGCCTGGCGCTGGCGCTCCGCGCGGGCCAGGACGTACGCCGCGTAGCCGCCCTCGTAGGCGTCGACGACGCCGTCGTGCACCTCCCAGGTGACCTGACAGACGGCGTCGAGGAACCAGCGGTCATGGGTGACCACGACGAGCGCCGACGGCCGGGCGGCGAGGTGGCGTGCCAGCCAGTCGACCGCCTCGACGTCGAGGTGGTTGGTGGGCTCGTCGAGCACGATCAGGTCGTGCTCGCCCAAGAGCAGCGCGGCCAGGGCACACCGCCGGCGCTCGCCGCCGCTGAGGCCGAGCACGGCCCGATCGAGCGAGACGCCCACGAGCAGCTCCTCGACGATCGCGCGCGTACCCGGCTCGGCCGCCCACTCGTGGTCGGCCCGTCCGGCGAGCACGGCCTCGCGGACGGTGTGGGTGTCGACGAGGGCGTCGTGCTGGTGCAGGAAGCCGATGGACAGCCCGCGGGCGTGCGAGACCCGCCCGGAGTCGGGCGGCTCCTGCCCGGTCAGCACCTCCAACAGCGTGGTCTTGCCGTCTCCGTTGCGGCCCACGATGCCGATCCGCTCCCCGGCGGCCACCCCGAGGGACACGTCCGCGAGCAGCGGGCGCACGCCGTACGCCTTGGACACCCGCTCCAGGTTCACGAGGTTGGCCATCAGCGCCTCACAGCACGTGCGCGCCCGCCACGGGCCCGTTGGTGACCAGCGCGACGGGGTGGGCGTCGGCCTGCAGCGCCTCGGCCACCGCACGGGCCGACGCACCCGACTCGCAGAGGAGGACCACCGTCGGCCCGGAGCCCGACACCAGACCGCGCAGCGCCCCGAGGGCCTCGCCCCGGGCGATCAGGTCCCCGAGCTCGGGTCGTAGGTCCAGGGCCGCGGGCTGGAGGTCGTTGTGGAGGGCGGCGGCCAACAGGGTCGGTACGCCGGACGCCAGCGCCGACACGACGCGTGCGGACCCCGCGGGCTGGGCCGGCGCGTCCGGTCGGAGCTCGTCGAAGCGGCGATAGACCGTCGGGGTGGAGAGCCCCTGGGTCGACGGGACCACCACCCACCACCAGGTCCACGGGTCGCGCAGCTGGTGCAGCACCTCGCCACGGCCCGTGCCGTGCGCCGTGCCGCCCATGAGCGCGAACGGCACGTCGCTGCCGAGCCGGCTCGCGAGGAGCAGGAGGCTGGCGTCGTCGGTGTGGAGGTCCCAGAGCCGGTCAAGGGCCACCAGCGTGGCGGCTGCGTCGGCGGAGCCGCCGGCCATGCCCCCGGCGACGGGGATCCGCTTCTCGACGGCCAGGTCGACACCCTCTGGTCCGGCGCCCGGAGACGCCTCGGCGAGCAGACGCGCGGCGTGCGCGACGATGTTGTCGGCGGGGCCGGGCAGCATCACCGAGGACAAGTAGTCGGCGGGCTCGATGACGACCTCGCCACGCCCGTCCGAGGCCCGCACGTCGTCGTAGATCCCGACGGCCTGGAAGACCGTGTCCAGCGGGTGGAAGCCGTCCTCGCGCGGCGCCCCCACCCCGAGGTGGAGGTTGATCTTGGCCGGAGCGCGCACCGTGACCGACCGCAGCTCGCGCGGCATCGCCGTCACGACACCACCCGCAGAGCCACGGCCAGCCGGGCGAACTCCTCGATCCCGAGCGACTCCCCGCGAGCCAGGGGGTCGATGCCGGACGCCTCCAGGGCCGCGGTGGCGGCCTCCGCCGACCCGGCCAGGCGCCGCAGGGTGCCGCGCAGGGCCTTGCGCCGCTGCGCGAACGCCGCGTCCACGACCGCGAACACCTCCTCGCGGGAGGCCGTGGTCGAGGGCGGGTCCCGCCGCTCCCAGGCGACCAGGCCGGAGTCGACGTTGGGAGCCGGCCAGAAGACCTGCCGCCCGACCGGCCCGGCGCGCCTCACCGCGCCGAACCAGGCCGCCTTGACCGACGGCACGCCGTAGACCTTCGAGCCGGGCGGTGCCGCGAGCCGGTCGGCGACCTCGGCCTGCACCATGACCAAGCCTCGCTCCAGCGACGGCAGCAGCGCCAGGAGGTGGAGCAGGACGGGCACCGACACGTTGTAGGGCAGGTTCGCGACCAGGGCGGTCGGCGCCGGCCCGGGGAGGGCCTTGACCCGGAGCGCGTCGGCCGGGACGACCGTCATGCGTCCGGCCGCGTCCGGAAGATGCTCGGCCACGGTGTGCGGCAGGCGCTCGGCGAGCCGCGCGTCCACCTCGATGGCCACCACGCTCGCGCCGGTGCCCAGCAGTCCCAGGGTGAGCGACCCGAGCCCCGGGCCGACCTCGACCACGACGTCGTCCGGCCCGACCCGCGCCTCCCGCACGATGCGCCGCACGGTGTTGGCGTCGATCACGAAGTTCTGCCCCCACTGTTTGGTGGGACGCAGGTCCAGGTCGGCCGCCAGCGCCCTGACCTCCGCCGGTCCGAGGAGCTTCGGACCGTCCACTGGCATGCGGCCCAATCTATCCGGGCAGGTTGGCGCCTGGTCCGCGACGCCGCGCGCGTGGAACCTCAGCGCCGACGGCGGTGCCGGGCGGGGGACGTCAGCGGGGCAGGCCGAGCTTGGCCGCGCAGCCGGGCCACGCCCCGTACCCACCGGAGGCGTTGCGGAGCTTGGTCGCGATCATGATCTGGTACTCGCGGGTGTGCTGGCTGGGCAGTCCGGTGCCGCCGTACGCGCGCCAGGTGCCGAGCGAGAACTGCAGGCCGCCGTAATAGCCGTTGCCCGTGTTGATCGACCAGTTGCCGCCCGACTCGCACTGGGCGAGCCGGTCCCAGACCGTGTTGCCGCCCGCGAAGTTCGGGGCGACCTCCTTGGTGCCGACCCGCACGATCGCGTCGACGGGCGCCCGCAGCACGCGCTTCTTGACGACCTTGGTCGCCACCAGCTCGCCGTTGCGGTAGGTGAGGCGGTAGGTCACGTCGCGCAGGCCGTCCACGCCCGTCTGCTCGACCGACGTGTCGCCCACGTAGAGGCTGGCGTCGTCCTGCTCGACGGTCTCGTGCGCGACGGTCTCGCGCTTGACGCGCTTGGTGACGACCTTGATCCGCGTGACCACGACCTTGTCACCGGCCTCGAGCTCGCGGCCCAGGCCGGGCTTCACGCGGTCGTCGGCATCGACGTCGATGTCGAGCTGGTCGAGGAGGTCGGCCACGTCGAGGGCGGCCACCGTGCGGGTGACCGGCTTGCCGGCACCCACCGTGACGACCACCTTCTTGGGGGTCGCCGCGTCGACGGCGAGACCGCCTCGCGTGATGGTCGCGCCACGGCTGACCGACAGCGCGGCGCCGCTGAGCGCGAGACCGATCTCGTCCAAGGCACCCGCGACGTCGGTCGCGGTCACCCAGTAGGTGCGGGCGATGCCGTCCACGGTGAGCTCGAGGGGCCGGGCGTAGCGCACGCTGATGCTCGTCCCGTCGTTGACCGCCTGGTCGACGTCGGGGGCGACGTAGTCGTGGTCGCCGAGATCGATGCCCTCGGCCTCGAGCACGTCACCGACGGTGCCGCCCATCGAGGTCACCTCGCGAGGCTGGCCGTCGACCGACAGGGTCACCTGCTTGGTCAACGAGGCGTAGGCCACGGTCGTGCCGATCACCGCGAGGGTGACGACCCCCACGAGGAGGGCCAGGAGGCCGCGGCGGCGGCTGAGCTGGTCGAGCTGGGAGAACACACTGCTCCGAACGTCGTACTTCCCGGAACCCCCCGAATCCGGCCAACAGTCACGAAACCATAACGACCCTCGAGTTTGTCGACAATTCGCGAACGTGCCGTGGACCCGTCCGAAACGCCCTACCAAGCACCCCCGTAGGCCTCTGACGTGGCCTGATGCACCGCTCGGCACAGGATTTCGAGATCCTCGTCACGCACCTGCGCCATGGCACGGATCGTGTGCGGGACCAGGTACGACGCGTTGGGGCGCCCACGCCACGGCATCGGCGCCAGGTAGGGGGCGTCGGTCTCCACCAGGAGGCGGTCGCGGGGCACCAGCAGGAGGGCCTCGCGGAGCGCGTGCGCGTTCTTGAACGTCACGGTGCCGGCGAAGCTCACGTAGGCGCCACGGTCCAGGCAGGAGCGGGCGAAGGCCGCGTCCCCGGAGAAGCAGTGCATCACCCAGCGGTCGGGCGCACCTTCGTCGTCGAGCACCGCGAGCACCTGCTCGTGCGCGTCGCGGTCGTGGATCACCAGGGTCTTGTCCAGGCGCTTGGCCAGGTCGATGTGCCAGCGGAACGCCTCGGCCTGGACCTCCTCGCCCTCCGGGCCGGTCCGGAACCGATCGAGCCCGGTCTCCCCGACGGCCCGCACCGCCGCGGAAGTGGAGGCCAGGTGCTCGATCTCCGCCAGGGCGTCCTCCAGCGCCCCTGCGGCCGCGAGGCGGGGCACCTCGTTGGGGTGCAGGCCCACTCCGGCCACGAGCGCGTCGTGCGCCGCTGCGGCCTCGACGGCCCACCGGGCCCCGGGCAGGTCGCAGCCGATCTGGACGATGCGGGTGACCCCGACGGCGGCGGCCGCGGCCAGAGCCTCCCCGAGGGTCAGCCACGGACCGTCGGCGATGTCGAGATGACAGTGGTTGTCGGCCACCGGGTAGGGAAGCGCGTCGGGGAGCGGCGGCCGCTCCCGGTCGCGCCGGGCGCCGTCCTCGGTGGTCTCGGCGCGCGCTCTCGTCGGCCCCTCCACCCCGCCGACCCTAGACCGAGAGCCCGATGCCCGCCCCGCCCCTGCCGGCGGCCCGCCTCACGCATCAAACCGACGGAATACTGTCCGTGGACGCGACCGGCGTCCTCCTGGCGTCGTGGAGGTGCCCGATGACCCGACTCCCGCTCCTCGGCCGGATCGCCGCGATCGTGGCCCTGACCCTGGCGTGGGGCGCCCCGTCGACTCCGGCGGACGCCCGGATGCCCTCGAGCCCGCTCGCGGCCGTCACGTGCGACGGCCGGGCTGCGACGCTGGTCGGCGGCCCTGGCGACGACCACCTCGTCGGTACGCCGGGACCCGACGTCATCGCGGGGCTCGCCGGCGACGACACGATCGACGGGCGCGGCGGCGACGACCTGGTCTGCGGCGGCGACGGCGCCGACTTCCTGGTCGGCGGTCCCGGCGACGATCGGCTCCTCGGGCAGCGCGGGGGCGCCGTACCGGCCGATCCCGAGGACCCGGTCCCCAACGACACGGTGATCGGCGGACCGGGCGACGACTTCCTGGACCCGGGCTGGGAGGGCGAGCCGAACCTGTTCGCCCCCAACCTGGTCGGCTACACCACGGCACCGGGACCGGTGACCGTCGACCTCGCGACGCATCGGTCGAGCGGGGCCGCCGGGCGCGACACCCTGGCGGCGTTCCCCCTGCTGGTCGTCGGGTCCCGTTTCGGCGACACCCTCAAGGGCGGGCCGCTCGCCGACCGGATCTATGGTCACGCAGGGCCGGACCGGATCGTCGGCCGCGGCGGCAACGACGAGCTCCGCGGCGGTGGTGGCCTGGGCTACTTCAACCAGGGTCCGGACCAGGCTCCCGACCGGGTCTTCGGCGGAGCCGGCAACGACCATCTCGCCGACTCCCGAGGTGGTGACACCCTGAGCGGGGGACCCGGCGACGACGACCACTGGGGCCAGACCTCACGCGTCCGCGGCGGTCCTGGCCGGGACTTCCTGCAGTACCGGATCACCGAGCCCGGAGCACGTCGTCTGGTCGACCTGGGTCCCGGCAACGACAGTCTCGAGCTCGGTGTCCGCCTCGGACGCCGGGTCGCGCTCACCACACACCTGGTTCGAGGCGTGCTGCGGATCCCCCGACCCGACATCCGGTTCGGGTTCCGCAACGTGGAGGAGATCGACCTCTTCCAGCCCAACGGCACCTGGCGGGTGGTCGGCACGGGCAGGTCCGAGACGTTCCGCACCGCGTTCAACGTGCCGATCACGGTGTGGGCGCGCGGTGGTGACGACACCGTCGAGGGCTCCTCCATGGCCGACCACATCGACGGCGGCGGCGGACACGACCGGGCGACGGCCGGCGGCGGCACCGACACCTGCGTGTCCGTCGAGGACGAGCACCTCTTCGGCACGAAGGGCTGCGAGATCTCGTCCTGAGATGCGGCTGCGCGCAGCCTCAACGAGGTCGGTGCACGGCGTCGTAGACCTCGCGCTTCGGCACCCCGGCCAGGCCGGCGACCTCGGCGATCGCGTCCTTCCGATGCACACCCGCCGACACGCGCTCGTCGACCAGCCGGACCCACTCCGCGGGGTCGGCGCCCACGCTGCGCACGTACGGCGCGCCGCCCACCACGACGGTCACCTCACCGCGGACGCCCTCGGCGGCCCAGGCGGCCAGGTCGGCCAGCGGGCCGCGCCGTACCTCCTCGTGGGTCTTGGTCAGCTCCCGGCAGACCGCCGCCGGACGCTCCGCTCCGAAGGCAGCAGCCATCGCGCCCAGCGCGGCCGCGGTGCGGTGCGGCGCCTCGAAGAAGACCATCGTGCGGGGTTCGTCGGCCAGAGCTGCGAGTCGGCGAGCACGCTCTCCCGCCTTGCGGGGCAGGAAGCCCTCGAAGCAGAACCGGTCGACCGGCAGGCCCGACACCGCCAGCGCCGTGAGCACCGCGGACGGGCCCGGCACCGCCGTGACCTGGATCCCCGCCTCGAGGGCGGCCGCGACGAGGCGATAGCCGGGGTCCGACACGCTCGGCATGCCCGCGTCGGTGACGAGCAGCACGCGCTCGCCGGCCAGGAGGGCCTCGACGAGAGAGGGGGTGCGGGCGCCCTCGTTGCCCTCGAAGTACGAGACCACCCGGCCCCGGGTGGCGACTCCGAGGTCCCGGGTCAGCCGGGCGAGCCGGCGGGTGTCCTCCGCGGCGACCACGTCGGCAGCGGCGAGCTCCTCCGCGAGCCGCGGCGCCGCGTCGGAGACCCGTCCGATCGGGGTCGCGGCAAGGACGAGCACCCCGACGGGCGACGACGGTCCGGACGTCATGGCCCGATCATCCTCGATCCACCGATCCTCACGCCCTGACCCGTAGTCTTGCGGACCGTGACGACAGCCGCGCCGGAGCGCCCCGCCGCGCCGTCCGCGCCGTCGTCCGGCGCGGAGGCGGAGCCCTTGGTCCCGTCGGCCAGCCGCCGAGCACGCCTGCGCACCGTCGGCCAGGACGCCTTCGTCGGCTGGGCCGTCAGCCTGGCGGTGGCCCTGCTGGCGCTGTTCTTCAGGCTCTGGAAGCTCGGCACTCCGCGCAGCTTCCTGTTCGACGAGACGTACTACGCCAAGGACGCCTGGTCGATGCTCAACCACGGCTACGCGCGCAACTACGTCGAGAAGGCCAACGAGCAGATCCTGGCCGGCCACACCACGGGGGTGTGGAAGGACTCCACCGAGATGGTGGTGCACCCCGACGTCGGCAAGTGGCTGATCGCCCTGGGCGAGAAGGCCTTCGGGATGGACCCGTTCGGCTGGCGGGTCTCCGCCGCCGTCGCCGGGTCGCTGATGGTGCTGGTGATGTGCCGCCTGGCGCTGCGGCTCACCGGCTCGGTCCTGCTCGGGGCGGTGGCCGGTCTGCTCCTGGCGTTCGACGGCCTGCACTTCGTGCTCTCGCGCACCGGCCTGCTCGACATCTTCGTCGCGCTCTTCCTCCTGATGGCCGTGCACGGCCACGTCGCCGACCGCGACTGGTACCGCGCCAGACTGGCGCGGCTCACCCAGCCCGACGGGCGAGTCCTGTCCGGCGCCGGCCCCGTGCGCGGCCTCCTGTGGCGGCCCTGGTTGCTGGTCGCGGGCGCGTCCTGGGGCCTCGCGATCGGCACCAAGTGGGAGGCGCTCTACCCGCTGGCCGCCTTCGGACTGCTCACCTGGGTGTGGAGCGCCGGCGCCCGCCGCTCGTTCGGAGTACGCCGGCCCCTGCTCCGGTCGGTCCTCCTCGACGGCCTCCCGGCGTTCGGCTGGGTCGTCGGCGCGGCCCTCCTGGTCTACGTCGGCAGTTGGACCGGGTGGCTGGTCAACGCCCACCACTTCGAGAAGGACCTCTCCTCCTCGCAGTACACGCGCTACACCGGCCAGGGCCACTGCGACGGCACGACCTACGTCTCCGACAACGCCGACCAGGACGCCCGCTGGCCCACCGCCAGCGAGCCCGACGCCTCGGGCCTGGGCGAGGTCGTCCAGTCCCTCCGGTCGCTGTGGTACTACCACCAGGACATCTACACCTTCCACACCCACTTCCTGAACTGCTCCACGCACGACTACGCCTCGAAACCGGCAGCCTGGCTGCTGCTCAGCCGGCCGGTCGCGGTGGATGCCCAGACCAAGATCCTCCCCGGCTCCCAGGGCTGCGCAGCCCCGTCCGGGAGCGACTGCCTCAGGGTGATCACCCTCCTCGGGACGCCCGCCTTGTGGTGGGGTGGGGTGCTGGCCCTGATCGCATCGGTGGCCCTGTGGGTCGGTGGCCGGGACTGGCGACACGGCGTCGTGGTGGTCGGGGCGCTGTCGACCTGGCTGCCCTGGCTGCAGTACGACGATCGGCCGATCTTCAGCTTCTACGCCATCATCACGCTGCCCTTCCTCGTGCTGGCCGTCACCCTGGTCATGGGCCGCCTGCTGGGCACCACGGCGACCCCGACACCGCGTCGCACGCTCGGGGTGATCGTCTCCGGGGCGTTCTGCATCCTCGTGCTGGTCAACTTCGCGTGGCTCTGGCCGGTCTATACCGACCAGCTCCTGACCCACCGGGAGTGGTTGAACCGGATGTGGTTCACGCGGTGGATCTAGATCAAGAGCGGCGCGCTGCAGGCGGGATTGATCGGCGATTCCCTGGCGTCCGCTCACTGAGACGATCTGGCGAAGTGGTCTGGACCAACGGGCTGCCGAACGCCTGATCGAGCGGACCGATCGCGATGTACTTGACCAAATTCGCCAAGAGTCGGTCACACTGTTCGTCATGGATGCCCGGCAAGCGGACCTGCTCCGCACGATCGACCCCGCCGAACTCGGGCGCAGGCTGCGAGCGGCCCGCGTCGGCAAGGGAATGACGCAGACCGACCTCGCCGGCGAGGACGTGTCCGTCGGCTATGTCTCCAGGATCGAGTCCGGCCACCGCCGCCCGAACCTCCAGGTGCTCACCGACCTCTGCGGCCGTCTCGGGACCCCCGTCGAGCAGATCCTCATGGGTCTGCAGACGCACGAGCTCGAGCAGATCCGGCTCGCCCTCGACTTCGCCGAGCTCTCGCTGGAGTCCGGGCAGCCGCAGGCAGCCGAGATGCAGGCGCGCGACGCCCGGGAGCTGGCCGACGCGGCCTCGCTCAAGGAGCTGGCCTACCGCGCCCGCTATCTCGTGGCTCGGGCGCTGGAGGCGCAGGGGTTCTTCGACGACGCCATCATCGAGCTCGAAGCCATGGTCACCCCGCGGGTGACGGGCGTCATGCACGTCCGCGCGGGCATCGCGCTGAGTCGTTGCTACCGGGAGTCAGGGGACTTCTCCAAGGCGGTCGACATCGGCGAGATGATCCTCGAGCAGCTCACCGACACGCCCCTCGACAGCTCTGACGAGGCGGTGCAGATGGCCGTCACCTTGGCCGCGGCGTACTTCGAGCGCGGCGACGTGGGTCAGGCGGTGCGCGTGTGCCGTCGTGCGGTGACCAAGGCCGAGAAGCTCGAGTCGGCGACCGCTCGCGCTTCGGCGTACTGGAACGCCAGCATGATGGAGCACGCCCAGGGCTCCGTCAGCAACGCGATCCCGCTGGCCGAGCGCGCGCTGGCGCTGCTCAGCGAGGGGCAGGACGTGCGCAACCTGGCCAGGCTGCGCAACCAGCTCGGCATCATGCAGCTGCGCATGGACCCGCCCCAGATCGAGGAGGCGCAGTCGCACCTTCGCCAGGCCGCGCTCGAGTTCGAATGGTGCAGCGCCGGCCCGGTCGAGGTGGCGCGCAACGAGCTCGCGCAGGCGAAGGCCCACTACCTCAAGGGCGAGATCGACGTCGCGCTCGAGCTCAGCCACCGGGTGCACGGAGCCGTCGAGACGCAGTCGCCGATCGTGGCCGCGGACGCCAAGGCCGTCGAGGGCCAGGCACTGGTCGCGCAGGGATTCGTGGAGGACGCCAAGGTGGCCTACCACCAGGCCGTGCTCACGCTGACCGGCATCGGGTCGGACCGCGGGGCGGCCCAGTTGTGGTTCGACCTCGCGAGCATGCTGGAGGAGGTCGGCGACTCCGAGGCAGCACTCAACGCCTATCGGAGTGCAGCAGCTTCCGCCGGCCTGCGCAGTCGCGCGGGAAGTCGGATCGGACAAAAGGTGCTAGGTGGTCCCTAGCACGGGGTAACGCTGAGCGCCGTCAGGTCGTTGGGGCCTCGACCTGAAAGGTTGAGGTCAGCAGCACCAAGAGCCGGTGTCGCGGGCCATCTTCACGGGGTTCTTCGCAACCTCGGGGGCGGCGGAGACACTCGCGGTGCCCAGGGTTGCGACGAGAGCGGCGGCCAGGGTGGCGACGACCATCTTGCTCCGACGAGCCATTGTTCTTCTCCCTCTCACAGGTGTGCCGGCGTGTCTAGTCCGGTCGCAACACATGGTGGAGTGACTGAGGCAAAAAGTCGATCTTGACTTTCGGCGAGTTCGGGATCCCATCTGTCACACGGGTCTCGCGCTGCGCGTTTTCGCAGGTCAGAGGCCCTCTCAGACTGTGCTAGACCACTTGACGACCGCCAAGACGAAATCTCGGATTCTGCCCATCGGAGGGGGTCTCGTTGTAAAGTTCAGGCAACGTCGAGAGGCAAACCCCCCAACGTTCCTCCCGATGCGAAGCCCAAGACTCTCGCGGACGTCACCCCCCGGCAGCCGTGAGAATCCGCACCGGCACTCCCCCCCAGCCGGTGCGAGTGACCCCCTGCGGCCCCCCGTAGGGGGTCCTTCGCATTTCGTGGACCCCGGCGACAAACCTCTCTCAGGCCGCCAGTCAGGCCTCAGTCGGGCAGCATCGACTGCCCGGGATGGGCCGCCTGCCAGGCCGCCATCGCGGCGTCCCAGTCGTCACCGTCGAGGGCGGTCAGAGACGCCGGGAAGAGCCCGTCCTCCTCCTTGCTGATGTGCGCCGCGAGCTCGGCGAACGCCGCCTCCAGCTCCGCCTGGTCGTCTGCTCGGGTCACGTCGACGCGAGCGAGCAGCGCGGCCAGCTCCCGGTGCTCGACCACGAGCCTCTCGACGTACCCGGCGTAGCCCTCCTCGCGAGCCGCCATCACGGTGAAGATGCCGTTCTCCTCCCCCGCCCAGTGCCGTTCCAGCTCCGCGCTCGCCTCCCGGACCAGGTCACGGGCTGCGGGCAGGTTGCCGAGCCGGATCGCCCGCAGCGCCGCGTCCCCGAGATCCACCACCCGGTCGTGCTCGGCGACGAAGTCCCGGATCAACGGCATCTGCCGACAGCCGCAGTAGTGGCACATCCGATCAGTCCTCCCAGGGATCCGACGCTCTCAGCGGGCGCGCAGCCTCGGAGCGAACGCCTTCGGTGCGCCCCGCACCGCGGAGTACAGGAGGGTGGAGTTGATGTCGTGGGGGACCCGCCAGTACCCGCCGTGCACCCCGGCCCTCGCGATGGCGAGCTCGGGATGGAGCCCGCTCGCGGCGGCCCCGTCGGAGGAGGTGTGCAGGTCGTGGACGAGCAGCGCCGTCATCAGGGTCTGCATGGTCTCGGGCGAGAACACCTCGAGCCCCGCGAAGTGGGCACCGTGGTAGCCGGCTGCCAGCAGCCGGTTCTTGGTCACCGACGTGGTCCAGGCGGGCGGCGCGACGTTGAACGAGGCCTCCCGCCCCTCCGCCCATGCCGTCATCGTGCGCCAGCGTTGGAGGCGCTTGGCGAGGGCGTAGTTGGGCCCCTGCTGGCTCACGAGAGCATCCGCGACCCCCATCACCTCGCCGGTGTCGCTCTCGACGAGCTCGGTGTAGGCGGGGTTGTAGAAGCGACCCGACGTGGCCGTGCGCACGGCGAGCTCGAAGGCCCGTCGAGGCCGCAGCCGACGCCTGCGGTTGCTGTCGTCGACGGCGTCGAGCGGGACGAGGTAGCAGTCGCTCGGCGTGCCCGCGAACGCCGTCGACACCGGCTGCCCGGACTCGCGGAGGGCCACCGCGACGGCATCGGCCGCCATCGTCGCTTGCACGTGCAAAGGCCCGTCGGCGTACACGTAGAAGCCCAGCACCAACGGCTGGTCGGCGAACCCGCGCAACCAGCCGAGGAGCTCGGGCACGCCGTCGATGACGTCCACCCCCGTGCGCGTCACCAGTCCGGCGTCGCCCGGCTGCACGGGCACGCGGGTGAGGCCGGCGCCGGCGGTCGCCTGGGCCACGATGCGCTCCCAGGGCCCTGGTCCGCGCAGGTCCACGGCCAGCACCTCGGCACCCCACGAGGCCAGCACGGGCAGCGGGCTGGTCTGGGCTCCCGCCCCGATCACGGCGACCCGGCGACCCTCGAGCCGCAGCCACTCGGGGTTGGCGAGCACGCGCTCCAGGGCGGCCGCCGCCGACGGTTCGATGACGCCGTGGGCGACCCAGACGGCGAGGCGCCTACGGAGGGCATCACCGCGGAGCTCCTGCCCGAGGTAGGGCACCACCAGCTCGCGCGCGGGCTCGCCCTCGCCGCGGATGGTCTCGGTCTCGAGTCTGGTCCGGGCCGGCAAGGCGGCCGCCGCGTCGAGCGCCAGGTCCGTCCCGTCCCGGGCGTACACGAGTCGGGCCTGGGCCGCCGCCAGCCCCGCTGCCGCGATCGCCCGTGCGGCGTCGGCCGATCGTCCGGACGCGACGGTGAGCTCGTGGACAAAGGGGAGGTAGTCCTTGCGCCAGGCGTCACTCTCGCGGATCCTCGCCGCCAGCGCGGGCTCCACCGGCTCGGCGGCGTCCGCCCAGACCTGTTGGTTGACCGACAGCGACGAACGGCGTCCGGCGTCGTCGGTCGGGAACTGCACCCCCGCGTCGCCCATCTCGCCGCCTCCCCGGGCCCCAGCGGGCCCGCGTCCAACCTATCGGGCTGCGGCGATCGAGCTGATCAGCGCAAGAGCACGAACCAGACGCCGACGATGGCTGGGAGCAGCCCGAGCAGGAGCCACGGGCTGAGCAGGCTGCGCCGGTGGATGGCCAGGCCGGCACCGACGGCGACCACGCCGATGTAGCCGGAAACCACGAGCAGCCCGATCTTGCGCGACTCGGTGTCGACGTACGCCGCCGCGACGACCAGCCCCATCGCGAAGTGCAGGATCGTGGTCACCGCGAGCACCGACAAGACCCAGGCCTGCACGGTGCTGATGCTCATCGAACGACGCGCCCCGGCCTGGTCCCCCGGAGCGCTCGCCCCGGTCACGTCGCCCTGCACCATGGCTCACCTCGACCGTCGCACTGAATCCTGATCGGTTCCAGGATCTCGCATCCACGGTCGGCCGGACAAACCCGGAGGCTGGTCCGGGCCCCCGAACGGCCCCGGACCGCGCGCAGCGCACTCCCGACTCAGCCCTCCATGGCCGGCGCGAGGTCCCCGGAGACGCTGGGGTCGTCGAGCAGCATCCGGTAGGTCAGGCCCGCGATCACCGCTCCGGCGATCGGCGCCACGATGAACAGCCACAGCTGGGCGATCGCATCGCCGCCTGCGAACAACCCGACGCCGATCGACCGGGCCGGGTTCACCGAGGTGTTGGTCACCGGGATCGAGATGAGGTGGATCAGGGTCAGGCTCAGTCCGATGGCGATCGGGGCGAAGCCCTTGGGTGCTCGCGTGTCGGTGCTGCCGAGGATCACGTAGAGGAAGATCGCGGTGAGCAGGACCTCGGCCACCAGACAGGCCAGCAGCGTGTAGCCCTCGGGTGAGCGGTCGCCGTACCCGTTGGAGGCGAAGCCCGAGTCGACCGCCGAGAAGCCGTCCTTGCCGGAGGCGACCACGAGCAGCACGGCACCGGCCACGACGCCGGCGACGAGTTGGGTGACGAGGTAGGGGACCGTGTCCTTCCAGGCCATCCGTCCCGATGCTGCGACGCCGAGGGTCACAGCGGGGTTGAAGTGCCCACCGGAGACGTGGCCGACGGCGTAGGCCATCACGAGCACGGTGAGCCCGAACGCGAGCGCGACGCCCGCGAAGCCCACGAACTCGCCGGCGAGGACGGCCGTGCCGCAGCCGCCGAAGACGAGGACGAAGGTGCCGAGGAACTCGGCCCCGATCTTCTTCCCGAGCGCGGGGGATGCTTCATCGGGCATGACGCGCACCTTTCCGTAGACGTCCGTGTGCGGGGACGTGGTTGGAGGGCGGCCGGGGGGTGGCCGCACTCCATCGTCTCGCACGGCGACCCCCCACGTCAGGCGTCGCCGACCGGTCGGCGCGTCGCCGTGCGTGCTTCCACGCGGACCGGCGCAGGTTGGCAACCCGTGCGCGAGGGGGTAGGCCTGACTCATGCGCACTCCGGGGTTACCGTGCACCTTCGTCCCGCCGTACCTCCTCGAGAGGATCGCGGCCACTGACGGCGACGCCGCAGGCGCTTGCCGCGAGACCATGGCCATCGACGCCTGGCTGCGCTCGCGCCGCGAGGAGCAGGCCCAAGGGGAACGCGTGCCGCCGCCCGTCGGCGCCCTGGGTCAGCTGGCTTGGACCGTGCACACCGCGGACAACGGCACCGTGCTGCCGGGACGGGTGGTGCGGACGCCGACCGACGGGCCCGCTGGCGACGTCGCCGTCGACGAGGCGGCCAACGGGATCACCGGGACCCTCACGATGTTCGATCGCGTGTTCGGCCGGGACTCCTTCGACGGGCAGGGAGCGCCGGTCAGCCTCACGGTCCACTACGGCCGCAACTACGACAACGCGTTCTGGGACGGCACGCAGCTGGTGTTCGGCGACGGCGACGGCCAGATCTTCGAACGCTTCACCAAGCCGGTGGACGTCCTCGGCCACGAGTTCGCGCACGCGGTGACCGAGCACACCGCCGGACTGGTCTATCGGGACCAGGCCGGCGCCCTGAACGAGTCGGTCTCCGACGTCTTCGGCTCCTGCCTCAAGCAGTGGCTCCTCGACGAGTCGGCCGCCGCGGCCGACTGGCTGATCGGCGAGGGCCTCTTCAAGCCCGGGGTCGCGGCCCGGGCCCTGCGCGACATGCGGGCACCCGGCACGGCGTACGACGACCCGCGGCTGGGCCGGGACCCGCAGGTCGGGCACATGGACGACTTCGTGCGCACGACCAGCGACAACGGCGGGGTGCACGTCAACTCGGGGATCCCCAACCGCGCCTTCGCGATCGCGGCGACCTCGATCGGCGGCTCGTCGTGGGACGGCGCCGGACAGATCTGGTACGCCGCGTTGACCGGTGGCGCAGTCCGTCCGACCACCGACTTCGCGGGCTTCGCGGCCGCGACGGTCGCGGCGGCAGGCGACCATGCCGACCTGGTGCGGGACGCCTGGTCCCAGGTCGGCGTCAGCGTCGGCTCGAGCACGCCGTCGCCCGGCGACGGCTCGGGCGGATCCGCTCCGGACGACGATCGCCCCGGCACCAGCCTGGTCGCGGTGCGGCGGACCGGCGGCCTGGTCGGCCAGGTCGCCGAGGGCTCGGTCGACCTCGACACCGACGACCCACGTGTCCCCGAGGTGCGCGGACTGGTCGACCGCATCGACCTCGCCGCCGTCGCTTGGGGACCGGCACTGCCGGACATGTACGTCTACGCGTTCGACGTGTGCGGGCAGCGTGGGCAGGTGCCGGAGCTGCGGCTCACCGACGACCTGCGTCGCCTGGCCGGCCTGCTCCTCGACCCCCGCCAGTAGGGCTCCAGGCCCGGCCTCGATCCACCGACCGTCGCCGTTTGCTGCGCGTCACCAGACGGGTGAGCCGGTAAGGCGGAGTGCCGAAGGCGGGCCGGAGGCCCGTCGAGGTGCGACAACGCCGCCGGCGCGCCCGGAGGGGGGCTCGGTCGGCAAGAGATCGGTGGATCGAGGGTCAGTCAGGGTCGGCCAGGACGGTGGCCCAGTCGCGGGCCATGCTGACCACGGTCCAGCCCAACCGGGCAGCCGTGGTCGTCACCGGCTCGGTCTCCTCGAGGGTGCCCGACTCGCTGGCATAGGCGACCTCCCGGTCCCCGTCGTCATGGTCGACCAGGAGGGCGAGTCCGCCGGGCCGGGCGGCTGCCCACTCGAGCATGACGCCGTCCCCCGCCGAGTTGCCTGCAGCGAGCAGCGGGCGCCGGCCCAGGTGCGCCCAGATCGCGGCCACCTTCGCCTCGCCCTCGTTGGCCGTGCCCGCCACCAGTTCCGACGAGCGGCGAAGCTCCGGTCTTCCGTCGGGGAGTCTGACGACGCGGTGCTCGAGGGACGTTCCGACCACCAGCTCGGGTGGCACGCCGTACAGCTCCTGGCTCAGCGCGCGCACGAAGTCGGTGCCGCCCCCTGTGACGACCGCGATCGTGAACCCCTGGCCGCGCAGCGCCGCGATCAGCTCCAGCATCGGTCGGTAGACGAGCCCGCGGATCGGTCGGTCCAGGACGCGATGGCGCGCGGAGGCGGCGAAGTCCCGCACCTCGCCCTGGAACTCCTCGGGGCCGACCCCTTCGAACAGCTGGTTCAGCGCCAGGGCCACCCGGGCCAGGCCCAAGGTGGCCAGGCGCTCACGGTCTCCTGAGAGCACGGCGGCGTACTCGGGACGTTCAGCCAGCTCCGGCGACCCGACGCCGCGACGGGTGAGTGCGTCGACGAGGAAGTCCCACTGGAGGTACGTCGGACGCTCCACCCACAAGGTGCCGTCGTTGTCGAAGCACGCGCATCGCTCGACAGGTGGGACCTGCCGGCTGGCCTCCAGGAATGCCAGGAGCGAATCCCGCGTCGCACCCGGGCGCCACGAGGGGAGCAGGTCATCGCTCACGTGACGCCCTCCTCGCTCCAGGAGCAGCGGAAGCCGATGTGGGTCATCCCGGTGTCGACCGCCTGGGGCCGGCGGGCAGCGGGCCGGTAGCGACGGCAGTAGCTGTCCGCACAGAGGTGCGAGCCTCCCTTGACCACCCGCCTCGGGACGCCGAACTGCGGCTGGCCGGGATCGACGCTGCCCGTCTCGGTGCCGCGGGTGGCCCGGGGGGCACAACACGAGGAGCCGCTGGGGGCGTGGTGCTCGGTCCACCAGTCGTCGGTCCACTCCCACACGTTGCCGGCCATGTCGAAGAGCCCGAAGCCGTTGGGCGGGAACCAGCCCACCGGGGACGTGCGTGACCACCCCGACTCGCCACTGGACCGCCAGGGGAAGTCCGGCCCGTCCCACACGTTGGCCATCAACGCCCCACCCGGGCGGGCCTCGTCGCCCCACGTGAACTCCGCGCCGTCCAGTCCGCCCCGAGCGGCGAACTCCCACTCGGCCTCGGTCGGCAGTCGGCCACCGACCCAGGTGGCGTAGGCCTCGGCGTCCTCCCAGGCCACGTGGACGACCGGATGGTCCGGCCGGTCGTCGATGCCCGAGCCGGGGCCCTCCGGGGCCGACCAGCGCGCTCCCGGCACCCAGCGCCACCACTGGCTCAGGTGCCTCAGGTCGACCGGGCCCGGCGTCGGGGTGAACACCATGGAACCCGGCTGCAGGTTCTCAGCAGGGGCACCCGGATAGTCGGCCGGGTCCAGCGGGCGTTCGGCCACGGTGACATATCCCGTCGCGTCCACGAAGGCCTGGTACTCCGCGTTGGTCACCACGGTGGCCGAGATGGCGAACGCGTCCACCTCGACCAACTGGGCGGGCGCCTCCTCCGGGTCGTGGCGGTCCGAGCCCATCGTGAACCGGCCACCGGCGAGGCGGACCCGGTCGTCGGTCCGCACCCTCACGCGCTCGCGATCCCCGCCTGGAGCTTGGCGAGCACCTGGTCGACGCTGAAGCTGGCGGGCGTCTGTCGCTGGGGGAAGTCCTTCAGGGTCTCGAGCATCTGCGCGACGTACAGCTGGGCCGGGACGAGGAGCCACACCCGGTCGATCATCCAGTCGTAGTAGGTGTTCGAGGTGAGGTCGGCCCGTTCGTAGGGGTCGGTGCGCAGGTTGAAGATCTTCGGGACTCGCAGCTCGACATAGGGCTCCAGCCAGACCGCCAGCGTCCCGGGAGCCCGCTGCTCGAGGAACACGAACTTCCAGTTGTCGAATCGCATCGCCGTGAGGTCGCCGTCGTCGGACACGTAGAAGAAGTGCTGACGCGGGCTCTGGTCGACCTCGCCGGTCAGGTAGGGCATCTGGTCGTGCCCGTCGAGGTGCACCCGGTACGGTGCGCCGGCGAGCTCGGTGCCCTCCGCCAGCCTCTCGGCGATGTCGGGTGCGCCGGCCGCCGACAGCAGGGTCACGAACCAGTCGTTGTGGCTCATCAGCCCGTTGAGGACCGTTCCAGGCGGAACGTGGCCGGGCCAGCGGACGACGGCGGGCACCCGGTAGGCGCCTTCCCAGTTCGAGTTCTTCTCGTTGCGGAACGGCGTCATGCCAGCGTCCGGCCAGGAGTTCATGTGCGGGCCGTTGTCGGTGCTGTACACGACGATCGTGTTGTCCGCGATGCCCGCTTCGTCGAGGAAGTCCAGCAGGTCGCCCACGAGATCGTCGTGGTCGAGCATCGTGTCGTGGTACTCCGACTGCCACCGGCCGGCCCGGCCCACGCTCTCGGGCTTGGGATGGGTGCGGAAGTGCATGTGCGTGGAGTTGAACCAGACGAAGAACGGCGTGTCCGCCTCGATCTGGGCGCGCATGAACCCGATCGCCGCGTCACGGAACTCCTCGTCGCAGGTCTCCATCCGCTTCCTGGTCAGCGGGCCGGTGTCCTCGATGCGCTGGGCGCCACCCGGCTCCGCCCAGGAGTGGATCACGCCACGCGGGCCGAAGCGCTCACGGAAGCGGGGGAAGTCCGCCTCGGGCGGGTAGTCGGGGTGCTCGGGCTCCTCCTCGGCGTTGAGGTGGTAGAGGTTGCCGAAGAACTCGTCGAAGCCGTGGACCGTAGGAAGGAACTCGTCGCGGTCCCCGAGGTGGTTCTTGCCGAACTGCCCCGTCGCGTAGCCCTGCTCCTTGAGTGCGGTCGCGATGGTCGGGTCCTCGGCCCGCAGGCCGATGTCGGCGCCGGGGAGGCCTACCTTGGTCAGGCCCGTGCGATAGGGGTTCTGACCGGTGATGAACGCCGCGCGCCCGGCCGTGCAGCTCTGCTCTCCGTAGTAGTCGGTGAATCTCGCCCCTTCGGCCGCGATCCGATCGATGTTGGCCGTCCGGTATCCCATCAGCCCGTCGCTGTAGCAGCTGAGGTTGGACTGTCCGATGTCGTCTCCCCAGATGACCAGGATGTTGGGGCGTTCGGTCACGGTCGTCCTCCTGGGGGCGTCGGGGGGCTGCGTCCGCATGTCTACCCCCAAACCTTCCGTCCGGACCAGCGCCCCTCGATGGTCGTGGACAGATCGGCTTGGTCAGCCCTTCACGTAGGAGAACTTCTCGCTGACCAGCCCGTCGCGGAAGCGCATCACGTCGACCCCCCGCACGTGGCCGGGCTCCGGCCCGCCCCAGCCGTAGCTCCACCGCACGACGGCGCGGTCTCCGGTCACGAACGACTCCTCTTCGGTGAAGGTCATGCCCGTCGTGCTCATCACCCCGGCCCACGCCGCCCGGACCGCGTCCCGACCCTCGTGACGCTGACCGTCGGGCGACGGCGAGGTCGAGTCGAACACGACGTCGTCGGTGACCAGCGCCATCGTCGCGTCGAGGTCTCCGCCGCCGAACGCGGCGTTGAAGCGGATCAGCGTCCGGTGGTTCGGACCCCAGGCGCCATCACGGCCGAAGCGCGCCAGGAGGTCGTGCTGCGGGTCTCCCGTGAGTGCGCGGCGCGCGGAGATCACCCCCGACTCGCGGTAGCTGTCCTCGCGCTCGGCGAACCAGTCGGCGACCGTGTGCACGAGATGAGGGTCCATCCTGGTGTCCCCGTCGGTGGCGACGGCCAGGTCCCAGCCGTGCACCAGGTGGTCCGCGGCCAGCTGCATGACGTACTCGCTCTTCGGCGTCTCGCCGAAGGACAGGTGCGCGGTCCCGCCACCCGGGAGGTGCTCGGCGACCGACCTCACGGCGGCCCGTGCCGCCGACAGGGCAGCACCGATGGGGTCCTCGCCGAGGAGGTCCCCCTCGAACCGGTCCCCGACCTCCTCGATCGTCGCGCCCTCCATCAACGGGACGGTCCACAGGTCCTCGTAGGCGATGTGGTTGACCAGGTCGCGCACCGTCCAGCCCGCGCACGGGGTCGGGTCTCCCCACTGACCCTCCCCCACGGCGTTCAGCCGGTCTGCGAAGTGCTCGACCGTGCGGTGGTACAGCGTGCCCTCATCCATCTCTGTGCTCCTCTCAGCTGAGGTCGGATCCGTCGGCGAGACCGGCCTCGAACGCCCGACCGGCCTGCCGCAACCACCACCGCAAGGCCACTCGCTCGCGCTCGCGGACCAGGGGGTCGGGGTGCTCCACGATGTCGAGCGCCTTGTTCCAGCCGAGCCAGGTGAGGCCCGTGAGCAACCCCAGGAGCAGGTCGGCCTCGTCGTACGCCGGTCCCGTCGCCCGTCGCTGGAGGGCCACCAGCCCGTCGAGCGCGGTGACGATCTCGGCGACCTGCCCACCCGGGTCCGGCGAGCAGAACTGGTGGGCACACCCGGCGAGGAGGCGGCCGAAGTCGGTCCCAGCCGGACCGACTGCGGCCAGGCCCCAGTCGATCAGGGTCAGGCAGCCGGGGTGCTCCGGCTCGAAGGCCATGTTCACCGTGGCGAGGTCGCCGTGCAGGAGCGTCTGCGGCAAGGCGCGACAGGCGACCACCAGTGGTGCGGTGTCCTGGGCGAGCGCCAGCACCCGAGCGCCCACCTCGCCGGGTGCGACCTCGGGCCAGTAGGCCCATCCCCTCAGGGCCAGGTCGATCAGCTCCGCCCCGGCGTGCGGTCGGAGCCGGCTGGGCTCGAAGAGCCCGACCACGGTGTCGAGTGGCGTCAGATCGTCGAACGCCGAGCCGACATAGGCCGCGTGGAAGTCGGCGAGTGCGCCCAGCATGGTGGCAGCCCCCTCGGTGCTGACCGCGGTCCCCCAGGTCAGGACGGCGTCCCCGAGGTCGCGCATGACGAGGATCCCGAGCCCTTGGTCGTCGTACCACGCATCGAGCGCCGCGTGCCGCACAGTCGGCGGCAGCCGGTCGAGCAGACCACGTCGGAAGACCTCCACCTCGCGCCCGCGCTCGTCGCCGGACAGCCGCATCACCAGGTCCACGGACGGATCGAAGCGCTTGACGACGACGCGCGCACCACCTGCCAGGACGACGCGCTCGAGCGTCGCTCCCGACCGGCCGTCGGCACTGACGCCGGAGCGAGCCACGGCGGTCTCCACGGCCGCGCGGTCCATGGGTGCATCCTGCCCCTCCGAGCAGACGCCGCACAGCCCCAGCGACACGGGGTGAGTACGCAGCGGTCTGGTGACGGTCGCTGCGCGACCTCCTCGACCAACAGGGGACCCCGCTGGTGGAGGAGGCGCCGAGGAACGAGGCGCCGACACGTTGCCAGCACCAACCGACGAAGCATCCCCGCCCACCGGGTCTCGACCCGGCCTCGCCCGGCTCGACCACCGAAGGGCTCGCTGGTCGAGCCGCCGCGAGGAACGAGCGGCGTGTCGAGACCCCGTAAGCGTGCGGCGGCCTCGTGGGGCGCGACCTTCTCGACCAGCGGACGGTCAGGTGAGGGGGCCGAACCTCTCTTGGAGGACGCCGTGCCGCAGCCCGCGATCGCTCACCGTCAGCGAGTCCTTGCCGAGCTTGTCGAGCACGGTGCGCACGATGCAGGCGCCCGCGAGGATCACCTCGGCGCGCGCGGGCTGCAACCCCGGGATCGACCTCCGCTCGTCCGCAGTGCGTGAGCGGTAGAGGTCGATCTGGCGGTCGACCTCGTCACGGTCGAGCACCGTGCCCTGCACGCGGTCGGGGTCGTAGTCGACGAGGCCGTGCTTGACCGCGGCGAGGTTGGTGACGGCACCGCCGAGAGCCAGCACCAGGTCGGGGACCGGCCGTTCGTCGAGCCGGGAGAGCTCGGAGGAGATCGCCTCGAGCGTGTCGTCGAGGTCCTCGTCGGAGACGACCCGGTCCAGCCCGTGCTCCTCGGTGACCCGCACGGCTCCCACCGGCACGCTGAAGCGCTCGTCGACTCCGTCGGCCGATCCGAACGTGAACTGCGAGCTGCCGCCACCCGTGTCGAACACGACGCTGGTGCCCTCGGTCTGCAGGCCCGCCGTCACCGCCTGGTAGGCGAGCCTGGCCTCGTCCTCTCCGGAGATCACCTCGATGTGCACCCCGCATCGCCCCTCCACGGCGGCGATGAAGTCCGCGCTGTTGGTCGCCGCGCGCATCCCAGCCGTGCCCACGGCTGCGATCGCCGCGACCCGGTGGCGCCGGGCCTCCTCCGCCATGTCCTCGATCGCCTGGCTGGTCCGCGACATCGGCTCCTCCCCCAGGCGCCCGGACTCCCGGATGCCGTCGCCGAGCCGGGTGACCACGGCGCGGTCGACCACCGAGCGCCACGAGCCGTCGGGTTGGCGCTCCCCGATGTGGAACTTGACGGAGTTGGTGCCGACGTCGATCACGGCGTACCTCTCGTCGCCGAACCGCTCGAGCACCCGGAGGCCCCGGCCGAAGTTCACGTTGGGTCGCGAGACCAGCCCGACCTCCCCGAGCGTGGCGACCACCACGGCGGGATCCTCGTCCTCGACGGCGACCGTGCGCGTGTGCGCGTGGTCGGTCCAGACCTCCGTGAGCTCGGCGAGGCACCCGTGCAGCCGGTAGCGCACTCGCCGCTTGCGCACCTCCACCGCGGCCACCCCCGGGTTCGGCTCGACGAGGACGTCGAGGAGGGCCTCGCGGGCCAGCCCTTCCGCCCCGAGCGACGGGACGGCCACGTCCAACGCAGCCGCCACTGCCTCCACATCGGCACCTGACAGTGGGAACGACGCCTTCAGCACCGGGGTCCACTGCTCGAGGCCGTCGTCGTCGACCGCACGGAGCTGCTTGATGTCCATCAGGTCGTCGCGGACCTTGACCACGTCGCTCCCCGCTGCGGAGACGAGGTACAGCTCGCTGCTCTCGACGACCTGGTCGGGGGTCAGTGCGGCGAACGCGGCCTCGGCGTCACCGAAGCGGTCGCCGAAGCAGCGCCACTCCCACCGGGGTACGACTGGGGGGATCGGGTCGTTCATGCAGCGGCCTCTCCGTAGAGTCCCCGCCATCGTGGCACCGAGCACCATCGTCCGCGCGCCCGGGTGCCCGGGGGAGCCGTCGCCGGTCAGGCCTCCGTCTCGTCGCTCCGGGGATCCAGGGAGGGGTAGCCGGCCTTCGGTTCGAGACCGACGGGGTTCTCCTCCTCGACGTCGGGCCGCTGTTCGGGCGGCAGCTCCTCGCGGGGCGGCTCGCCCTGCGGTATCGAGGTGTCGCGGACGCCGTCCGTGGTGTCCTCCTGACCAGGCCCGGCGTGCCCCGTGCGCTCGCTGCTGACCCCCATCTCGCCGGCGGCTCGTGCCGGCCCGGAGGAGCCGGGCGTGGACTCGGTCAGCTCGTGCGGCCGACCCTCGCCGCTCATCGGCCCACCGCACGCTCGAGCTGGGCCTTGGTCATCGAGGATCGGCGCTTGACGTTCTTGTCCTTGGCCTCTTGGTAGAGCTGCGCCTTGGTCCGGCCGCCCGGCCCGCGGTGGGAGCGGAGGCCGCCGCGGCGCGAGGAGGAGATGTCCTCGGTCGAGGTCCGGCTCGCCTCCTTGGACTCGCCGTGTCGGGCGCGCTCCTTGTTCACCGTCCGTGCCGCGATCTCCTCGGCCGCGTCCTCGTCGTAGCCGCGCTCCTCCAGCCCGTCCTTGATGTGACCGTACTGGCGCTCGCGCTTGTCGCTCCAGCTGCGTGGCATCTCGGCTCCCTTCCTTGGTCGGGCTCGGGCGCTCCGCAGCCGTCGGCCGCCGTCCCGAGCCCGCATTGGTTGGTTCCCACGCGGGCGCGATCCATGCGTCGCCATGCGGTGACGTCGACGGGCGACCCTGAGCCGACCCCGAGGGCGACTACGGGTGCTCCGGGTGCGCATCCCGATAGGCGTCGTTGAGTCAGCGTGCTGATCTGGAGGGGTGACCGTTCTCGACCACTCCTCCTCTCGCGCCGTCGCCGGCGCCGCCCGCGCCCCGGACCTCACCCAGGGCCACGGACTGGCGACGCCCCGGCTCCGATTCGTCCTCCGCCAGGTGGTGCTGCTGACGGTGGCCGTCGGCGTCTACTTCGGGGTGCGCAGCCTGACGGCCGGCGACGCGGCGACGGCCATGGCGAACGCGCACGGGCTCATCGACCTCGAGCGGAGCCTCGGGATCTTCGTCGAGAGGGACCTCCAGCAAGCTGCCCTGAGGTTCGACGGCGTGGTGTGGCTGGTCAACACCGTCTACATCTACGGCCACTGGCCGGTGATCGCCGCCGTCCTCGCGTGGCTGGCGTGGCGACGCCCGTCGGCGTACGTCGTGTACCGCGACGCGCTGATCCTCTCCGGGCTGGTCGGGATGCTCATCGTGGCGCTGCACCCCGTCGCGCCGCCGCGCCTGATGGACCTGGGCTTCGTCGACACCGTGACCCTGCGGACGGAGGCCTACCGCGTGCTCCAGCCGCCGTCCTTCACCAACCAGTTCGCCGCGATGCCGAGCTTCCACGTCGGCTGGGACCTCCTCATCGGGATCGCGCTGGTCCGCGAGGCCTCGTGGCGGTGGGCCCGGGTGGTCGGCAGGGTGCTGCCGCTGATGATGGTCGCGAGCGTGGTGCTGACCGGGAACCACTACCTGCTCGACGCGGTGGCGGGCGACGCGATCGTGCTGGCCTCGCTGGCCGTCGCCGCGGCCTGGCACGCACGGCGCTCCTCGACTCTCCCGCCGACGGCGCCGGCTGCCGAGGCGTCCTACTGTGGAGGGCATGCAGACGACGTCGCTGACCGAACTCGCCCATCACCACCTGGAGGCCGCGCGCTCGGCGAGCGCGGGGAGGTCGGCCGCGACGGTGTACGGCGGTCACGAGCACGACCTGCGCCAGACCCTGATCGCGCTCACAGCCGGGACGGTGCTCGGTGAGCACGAGTCGCCCGGCGAGGCGACGCTCCAGGTGTTGGAGGGCCGCGTGACACTGCGCGCCGGCAGCGACGAGTGGGAGGGCGGCGCCGGCGACCACCTCGTCATCCCTCCGCAGCGCCACGACCTCGTCGCACTCGCCGACTCGGTGGTGCTGCTGACGGTCGCCACGCGCGCCTGAGTCGGCTCGGCACGACGCGGACCGCGTCCTCAGCCAGGACTCGTGGATCGAGGCCTAGAACGGAAGGGTGCGGCCCAGGCCGAGCTTGCGTGCCCGGCGCAGCGCCACGGACCCCGCGGCGACGTCGAGAGCCGCGTGCCCCGTGGACTTGAACAGCGTCAGGTCACGGCCAGGTGGCACCCCGCCGGTATCGAGGACCGATCCGACCAGGCGGACGCGGGCGGGGTCGACGCCTTGCAGCTCGTGCGCTCCCGCGGGTGGCGGCTGGCCGGCGGCGCCGGACCACTCGACGTACAGGGTGGCAGCGGCGACCGTCGCCGCGTCGACCTCGTGCCCTCCGGAACCACCGACCGAGCTGACGTAGGTGCCCGGGGCGAGCCAGGAACGTTCGAGCACCGGCGAGGTGGCCCCCGTGCAGCACAACACCGCCTCCGCGCCGCGGACCGCCTCGCGGATCGAGGCGACGCCGGCCCCGGGGAAGGCCGCGGCCACGCGTCCTCCGGCGTCGGGGTCGCGCGCACCCACGACGACCTCGGCCTCGGGCAGCACGGCCCTGAGCAGCTCGAGCTGGGCCTCGGCCTGGACGCCGGCGCCCAGCACCGCGATGCGGCGCGCGGCCGGGGCCAGCCCCAGCAGGCTGACGGTGGCCGCGGCGGCCGTGCGGACCGCCGTCAGCGTGCCGCCCTCGATGATCGCGACGGGCCGACCGTCGTGCTCGTCGAAGACGGCGACCAGGCCGTGATGGGAGCTGCGCCCACCGTCGCCGGGGTCGCTGCCCGGGGTGGAGAAGATCGAGACGAGCTTGGCCGCCAGCCCCAGCCCTGGCACGTGGGCCGGCATGCAGCCGAGCAGCCCGTCGGGAGCGCGGGCCGCGATCCGGGGCGGGGCGGACACGACGTCCCGGCTGATCGCGACGAGCGCCTGGCGCACGGCCGCGAGGGTCTCGAGGGGCTCGAGCGCGATGGCCGTGGCCTCGGCATCGAGCAGCAGGACTGCGGACACGGTCAGCACCCTTCGCGGACATCGGGAGGCCACCATGATGCCGTGCGAACCGCGGCACCGGTGGTGACCGCTAGCGTCCTCGTGAGAGGGCTCGGTCGACGAGCTGTGAGAGACAGGGAGAGCGATGGCGGCGGTGCTGTACCGGGACGCGACGGTCTTCGACGGCACCGGTGCGCCGCCGTACGCCGGCGGCTCGCTGCTCGTGGAGGACTCACGGCTCGCCGCGGTGGCACCGACAGCCGACATCGTGGTTCCCGAAGGGACCGAGATCGTCGACCTCGTCGGCCGCTTCGTGATCCCGGGACTCATCGACGCCCACCAGCACCTCGCGACGCCACCCGACCGGCCGAAGGCCGAGGCGTGGCTTCGTCAGATGGTGTATGGCGGCGTGACGGCGATCCGCGACATGGCCGACGACCTCCGGCAGGTCTCCGACCTGGCCCGGGCGTGCCTGGTCGGCGAGATCCCCGGCCCCGACATCCACTATGCGGCGCTGATGGCCGGTCCCGACTTCTTCGACGACCCCCGCACCTGGCAGGTCTCCCAGGGCGAGACGCCTGGCCAGGTCCCGTGGATGCAGGCGATCACGGACGAGACCGATCTGGTGGTCGCCGTCGCCATGGCCCGTGGGACGCATGCCAGTGCGATCAAGATCTACGCCGATCTCGAGCCGGCCCTGGTCGAGGCGATCGTGCGCGAGGCACACCGACAGGGGTTCCCGGCCTGGGCGCACCTGTCCGTGTTTCCTGCGCTCCCGCTCGACGTTGTCAGGGCCGGCGTCGACGTCGTGTCGCACGTGTCGCTGCTGCCCTGGCAGACCCGGCCGGAGGCAGCCACGGCCTACCGCACGAACGACGGCACCAAGAGCCGGATCGACCCGGCCACCGTCGACCCCGACGACCCCCGGATGGCGGGGGTCTTGGCCGCGATGGTGGAGCACGGGACGATCCTCGACGTGACGGTGAGCATGTGGGAGAGCCACGAGGTGCTCGACGGCGCCGACGAGGAGGGGCTGTCGCGGGCGGCCGCGAACGCGGCGCTGTCCGCCGAACTGACCGCGCGTGCCTTTGCCGCTGGGGTGCCGATCGTCGCGGGCAGCGACAACGAGGCGACCGCCCAGGCGGCGTTCCCGACCCTCCACGACGAGCTGTTCTTCCTGCACGAGCGGTGTGGCCTCCCGGCCGCTGATGTCCTCCGCTCGGCCACCCAGCTCGGCGCGCGGGCCGCGGCCGCAGAGGACCGGATGGGCACCCTCGAGGCGGGCAAGCTGGCCAACTTCGTGGTGCTCGACGAGGACCCATTCGCCGACCTGCGCAACCTCGCCACCATCGCCCGCACGGTCAAGCGCGGGGTGCCGCACCAGCGCACCGACTTCGTGGAGGCGGTCGTCGAGAAGGGTGACCGGTGAGCCGCGCCGAAGCCCTGGCCGGGCTGACGATCGTCAACGCCCTGGGCATCCTCGACAACCCGAACGCCGAGCACTCGATGGCGGCAGCGAGCCAGCTCAACCCCTCCAGCGACCAGCTGACGATCGACGACCGCACCATCGCGGACGCGCACGCCTCCGGGTTGACGGCGATCAACATCACCCTCGGCTACACGATCGGCGACCTCGACCCCTACCCTCACACCCTCCGCGAGCTCGACGTGTGGGACGGCCTGCTCGACGCCCATTCCGCCGACCTCATCCCGGTGCTGACTGCGGCCGACATTGCCCGGGCTCGGGCGGAGCGCCGGGTCGGGGTCATCTACGGCTTCCAGAACGCCGTCGCGATCGGCGAAGACCGTGACCGGGTGGCGGAGTTCCAGCGCCGCGGCGTACGCGTGATCCAGCTGACCTACAACCAGGCCAACGCGCTCGGTGGCGGTTCGTTGGCTCCCGGGGACGTCGCGCTCACCGACCTGGGTCACCGGATCGTCGAAGCCCTCAACGAGGCCCACGTCATGGTCGACCTGTCCCACAGCGGGGAGCAGACCTGCCTCGACGCCATCGCGGCCTCGACCGCTCCGGTGTCGATCAACCACACCGGCTGCCGCTCCCTCGTCGACCTGCCGCGCAACAAGACCGACGAGGAACTGCGCCTGGTCGCCGACAGCGGCGGCTTCGTCGGCATCTACTTCATGCCGTTCCTCAGCGAGACCGGCCACGCCGCAGCGGCCGATGTCGTCGCCCACCTCGAGCACGCCCTCGACGTGTGCGGCGAGGACGCCGTGGGCATCGGCACCGACGGGACCGTCACCGGCATCGACGACCTCGACGCCTACCGGGCTGCCCTCGCCGACCACGTCGCGCACCGGCAGGCCGCCGGGGTCGGCGCGGCCGGCGAGCGGGCGGACACGTTGCCCTTCGTCCCCGACCTCCACGGCGTCGGCCAGTTCCACCGGCTCGTCGACCTCCTCGAGCAGCGCGGGCACTCCTGGAGCCGGATCGAGAAGGTGATGGGCGGCAACTTCGTCGAGTACGCCGCCCGCATCTGGGGCTGAGCTGTCGCGGCCCACGCACCGCCACCCGCGCACACCGGTGACCCAGCCACCGTTACCCCACCGCCGACGGTGGCTCACCCACCGCTGTCGGCGGCGGTCAGTCTCGGTGGCGTGGGATGACGAGGGGCGTGCCGGACTCGGGGTCGGTGATCACCCGGCACGGCAGCGAGAAGACCGCCTCGACCAGCTCCGGGGTGATCACCTCAGTGGCGCTGCCGGCGGCGACGACCTTGCCCTCGCGCATGGCGACCAGCTGGGACGCGTAGCGAGCCGCTTGGTTGAGGTCGTGCAGGACGGCGACCAGCGTGCGGCCCTCGTCGCGGTTGATCCGACGGAACAGGTCCATCACCTCGATCTGGTGGGTGATGTCGAGGAACGTCGTCGGCTCGTCGAGCAGCAGGACGGGGGTCTCCTGCGCCAGGATCATCGCCACCCAGACCCGCTGCCGCTGCCCGCCCGACAGCTCGTCGACCAGGCGGCCGGACAGGTCGAGCACGTCGGTGGACGTCATCGCCGAGCGCACGGCCTCCTCGTCCGCCGCGCTCCACCGGTTGAACGCCCGCTGGTGCGGATAGCGACCACGCGCGACCAGGTCGGCCACCCGGATCCCCTCGGGGGCCGTCGAACTCTGCGGCAGCAGGCCCAGCTCGCGCGCCAGCTCCTTGGTCCCTCGGCTTGCGACGTCGCGGCCGGAGAGCAGCACCTGTCCGGTCGTGGGCGCCAGCAGGCGTGCGAGGGCCCGCAGCAGTGTCGACTTGCCGCACGCGTTGGGGCCGATGATCGCGGTGAAGGAGCCGTCAGGCACCAGCAGGGACAGGTCCTCGCTGACCGTGCGACGGTCGTAGCCGAGCGTGACCGACCTGGCCTCGAGGGCGGGCGTGCCGACCTCGTCAGGCGGGGGTGAGCCTGCGGCGACGTCGGGGACGTGACTGGTCATGCGCGTCGGTACTCCCTCACGAGAAGCCACAAGAAGTACAGGCCACCCAGGGTCACGGTGGCCAGACCGGTGGAGATCAACAGCAGCTGGGCGATCGCGTCCGCCGCGACGAGGAGGGCCGCGCCGGTGGCGGCTGCCGGGAGCAGCGCCAGCTGGTCGCGACGAAGGAGGCGGTGGGCGATCTGCGGTGCCACCAGCGCCACGAAGGGGATCGGGCCAGCCGCGGCGGTCACCAGGGCCGACAAGGCGACGCCCAGCACGGTCGCGGCCAGGCGCACCCGCTCGGCCGGCACCCCCATCGCGCGCGAGGCGTCGTCGCCGAGCTCGAGCTGCCCGAGCGGCACGGCGAGCGGCACGAGGAGCACCACCAGCAGGGCGAGCAGGGCCGCGAACGGCACCAGCTCCTCATAGCCCAGCGCGGAGAACGATCCCGCACCCCAGGCGGCGACCGACATCGCCTCCTGGGTGCCCGCGCGCAGCATCAAGTACGACGTGACCGACGACAGCATCGCTCCCACCGCGATCCCCACGATGATCAGCCGGAATCCGAGCACGCCGCGTCGGTAGGCCAGGAGGTAGACGACGAGCGCGGTGAGCAGTCCGCCCACCACCGCGCCGGCCGCGATGTCGAGGTAGCGGGAGCTCCCGATGATCAGCATCACGACGGTCGCACCCGCGTAGGCGCCGGAGTCGAACCCGATGACGTCGGGGCTGCCCAGCGGGTTGCGGGTCAGGGACTGGAAGACCGCCCCGGCCAAGGCCAACGAGATCCCGGAGAGCACGGCGAAGAGCAGCCGGGGCAGCCGCCACTCGACCACCAGCAGGTGGGCGCGCTCGTCGCCACTCCCGGCGAGGGCGCTCACCACCTCGCCCAGACCGAGGTCGAACGAGCCGATCGTGAGGGAGTACAGCCCGAGCCCCAGGGTCAGCAGCGCGAGCACACCGACGACCGCCACGGTCCGCACCTCGAGCACCGCCGAGGTGGCGCGGGTCCGCACCACGCGGGTCGGTCGGCCGAAGTCGATGCTCATGGCCGCCACCCCAAGGCGCCGCCGGTGCCGGTCGCCATGGCCGTCACAGCCCACGCGCCGATCGACGCCGGGCGAGCACGATCAGCACCGGGGCGCCCACGAAGGCCGTGACCAGTCCGACCTGCAGCTCCCCGGTCGGCAGCACCACCCGCCCGACGATGTCGGAGGCGATCAGGAGGATCGCCGAGGCGACGGCGGTGAAGGGCATGATCCAGCGCTGGTCCGGCCCGGTGAACCAGCGCACGGCGTGCGGCACCATCAGGCCGACGAACCCGATCGGGCCGGCGATGGCGGTCGCCGTCCCGGCTAGGAGGGTCACCCCGACGATCGTGACCGCGCGGGTGCTGCCGACCTTGGCGCCCAGGGCCCGACCGAGGTCCTCTCCCAGCGACAGCGCATTGAGCGGGTGGGCGACCGCCATCGCGAGCACCAGCCCGATCACGATGAATGGCGCCAGCGTGCCGACCAGCTCCAGGGACCGTCCGCCGACGCTGCCGATGCTCCAGACCAGCGTGCCGGCGAAGACCTGGGGGTTCTTCAGGGTCAGCACCTGGGTGATCCCGCCGAGGACGGCGGCGATCGCGACGCCCGCCAGCGTGAGCTTCTCCGGGGTCGGGCGTCCCGGACCGGCCGAGCCGGCGGCGTACACCAACAGCGTGCCCACCAGGGCGCCGGCGATGGCGAACCACACGTAGCTCTGCGGGGAGGTCATGCCGGCCAGGCCGATGGCCAGCGTGATCGCCAGCGCGGCACCGGCGTTCACACCCAGGATGCCCGGATCGGCGAGCGGGTTGCGCGTGTAGGCCTGGATCAGCGCGCCGCAGACGCCCAGCGCCGGACCGACCACGAGTGCGGTCACGGTCCGCGGGATCCGCAGCTCCCACAGCACCGCGTGCACATGGGGGTCGGCGTCGCTGGTGAGCGCGGTCCAGAGCTGCGAGAGGGGGATCCGCTCGGCCCCCACGACCAGGCTCAGACCCATCACGAGGGCCAGGACGACGAGCGCGAGCACGAGCCCCAGCACTCGCGCGGAGGCCCCGCGGGCGACGCCGGGACGCAGCGCGTCGGCCTCGTCGAGCGCCGCGGCCGACTCGACGACCGGGTCGGCCAGGGGGCCGGTCTCGCCGACGGCGACCGGGCCGCGCTCGCTCACTGCGCCGTCACTGGGGAGGCGCCAGCCTCTCCGCGATGATCGGCACGACCTCGTCGAGCTGCCACGGGATGCTCAGCACCGACGGCTGAGACGAAGCCCAGGCCAGGGCCTGGTCGTCCATGAAGTAGTAGGAGTCGTTGGCGATCGGCTCCCACTGCGAGACGAGCTCGTTGTCGATGGTCCGCTCGAGATCGCCGGGCTGGTCCACCCACGCCAGGTGGAAGTCGGACTGGACGTCCGCCAGCTCCTCGAGGCTGACGCTGACGTAGAAGTCGTCGGCCGACGTGCTCAGCTCGACGACCTGGGGCGACACCGTGAAGCCGAGCTGCTCGACCAGCTGCACGCGCGGGTCCTCCGGCACGTAGAGGTCCAGCGCGGTCGCGCCGTCGGCGAGGTACCAGCCGTAGGTGAAGGTGCGGCCCTCGAACTCCGGGTGCGCGGCCGCCTGCTCGGCGATCGCCGCCTCGGTCTGCTCGACCAGGGCGTCGGCCTCGTCGGACTTGCCCAGCGCGGCACCCACGGTGCGGGTGAGCTCGGTCCAGTCGGAGGTCCAGGCGCGATCCTGGAAGCCGACCGTCGGCGCGATCTCGGAGAGCCGCTCGTACTCGTTCTCGGTCAGGCCCGAGTGGACCGCCAGGATCAGGTCGGGGTCGAGGGCCAGCACCTGCTCGAAGTCGATCTCGTCGTTGTCGGTGTAGCGCAGGATCTCCGGCAGCTCTCCGCCGAGCTCGTCGACGCGGTCGGCGAACCACGGGAGGTACTTGTCGACCGAGCCCCAGGTGAAGTCGGTGGTCGCGACGGGCACCGTGCCGAGGGCTGCGGCGGCGTCCTGGGAGCCCCACCCGATCGTCACGACCCTCTCGGGCTCCTCCTCGATGGTGGCGGAGCCGAACGCGTCGGTGAGGGTGACCGGGAACGCCGCGCTCGCACCAGCGTCTGCCTCGGCGTCGGTCGGCCCCTCGGCCTCGCTGTCGGTGCCGGATCCGCATCCGGCGAGGATCAGAGCCGCGGCCGTGGCTGCTGCGAGGCAGGAGAGGGAGCGGAGAGACAGGCGCATCGTCAGTCCTTCGTCGTGGGATCCGAGGACGTCAGGTTAGCCTTGCCTAACGAGCCGGCGCCAACCGGTCCACGCGGCCCTCACGGGTCACGGACACACCTGAAGCCCAGGTGGTTGGTCGTGTCCCGCACCCCCTGTCCTTGGCGGGCGGCCGGTCGGTAGCGATGGCAGTACTCCGGTGCGCACAGGTGGGAGCCGCCCTTCATCACCTTCCGGTCCGTCTCGACGACCGTCCCCGGCGAGCAGCACGCATCCGTCGACGGGCTCGCCGCGTGGTGGGCCGACCACGCGGTGACGGTCCACTCCCACACGTTGCCCACGACGTCGTACAGGCCGTAGCCGTTGGGCGGATAGGCCATCACCGACGACGTGCCGGTGCCGCCGGAAGGGCGGCGCCTCGCGTGCGGGAACGCGCCCTGCCAGGTATTCGCCATGCTCCGCCCATGGGGGGCGAGTGCGTCGCCCCACGGGTACGTCGCCTGGTCCAGGCCGCCGCGAGCGGCGTGCTCCCACTCGGGTTCGGTTGGCAGCCTCTTGCCGGCCCACCGCGCATACGCCTGCGCGTCCTCCCAGCCGACGTGGACCACCGGGTGGGCATCGTCCGCCGCCACGTCCGAGGAGGGCCCCTCGGGGAGGCGCCAGTCCGCGCCGGCCTGCCAGCGCCACCAACGGGTCCAGTCGTCCAGGGGCACCGGGCCGGACGTGGGAGTGAACACCTGGGAGCCCGGCACCAGATCGCCGGGGTCCGCGTCGGGGAAGTCCTCGCGCGGGGGCGCCTGCTCCGCGACGGTCACCCAGCCGGTCTCGCGGACGAAGCGTCCGAACTGGGCGTTGGTCACGGGGTGCAGGTCGACCCAGAGGTCGGCGACCTCGACCTCGCGCACGGGCTGCTCCTCCGCGTAGAAGGCCGTGGAGCCCATCCGGAAGCGGCCGCCTGGCACGAGCAGCATGTCTGTCCCTGCCATGTCTCCCTCTCCTGACCGCCCTCTTGCCGGAGTCTCCCCCATTCGCTGGTCGAGCGGGCGTGCCCCGGTGGTCGAGGAAGTGCCCTGTTCGCTGGTCGAGCCCTTCGAGACGCTCGCTTCGCTCGCTCCTCAGGAACAACGGGCGAGCCCCAGGCGAGCCCGCGTCGAGACCCCGGGAGCCGAGCCTGACGCGAGCGCGGCCGCGGCCCTAGGCTGCACGGAACCCTGGCCCGCCTCCGAAACCCCCCGGGAGCCCCGCGATGCCGAGCGACGACACCGTTCCACGCCATGAGCTGCCGGTGGCAGACCGCCTGTTCGAGGGCGAGGTCCCCCTCGACGCGAAGGACCCGGAGGCGCGGTTCCCACCGATCGAGCCGCTCCGGCCGCCTGCCGGTGCGCCGAACGTGCTGGTGATCCTCCTCGACGACGTGGGCTTCGCCGCCTCGAGCGCGTTCGGCGGCCCGTGCCGCACGCCCACGGCCGAGCGTCTGGCCGCAGAAGGCCTGACGTACAACCGGTTCCACACCACGGCCTTGTGCGCGCCCACTCGGGCCGCCCTCCTCTCCGGGCGCAACCACCACACGGTCGGGATGGGCGTCATCACCGAGCTCGCGACCTCCGCCCCCGGCTACAGCTCGGTCCGTCCCAACACCTGTGCGCCGTTGGCCGAGACCTTGCGCCTCAACGGCTACGCGACGGCGCAGTTCGGCAAGTGCCACGAGGTCCCCGTCTGGCAGACCAGCCCGGTCGGTCCGTTCGACGCGTGGCCCACGGGGGGCGGAGGCTTCGAGCACTTCTACGGCTTCATCGGCGGCGAGACCAACCAGTACTACCCGGCGATCTACGA
>CAZIVD010000025.1:0-54277 GCA_964542635.1 uncultured Nocardioides sp. | reverse complement strand
GGGCCAAGCTCACCGTCGAGGTGCCCTTCGAGGAGCTCAAGCCGAGCCTCGACGCGGCGTACAAGAAGATCGCCCAGCAGATCAACATCCCGGGCTTCCGCCGGGGGAAGGTGCCGCCGGCCATCATCGACCGGCAGGTCGGACGCGGGGCGATCCTCGACGAGGCGATCAACGACGCACTGCCCGGGCTCTACAGTCAGGCCCTGCGTGACAACGACCTGCAGCCGCTCGCCCAGCCCGAGGTCGAGGTGACCCGCCTCGATGACCACGAGGCGCTCGAGTTCACCGCCGAGGTCGACGTCCGGCCCGAGATCGAGCTCCCGTCGTACGACGACCTCACGGCGCAGGTGGACGACCTGGTCGTCTCCGACGAGGACGTCGAGCAGCAGGCCCAGTCGCTGCGCGAGCGGTTCGCGACGCTGGTCGACGTCGACCGCGAGGCCGCCGACGGCGACTTCGTCGTGATCGACCTCAAGGCGACGCAGGACGGCGAGGTCGTCGAGGGCGCGGAGCTGACCGGCATGTCCTACCAGGTCGGCCGGGGAGGCATGCTCGACGGACTCGACGAGGCACTGGTCGGCATGGCGGCCGGCGACGACAAGGTGTTCTCCTCCCAGCTCGTGGGCGGCGACCTGGTCGGCCAGGACGTCGACGTCGCCGTCACCCTGACCAAGGTGCAGGAGCAGGAGCTCCCCGAGTTCGACGACGAGTTCGCTCAGCTCGCGTCCGAGTTCGACACCGCCGAGGAGCTCACCGAGGACCTGCGCGAGCGCCTGATGCGGTCCCGTCGCGTCGAACAGGCCGCCGCGGCTCGTGACGCCGTGTTGGAGACGCTGCTCGAGCGGGTCGAGATCCCGCTGCCCGAGGCCCTCGTCACCGACGAGCTCAACGGCCGGCGGGAGAGCATCGAGCAGCAGCTGGCGTACGCCGGGATGACCCTCGAGGCCTACCTCGACGAGGAGGAGCAGACCGAGGAGGAGTTCGAGGCTGACCTCGAGCGCCGGGTCCGCGACGCGGTCGCGGCCCAGTTCCTCCTCGACGCGATCTCCGCCAAGGAGGCGTTCGGCATCGAGCAGAACGAGCTCTCCCAGCACCTCGTGATGCGGGCGCAGCAGGCGGGTCAGGACCCGCAGGAGTTCGCCAACCACATGTTCGAGCACAACCACATCCCCGAGCTGGTCCAGGAGATCCTGCGTGCCAAGGCGCTGACCCGCATCGTGGAGACCGCGACGGTCACCGACGCCTCGGGCAACGTCGTGGAGCTGAAGAACCTCCGGCCGGACGGGACGATCGGCGAGCCCGAGTCCGAGGCTGAGACCGACAGCGAGGTCGACACCGGAGTCGACACCGGGGCGGATTCCGACGCAGGTGCGGAGGAGGAGCCGGCCACGCAGCCGTGACGGGGCCGGCGCGCCGGATGACTGTCCGTCCGGGGCCCTACGCTCGGACGCATGAGCGAGACGGATCCGGGGCCTGAGTTCGCTGATCTCCGCCGCTACGGGCGGCGCCTCGTCGACACGTTCGTGTCGCGTGCGCGCGAGGCCGAGAGACCCCGCTTCAGCTCGCTGATCGCCGCCCATCTCGCGGTGCCGACCGACGCGCTGCCGGTCGCCGAGCAGCAGTGGCCGGCCTACGAGCACGTCAACGTGCAGGCCGCGATCGACGCGTGGCTCGCCGAGCCCGGTCGCACCCACGAGGTCGTCGGAGTGACCAACTACCGGCATCGCGGACCGTTCGGCCTGTCGGACCTGATGGCCGTGCGCTCACCCATGGAGGTGATGCACGGTCCGCAGCCCGGCAACGTCTCGCGGGTCGCGCTGCCCACCGGCCCTGCGGGCGAGACGCGACAGTGCCTGCGGGCCGCGGTGCTGCTCGTCACCGACGGGGACGGGCGGATCGCCCTGCTCGTCCGCGGCGCCGATCCCGACGACGACCGCATGGGCGTCGGTGTCGAGATCGCCGCCGACCGCGACGACGTGGCCTCGCAGGTCACCAGCAGGCTCCGCGACCTCGCGGTCGAGCACAACGTCTACCGTGGCCAGGTCGTCTCCTTCGGGCGCTCGATGTTCGGTCACCACGGCTCGGTGCTGCAGTTCCATGCCCGACACCCGATGGACGACGGGGCCCTGATCCTGCCCGCCGACACGTTCGCCGACGTACGCCGGCAGGTCGTCGGGGTCGCCAGGCACCGCGACCAGCTGCGGCGAGCCGGGCAGCACCTCAAGCGCGGGCTGTTGCTCTACGGACCGCCCGGAGTCGGCAAGACCCACACGGTGCGCTACCTGATCGGCGCCCTCACCGACACCACGATCGTCGAGCTCACCGGCGAGACCCTGCCGGCGATCAGGCAGGCCTGCTCGATCGCGCGCACGCTGCAGCCGGCGATGATCGTGGTGGAGGACGTCGACCTGATCGCCGAGCAGCGCGATCACTACAACGGTGAGACGCCGCTGCTGTTCACCCTCCTCAACGAGATGGACGGGCTCGACGACGACGCCGACGTGGTGTTCCTGCTGACCACCAACCGCGCCGACCTCCTCGAGCCTGCTCTGGCCGCGCGGCCGGGGCGGGTCGACCAGGCCGTCCACATCGACCTGCCCGATCGCGATGCCAGGCGACGGCTCGTGGCGCTCTACCGCGGCTCGCTCGCGCTCGACGAGAGTCGGCTCGAGTCGGTCCTCGACCGCACCGACGGGGTGACCGCGTCGTTCCTCAAGGAGCTGCTCCGCCGCGCGGCCGTCGTGGCCGCCGAGCGCGGTGGGTCCGGTGCCGAGGGGGGCCCGGCCGACCCGGAGAGCGGGGTCCTGGTGTCCGCCGACGACCTCGACGCGGCGCTCGCCGACCTCCTCGACACGCGCAACGCGATGACCCGGCGCGTCCTGGGCAGCCGTCCGCCGGTCGAGGAGCACGGCGTCGGGGAGCCACCGGGTGGCGTGGTCGGGTGAAATCCGCTGTTGGCGAACAGGGGCCGATTGCCCGTGGAGTCGTCGGTCGCGACGGCTAGGGTCGCTGGCGTGAACGCGATCCCCAGTCCCTCCGCCGGAGCGTCCCTCCCGGGCCCCGAGCTCAACGGCGGCGCGTCGGGCTACGGCCTCGACGACCACATCTACCAGCGCCTGCTCAAGGAGCGCATCGTCTTCCTCGGCTCCGAGGTGCGCGACGCCAACGCCAACGCCATCTGCGCCCAGTTGCTGCTGCTGTCCGCCGAGGATCCCGAGGCCGACATCTTCCTGCACATCAACTCGCCGGGCGGCTCGGTGGACGCCGGCATGGCCATCTACGACACCATGAACTACATCCCCAACGACGTGGCGACGGTCGGCATGGGCCTGGCCGCGTCGATGGGCCAGTTCCTGCTCTGCGCGGGTGCCAAGGGCAAGCGCTACGCGCTCCCGCACGCGCGGATCATGATGCACCAGCCCTCCTCGGGCATGGGGGGCTCCGCCTCGGACATCAAGATCCAGGCGCAGCAGTCGCTCTACATCAAGAAGGTGCTGCTCGAGCTGATCTCCGAGCACACCGGCCAACCGCTCGAGCAGGTCGTCGCCGACGCCGACCGCGACCGTTGGTTCACCGCCGAGGAGGCCCGCGAGTACGGCCTGGTCGACCAGGTCATCAAGAGCGCCCTGCAGGCCGCCGACGAGGGCCGGCCCGCGCACGGCAAGGACGACTGAGGACAGGACGGACGATCCCATGAACTACTACATCCCCCAGTGGGAGGAGCGCACGTCGTACGGCTTCCGCCGGATCGACCCCTACGCCAAGCTCTTCGAGGACCGCATCATCTTCCTCGGCACGCCCATCTCCGACGACGTCGCGAACGCCGTGATGGCCCAGCTGCTCTGCCTCGAGTCGATGAACCCCGACCAGGACGTGCAGATCTACATCAACTCCCCGGGCGGGTCCTTCACCGCCCTGACCGCGATCTACGACACGATGCGGTTCATCCAGCCCGACGTGCAGACGGTGTGCCTGGGCCAGGCGGCCTCGGCCGCGGCGATCCTGCTCGCAGCCGGCACGCCCGGCAAGCGGCTGGCGCTGCCCAACAGCCGGATCCTGATCCACCAGCCCTACACCGAGGGCACCTTCGGCCAGACCTCCGACATCGAGATCCAGGCCAACGAGATCCTGCGGATGCGCGAGCTCCTCGAGCGGATGATCAGCGACCACTCGGGCAAGACCATCGAGGAGGTCAGCCACGACATCGAGCGCGACAAGATCCTCACCGCCGAGCAGGCCGTCGAGTACGGTCTGGTCGACGCAGTCCTCGAGTCCCGCAAGAAGACCCCCGTCCTGGCGTGACTTCGTGTCCGTCCCCCCGACGGGGGGCGGAGCGGGGTACCGTCGGTCGAGACGCACACCACAGCAGCCAGCACCACCCCTGCACGACCGCAGCGCACGCCGGAGCCCCGTCCGGCCGAATCGGAGGATGACCGCCCGTGGCACGCATCGGTGACGGAGGCGACCTGCTCAAGTGCTCGTTCTGCGGCAAGAGCCAAAAGCAGGTCAAGAAGCTCATCGCCGGGCCCGGCGTCTACATCTGCGACGAGTGCATCGACCTGTGCAACGAGATCATCGAGGAGGAGCTCACCGAGACGAGCGAACTCCGCTTCGATGAGCTCCCCACGCCGCGTGAGATCCGCGCGTTCCTCGACGACTACGTCGTCGGGCAGGAGGGCGCGAAGAAGATCCTGTCGGTGGCCGTCTACAACCACTACCGGCGCATCCAGTACGAGCAGAAGTCCGGCTCCACCCGCCGCGACGACGTCGAGCTGGCCAAGAGCAACATCTTGCTGCTCGGCCCCACAGGCTGCGGCAAGACCCACCTCGCCCAGACGCTGGCGCGGATGCTCAACGTGCCGTTCGCCGTTGCCGACGCCACCGCGCTCACCGAGGCCGGCTACGTCGGCGAGGACGTCGAGAACATCCTGCTCAAGCTGATCCAGGCCGCCGACTACGACGTCAAGAAGGCCGAGACGGGGATCATCTACATCGACGAGATCGACAAGGTGGCCCGCAAGGCCGAGAACCCCTCGATCACCCGCGACGTCTCCGGCGAGGGCGTCCAGCAGGCGCTCCTGAAGATCATCGAGGGGACCACGGCCTCGGTGCCGCCCCAAGGGGGTCGCAAGCACCCCCACCAGGAGTTCATCCAGATCGACACCACCAACATCTTGTTCATCGTCGGCGGAGCCTTCGCCGGGCTCGAGCAGATCATCGAGCAGCGGGTCGGCAAGAAGTCCCTCGGGTTCACCGCCGAGGTGCGCGGCCAGGCCGAGCGCGACGCCGAGGACCTGCTGGCCCAGGTGCGCCCCGAGGACCTCACCAAGTTCGGGCTGATCCCGGAGTTCATCGGGCGGCTCCCGATGATCGCCACGGTCCGCAAGCTCGACATCGAGGCGCTCGTGCGGATCCTGACCGAGCCGCGCAACGCCTTCGTCAAGCAGTACCAGAAGCTCTTCGAGCTCGACGGCGTCGATCTGGAGTTCACCCCCGACGCCGTGGCCGCCGTCGCCGCCAAGGCCCTGGAGCGCGGCACCGGCGCCCGCGGGGCGCGCGCCATCCTCGAAGAGGTGCTTCTCCACGTCATGTACGACGTGCCCTCCCGTGGCGACATCGCCAAGGTCGTGGTCACCCGCGAGGTCGTCACCGACGACGTCGCCCCCGAGCTCATCCCGCGCGAGTCCGAGGCCAAGAAGAAGAAGTCCGCGTAGTTGCTTGTCTGGCGCGAGCGCGTCGGCGCCGATCACCGGCCCGCCGTTGCAGGCCGTGACCATCGCGACCTGACAGGCAGTACTTGCACCTGACGGGCCATGCTTTGCCCGTCAGGTCCAAGTCTCCCCGGTCGACCGGGGAATCCGGGGGTCGGCGTCAGTCGGTCACCTCGCCCAGCTCGGCCCGCACGGAGATCTCGGTGGCGTCCAGGGCCGGGGTGAACACGAGGTCGCCGACGACGTGGCCGGCGCGCCGCAGGTCGTCGGCGGCCGCGGCCGCGGCCTCCACCAGTGTCAGCGGACCGGTGACCTCGACGCGGGCCAGCGGCGACCGCATCGAGACCTTCGCCTGTGACTTCGCGCCGCGGATGCCCATCAGCGCCGCACCCACGGCCTCGAGGAGCGCGTCGTCGGCGTCCATCTCGGGGGCGTTCGCAGCGTCCGGCCACTCGGCCACGTGGACCGAGCCGTCCTGCCACCACGACCAGACCTCCTCGGTCACATAAGGGAGGAACGGCGCCAGCAGGCGCAGCGTGGTGTGCAGCGCGCAGGCCAAGGTGGCCCGCGCCGACTCGGAGGCCGGCTCCGATCCGGCGTACGCCCGCTCCTTGACCAGCTCGAGGTAGTCGTCGCAGAAGGCCCAGAAGAACTTCTCGGTGACCTCGAGCGCAGTCGTGTAGTCGTAGGTCTCGAACGCCGCCGTCGCGCGGCGGCAGGTGGTCAGCAGCCTGGCGAGGAGGGCCCGGTCGACCGGCTCGGTCACCAGGGCGGGGTCGGGGTCGGTGGCTCCCACCGAGCCGAGGACGAACTTCGACGCGTTGAGCACCTTCATCGCCAGGCGCCGGCCGACCTTCATCTGCGACTCGTCGAACGGCGAGTCCATCCCCGGCCGGCCGATGGCGGCGCGCCAGCGGACGGCGTCGGCGCCGTACTGGTCGAGGATCTCGTCGGGCACGAAGGCGTTGCCCTTCGACTTCGACATCTTCTTGCGGTCGGGGTCGACGATGAACCCGGAGATCATGGCGTGCCGCCACGGCACCACGCCCATCTCGAAGTGGGCCCGCACGACGCGGCTGAACAGCCAGGTGCGGATGATGTCGTGGGCGTTGGTGCACAGGTCGTAGGGGAAGACCCGCGCGAAGAGGTCCTCGTCGGTGAGCCAGCCACCGGCGATCTGCGGGGTCAGCGACGACGTCGCCCAGGTGTCCATCACGTCGGGGTCGCCGATGAAGCCTCCCGGCTTGCCGCGCTGGTCCTCGTCGTAGCCGCGGGGCGCCTGCGTCGAGGGGTCGACCGGCAGCTCGGCCTCGCTCGGGAGCAGCGGGTGGGCGTAGTCGGCCTCGCCCTCCTCGTCGAGGGGGTACCAGACCGGGAAGGGGATGCCGAAGAACCGCTGGCGGGAGATCAGCCAGTCGCCGTTGAGACCGCCCACCCAGTTGTCGTAGCGGTGCTTCATGTGCGGCGGGATCCAGTCGATCTCGGCCCCGCGCTCGCTGAGCTCGGTGCGCAGGGAGGCGTCACGGCCGCCGTTCCTGATGTACCACTGCTGGGTAGCGACGATCTCGAGCGGCTTGTCGCCCTTCTCGTAGAAGTTGGCCATCCGCGTCGTCGGTCGCGGTTCGCCGTCGAGGTCGCCGCAGTCGCGCAGCAGCTCGACCATCGCCTCGCGTGCGCTGAAGACCGTCTTGCCCGCGAGACGCTCCGCGTACGCCGCTGCCCCGGCGCCTTCGATCCACGCCGGTGTCTCGGGGTCCAGTCGCCCGTCGCGGCCGACCACCGTGCGCACCGGCAGCTGCAGCTCGCGCCACCACTGCACGTCGGTGAGATCGCCGAAGGTGCAGCACATGGCGATGCCCGCGCCCTTGTCCATCTCGGCGAGGTGGTGCGCGACCACGGGGATCTCCACCTCGAAGACCGGCGAGGTCACCGTGGTGCCGAACAGGTGCTGGTAGCGCTCGTCGTCCGGATGCGCGATCAGCGCCACGGCGCTGGCGATCAGCTCCGGCCGCGTGGTCTCGACGTGCACCGGCGTGCCGTCTGGCCGCCGGTAGGCGACGCGGTGGTAGTGGCCGGCGTAGTCGCGCGCCTCGAGCTCGGCCTGCGCGACCGCCGTCTGGAAGGTGACGTCCCACAGGGTCGGCGCGTCGGCGAGGTAGGCCTCGCCGCGGGCGTAGTTGCGCAGGAACGCCACCTGGCTGACCCGCTGGGACTTGTCGCCGATCGTCGTGTAGTGCTCGTCCCAGTCGACCGACAGGCCGAGCTTGCGCCACAGTCCCTCGAACAGCTGCTCGTCCTCGACCACCAGCTGCTCGCACAGCTTGATGAAGTTGGGCCGGTCCACGGGCACCTGGCGCTTCGGGTCCGGCTTCTCCGGCGGCGTGAACGATGGGTCGTAGGGCAGCGAGGGGTCACAACGCACGCCGAAGTAGTTCTGCACGCGGCGCTCGGTCGGCAGGCCGTTGTCGTCCCAGCCCATGGGGTAGAAGACGGCCTTGCCGCGCATCCTCTGGAAGCGCGCGACCAGGTCGGTGTGGGTGTAGGAGTAGACGTGCCCGACGTGCAGCGACCCCGACACCGTGGGCGGGGGAGTGTCGATCGAGTAGACCTCGGCGCGCGGCCGGGTGCGGTCGAAGCGATAGGTCTCGTCGGCCTTCCAGCGCGCCGACCACTTCTCCTCGAGACCCTCGAGCGCAGGCTTGTCCGGTACGACGACGGAACGCCGCTCGGCGCTCGTCGTGGTCCGGGCCTGGTCGTGGGTCTGCGTCATGCGTCCCAGGATATTGGGGTGATCCGGCACGAGCCGCATCCATATCGTGGTCGCCATGCCCGGCGAGGACCCTGACGACGTGTACGACGTGGAGCTGATCGCCGATCCCGGCCGGTTCCTGGAGGTCGCCGGAGGTCTCCTGGCGGCGGATCCGGTGGTCAACACCGTCGTGGCCACCGTGACCTCCCGGATCCGCGACGATCGTGCGGGCGGTGAGCCGCCGCCCGCGGACCGGCCGGAGTGGTGGGCGGTGGTCCGCGACGGCCGGGGCGAGGTTGCCGGGCTCGCGATGCGCACCGCGCGCACGCCGCCGCACCCGCCGTACCTGCTCTCGATGCCCGCGGGCGCCGCCCGCACGCTCGCCCGGTTGACGCAGGTCCGCGGCGAGCGGATCGGCGGCGTGAACGGCGCGCTCCCTGCGACCCGTGCCTTCGCCGAGGAGGCCGCCCGCCTGCAGGGGGACCGGGTGGAGGTGGCGCAGCACACCCGGCTCTTCGAGCTCGGCGAGCTGGTCGAGCCGACCGGGGTGCCCGGCTCGCTGCGGCCCGCGACGCTCGACGACCTGGACCTGGCGGTGGCCTGGATCGACCGGTTCATGGACGACGCCGACGAGCAGGCCGGCCGCGAGCCGGGATCGCACCCTCAGGAGGGCCTGGTCGCCGACGACATCCGGCGTCGCATCGAGCGGGGCACGTACTGGTTCTGGCTCGACGCAGGTGGCGAGCGCGTGCACCTGACCGGCGCCAACCCACCGACGTACGGCGTGGCGCGGGTCGGCCCCGTCTACACCCCGCCGGAGCAGCGCCGGAGGGGATACGCCGGGGCGGCGGTCGCGCAGGTGTCGCGTCTCCTCCGGGACGCCGGCGCGCGGGTGTGTCTGTTCACCGACCAGGCCAACCCGACGTCGAACGGCGTCTACCAGGCCATCGGCTACCGTCCGGTCGTCGACATGGCCAACCTGCTCGTGCTCCCGTGAGCCCTCGGCCGCGCCGGTCCGCCGGATCAATAGAGTGGCCGTGAGATGAGCGAGACCGCCGACAGCCCACGCTTCGCCGAGACCTTCCAGGAGGTCGAGGACGCCCTGCTCTCCCGGTGGCCGGAGACGCGGATGGAGCCCTCGCTCGACCGGATCCGGGCGTTCCTGTCCGTCCTGGGAGAGCCGCAACGGTCCTACCCCGTGATCCAGCTGACCGGCACGAACGGCAAGACCTCGACCTCGCGGATGATCGACACGCTGCTGCGTGCGCTGGACCTGCGCACCGGCCGGTTCACCAGTCCACACGTCGAGCAGATGACGGAGCGGATCAGCATCGACGGGGAGCCGTTGACGGACGAGCAGTTCGTGGCGGCCTTCAACGACGTGGCGCCCTACACCCATCTCGTCGACGACTCCCAGGAGCACCCGCTGTCGTTCTTCGAGACGATCGTGGGGATGGCCTACGCAGCGTTCGCCGACGCTCCGGTCGACGTCGCTGTCGTGGAGGTCGGTCTCGGGGGGACCTGGGACGCCACCAACGTGGCGGATGCCCACGTGGCGGTCGTGCTGCCGGTGGCGGTCGACCATGCGCACCTCCTGGGCGACGACCCGGTCACCATCGCCGGGGAGAAGGCGGGCATCATCAAGCCCGACTCGGTCGCCGTGATCGCCCAACAGCGGCCCGACGTCGACGAGGTCCTGCTCGCGCGCGTGGCCGAGGTGGAGGCGACCGTGGTCCGCGAGGGGGTCGACTTCGGGCTGGTCGCCCGAAGCCCGGCCGTGGGTGGGCAGGTGGTCTCCCTCCAGACGACCCGGGCCAGGTACGACGACGTGTTCCTCCCGCTGTACGGCGAGCACCAGGCGCAGAACGCCGCTGTGGCGCTCGCGGCGGTCGAGGCCTTCGTCGGTCGGGATCCACTGGATCCGGAACTGGTGGCGGCGGCGTTCGGCGAGTTCACCTCGCCGGGCCGGCTGGAGATCGTGCGTCGCAGCCCGACCATCGTGCTCGACGCGGCGCACAACCCGCATGGGGCGGAGGCCACGGCAACGGCTCTCGCCGACTCCTTCCAGTTCGAGCCTCTGGTGGGTGTCATCGGCGTGATGGCGGACAAGGACGCCGAGGGTCTCCTGGCGGCGTTCGAGCCGGTGTTCGCCCACGTCGTGTGCACGCAGAACTCCACCGAGCGGGCCTTGCCCGCCCCACAGCTGGCCGCGGTCGCGCGCGAGGTGTTCGGTGACGACCGGGTCTCGGTGGCCCCGCTCCTCCCGGACGCGATCGACGAGGCGGTGGCCCGAGCGGAGGCCGAGGCCGGGTCCGGGTCGTCGCTCGGCTCGGGCGCGGTGCTCGTGACAGGGTCTGTGGTGACCGTCGGGGAGGCCCGACTCCTGCTGGGAGGACCGCGATGACCACCCCGACCACGTCGACCTCGGAGGACCGCTCCCCGCGCCGGGGTATGTGCGCGGCGATCCTGAGCCTCGAGGGCGTCACCCTCGGTCTGACCACCCCGGTCATGGTCACGATCGCCGACGTCCCGCTCGGCACTGCCCTGTGGGTGGGCCTGGGCCTTGCCGTCGCCTGCCTCGTCCTCGCCGGAATGCTGCGTGGGGAGTGGGCCTATGCCCTGGGCTGGGGCCTGCAGGCGCTCGCGATCGGGCTCGGCTTCGTCGTTCCGATCATGTTCTTCCTCGGCACGGTGTTCGCCGCGCTCTGGGCCGTCGCCTACCTGCTCGGCCGCAAGATCGAGCGTGACCGTGCGGCCGCCTACGCCGCCCGGGACCGCGAGCGCGACGCACCGCCGCCGGACGATCCCGACGGCAGCCGATGACCACGGAGGCGAACGACCCGCTCTCGCCGACCTCCCGCACCACCCTCGGGCGCCTCGCCCACAAGGGCCGCTCGGAGCGCGAGTCCCTCTACCAGGTGCTCGCGGACGGGCTCGTGGCCCACCTCGGGGTGGATGCCGGGGACCACCCCGTGGTGCTGCCGACGGCCTACGCGGTCGACCCCGACGGACCCGACCGCGGCGGCACGCTCTACGTGCACGGCTCCGTGGCCGCCCGCTGGCTGCTCGCCGCTCGGACGCGCACGGTGTGCGTCACGGTGACCGAGCTCGACGGACTCGTGGCGGCCCGCTCCGGGTTCGAGCACTCGATGAACTACCGCTCGGCCGTGGTCATCGGCGTGGCCCGGCTCGTCGAGGACCCGGACGAGCAGTTGCGCGCCCTCGACCTGATCGTCGACCACATGATCCCGGGCCGGGCGGAGACGCTGCGCCGCCCGACCCGCAAGGAGATGGCCGCGACCCAGGTGCTGGCCGTCCCGATGTGGGAGGCCTCGGTCAAGGTGCGCAGCGGCGGCCCGGAGGACGAGCCGGACGACATCGCGGCGACCGCGTGGGGCGGGCACATCCCCCTCCGGCGCGTGGCCGGCGACCCCGTGGCCGACGAGGTGTCGCGGGGGCCGGCACCGGACGACGTACGCCGGCGGGCCGACTCGCTGAGATGAGCGGCGTTGCCCTCTTCGGTGGTCGAGCCGCGAGCGATCTGGTTCGGTGGTCGAGCCGGGCGAGCCGCCAGGCGAGCCCGTGTCGAGACCCCAGCACCTGTCACCGGGTCTCGACGCGCCGTTGCGACCTCGCAGGCTCGGTCGCAGGCTTGCTCGACCTCTCGACCCACGCCGTGCACTCCTCCGTCGTGCCCGGCTAGGGTCTCGACATGGAACGCACCTTGGTCCTCCTCAAGCCCGATGCCGTCCGCCGCGGACTGGTGGGCGAGATCCTCTCTCGCTTCGAGGACAAGGGGCTCACCATCGTCGCGATGGAGCACCGCACCATCGACGGTGAGCAGGCGGACCGGCACTACGCCGAGCACGTCGAGAAGGACTTCTACCCGCCGTTGCGGGCCTTCGTGACCAGTGGCCCGCTCGTCTCGCTCGTCCTCGAGGGTGACACCGCCGTCGAGGTGGTGCGTTCCCTGAACGGCGCCACCGACGGGCGCAAGGCGGCCCCCGGGACCATCCGCGGCGATCTGTCGTTGTCGAACCGCGAGAACCTCGTGCACGGCTCGGACTCGGTCGAGTCGGCCGCGCGCGAGATCGGCATCTGGTTCCCCGACCTGGCGTAGACCCGCCACCGACGTGGCGGTGCCCCGTCGGTGGCGCTGGCAACGTGTCGGCTCGACCACCGATCGGGCAGGACGCGCCCGGCGTGGCGTCCCGGCACCCCGCCGCCGCGCGCTTAGCCTCGACGCAGGGTCGGCCGGGGCGTGCCGTCCCGCCCTTCCCCGACACGCCCAGAGGCATCGCGCATGGCAGGCAGCTTGATCGGTCGCGACATGGCCGTCGACCTGGGCACCGCCAGCACGCTCGTCTATGTGCGCGGCAAGGGCGTCCTGCTCGACGAGCCGAGCGTGGTCGCGCTGGACTCGACGACGGGCGAGATCCGGGCCGTGGGACGCGAGGCCCACCAGATGGTGGGTCGCACCCCGGACGGCATCGTCGCCCTCCGGCCGCTCCAGGACGGCGTGATCGCCGACTTCGACGCGGCCGAGCAGATGCTGCGCTACTTCATCCGGCGTGTCCACCGCCGCCGCCACTTCGCGAAGCCGCGGATGGTGATCTGCGTCCCCAGCGGCATCACGGCGGTCGAGCAGCGCGCCGTGCAGGAGGCCGGCTACCAGGCGGGGGCTCGCCAGGTCTACCTGCTCGAGGAGCCGATGGCGGCCGCGATCGGCGCCGGACTTCCGGTGCACCGGGCGACCGGCAACATGGTCGTCGACGTGGGCGGTGGCACCACCGAGGTGGCAGTGATCTCCCTCGGGGGAATGGTCACGAGCACCTCCGTGCGCACGGCCGGCGACGACCTCGATGCAGCGATCGTGGCGTGGCTGAAGAAGGAGCACGGGCTGATCCTCGGCGAGCGCACGGCCGAGGAGGTCAAGAAGACCGTCGGCTCGGCGTTCCCCCAGCTGGGCGAGACCCAGGCCGAGCTCCGCGGGCGTGACCTGGTCTCCGGGCTGCCCCGCAGCATCTCCGTCTCCGGCTCGGAGATCCGGCAGGCGATCGAGGAGCCGCTGCACGCCATCGTCGACGCCGTGCGCGGCACGCTCGACCAGACCCCGCCAGAGCTCGCCGGCGACATCATGGACCGCGGGATCGTGCTGACCGGCGGCGGCGCGCTGCTGCGAGGCCTGGACGAGCGACTGCGCCACGAGACCGACATGCCCGTGCACGTGGCCGACGACCCGCTGCGCAGCGTCACGCTCGGGGCCGCCAAGTGCGTCGAGGAGTTCGACGCTCTCCAGCAGGTCTTCGTGACCCCCGGCCGGGTGCTCCAGCTCGGGCGGGTGTGATGCGCCAGCGCGTGCCCGGCCTCGGGAGCCGGACCGGCGCCACGACCCGCGTCGGCCGCGCTGGTCGGGACGCCACGCCCGGGCGCAACGGCCGGGCCAGGCTGGTCGCGCTGCTCCTCGCGTGCGCGACGGTCATCACCTTGGACTACCACGGGGGCCCGGACTCCCCGGTCGAGCCGGCGCGGCAGGCTGTCGGCGAGGTCTTCGGGCCGGTGGAGGCCACGGCGGCGAGGGTCGTGCGTCCGGTCGCGGCGATCCCGGAGTGGCTGCGGAGCCGCTCGTCGATGCGCCGCGAGATCGCCGCGCTCAGCGCGGAGAACGCCGGCCTCCGGCAGCAGGTCGCCACCTCGGGGCTCGACCGCAACCGGCTCGCCGAGTACGACGGATTGACCGCTGCCGCGAGCACGCTCGGCCAGGCCCTGGTGCCGGCGCGGGTCGTCGGCATCGGCGCCACCCAGACCTTCTCGCGCACGGTCACCATCGATGCGGGCTCGCGTGCGGGAGTAGCGCCCGACCAGACCGTCGTGAACGCCCAGGGCCTCGTCGGGCGCGTGCTGCGCGTGACCCGGACCACCGCGACGGTGCTCCTCGTGGTCGACGCCGACTCGGTCGTCGGGGGCCGGATCGGCGACAGCATGCAACTCGGGTTCCTCCACGGACGCGGCGACCTCGGCCGGGGCGGGCGGCTCGACCTCGAGCTCGTCGACGACTCCGTGGTGCCCCATCGGGGCGACGTCGTGGTGACCTGGGGGAGCGAGGGCGGCGCGCCGTACGTCGCCGGCGTGCCGGTCGGTCGGGTCACCCAGGTCTTCAGCAGCATCCGGCAGTCGGCGCAGCGAGCGGTGATCGTCCCGTTCGTCGACTTCGGCGCGCTCGATGTCGTCGGCGTGGTGGTGCCCTCCGGCACCTCGTCGGACCGCTCCGTCGTCGAGGCCGACGGGAGGCTGCGATGACGGCGTTGCGCTGGGTGGTCACCGCCGGGCTCGTCGGGCTCGCCCTGGTCGTCCAGGTGACCCTGTTCCCCCACGTCGCGTGGCACGGCGTGGTGCCCAACCTGTGCCTGCTCCTCGTCGTGGCGGCCGCCCTCGTGCGGGGGCCCGAGTCCGCCGCCATGTTGGGCTTCGCGACCGGACTGATGCTCGACCTCGCGCCGCCCGCCGACCACGTCGCGGGCCGCTGGGCGCTGGCTCTCGTGCTGGTCGGCTACGTCGCGGGTCGGATGCGGCCGGAGACGGGGGCCCGCGTCGATGCCCGTACGCCGACGCTCGCCGTGGTCGGGACCGTCGCCGCGGCGTCGTTCGTCGGCACCTCGGTCTACGCCCTGACCGGCCTGGTGCTGCAGGATCCCGCCGTCGGGGTCGGTGAGCTGCTCCCGGTCGTGCTGGTCAGCGTCGGCTTCGACGTGCTGCTCACGCCGTTCGTGCTCCCCCTGGCGCTGCGACTCTTCGTCGCTCTCGAACCGGCCCGGGCCCCGGGCTGATGGCCGCGTCGGCATCCGCGGCCCGGGAGCGCGGCCGGCTGCGCGTCCTCGTCATCCAGGCCCTGGTCCTCTCGCTCTTCGCCACGCTGTTCGTGCGGCTCTACTACCTCCAGGTCGTCAGCGGCGAGGCCTACCAGGCCCGGGCGGTCTCCCAGTCGGTCCGCGAGATCGTGGTCCAGCCCGAGCGTGGGCTGATCGTGGACAGCGAGGGGCGACCGCTCGTCGCCAATCGCACCTCCTGGGTCGTCTCGATCGACCGCACCGTGCTGGGGCGCCTCGGGGAGGACGGCGGCGTGGTCGTCCGCAGGCTCGCCCGGCTCCTCGACGTGGCACCGGCCCGGATCCGAGCCCGCCTCGCCAGCTGCGGTGACGAAGGCGCCCGCGCCGGCTCGTGCTGGAACGGCTCGCCCTTCCAGCCGGTCCCGGTGGCCGTCGACGTGAGCGAGGCCGTGGCGCTGCGCATCCTCGAGCAGCCGGAGGACTACCCCTCCGTGCTCGCCGAGCAGCAGAGCGTGCGCAGCTATCCCCGGCCCTTCGGCGTCAACCTGGCCCACGTGCTGGGCTATCTCAGCCCGATCACCGCCGACGAGTACGACGCCGCGCGGGCCGCCGACGACACGTCGGTCAACGCCGCGTCGGTGGTCGGCCGGGCGGGAGTCGAGCAGGAGTACGACCGGTGGCTCCGCGGGCTTCCGGGCTACCGCAGCGTCGCGGTGGACTCGATGGGGCGGGTGCTGGGCGAGGAGGACGCCGTCTCCGGGCAGCCAGGGGACACCTTGGTCACCTCGATCGACGCCAAGGTGCAGAGCGTGGTCGAGCGCCAGCTCGCCGACACGATCAAGACCGCGCGGGCCACCCACGACGACGTCACCGGGCGCAACTACGCCGCCGACTCGGGGGCCGTGGTGGTGCTCGAGGCCCAGACCGGACGCGTGGTCGCGATGGCCAGCCAGCCGACGTACGACCCCGGGGTCTGGGTGGGCGGTATCACCAAGGGCCAGCTGGCCGAGCTCTACTCCGAGAAGGCCGACAACCCGCTGCTGGGACGTGCCACCCAGGGCCAGTTCGCCCCGGGCTCGACCTGGAAGCCGGTGATGGCCGTGAGCGCCCTCAACCACGGCTACACGTCGGAGAGCCGGCTCAACTGCTCCGGTGGTCTCCAGGTGGGCAACCGCTGGTTCAAGAACTACGAGTCCGCCTCGGAGGGCTACATCGGCTTCGACCGCGCCCTCCAGCTCTCCTGCGACACGTTCTTCTACCGGGTCGGCCTGGCCTACTGGCAGCGGTACGGCTCCGACCCGACCGACGTCGACGCCCGCGACCCGCTGGTGGAGGGCGCGCGCAACTTCGGCTTCGGGCGCAAGACCGGGATCGACCTGCCGGGGGAGTCCGGCGGGCGGATCGCCGACCGCCGGTGGAAGCTGGCGTACTGGAAGTCGATGAAGGACTACTACTGCGAGATCGACGAGAAGAACACCACCGGCAAGCGGGACTTCCTCCACGTGTACGCGCACGAGTTCTGCCTGGAGGGCAACTACTACCGCGCCGGCGACGCGGTGAACTTCTCGATCGGCCAGGGCGACACCCTGGTCACCCCTCTGCAGCTCGCTCGCGCCTATGCCGCGCTCTCGAACGGCGGCACCCTCTACGAGCCGCGCATCGGCAAGGCCGTCGTGGCGGCCGACGGGACCGTGCTGAAGCGGATCCCGCCCAAGGTGCAGGCCCACGTGGACGCGACCCCGGCGAGCCTGCGCTACGTCGACCAGGCGCTGCTGGGCACTGCCAAGGTCGGCACGATGGCCTGGAAGATGATCGACTTCCCGCTGGACCGGGTGCACATCCGGTCCAAGACCGGCTCCGCGGAGGTCTACGGCAAGCAGTCCACCTCATGGGTGGCGTCGTACGACGAGAACTATGTCGTGGTGATGATGGTCAGCCAGGGCGGTCTCGGGTCCGGCACGTCCGGACCGGCCGTGCGCGCGATCTGGGAGGCGCTCTACGGCGTCACCGGCTCGGAGGTCCACCCCGACCGTGCAGCGATCCCCGGCACCACGCCGCCGGTCGGCCTGCCGACGTTCCTCGACGACGGTTCGATCCTCCCTCCCGCGCGAGAGGAGCGCTGAGATGGACTTCAGGGAGAGGGGGAGGAAGCAGGCGCCGGGCCTCGACTGGGTCCTCCTCCTGGCCGTGCTCTCACTCGTGGCCGTGGGCAGCCTGCTGGTCTGGTCGGCGACCCTGCACCGCGACGACCTCACCCTCGGCGACCCGCGCGCCTACCTGAAGAAGCAGGTGGTCAATCTCTGCATCGGGCTGGTGCTGATGGCGGTCGTCACCGCCACCGACCATCGCTGGGTGCGGATCCTGACGCCCCTGGTCTACCTCGCATCGATCGGGGGCCTGGTCCTGGTCCTCACGACCGGGTCGACGGTCAACGGCTCGCGGTCCTGGCTCCAGGCCGGTGGGATGTCGGTGCAGCCGTCGGAGTTCGCCAAGCTCGCGGTGGTCATCGGCATGGCCCTGCTCGTCGCCGAGCGGTCCGAGGGACGACGGCGACCCGTGGGTCTGGGGACCGTGCTCGGCATGCTCGCGATCGCGGGCGTTCCGGCCGTGCTGATCGTCCTGCAGCCGGACCTCGGCACCACGCTCGTCCTGTCGGCGACCGTCTTCGGAGTCCTTGCCGTGGCGGGGACGCCGCGGCGCTACCTCGCCCTGCTGCTAGCCGGCGGGGTGACGGCCGCCGTGGCGATGGTCGCGGGCGGCTTCCTCAAGGCCTACCAGGTGGATCGGTTCCTGGCCTTCACCAATCCCGACCTCGACCCGCGTGGCGCCGGCTACAACACCGAGCAGGCGCGGATCGCGGTCGGCAACGGCGGCCTCTTCGGTCAGGGACTCTTCCACGGGTCGCAGACCCAGTCCGGCTTCGTCCCGGAGCAGCACACCGACTTCGTCTTCACCGTCGCGGGCGAGGAGCTCGGCCTGCTCGGCGCAGGACTGGTCATCGCGCTGCTCGCCGTGGTGATCTGGCGGGCCCTCGTCATCGCCACGAGCACCCCCGACCTCTTCGGGCGGGTCGCGGCTGCCGGGATCGCCTGCTGGTTCGGCTTCCAGGCGTTCCAGAACATCGGGATGTGCCTGGGCATCATGCCCGTCACCGGCGTGCCGCTGCCGTTCGTGTCGTACGGCGGGTCGTCGCTGTTCGCCGGCATGCTCGCCGTCGGGCTGCTCCAGAACATCGCGGGCCGCTCCCATGAGCAGTCCCGCGGCTCCCGGGCGCTCGCGCTCACCCTCGCCCGTGCCCGTTGAGTCGGCCTCGCGGGCCGAGGCTCAGGGCGAGACGCTGAGGAACAGGTACGCCGCGAGGATCGCCAGGTGCAGCCCGCCGTTGAGCGGCTTGGCCCGACCCGGCACGACGGTGAGCACGCCGACGATGACCGACAGGACCAGCAGCACGATCTGGGTGTCGCCGAGACCGAGGGTGAGCGGTCCGTCGAGCCAGATCGAGGCCACCGCGATGGTCGGGATGGTGAGACCGATGCTGGCCATGGCGGAGCCGTAGGCGAGGTTCAGGCTGATCTGCACCCGCGCCCGGTTGGCCGAGCGCACCGCCGAGATCGACTCGGGCAGCAGCACGAGCAGGGCGATCACGACGCCGACGAACGCGTGCGGGAAGCCCACGGCGGCCACCCCCCGCTCGATCACCGGCGACTCGACCTTGGCGAGCCCGACGACCGCGACCAGGGCGACGACCAGCAGCCCGAGGCTGACCAGCGCCGTGCGCGCCGAGGGCGGGTCGGCGTGGCCGTCCTGGTCGTCGTCCGCGATGCCGTGGTCGCCCTCGACCGGCAGGAAGAAGTCCCGGTGCTGGACGGTCTGGGTGAAGACGAACATCAGGTAGATGAGCAGCGAGGACACGGCGGCGAAGGCGAGCTGGCCGGGACTGAACTCGGGGCCGGGCTGCGAGGTGGTGAATCCCGGGAGCACGAGCGTGATCGTCGCCAGCGTGACGACCGTCGCGAGCGCCGAGCCGGTGCCCTCGGCGTTGAACACAGCCAGGGTCGTGCGTCGGGCGCCGACGAGCAGCGACAGGCCGACGATGCCGTTGATCGTGATCATCACGGCGGCGAAGACGGTGTCGCGGGCCAGCGTCGAGGCGCCCTTGTCGCCCCCGATCATCAAGGTCACGATCAGCGCCACCTCGATCACCGTCACCGCCACGGCGAGCACCAGCGAGCCGAACGGCTCGCCCACGCGGTGGGCCACGACCTCGGCGTGGTGGACGGCGGCGAGGACGGCGGCCGCCAGCGCGATCGCGAGCAGCACGGCCGGCACCAGGTCGGGCTTCTTGCCCCAGAAGAGGGCGAGCACGACGAGTGCGGCCACCGGCACGACCGTCGTCCAGCGCCACAGCACGGACCGGGCGTCGCGACCATCTGCCATAGCGACCACCCTAGGGATCGAGTCTGGAGTGCGGGCGCGCGGCCCGCGGCCCGCGGATTCCGGCCGATCGGAGGGTCCGGCGTAATCTGGGACCTTCGTCCTGCGTCCCCACCCGTGAGGTCTCCGCCGTTGTCCGCGAGCGTCTTCCCCAGGCTCGAGCCCGTGCTGCCGACCGTGCAGAAGCCGATCCAGTACGTCGGCGGTGAGCTCAACTCCACGGTCAAGGATTGGGACTGTGCACCCGACGGGCCGACCGTTCGGTGGGCGCTGATGTATCCCGACGCCTACGAGGTCGGCCTGCCCAACCAGGGCGTCCAGATCCTCTACGAGGTGCTCAACGAGCGCGACTGGATCCTCGCCGAGCGCACGTACGCCGTCTGGCCGGACATGGAGCGGGTGCTGCGCGAGCAGGGCATCCCGCAGTTCACCGTCGACGGGCATCGCCCCGTGGGCGACTTCGACGTGTTCGGGGTCAGCTTCTCGACCGAGCTCGGCTACACCAACCTGCTCAATGCGCTCGACCTCGCCGGCATCGCCCTGCATGCGGTCGACCGAAGCGAGGCCGACCCGATCGTGATCGCGGGCGGCCACGCGGCGTTCAACCCCGAGCCGATCGCCGACTTCGTGGACGCGGCCGTGCTCGGCGACGGTGAGGAGATCGTGCTCGCCATCTCGGAGGTGGTCCGCGAGTGGAAGGCAGAGGGCAGCCCGGGCGGTCGTCTCGAGCTGCTCCGCCGCCTGGCCGCGAGCCAGAACGTCTACGTGCCGCGGTTCTACGACGTCACCTATGCGGCCGACGGCTCGATCGAGGCCGTCGTCCCCAACAAGCCGGGGATCCCCTTCCGAGTGCGCAAGCACACGCTCATGGACCTCGACCAGTGGCCCTATCCCGCCAAGCCGCTCGTGCCCCTGGCCGAGACGGTCCACGAGCGGTTCTCCGTCGAGATCTTCCGAGGCTGCACGCGCGGCTGCCGCTTCTGCCAGGCGGGGATGATCACCCGGCCGGTGCGCGAGCGCTCCATCGAGACCATCGGCGCGATGGTCGACAACGGCCTGCGTCAATCGGGCTTCGAGGAGGTCGGCCTGCTGTCGCTCTCGAGCGCCGACCACAGTGAGATCGCCGAGGTCGCCCACGACCTCGCCGACCGCTACGAGGGCCAGCACGTGTCGCTCTCCCTGCCCTCGACCCGCGTGGACGCCTTCAACATCACGCTGGCCAACGAGTTCTCCCGCAACGGACGCCGTTCCGGTCTGACCTTCGCGCCCGAGGGCGGCAGCGAGCGGATGCGGAAGGTGATCAACAAGGCGGTGTCGGAGGAGGACCTGATCCGCACGGTCGCCGCCGCCTACTCCAACGGCTGGCGGCAGGTGAAGCTCTACTTCATGTGCGGCCTGCCCACCGAGACCGACGGGGACGTCCTCGAGATCGCCGATCTCGCCGCCAAGGTCATCGCGACCGGGCGCGAGGTGACCGGACACAACGACATCCGCTGCACCGTCTCCATCGGTGGCTTCGTGCCCAAGCCGCACACTCCCTTCCAGTGGGCGGCCCAGCTCGACCACGACGCCACCGACGAGCGCCTGCGCAAGCTCCGCGACAAGGTGCGGGCCGACCGGCGCTACGGTCGTGCGATCGGCTTCCGCTACCACGACGGCAAGCCGGGCACGATCGAGGGCCTGCTGTCCCGGGGCGACCGCCGCGTGGGCCGGGTGATCGAGGCGGTCTGGCGCGACGGCGGCCGCTTCGACGGGTGGAGCGAGCACTTCTCGTTCGACCGCTGGGCCGCGGCCTGCGAGCGGGGCCTCGCGGGCACCGGCGTCGACCTGGACTGGTACACCACCCGCGAGCGCGACTACGACGAGGTGCTGCCCTGGGACCACCTCGACTCCGGCCTCGACAAGGACTGGCTGTGGGCCGACTGGGAGGACGCCCTCGACCCGTCCTCGGCCGAGGTCGAGGACTGCCGCTGGACCCCCTGCTACGACTGTGGCGTCTGCCCGGAGATGGACACCGACATCCAGATCGGTCCGACCGGGCGGCGCCTGCTGCCCCTCAGCGTCGTCTAGTCGCCTCGACCCACCCGAAAGGAGTTCTTCCGGCACCAGATGCCGGAAGAACTCCGCGCCGACCCACGGCGCTCGCTGGGCCCGTACGTTGGGTCCCGTGACCTCGGCGTACGAACCCCTGCACCTGGACTGGCCCGGACTACTCAACGCGCGCGACCTCGGCGGGCTGCCGGTGCGCGGCGGGCGGATCCGGAAACGGGCGCTGATCCGCACCGAGTCCCTGACCCAGCTGGCCGACCCCGAGGTCGTGCGGGCGCTCGGCGTCAGGCTGATCGTGGATCTGCGGCGTCCGGGGGAGTCGGCCGAGGAGCATCCGTTCGCCGACGACCCTGCCTACGTCAATCTCGCCGTCGAGGATCCCGCGGACCTGAAGAACCTCACCTCCACGATGGGGGCGCTCTATCTCGAGATGCTCGATGCCCGGCCGGACCTGTTCGGCCTCGCCCTGGCCTCGATGGCCGAGGCGGCGCCGGGTGCCGTGCTGGTGCACTGTGCGGCCGGCAAGGACCGCACCGGCCTGGTCGTCGCCCTGGCGTTGAGCGTCGCAGGCGCCACGCCTGAGGTGGTCGCGACGGACTACGCGCTCTCCGGCACCCGGCTGGCGCCGCTGGTGGAGCCCTACCTGGAGACCATCGAGGACGCACAGCAGCGGGAGTTCTGGCGCGGCCACCAGGCCACGCCGCGGGCGTTCATGCTCGACGCGCTGGCCCACCTCGACGAGACGTACGGCGGGACGGAGCCCTACCTGCTCTCCGGCGGGATGACGCAGGACCAGCTCGCGGCCCTCCGCGACCGGCTCGTCGAGCCGCTGGGCTGAGACCCGGTCCGGCCGTCAGCCCACCTGGTCCTCGACCTGGGCGGGCCGGGCGACGTAGCCGGCGACGGCGAAGAGCGGCAGCACCAGCGCGAGCAGGACGACGAGCGGCCAGGTCCACCCGTCGGTGGCGGCATACAGCCAACCGATGGCGAAGGGGCCGGTGGCAGCCAGCAGGTAGCCGACCGACTGCGTGACGCTGGACAGCGCGGCCGTCCCGCCGGGCGTCCGCGCGCGTAGCCCCACCAGCGTCAGGATCAGGGGGAACGTCGTGGTGCCGGCGCCGAGGAACAGCGCCCACACGAGTGCCAGGGCATGCGGGGCGATCAGCATGCCGACGTACCCGACGACGTAGCAGGCGATGAAGCCGTTCAGCAGCGACGCCGGGTGGGCAGTCCTGGCCAGCCTGGTGGGCGCCCACAGCGACAGGGGGATGGCGGTCGCGGAGAGGCACCCCACCAACAGCCCCGCCTGGCCCGCGCTGAACCCGGAGTCGCGCCAGAGCTGGGCGAACCACCCGAAGAGCACGTACGCGTGCAGCGACTGCAGGCCGAAGAAGAGTGCCATCGCCCGGCCGAGCGGGGTGCGCAGCACCTCGCCGTACCGGATCGTCCGTGTGGGCCGCTCCAGATGCCGGTCGTGCGAGGCGAGCACCAGCCAGGGGACCACCGCCGCGCAGGCCATCGCCGCCCAGACCGCCAGCCCGCCGCGCCAGCTGTCGAAGACGTGCGAGAACGGGACTGTGAGCCACAGGGCCGCGGTGAGGCCGACCGTCAGGGTGGTCGTGTAGATCGCCGTGACCAGTCCGACGCGGTCCGGGAAGTGCAGCTTGACCAGCGAGGGCAGCACGACGTTGGCCACCGCCATCCCGGCCAGGGCGAGCAGCGAGAGCGCCAGGAACGCCGCCTCCGTGGAGACCGCCGCGCGACCACCGAGGCCGACGATCACGCACACGAGCGCCAGGAGCGTGACGCGGTGGAGGCCGATCCGCGCCGCGAGCCAAGGGGCCAGCGCCCCGAAGACGGCGAACGCCAGGACCGGCAACGACGTCAGCAGGCCGGTCCCCGAATCGGACATGCCCAGCGCCTCGCGCACCTCGGCCAGCACCGGAGCGACGCTGACCGCAGCCGGGCGCAGGTTCAGCGCCAGGAGGACCAGGCCGACCAGCACCAGCCCACGAGAGGCTCCTCGGCGCGCGACCTGGCGGTCGCTCGGCGTTGGGGAGGGCACCCGGGGATGCTCTCAGGGTCGCGGCTCAGCCGCAGAGCCGGGGCGCCTGGAGCTCGAGGTCGACCGCCAGGCCACGGTGGTCCGAGACCGCCGAGCGCCACGTGCGGGCGGCGACCGGCCGCCAGTCGCTGCTGGCGAGGACGTAGTCGATGCGTCGCCGGGGCAGGTTCGGCGGGACGGTCAGGCCCTCACCGTCCCCGACCAGGGGCCAGGGGTCGTGGAGGTCGGCGTGCTCCGGGTCGAGCGCCAGCCTGAGCGCCGGTGAGTCGGGGGTCGCGTTGAAGTCGCCGCCGAAGAGCACCGGCGCGGGGTCGGTCGCGACCACGTCGCGCGCCAGCCGCATCTGGGCCTGTCGTAGCGTCGGCGTGGTGTGGTCGAGGTGGGTGTTGTAGACGCTGATCGTCTGGTCTGCGACCCGCAGTCGCACCTGCAGGAGGCCGCGCTGCTCGCGGCGGGGCAGGTTGGGGAGCAGGAGGTGTCGCCACCCCTCGACCGGCAGGCTGGTGAGGATCGCGTTCCCGCGCTCCTGGTCCGGGTCCCCGGGGCTCGGGCCGGCCAACACCGAGTTGCCTCGGTAGACCTGCTCCATGCCGAGCAGCCCGGCGAGGGCGGCGGGCTGGTCGACGTCCCCGGTGCGCGTGCGGAACCGGTCCACCTCCTGGAGCAGGACCACCTCGGCGCCGGTCGCCGCGATCTCGGAGGCGATCCGCGGCAGGTCGGGTCCCGCGTCGCCGCGACCGCCGTGGATGTTGAACGTGACCACGGTCAGCTCGTGCGTCTCACCCTCCCGCGGACACGGCGTCAAGGTGCCGCCAGGGACCGTGGTGGGGCCTGGGCTATCGCTCGGATCGGGACTCTCGGCGTCGGCCGGGGAGGTTGTCGTGGCGCTCGGCACCGGTCCCGGGGTGCCGAATGGCTCCGCCATGGGCGTGTTGGCCGGGGCCCACCACCACGACAGGGTGGCGACCAGGAGGCCCGTCGCGACGAGACCGACGACCAGCAGGGCCGTCGTCGCCAGCGCGACGAGACCATGGGTGCGCCGGCTCATGCCGGCCATTGTCCCCGGGGTCCCACGCGCGTCTGCCTACAGTCGGGGGATGCGGCGGGTCGTGATCGCGGGGACGGTGACGGCGTGCGCCCTGCTCGCAGGGTCCTGCACGGGTGCCGGATCGTCGTCCGAGCGTCTGGGACCGGCAGCCTCACCGTCTGTGCCGAGCGCGTCGGCCACGAGCGGCTCCCCCACGCCCTCGCCGGAGACGACGGCTGCCTCGCCGACGGGGGAGCCGACGACCGCCAGTCCGTCAGCCAGTCCGTCCGCGCCCGCCGTGACGCCGCCGTTCTCGCAAGACCGCGCGATGGCGACGGTGCGTCACCTCGCCGGCGAGATCGGCCCACGGCTCGCCACGGGCCCGGCGTTCCGCCGCGCGGCGCGGTGGGTACAGCGACAGCTGGAGTCGAGCGGGTACGACGTGCGCCGGCAGACCTTCGGGGTGCCGGCCGGTGACTCCTGGGGGGTCCCGGTGGAGGCCGGCAGGTCGATCAACCTCGTCGCGGCGGCGCCCGGCTTCGACCCGCGCGAGCCTTACCTGCTCGTCGGGGCGCACCTCGACACGGTGGCGGTCGCCCCGGGCGCGGAGGACAACGCCTCCGGGATCGCCGTGCTCCTCGAGACGGCCAGGCGGGCCGCGGTCAGCCCACCCCGCCTCCCCGTCGTGTTCGTCGCCTTCGGTGCCGAGGAGCCGCGGGGGCCCGGCGACGACGAGCACCACTTCGGCTCCCTGCACTACGTCGCCACGATGACAGCCGCCGAGCGACGCGGGCTGCAGGCGATGGTGGCCCTGGACCGCGTGGGCGTCGGTGTTGCGGTCCCGGTGTCGTCCGCCCCGGGGGGCACGACCCGCGTGCGCGCCGCCCTCGCCGGCGCGGCAGCCGGACTCGGCATCCCGACCGTGCTCGACGTCGACACGGCCAGCGACCACTGGTCCTTCGCGCAGGCCGATATGGCGGTCGCGCGCCTCGGCAGCACGCCGTACGCCGGCTACCACTCCGCCGGGGACGTCCCGGCCGTCGTCGACCCCGCGCAGCTGCGCCGCACCGGGAGGGTCATCTGGGCGTGGTTGCACCCAGCCGGCTGAACGCCCAGAAGTTCTCGAACAGGCGCGACGCGGACTCGCGCGGCACTACCCGGGGGGTGAAGTCGGCGTCCATCCGATAGGGCACGAACCGCACGCCCTTGAGCTCCCCGCCCCAGAGCGTGGCCTCGAGCACCAGACCCTCCATCGTCTCGGGCATGAAGTCCATGTCGAAGACGAAGTTGCCGAGCGACTGCACGACGAGGGTCTCGCCCACGAGGGAGGCCCCCTGGACCCAATGCGGATGTCCGCCCACCACGAGGTCGGCACCCGCGCGGGCCAGCCGGCGTGCGACGTACTCCTGGGACGGCTCGGGCCGGGCGGTGTACTGCCTGCCCCAGTGCGGCAGCACGACCACGACGTCGACCCGATCGGACAGGTTCCGGACATCGCCGAGCACCCGGTCCAGCTCGTCACGGTCGAGCGGCCCAGTGCGCGGCGGCATGCTGACGGCGTTGGCGCCGGGGGAGTGCGAGCCGGCCTCGGGGGTCTCGCCGATGGCGTTGAACCCGAGGAAGCCGAAGGTCGTCCCGTGCCGCTCCAGCACCACCGCGCGTCGGGCCTCCCGGAGATCCCGGCCCGCGCCGAAGGGCCGCAGCCCTGCCTCACGGAGCAGGTCGACGGTCCGCACCAGGGCCGCGGTGCCGTAGTCGCCGGCGTGGTTGTTGGCGAGGGAGAGCGCGTCGAAGCCTGCGGCCTCGAGTCCCCCCCGTACCCGTGGGACGGCGGCGAACGAGTCCGACCCCTGGGTCGGGGCCCCGTCGGTCGACAGGGTGCTCTCGAGGTTGCCGACCGTGAGGTCGGCCGAGGCCAGGCGGGGCCCCATCGCGCGAAGCTGGTACGCCGGGTCCCCGGCCGCCGCGGCCCGCTCGCCCACCCGTCGGCCCAGCATCACATCCCCGACGAGCGTGAGGGTGGTGACCGGGCCGGGTGCCGGTCCGACGACCCGGAGCGGATAGTCGTCGGGGCTGCGCAGCGGGTCCACGCCGTCGACCGAGAGCACCTGCACAGAGGGCCCCACGCTGCTGGCGGGCACGATCGCGACGGTGTCGTAGGGGAGGTGCAGCAGGTCGTCCGGGTCGCGCGTGACGGCGAGTCGGCCCCCGGGTTGCCCGAGCTCACGCCAGCGGGTGACGCCACCGTCGAGCAGCAGTCCGGCCTGGGCCGCGGAAAGGTCCCCGGGTGGGCGCCGCACGTGCACCGCGACCACGAGCGGCTCGGTGGTCTCGACGGGGGTCGCGGTCGGCGGGTCGGGAGACGGCGACGGCGCGTCGCCGGGCCCCGTGCTGGAGGCCTCGGGGGTTGGCGAAGGCGCAACTCCGGGGCGCGCCGGCTCGGGCTCGACGTCGGCGGCGCACCCGCTGAGGAGGACCACGAGGGCCCCGCCCGCCACCCATCGCCTCATCCGGTCACGGTAGCCGCCGCGTCGTGAGGGTGTCGGTCGGGTGCGTCAGGATGACGACGTGCGGCACATCAGCGACGACGAGCGCCGGGCCCGCCTGGCGGTGCGCCACGCGGTGGCACCGGGCACCCGCGTGACCGATCCGGAGGCCGCGACCCGGGCGATGACGGTGCTGCACTCCACGGAGGCCCCGAGCGTCTATCTCTCGCTCCTGGCCCGGGTCGAGGGCGTCGAGGTCGCCGACGTCGACCGCGCGCTCTATGCCGACCGGAGCATCGTCAAGCAGCTGGCGATGCGACGCACGCTCTTCGTCTTCCCGCGAGACCTGTTGCCGGCCGCATGGGGAGGCCCGTCCGCGCGCGTGGCGGTCCAGCTGCGCACCCGGCTGGCCAAGGAGGTGGAGATGGCCGGGCTGGCCACCGACGGGGCCGCCTGGCTCGACCGGGCCTGTGCCGCCGCGCTCGCCCATCTCGCCGACGGCGCCGAGCTGCCTGCAGCGACGATCCGGCAGCAGGTGCCGGAGCTCGACGGCCGGGTCGAGCTCGCCGCGGGCAAGGCCTACGGCGGCCAGTTCCCGATCGCTCCCCGGGTGCTGACCCAGCTGGGCGTCGAGGGGCTGATCACGCGCGGCCGCAACGCCGGGCACTGGCGGGTCTCCCGACCCCAGTGGACGGCGATGGCCACGTGGCTGGGCGACGTCGAGCCGGCCTGGAAGCCAGACGAGGCCTGGGCCGAGCTCGTCCGGCGCTGGCTCGGCACCTTCGGCCCCGGCACCAGCGCCGACCTCCAGTGGTGGCTGGGCGGCACGGCCGGCATCGTCAAGCAGGCGCTGGCCGACCTCGGGGCCGAGCAGGTCACTCTCGACGGCGACCAGACCGGTTGGGTGCTGCCCGGCGACACCGACCCCACGCCGCACGACGAGCCGTGGGCCGCCCTCCTCCCCGTGCTCGACCCGACGGTGATGGGCTGGAAGCAGCGCGGCTTCTACCTCCACCCGGACCACGTCCCCCACCTGTTCGACAGCAACGGCAACGCCGGCACCACCGCCTGGTGGTGTGGGCGGGTGGTGGGCTGCTGGGTGCAGGACGACGCGGGCCGGGTCGAGGTCCGCTACGTCACCTCGGTGCCGCGCGTCGCCGAGCGCGCGCTGGCCGTCGAGGCCGAGCGACTGACCGCCTGGCTCGACGGCGTGCGCGTCGGCACGGTCTACCCGTCGGCGGCGATGCGGGCCTGACGCGGTGGGGTTCAGCCGTCCAGCTCGCGGTCGATCCACTCTCTGAGCCCGGCGAGGCCACGCGCGAGGGGCCAGGTCGGCGACCATCCGAGATCGGCGATCGCCGCGTCGATCCGGCAGGCCGCGTGGCGCACGTCGCCGTCCCGGAACTGTCCGGTCACCCGGGGCGAGGGAGCGTCGTAGAGACGGGCGACCCCCTCTGCGAGATCGGCGATCGTGCTCGCCTGGCCCGTGCCGATGTCCAGGCAGCGCCGTCGCGCCGTAGGCGGTGCCTTCAGGGCCGCCTCCAGCGCCGCCGCCACATCGTCGATGTAGACGAAGTCCCGGGTGATGCGGCCGTCCTCGAAGACCGGGATCGCCGCACCCCGGCGCGCCACCTGGGCGAACAGGGCGACGATGCCGGTGTAGGAGTTGCCGAGCGACTGGCCGGGCCCGTACACGTTCTGGAGCCGGAGCACCGACAACGGGACTTCGCGCGCGCCGGTCCAGGACGCGAGCACGTGCTCCTGCGCGAGCTTGGTGGCGCCGTAGACGCTGGACGGCGACGGCGTCGTCTCACCTGCCACGCTCGGTAGCGGGGTGCTTCCGGGAAAGTCCCACTGGGCTGCCGCGAGCTGATCATGGGTGCGCGGCCCCGGTTGGAAGGCGGATCCGTCGGCCCGTTGCCAGGTGCCCTCACCATAGACCGCCCGGCTGCTCGTCAGGACCAGATGCGCGGGTCGGTGCCCGACCGCGGTGAGCCCGTCGAGGAGCCGGGTGGTGCCCACGACGTTCACGAGGCCGTGCCGGCTGCTCTCGTCGAGTGACTGCGCGGTGCCGGTCTCAGCGGCCAGGTGGAGGACGACGTCGGGCCGGAGCTCGGCGAGGAGTCCGTCCCAGAAGCCGTCCTCGGTGACGTCCGCGACGACGAGTTCGGCGGACTCGGGCAGGGCTTCGGGTCGCTCCCGGAGCGGGTGCACCTGGGGGTGCAGCGAGTCGACGACGACCCATCGTTCCGCGTCGTCCGCGGCCAGCTGCGCCACCGCGCAGCCGATGAAGCCGGCGCCGCCGGTCACCAACACCCGCCCGAGCGTTCCCTGCTCCACCCTCACCGGCTCCTTCTCCGCCCCGCACACCGTAGGGCACGTTCAGGTGCGGTCGACCACCAAGCCCTGCGATATCGTCGCCCGCGTGCACGGGGATGACGCCAGGGAGGGCACGTCGTCGACGGAGTCCGCTGTCGTGCCGGCACCGTCCCAGGACGTCGAGGTGATCCGGTTGCGCGCCGAGGTGCGACTGCTTCGGGACGAGCTTGCCGCGATCCGCCGGAACGAGGAGAAGCGTGAGTCCAGGCTCGCCGCCATGAGGGCGGCGCGCAACCGCGCCCAGAAGGCCGCGGAGGTTCTGTCGGAATCGTTGGCCGAGCGACTGCGGGTGGACGGGACCTTGCCGGTTCGACGGCGCAGTCTGCTGTCCCTACGCAACCAGGTGCCGTCGGCCGCTGAGGCCCCGAAGCTGGAGTTGATCCGAGCCTCCCCGCTGTTCGACGCAGCGTGGTACCTGCGTCAGTACCACGACGTGGTGCGCTCCGGTGAGGAGCCTGCGCTGCACTTCCTGAGACATCCCACCGGACCGGTCCGTGCTCCCGGCCCGGACTTCGACACGGCCCGCTACCTCGACGCCCATCCTGACGTCCGTGACGGGGACGAGAATCCTCTGGTCCACTACCTCCTCACGGAGGAGGGCAGGAGAGGCGTCCCGTATCCGCCGCCCACCTGATGGAGAGCGATGACTGAGCTCCCCGATCCGGATCTTGAGGCGGCCCGAGCGCGCTGCGCGGAGTTCAAGGTCCGCTGGCAGGACTTCGTGCGGCGCTGGCAGCGTGCCGACCGGAAGGATCCGGCACGTGGCCGTCGGCTGGTGGCGCGCGCGCTCAGCGAGGGCCTCATCGCCGAGGACGACGTGCAGACCGGGCGGCCCACGCCGCCCGCCCAGGTCGAGTGGCGCTGCGCCGCCGCCGTCATCTCGGCCAGTGGAGCCTTCGACGTCGACGGCTACCGGGCCGCCAACCGCGCCGAGACCAGGCGCACCGCTCCGCTACGGCACTTCGTGGAGCAGGGCTGGCGCGACTTGCGGGCGCCGAGCCTGGCGTTCGACCTCTGGTGGTACTGGTGTACCTACCTCGACCCCACGGCCGAGGAGGTCAACCCGCTTCTGCACTACCTGCTGGTCGGACGACACGCACCCTTCGACCCGCGCCCGTCGGAGCCCGCCGTCAGGCCCGGCACGACCTACGCGCCTGGGTTCGCGCCGCGTCGGGCCTGCTTGTACGCCGCCTACGACCGCGACGGTCGCGTCGACGACTATGTCGTGGACTTCGTGCGAGAGCTGTCCCGGCACGCGGACGTCTTCTACCTCGCCGACGGAGTGCTGGAGCAGGGCGAGCTCCAGCGGCTCGACGGCATCGTCGAGGGTGCCTGGAGCATTCCGCACGCGGCGTACGACTTCGGGTCGTGGTCGATGCTGGCTCGAGACCTCGTCGGCTGGCAGCGCCTCGACGAGTACGACGAGGTCATCTTGGCCAACGATTCCTGCTTCCTCGTGCGCCCGCTCGATGCGGTCTTCGCGACCATGGATGCGCGCACGGCGGACTGGTGGAGCCTGCAGGCCACGTCGATGGAGTTCAACGAGGACGACGTCGGCGTGGGTGCGTCGATGCCCTTGGGTCAGGCGGTGCGGGAGTTCGTCGGCCCACGGCGCTGGTCGGACACGATGTACCTCCACCTCAGCTCCTACTTCCTGGTGCTGCGACGCCCGGTGGTGGCCGACGCCGGGTTCCGCTATCGCCTGGACGCAGTCTGCGGCCAACGGACCAAGCAACTCGTCGTCGACAAGTACGAGGTCGGCATCTCGCGGTACCTCATGGACAGCGGGTACCCCTTCGACACCTGGGTCGACGGGCTGCCGGCGTTCCACCCGCTGTACTCCCCACGCGCCTTCGACCTCATCGGGGCCGGCTTCCCGTTGGTGAAGCGCAACTTCCTGGCGGAGAACCCGCGTGACGTCCCCGACTTCGCGGACTGGCCCGAACGTCTGCTGGCGGCAGCGCCGGAGGCGCCTCTCGAGACGATCCGGGCCAACATCGAACGCGTCTCCCCCCACGACCGGATCCGCCGTGGCCTGGAGGTGACCCTGGACGCGCAGACGGGTCGACGGGTGCGGCCTCCGGCGCCCTGGGGGGCGTACTCCTTCCGGTGGGTGGACGACGCCGAGCCGAAGCACCCCCATTGGTGGGCCTTTCCGGTGGCCGCGGACACCCACCGGCTCTCGCCGGGCGCACGGGCGGTGTTCGAGACCGTGCGGAACGACCCGAGCATCCACAAGGCCGTCATCACCAGGTCGCGCCCGATCGACCTCGACGGCGAGAACGTCGAGATCCTCCCCCTCGGCACCCGCGCCACACAGAAGCACGTGGCCCGTTGTCGCGAGATCCTCCTCGACCGGACACCGCGGGCGGCTCTCGACCTGCCTCTCACCCGTGGGCTGCACCACTTCGTGCACCTGGGCGGCGGCCTGCCCGTGGGCCCCGGACCGTTCGAGTCGATGACGCGTGGATCCTCGGGGTTCAAAGCGCTCTCGACCGACTTCCGGCGCCTGAACGCGATGGTCGTCGCGAGCCGCGCGGACGCCCTCGCCAAGGCCGCCTCGACCCCCCTCAACCTGCACCAGCTCTGGCTCACGGGGCTGCCGCGCCAGGATCTCGTGACCTGGCCCTTCGAGTTGTTGCCGGAGGACTTGCAGCGCTCGGAGGCGCAGTTGCGCGCGGGCCTGGGAGACCGACGCCTCGTGGTGTTCTGGCCGAGGCCCGGACGCCCCGCACGCCACTTCTCCGAGCGGGAGGTCCACTGGCTGCTCGACTGGAGCCGACGCAGCGGCGCGGTCCTCGGCGTCCGCGAGGCTGCGGTGGACCGGGTCGGAAGCCTGAGCCAGCAGCTCATGCCGTCGGGGGCGTGGGGGCTGTCGGCGCGCAGCGTGCCCGAGCCGTCCGTGGTGCTGCGGGTCGCCAGCGTCGTGGTGACCGACGACGCGGACGACGCAGTCGACTTCCTCCTGACCGGACGTCCGCTCGTCCACTACGGCACGCCGCAGGTCCCCGATGTCGCGCTGGTCGGGCACTACCCGCCTGAGGAAGTCCTTCCGGGGCCGTTCTGCCGAACCTTCGACGACCTGTCGGCCGCCCTGGAGACGGTCTTCGACCCGTGCGACCCGGCTCGGGCGGCGATCCGCGCGCGCGCCCTCCGCCTCGTGTCCGGCTTCACGGACGGGCTCAACGCCTGGCGCCTCGTCGAGCGGATCCGCCGACAGTACGTCGACGGGTGAGCGACCGTCTCGCGGTTCAGGACGGCTCGGCGAGCCACCGAGAGATCGGCAGGTAGGTCCGCTGCACCTTGCGGGCCACCCGCGTCCCGTTCCGACCGTCCCGAGAGGCGTGCAACTGGTCGCGGATCTCTGCGTGGCGCGCCTCTTGCTCCGCCGTCGGCGCGTCCAAAAGACGGTCCCAGGCGTCGACCAACTCGGGCTCGTTGCGACACACGCGCCTCGGCACCAGTTCGTGCAGGTCGTGCACGAGGCCGGGGTCGCCGCTGATCGCCTCCAGGTCCGGGACGAAGGCGAGGATCGGTCGATCGAGCACGAGGTAGTCCACCAGGTCGCTGCTGAGGTCCGACACCAAGGCGGCGGCTTCACGCAGCACCATCTCGGTGTCGGGGACGACTCGCCGGGACAGGATGCTCAGCCCCGCCGCCCGGAGGCCCTCGACGTCCGACTCCAGCCAGCCCTGGGGGGCACCTCCCGTCGGTGGCCGCACGGCGACCATCGCATCCTGGCGCTCGCACCAGCGCGTGAGCCACCTGAGGGTCTGCCGGCTCAGCGTGGGGAGTGGCTGACCGGCGCTGCGCGCGGCGGGTGCCCAGACCACGAGGCGGCGCCCTCGCGTCGCTCGCCGCAGGGTGTCCAACTGGGCGCGCAGATCGGCTGCGAGGTTCTCCTCCGGACCGACCATGAGGTCCGTCCTGGGTGACCCCGTCACCCAGACCTTGGGCGGGATGCCCGAGCGCAGTGCTGGTTCCATCGCGCGTCGACGCCTCCGCGAGGAAGCGATCACGACACTGGTCAGGTCGAGGTCATGGAGTCGTTCGTCGTGGGCTGCGGGGTCGTCCCCGTCCGCGATGCGTAGCGCGGCGCCGAAGGCGAGAGGGTGCGTGGCCCGGCCGAGGACGACGAACTGGTGCACCTCGGGGGACAGCGGTTGGGCGAGGTCGGCGCGCGGCCCGTCGGTGACGAAGATGGTTCCCGCCCGCATCAGGTAGTAGGTGGCCTCCTGGGTGTGGACGGGGCCGGTGTTCGTGACGTTCTGCCCGCCCGGCCGTGCCGAGCCGGACGCTCCGATCACGATCTTCTTGATCGACGGGTCCTGACGCACGGCCTCGAAGACCGCCCGCGCGTGGCCCTCGAGGCGGTGGGTGACCGTGTCCACAGCGAACGCCCACCAGTGGCTGAACCTGGGTGCCCAGTGTTCGAGAACCTCGAAGTTGTCCGGCCCAGCCACCTCGGGCAGGGCGATCGTCCCGTTGGGACGGGTGTGGATGTCCAGGGCCCGCTGCAGGTTGTAGCTGGGCGAGACCCGCCACAGGTTCTGCTCCATGGCCTCGACGTCGGCGCCCGGAGACGCCGCCAACACCCGTTCCTTCCAGTGGTCCAGATCCGGCACGTCGAACTGGTTCTCGTGGAGGAACTGACGCTTCAGGAAGGGGAATCCCTCGTCGATGAGCCTGAGTGCGGACTCCTGGTAGATCGGGTGGAAGGGCAGCACCCCGTCGACGAACGTCGTGACCTGGTAGCCGCGGAGAGCCAGGTAGGAGGAGATGCCGATCTCGTACTTCCTGATGATGTCGTTCTTGTCGGACTGGCTGGCGACCGTGTCGAGCCGGTGCCGGAAGCCTGCGTCCCCGACGACCTCGGATCGGAAGGCCAGGAAGTAGGAGCCGACATGGAAGATGTCGGAGAGGCGCCAGGGGCGCACCTCGCGTGCCTCCGTCACGAGGTCGTCCAGTGGCAGCGGGTGGCCGAGACGGTCGAGGTCACCTTCGGTGAAGCTCTCATGGGTGGCCTGCAGTCCCCACCAGTGAGCCGGCCGCCCCCTCATCCGATCGAAGAGCTCGTCCAAGGGGCGGAGCAGGTAGCAGCTGTCGTTGACGAGGAGCAGCTCGTCATACGTCGCGATGGTGTCCCACCCGACCAGGTCTCGAGCCAACATGGAGTAGGAGCCGAAGTCGTAGCGTCCGTGACGGATGGCCCACCTCGCCTGCGTGTACGGCGCCAGCTTGTCGAGCTCGCCGGCCTCGAGCGCGCAGTCCGCGAGGTAGTACACGTCGGCGAACCTGCTCAGCTCGCGGACATAGGCCACGACCGTCTCGTCGATGACGCCATCCGTGTCGTAGCCGGCGAACAGGCAGATGCGGCGGGCCCCGGGGCCAAGAGGGACGGCCGGATCCCGTGGGGGAGAGACCGGTGGGATGGTGACGTGGCCGAGGTGTCGGCCTTCGGCCAGGTAGTGGACGAGGGGGTTCACGTCGTCAGCGGCGGGGTCGAGATAGGTGAGCCAGTACCACCACACGTCGAAGTCCGGCGTGGGGTTGCGCAGCTCGCGCCAACCGCGCTGCACGAAGTGACGCAATCCCTCGCGGTGGCCACACAGGCTCCAGTAGAGGCGGGGGTTGTGCCACACGTATCCGAACTCCGCGAAGGTGCCGGATGCCGCGATGAGGTCGAACTCGCAGGTCATCCGGTCGGCGGGATCCACCAGGGCGTTCTCGCCGTCGTCGTACGGGTCGACCTCGCTGTCGGCCAGGCCGGCGTCGAGACCCGCCTCGAGCACGCGGGCCACGAGAGCCGCGCGCATTGCGGCGTCGGCTCCTCTGTAGGACCGCACGAATCCCGACCAGCGTGCCCGGAAGTCCGCGACCTCCTGCTCCGGTCGGGCGCTCACGGAGCCGGGCGCCGCACGTAGTGCAGCAGCGGCGCAAGCCCGCTCTTCTGCGCGGCCGGGTGGTCGCGGAGGTAGCCCGGCGTGTCGAACCGGGGCCCGGGCTCGGCGCCGTCCTGGGCCCCCACGCGTAGGTAGTGGACCGCGGGGCTGAGGAGGGCTGCCACGGCGTCCGGGCGCTGCCGGAGATACCAGGCTCCGTCGAAGAGGTCGCTGGCCTCCACGGCGGCGACCTGGTCGGCCTCCTCGTCGCGGCGTGGTCGCAGCCGGCGCGTGAGGGCACGCTGGTCGGCCCAGTACCGCTCGGAGAGGATCCGGGCAAGGGACTGCGAGAACAGCTCCACCTGGTCGCGCAGTTCGGCGCGCTGACGTCGCGCCCGCTGCAGGTCCTCGACGGCCGACTCCTGACGCCGCCGACTCAGCTTCAGCTCGCGTCGCGCCAGGCGGACGGCCTCCAGCAGGTCGCGGTCCTCGGAATCCCCGTGGTCGGTCATGGTGGGCGGCTCCGTGTGTCCGCTCACCGCCGATCGGCCAGGACGACGGTCTCGTTGTAGGCGAAGTACCGTCCAGCTCGTCGGGGGAAGGGGAAGGAGGAGACGTCGCGCACGCGCAGCCCCACGTGCTCCAGCATCCCCGCGATACTGGCGCCGTCGAGGAACGTCACATGCGTGGCATCGGTGGTGTAGCCCTTCTCCTGGGGGCAGATCACCGCCACGGTGCGGCGCACGTGGGGCAGGTAGTGCTGCAGCAGGGCGATGCCCTCGTCGCGTGTCATGTGCTCGAGCACGTGGGCGAGCAGCAGGCTGTCGTACTCCGGCACCTCCGGTGGCTCGGGGTGGCGTGCGTCGAACTCGACGGAGGTGATGGCGTCCAGACCACGTGACCTGGCCAGCTCCACCGAGGTCTCGTTGTGGTCCACGCCGAGGCTGCCCTCGGGAAGCGAGACCAGGTTGCGGCCGATCCCGCATCCGACGTCGAGGGTGCGCCCGAGGGACAGACGACGCAGATTCCAACGGTACGGTCGCTGGACGTCGAGCACCTGCTTCCAGCGAGCGCCTTCGAGGCGTTCGAGACGCTGCGCATACGACTCGCTCGTCGTGTCGTCGGTCACCAGGGCTCCCGTCTCCCTCTTCCTTCCCGCCTGGGCAGGCACTTCGGGGAGCCTACCCGCGCAGAGGGCTCGCCTCGTCAGTGCCCAGTACCTGCGCGAGCCGGCGCGCAGCAGGGGCGGGGCGGCGAGGCCCGTGGCGTCTCCGGGTGCGAAGTCGCCGGTGAGGATCCCGAGCAGGTCACGGTCCGGCAGTCGCCGCGCGTCCTGCACCTCGCTGCGACGCGAGGCCAGAGCACCTCGATGGGACCAGAGCCACCACCAGCCACGGGCCTTCTCCCGGAACCATCCCTGGCGCAGCGACACCAGGGCGACGGCGCACTCGAGGGCGACCAGTGCGGGAGCGAGCAGCGCCAGCGTCCGGCGTTCGTAGAGCGTCAGGACCAGGATGAGGCGGTTGCGCTCGAGCAGGTAGCTCTTCTGGGGGTTGCGGGAGAACTCGTAGCGGTGCAGGACCACCGCGTCGGGCACGTACTGGACCCGCCAGCCTCGCTGCCAGGTCCGCAGACTCAGCTCCGCGTCCTCGCAGTAGGCGAACATGAGCTCGGCGAACCCACCGAGCTCGGCGAAACGGTCGGCCCGCACGGCCGTGGCCGCCCCCGTGGCTGAGGCGACGTCGCGTGGAACGGCGTGCTGGTCCGCCGGATCGCCCAGTCCGCCCGCCCAGCTGAGCCCGGTGAAGTGCACCGGATTGCCCGCGGAGTTCATCACGTCCGGGTCGTCGTAGAGGCGCAGCGATCCGCTCGCCAGCCCCAGCGTGTCGTCCGTGAGCGCGTCGGCGAGGGCGCGGAGGGCCCTGGGACGGACGACGGCATCCCCGTTCACGAAAGCCAGCACGGGGGCGCGTGCAGCGGTCGCGCCGAGGTTGCACCCGCCCGCGAATCCCGTGTTGGACGCGGGACTGAGCACGGTTACGCCGGCCAGGTCGCGCAGTCGCTCCACGGAGTCCGTCGTGCAGCCGTTGTCGACCAGGACGACGTCGACGTCGACGTCGACCGACGCCAAGATCGCCTCGACGCATTCGCCGAGCACCGGCTCGTCGCCGTAGGCCAGCACGATCGCCGTGACCCGGGGTCCGCTCATCCGTCGCGGATCTCAGGCGTCGCTGGGGCCGTTGGCGGGGTCCGCGCTGCGGCGCTCCTGCTCGAGGCGGAGCAGGGCGATCTCCTCGGACAAGGTGCGGGTGCGCTCCTCGAGCCGGCCCAGCTCCGAGCTGTGCTGAAGGGTCAGCAGCAGCAGCACCACCGAGGCGACGAAGAACAGCAGGTTCGACGGCAGGCTCAACCCCAGGAGGTCGGTCGCCCAGATGAGGAGCGACGGCGCGATCGCGACGACCAGTGCGCAGATGGCGATGACGAACCAGATCAGGGCGTACTTCTCGCGAAGCCGGTGCCGTCGCATCATCTCGAAGAGGGTGACCAGGATGGCGAGTGCCATGGCCAGACCCAGAAGATTGGCTCCCATCAGGTCCTCCTTGCCACTGGCGCGACCTGCGCACCGGCCGGGTCGTTGATCGGGACCTCGGTGGGCCAGCGCCGGACGAGCGCGAGCGCGAGGGCGACCACCGCGCGGAACAAGTACACCGCCGCACGGATCGGGGACGCGCTCGCCGTGCCGGTCGTGCGGGGGCGCATGTGCACGGGAACCTGACGGATCGTGCAGCCGGTGCGGAGCGCGATCACCAGCGACTCCACCGTGTCGCCTAGGTACTCGGCGGGATAGTGGGCCGCGAACACCGCGATCGCGCGACGGTTGGCCGCCCGGAAGCCGGACGTCGCGTCAGTGATCGGCGTGCGCGCGAGCCTGGTGAGCACCTTGCCGAGCATCACCATCGCCCAGCGCCGGGGCCCCCGCACCTCGTAGCTGCGCTCCCCGTTCGCGAACCGGGAGCCGATGACCACGTCGGCTCGGTCGAGCTCCTCCACGAGGGCGCTGACGAAGCGCGGGTCGTGCTGGCCGTCGGCGTCCACCTGGACCGCGACGTCGTACCCGTGGCGCTGGGCGTAGCGGTAGCCCGTCCGCATGGCACCGCCCACGCCCAGGTTGAAGGGCAGCCGACAGACGAGCGCGCCGACCGCGGCCGCCCGATCGGCGGTCGCGTCCACCGACCCGTCGTCCACGACGAGCACGTCCACCCCGGGGTTGGTCTCCCGGATCTCGGTGAGCGTCGCGACCACGGAGTCCTGCTCGTTCCAGGCGGGCACGATGACCAGGATGCGGGACGAGACCGCAGGTGTGGCCCCGTCCGACATGCGCAGCATGCTAACAACTGGGGAGCCGTCGTCCGGGCGGCGCCGGGGGCGTCCGGCCACGTCAGGTGAGCACGTTGACCACGGACAACACGGCGAGCAAGGCGAGTGCCCGGGACGGCCCGATCCCCCGGAGCAGCCACGCGATCGCGGCGACGATTCCCGGCAGGAGTGCGTATCCGTACCGCGGCGGCAGGAGGAAGTAGAGGTGGTTGGCGTACAGGTTCAGCGCCACCAGAAGGAACGGGCTGACGACCGCCATCACGAGCAGCCCTAGACCCAGCGCGGACCCCCGTGGATCGTCGCGAAGGGCGAGCGCCGCGGCCAGAACCGCGACGATGCTCAGGCCGGCGATGCTCGTGATGATGAAGGCGTTGGTCGCGTCATTGAGGAACTGGGGCTGCCAGTTGTTGGTCCCAGGGCTGAAGAAGACGTAGAGGAGGTACTCGAACGTCTCCCGCCACGGGACGGAGTCGGCGTGCAGCATGACGTTGATCGGGATCTTGTCCGGATCGATCTGACTCGTGGCCTGGAAGCGCAGACCCCACAGGAACGAGATCACGCCGAAGACCGCGAGCCCGGCCAGCGAGGTCAGCAGCGGCCGACGAAGTTGCGAGGGTGACGTGTGGCCCGGTGCGGTGTCTTCGGCCCCCTTCGGCGCCGTCCCTCGGCGCTCGAGCAGCGGATACGCGACGAGCAGGATCAGCGCCGCGCCGACAGCCGTGAACGCGGTGAACTTGGTGGCGGCGGCGAGTGCGACCGCGGCCAGGAACCACCACGTCGACCGACGGGTCCTGTCGTACGTCATGGCGCTGAGCAGCACGAGCCCCGAGGCGAGGGCCGTCGCCGTGTCCGGCCCGATGGTCGCCGCGGAGGCGATGACGTTGGGGGCCAGACCCACGAGCAGAGCCGCCGCGGCGGCCGCGATCGGCGGCACGCGAAGCCTCAGCGCGAGGAGGTAGGCCACGAACATGAAGCCCGCCAGCCAGAGCGCGCCGGTCGCTCGAGCCACGGTGAACAGGTCCCACCCGGTGACCGCGGAGACCGGACGCGCGACGATCGCGGTGACGCCGTAGTAGACGGGAGGTGTGCTCCCAGCAGTGGAGAAGCCTTGACCCGGGAACTCGTCCGGGTTGTAGTGACCGTCGCGACAGGCGGGCAGCGGAAGCACGTACTCGGGTCCCGAGGTCCGGCAGGCCCACTCCCGCAGCCCTTCTTGGGACACGCGTTCGCCGTTGACCGGAACGTGGGGGAAGTCCCGGACGTAGTCGAAGTGCACGATCTCGTCGATCGGCGAGGGATAGGGGTAGTGGTGCATCACCGTCGTCACGGCCGCGATCGAGGACCCGAGGAAGACGAGGAGCACCACCAGGTGGAACAACCGCGTCGGCGTTGGCCGCCCGGATGGGGCGCCCGGGACGGTGGCGGTGGGGCTGGGCGGGGCGGTCACTGGCGTCCTTCGGCATCGGAGAACGGGGCGTCGGCCATCGTGGCACCCAGCAGCGCGTCGAGTTCGGCAAGCCCGGCGGGAGAGCCGATCTCGTAGAACCTCCGCCTGACCGGATAGCCGGCGAGGGCGCCCTCCGCGGCCAACGCCTCGAGCAGGGGGGCGAGGTCGCTGGGCTTCTCGGCCGGCACCCGCTGATCCACCAGATCGCGGGTGAGGACCTGCAGGCCGTAGTCGATCCAGCGCATCTCCGGGGGGAGGGGATCGATCCCCTTCTCATAGCGGACGACCCGTCCGTCGGCGTACACGGCGTTGCTGCGGTCCCAGCGTCCACGGTTCTCGAACACGGTCATCAGGGCCGGCAGCCTCGAGCGCTCCGCAGCGGCGAAGACCTCGGCGGGGTCCACCTGGAGCCATGAGTCGCCGTAGAGGACCAGGAAGCGCTCGGCGAGCACACCGTGCGTCTGCGCGAGCCGGAGTGCGCCGGCTGTGCCGCGCAGGTCGTCACCCTCGTCGACGTAGGTCACCGGCACCCCCCAGGGAGAGCCGTCCCCGATGCTGGCGCGGATCTGGTCGCCGAGGTGGCCGATGCAGTAGACGACTGAGTCCACTCCGGCGGTCGCCAGCCAGGTCAACTGCCAGTGTGCGAACGGCCGGCCCGCCACGGGCAGCAGCGCCTTGGGTACGGTCGAGGAGACACCGCGCATCCGCGTGCCGAATCCCCCGGCCAGGATCACGCACTGCACGGCTACTCGCGGACCAGGACGGTCGTGCCGTCGTGGTCGAAGGCGAAGCGCAGCTCCGCCAGGCCCTCCTCGCGCATGGCCTGCCGCAGGCGCCTCGGCTCGTCGGCGTAGAACATCAGGAAGCCGCCGGCTCCGGCGCCGACCAGCTTGCCGCCCCGGGCGCTCGCGTTCCGTCCCACCTCGTAGACGTGGTCGATCCGGTCGTTGGACATCCCACGCGACCGACGGCGCTTGTTCTCCCAGTGCTCGTGCATGAGGTCCGCGAACGACACCGTGTCGCCGGACTCGAGAGCCGCGAGACTGCGCAGACCCAGCTCCTTGGTGCGGTGCATGTTCTCGTGCATCTCCCGATCACCCGTGACCGTGCGCGTGTGCTGGTCGGCCAGCACCTCGTCGGCTGCCCGGGAGTAGCCGGTGAAGAACATGAGCAGGTGCTCTTGGAGGTCGTGCATCGCCTCGGAGGGGACCGCCACCCGTTGGGCGCGGACGGCACCGCCTGGCTCGAAGTCGAAACGGGTGATGCCGCCGTACGCCGCGGCGTACTGGTCCTGCTTGCCCACCGAGCGGCCGAGCCGGTCGATCTCGATCTCGCACGCCTCACGAGCGAGCTCCGCAGCGCCCGCGTGGTCGAACCGGAACGCGTGCACGGCGTTGAGCAGCCCGACCGTGAAGGCTCCGGAGGAACCCAAGCCGGTGCCCGCTGGAATGTCGGCGGTGCTGACGATCTCGACCCCGGGTCCGATGTCGTGGGCGCTGAGCACCTCGCGGATGATCGGGTGCTCGACCTGGGAGGGCTTCTCGACGCGCTCCAGGCCGGAGTACTTCAAGAAGTAGTCGCCGGTGAAGGTGCGGTTGACCGAGATGTAGATGTGCTGGGAGATCGCGGCCGACACGACCATGCCGCCGAACTCCTCGTAGTAGGAGGGAAGGTCCGTTCCGCCACCACCCAGGCTGATGCGGAGAGGGGTGCGGGTGATCAGCATGCTCAGGCCGCCCCTGCCGGCACGTGGGCGATCGCGGCGAGCTGCCAGCCGAAGCGCGAGTCGTCGCGGTTGAGCGGGAAGGTCTTGTTGAAGAACGTGGTCGCCGCCTGCTGCAGGCGCGAAGAGCTCCCGGAGTCCGGGCCCGCGGTCACGTCCTGCACGAGCTTGTCACCGCGGGCGATCACGGCGAGCTTGTAGAGGTTGAAGAAGGGGAAGCCCGTCCGGAGCACGCGGTCGACTGCGAGGCCGCCGTCGGTGAGCACCGAGCGCAGTCCGTCGGCCGAGAAGTGTTGGTAGTGCCCGATGTGGAGGTCGAATGCCGAGCGGGGACCACCGGGCACTGTCACCACGACCCGCGCGCCGGGGGCGAGGAGGCTGAGTGAGTTGCGCACCAGCACGGTCGGGTCGGGAACGTGCTCAAGCACCTCGGAGCACACGGCATGGGTGGCACGTGGCTGGCCTTCGTCGGGGGTGGTCGGCTGAAGCAGGTCTCGTTCGACGAACCGCGCGGGGACCCCGGCCCTGGCAGCGGCGGCGCGGGCGCGGCGGACGCCCTCGCTGCTGTACTCGACGCCCCACACGGCCACCTCCGGATGTCGGCCCTGGAAGTCGATCGCGAACTGACCCTGGCCGCTGCCGATGTCGAGCAGGACGCTCCCGGGCCGCAGGTCCCCCAAGAGCTTGAGGACCATCGCGTGGCGGTAGTCGTTGGCGGGGTTGCCCAGCGCGTTCTCGCCGAACCGGTCCCAGTGGTCGTCCCAGTCGTCCTGGTCGGAGCCGTCGGCGTTGACGCGCGTTGCGCTCACAGCTCGTACCCCGCAGCAGCGGCGTCACGGTGGAACATCTGCACCGTCTCGAGCGAGAACTCGTCGAGGTCCTTGCCGAAGGTGGCGATCTTGGCCAGGAGGTCGGGGGTCATGGTGATGATGTGGACCCCGCACTCCTCGGCCTGCACGAGGTTGAGCACCTCGCGCGGGCTTGCCCACAAGATCTCCAGCGCCGGATCGTCCGCCACCGTGGCGACCGCCTCGCGCATGATGGGCATGGGGTCGCGACCGGTGTCGGCGACGCGACCCGCGAACACCGAGATCACGTGCCCGGGACCCCCGGTCGCCGCGGCGGCCACCTGCTCGACCTGGGTGAGGCTCAGCAAGGCGGTCACGTTGAGACGGACCCCCTCGGCCGAGAGCTCCCTCACCACCTCGACGGTCGAGTCACCGCGCGTATTGGTGACCGGGACCTTGACGTAGACGTTCGGACCCCATGAGGAGATCAGCCTTGCCTGACGCAACATCCCGTCCAGGTCGTCCGCGAACACCTCGAAGGACACGGGATGGGTGTCGATCGTCTCGAGGATCTTGTGGGCGAACTCCTCATAGTGCGTCACGCCGCTCTTCCTCATGAGCGTGGGGTTTGTGGTGAATCCCGAGATGGCGGGATCCGCCGCGAGCGCGATCATGGTCTCCAGGTCGGCCCCATCGGCGAAGATCTTCATGCGTCTCCAGGTCGCTTCAGTCGGTGGTCTCGGTCGGGAACGGCAGTCCGGGCGTGTAGTCGGGCAGCACCGGCAGGTCTGCGTCGTCGAGCTTGAACAACAACAGGTGCCCATTCAGGTTGTGCACCAAGCGACCTCCCGGGAAGTGTGTCGCGAAGAGCTGGCGTCCGAGCGTGGCGACGCCCTCGCACTGGAACGATCCGTAATCGTCCCAGATGACGACTCCGCCCCGGCTCAGGCGGGGCCAGGCCCATTCGAGAGTGAGCCGTGCCGACTCGTGCACGTCCACGTCGATGTGGACGAGTCGCAAGCGCGTGTTCTCGAGCCCCTCGGCGGTGTCATCGGGGAAGATCCCGACCCGGATGTCGACCTCCACGCCCGCCCGACGGGCCAGGTCCGCCACGATGGCCGGCGACGTGTCGGCGTGCTCGCCGCCTCGGTACCAGGGGTCCGCCTCGCCCGCATGGGCGACTCCGGCGAACGTGTCGCAAAGGTGCACGACGGCGTCCAGGCCCAGTGCCTGGACGCGGCGGGCCATCAGCACCCCGGTGCCGCCCCGCCACACTCCGACCTCGAGCACGTCACCGTCGACGTGGCGCACCTGGCCGAGCTGCTCCCACAGCTCGTAGCACTTGTACTGGTCCACGAAGGTGTGCCCCAGGACCGCGTCGTAGGCAGCACGGAAGGACTGGTCGTCGTGCCAGGGCGCATAGGTGGAGTTCATCGGGACGACCAACTCGTGGGAGTAGAGCGAGTCGCTCCCGGACAGGCGGGCCCGCCGGAGCAGTCGCTCGAGACGGCGGTCCCGGCGCAACCAGTTCTGGCCGTGACGCGCAGGCGCCTGGATGAGGTGGGGGACGAGCACCCCGGGAGTGTAAAGGCTGCCCTCGCTGCCGCGCTGACTGCGGGGGCGCCGTGCGGTGGCCGCCCGCCCAGGGCCACGAGGTGCGGGGACGTGCCTGACCTGTACCGTTCGTGCCTCATATGACCACGACAGGCCGGAGCGGATCAGTGACGACGGAGGGCCGGGTGACCGGGTCCGACCCGGACCTGCGGCCTTCGCCCGACGCACTCCGACGAGGTCTGCTCCGCTTCGTCGTTGCGCTCGCGGTCTCGATGGCGCTGGCGGCGGCCCTGTGGTGGCAGCGGCCCGACAGTCTCACCCCGCCGATCAACGTCGTGGGCTTCCCCAGCTTCGCCGACTTCAACTACCTGCCGATCCTCTGGGCGTGGCGGATCGTCGTCTGGCAGATCCCCCTGGTGCTGATCGCCGTGTACGTCGCACTCTGGCGCTGGGGGCCGTGGGCCGAGGCGGTGCCGGTCGCGGCCGGCCGCCGGGCGTCGCTGGCGCCGGACCCTCCCGGGCCGGCCGACGCAGCGTCGTCACCCACGACGTACGGCGTCTGGGTTGCTGCTCTCGCCGTCCCTGGGTTCCTGGTCTGGTACGCCGCCAGCCTGGCCGGAGCCGCTCCGGGCAGCGGGTTCACGCGGGCGGGCTTCCTCGTGGGCGCGCTCTACGTCGTGCTCGTCGTGCTCGTGACCTGGGCGGTGCGCGCCGGGTTGGCCCGGAGGCGGGCTTCCGAGCCCCCCTCGTCGACGGAGGTCCTCACCGGCCTCTCGGCCCTGATGGGCGCGGTTCTTGCGCCTGCTGTGGCGGCCTGGGCGTCAGGACACTCGGTCGCGCTGGAGATCGACGGGTCGGAGAGTCACTGGCCCTGGCTTCCGTGGTGGGTCGCCGGGGCGGCCGCGCTGGGCGTGCTGGGGTGGGTGGTGTGGTCCCTGCACCGGGGCGCGGATCCCGTCGGGTGCGAACGCCGGGTCCGGATGCTCTGGTTGGGCCCCACGCTGGTCGCCCTCCTCACGATGGCGCTGCCGCCGGCTCTGGGCCTGCTGGAGGGCTTCGATGACTCCCAGAGTGTTCTCGGCGCAGACCTGCTGACTCGCGGGTACTTCCCATGGCGGGACTTCGTGTTCATCCACGGACTGTTCGAGGACGGTCTCCGCAGTTGGGTGGGCTGGCAGGTCTTCGAGCCGACCATCTGGGGGGCGCTGGGGTCGTACTCGATGATCTTCGCCCCGCTCTTCTGGGTGCTGCTCTACCTGATGGCCTGCTACGTGGCTCCTCGCAGTCACGCGGCGCCCGTCGCCGTGGTCGTGCTGGCAGCGTCCTTCTATCTGCCGGTGTCGACACGCTGGGTGCTGGTGGCCGCCGTCTATGTCCTCCTCGCGGAGACCCTGCGGCGACGCAGCGCCCGAGCGTGGGTCGTGGCGCTGACGGCCTTGCTGTTCGTCGACGCGGTGCTCGTCCCGGAGGCGTTCCTCCAGGTGATCGCCTGTGCCGTCGTCCTGGTGCTCAGCGACCTGGCCACACGCCCGCAGGGAGTCCGGTGGTGGCGGTCGCTGCGCGGCACCGTGACGTTCGTGACCACCGGGGCGGTCCTCTCCCTCGTCTGGCTCGGGTTCCTGGCCACTCGTGGGGCCATGCTCGACTTTATCGGCTACTACCTGTACTTCGGACCCGGTCACAACGAGTCCGGCACCTTGCCGGTGACGGGCACGCCGCTGTCGTACTGGATGTGGATGGCGGGCCTGGCCTGTGCGGTATGGACGACGCTGGTCTTCGTCGCCTGGCGGTGGCTGCACGTCGGCCCACTGACCCCCTTGCACTGGACGACCTTGGCGGCTGCGCTGGCGGCAGGCGCCTACGGCGAGAAGGCCTGGGGACGTTTCGACTTCGGCCACGTCTTCCAGAACATCATGGTGGCTCTGCCCCTCTACCTCTTGTTGGGCGCGGGGATCATCGGGGCCGTCGATCGATGGCTGCGGCGACGGATGGGCGGCTCCCGACGCCTCGCACCGGTCGCGCGCAGCGGTCTCCAGCCGGTGGCGCTCGCGGCGGTGGGTCTCCTGGTGTTCGTCCTGGGGCTCTCCGGTCTCCTGCATGCCCCTGGGCGACTGCTGATGACCGTCCCGGGTCCGACGACGATCCCGAGGGTCGGCTACATGGAGCCCGGTGCTCTCGACGAGACGCTCCTCGATGACCTCCAGGCCGTGATGGACACCTACGCCGGGCCGGACGGTCCAGTGTTCGACTTCACCAACTCGCCGGGCTACATCTACTACCTGCTGCACCGCACGCCCGCCACGCCCTTCGTGCACATCAGCATGGCCGCGGTCGAGCGTGCCCAGCGCGTGGTGGTGGAGGACCTGGAGCGGTCGCAACCGCCCGTGGTGGTCTACGACACCACGGCCTTCGGCATCCCTGCCTGGGACGGGCCCCGGGCAGGTGTGCGGCACTTCATGGTCGGTCAGTACCTCCTCGACCACTGGACTCCAGTCATCGCGGTCCGTGGGACGCTGTTCCTGATCCGCAACGACCTGGTGGCCCAGGCACCGCCGCCTCCAGCCCTCTCCCAGGCGCCGGTCACCGAGGACCTGTACTTCTCGCAGCCGGCGTGCGAGTGGGGCTACTCGGCCGCGTACCTGGAGTCGGAGCCCGAGGGGCCGGAAGTCGCGCTCGACGTGGACTATCGCCCGGGCTACACGATCCAGATCGTGGGCTGGTCCTATGACGTCGAGCGCGACACCGCCGTCGACGACGTCCTCGTGGTCTCGGACGACCGCGTCGTCGGCTCGGTACCGCCCGACGGCCCTCGCCCCGACGTGGCCGCCGACCTGGGCCTGACGGGTGCAGAGCAGAGCGGCTTCGGGGGGAGTCTGACCTTCGAGGCTCCCCGGGGTTCCCCGATCTATGCCTACGCGCTCCTGGAGGACGGCACGGCGGCGGTGATCACTCCACCGCCGGGCTTCGTGCCGCCCGCGTTCATCGAGGACGGCCAACGACGGATCCCCGTGGTGGCCGAAGCCCGCAACGTGGGCGTCCTCGCGGCCCTGGAAGGCACTCCCATCGTGATCGGCGCGGTGGACGTCCCGCCTTCGGTGGACCTCCGGGAGTTCAGCCTCGCGTCGTTCGAGGCGGACGGCCCGATCGGCCTGTCCTCGCTGCGTCTCACGGACTCACTCGGACTGACCAACGCGCCAGGAGTCAACCGGGTGATCACCTTCTCGACGCTCGAGTCCACTCAGGCGATCTCGGTACGGGTGGGCAGTTGCCTGCAGTGGCACGGCTTCCGGGGCAGACACCTCTACCTCACGCAGGACGAGGGACCGCCCGTCCGCCGCGTCGTGCTCTCCCACGTGCGTGACGACTGAGGGACCAGGTCAGGCCGTCGCAGTGATCGTGAGCAGGTAGGGAACCGCCTCCGGGAGTCCGGTGAACGTCGCGTCCGGCGCGACCGTGAGCTCCTCGGCGTACCCGCGGTCGACGAACACCGAGCGAACGCCCGCCCGGTGGGCGGCCTCGACGTCACGCCAACGGTCGCCGACGGCGGCGCTGTGGTCGAGGTCGAGGTCCAGACGAGCGGCGGCCTCGAGAATCATCCCGGGCCTCGGCTTGCGGCACGGACAGCCCTCGGCCCCACTGTGCGGGCAGACCCAGATGTGCTCGATGGGAAGCTCGCGGCGGAGGCGTTCGTGGATGGCGTCCAGCGCGGTGGGGTCGAGCGAGCCCCGCGCGAGGTCGGGCTGGTTGGTCACGACGACGAGCACGAACCCGGCGTCGTGGAGGCGCCGACAGGCCCCGGCCACTCCCGGGAGCAGCACGAAGTCCTCGGGCCGTCGGGGCGGGACCGGCACACCGTCGACGACGGCGGAGACGTTGAGCACCCCGTCGCGGTCGAGGAACACGGCGCGCCGGCGTGACATGGCGACGCCCCGATCAGGCGACGGGCTCGAAGCGCCCCGCGCGGGCGTCGTCTGCCATCGACGACATCGAGGCGCGCAACGCCTCGAGCCCGTTGAGCTCGTTGGCCCAGCCCAGAGCCCGGATCTTGTCCGTGCCGATCCGCACGATGGGGACGTCGCCCTTCCAGCCGCGGTCGCCGCCGCTGTAACGGAACTGGACCGAATCGGCCGACAACCCCAGCACCTCAACGGCCAGTTCGGCGATCTCCGTGACGGTGACGTAGTCGCCGGTGGCCACGTTGTAGGCGTCGAACGGCGTGTCTGCTCGCTCACCGGCCAGCAACACGGCCGAGATCACGTCGTCCACATGCACGTAGGACTTGCTCTGGCGACCGTCGCCGAGGATGTCGAGATGGCTCGGCTCGCGGAGGAGACGGCGGACGAAGTCGTAGCCGACCCCGTGTGTTTGGTTCGGACCCACGACGTTGCCGAAGCGGAAGGCGCGGACGACCGGGCCGAACATGAACGCGTACGACGCCAGAAGGGCCTCGCCGGCCAGCTTGCTGGCGCCGTAGGTGGACGTGGGGACCATCGGTCCGTGGTCCTCGTGGGCCTCCAGCTCGCCGAGGTCGCCGTACACGCCGCTGCCGGAGGCGTACAGCACCAGAGGGACCTCCGCCTGGCGAACCGCCTCAGCGACGTGGTGGGTCAGCCGGGTGCCCTGGTCGAAGTCGATGGCCGGGCTGGTGACCGCGGCCGCGATGTCGGGGTTGGACGCGAGGTGGATGACCGTCGACATTCCGCGCGCGGCGGCCAGCAGGTCGGGCAGGTCGACGACGTCTCCGCGCACCACGTCCAGCCGGGGGTCGCCGCGCAGGGCCGCGAGATGCCACTCCCGACCAGAGGAGAAGTTGTCGAAGACGCGGACGCCCGTGACGTCATCCCGGGCCAGCAGCCGGCGCACGAAGTGGCTCCCGATGAACCCGGCGCCGCCCACGACCAGGACCCGGCCCAGGGCGCGCTGCGTCACGTGAGCGACTCCCACCGGGTCGGGACCTTCGCGAGCGCCGGGTGCGTCACGAGGAGGTGCCAGATCACCGCGCAAAGGCCCTCCGTGTGCGGGGTGATGTGGTCCGGATAGAGCGGCGGCACGACCGAGCACGCCTCGGCGTACCGCGCCGTCGCCCCGCCGTCGCGCCCCACGATGCCGAAGATGGCGGCCTCGCGGCTGCGGGCCAGTTCGAGGGCGCGGACGATGTTGGCCGAGACGTTCTTGACCTCGTCGCCGCCGCCGACGGAGAAGACCAGGAGCGCGTCGCGGTCACTGAGGCGGGAGCCGTGCAACCAGGCCGCGAACGTGGTGTCCCAGCCCTCGTCGTTGGTCCGCGCGGTCAGTTCGGAGACGTTGTCGGTGGGCGCGTAGGCCTCGAACCCACAGATCTTGCGGAAGTCGTTGACCGCGTGGCCGGCGTGGCCCGCGGAGCCGCCGACGCCGATGATGAACAGCCGCCCCTGCTGCTGGTCCCGCACGCGAGCCAGTCCGGTGGCGATCTGTTCGATCTGATCGGTGTCGAGGGCGGCGAGGATCTCTGCCGTCTCGGACAGGAACGATGCGGTGAAGCTCACGAGAGGGACCCTTCTGGTGGGGTGCGGCACACGGCGAACGTGTTGAGGCCGAACTTGTGCTTGAAGCACCGGATGGCGTGCGGCTTGAACCCCGCGCGGACCAGGAGCGGCCACAGGTCGCGCGGGTCGTAGTAGGTCTTGTGGTCGTCCATCTCGTCGAACGGCGACAACCCGAGCCGGAACGCCGAGAACTCGAGGGCCGTCTTGCCGCGCCACGACGGGACGTTGATGGCGCACACGCCGCCGGGCCGGAGGACGCGAGCGAAGTGGCTCAGGGTCGCGTCGGGCTCCCAGAGGTGCTCCACGACCGACATGCACAAGACCACGTCGAGCGCCCCGTCGGCGATCTCGGCCATCGACTCGGGAAGCAGACCCTCGATCGCACGAATCCTCGGATGGGACTTCAGGTCGGGGGCGAGGGAGACATCCAGCAGCGTGGCGGAGCGGACCTCGTCGAGCACGTTGCGCATGAACGTCGCCTCGAAGCCGCAGCCCACGTCGGCCACGTCGAGGCCACGGAGACCGCCGACGCGTCGCTCGATCTGGCGCTTGGAGAGCCAGACCCCGAAGCGGTCCACCGGAGTGGTGTCGCCGCGCTCGCCGAACGACGTCTGGCGGCCTTCATCGCTCACGGGAGAGACTCCGTCGGGCCGTAGCGCACGTCGGTGGCGTGGAGGACGAGGGTGAAGCAGAAGGTGCCGAACCCCACGATCATCAGCAGGAGGCCCGTGACCGCCAGGTGGATGATCGCCTGGTCCGCGGAGGGCAGCGTCAGGTCGTGCGTGAAGAAGTACACGACGAGAGCGAGCACGAAGGCCAGCCCCAGCGCGAACAGACCGCCACTGGTGACCATTGACGGCGTGTAGCGGAAGACCCGTCGCCATCGGTCGCGATGGCGCCCGGTGTAGTCGAGGAAGACATGGGCGAGGCAGCCGAAGAAGATGCTCTGCAGGCCCACCGCTGCGACGGCAACGCCGAGCATCATCGTGTAGAGGCTGAAGGTGATCGGGCCGATGGTGATGTCGCCGAACGACAGCGGCAGGGTCATGAGCAGCCCCAGCACGAACATCGCGATGCCTGGCTTGAAGAGGAAGAACTCCGCGCCGTGGATGAACATCGCCCGCAGGTTGATCCAGGCGGCGGCGAACGGTGAGAACCAGCCCGACCGCTTGTGGTGGCTGAGTCGCCCCTCGCGGTCCTTCAAGAAGGTCACGGGCACCTCGACCGTGCGCAGTTCCATGCGCACCGACTTGAGCACCATCTCCGAGGCGTACTCCCACGATTGCGAGACGATCCCCATCCGGACGAGGGCCTCGCGCGTGATCCCGCGCATGCCGCAGTGGATGTCGCTGAACCTGCTGCCGTACAGCACATTGAGGATCCACGTGGTCACGGGCGTGCCGAAATACTGGTGTAGGGCCGGCATGGCCCCCGGCTCGATCGAGCCCTTCCAGCGCGAGCCCATGGCGTACTCGACCCCGTCGCGCATCGCGTCCACGAACGGTGCGAGCTGGCGGAAGTCATAGGTGCAGTCCGCGTCCCCCATGATCACGTAGCGCCCTCGCACGTAGGGGATGGCGTCGATGTAGGCACGGCCGAGACCGCGCCGGGGAGTGTGCAGGACCCTGGCGCCCGCGGCGAGGGCGAGCTCGGGCGTGGCGTCGTCGGAGCTGTCGACGATCAGGATCTCGCCCTGGGCGCCCGCGGCGCGCAGACCCTCGTGGCACCACTGGACGAAGTCGGTGATCGTGATCGCTTCGTTGACCGCCGGGACGAGGATCGTCACCTCCGGCTCGGCGATGTCGTCGGCAGGGATCAGGAGCGTCATGTCGGGGTCTTGATGCCCCTGGAAGACCCGTGCCCCCTGCACGTCGAACGAGCCGCGGAGCTCAGCCGACACGTCGTCCACAGACGCCGGCGACAGGTCGTTCTCCCGGAGCACCGCCGCACCCTAACACCACGGTTCGAGGGCGCCGGGACCCAGAGGTCGCTGCCCTCGGGCGTCACTATCCTGGGTCGTCGTGCAGGCCCAACCCGTCCAACAGGCCCCCCCGGTGCAGCGTCTCCGGGTGCGCTACGCCAAGCGCGGCCGCCTACGCTTCACCAGCCATCGGGACTTCAGCCGTGCCTTCGAGCGGGCGGTGGTGCGGGCGCGGATCCCGATGGCGTACTCCTCGGGCTTCAACCCCCACCCGCGTATCTCGTACGCCGGGGCGGCGCCGACCGGAGCCGCCAGTGAGGCCGAGTATCTCGAGATCGCCCTCGCCCAGATCGTCGAGCCTGCCGACGTGGCGCGGGCGCTGGCCGAGGCGCTCCCTGACGGGCTGGACGTCGTCGAGGTGGTCGAGGCTGGGGGCGGCTCTCTGGCGGACCGCCTCGAGGCCAGCCGCTGGAAGATCGAGGTGGACGTGGCGGGGGGCGACGCCGCGCTGGCGACCGCGGCCCTGCTCGCGGCCGGCTCGGCTCCGGTCGAGCGGATGACGAAGAAGGGGCTGCGGAGCTTCGACGCACGCTCCGCGATCGTCTCGCTCGCCGTCGTCCCCGGGGCTGCGGTGACCGAGCTCGACCTGGTCCTGCGGCACACGGTCCCCGCCGTGCGCCCCGACGACGTGCTCACCGCGCTGGCGGAGGTCGGCGGCTTGCGCCTCGGTGGCGCAGCACTGCTCACCAGGCTGACGCAGGGACCCCTGGACCCCGGGTCGGGTGGGGTGGGTGACCCGCTGGCACCGGACCGCGACGCTCAGGAGTAGCCTCCTCCGCCCCGCCGTGTGCGATACTGGACTCGGCCGACCGGGCTCCGACACGAATCTGGTCGACCCGACGACGTTCTCGCCGGCTCCAAGGCGGACCGGCACTCCGGGAACCTCTCGTCACCCGACCGCGACGCGGCCGGAGAGTGGGTGACAGGCACTCTCCGCGAACGGCCCAGCGACCGCGGTAGGTGACGATCAGGCGCCCGAGACGCACCCAGCGGAGAGTGTCGCCGCCACACGAAGGCTTTGCGTGGCCGCCCTGAGGATCCGGGTAGGCGCGCCGGACACGGTCCGGACCCGTTGCCGGTCCGGGCGGAGGAGCACTCCATGCTCGACGACGACACCACGCCCGACCTCGACGCTGGCGAGAGCGAGGCGCCCTCGTCCGGGAGCGAGGCTCCTGCCGGCCAGCCGGCCAAGAGGCCCGCCGCAAAGAAGCCCGCGGCGAAGAAGGCCACGAGCAAGAAGGCCCCGGCCAAGAAGCCAGCCAAGAAGAGCGCTCCCAAGAGCGTGGTGGCGGACGCTGACGAGTCGGCGCAGGAGTCTGCTTCGGGGCCGGCCTCGGGCGATGCCCAGAAGCCCGCTCCGCGGAAGTCCACACCGAAGAAGGCCAAGAAGGCCGCTGCGGCTCCCGAGTCCGCAGCCGCCGGCAGCGGCGAGGCCCTCGACGAGCCGTCGGCAGGCGACGCGCCCGCCAAGCCCAAACGGACCCGCAAGAAGACCGAGACCGCGCCGGTCGCGAGCGCGGACGGCGAGGCGGCGTCGCCGGCGATCGCCGCGCCGCTCTTCCAGGTGCCGGAGCCTGCACCCACCCGGCGGACACGCGGCAAGCGTTCGGCCGCTCCCGACCAGACCGAGAGCACTGCGGTCGACGCAGAGGCCACGGCGGCCGCCGACGAGAGCCCCGACGAGAGTGCCGACGAGGGTGCCGCCGCGTCGGCCGACGAAGCGGAGTCACCCGACGAGCCGGGAACGGCCCGCCGCCGGCGCCGCCGCGGGGGCCGACGCCGGCGCAAGTCCTCCGACACCGAGGCCGACGACGCGTCGGCCGAGGACGCCCAGGAAGCCTCCACCGCGGCAGGCGGCGACGCCGCCGACGAGTCGGGGGACGACCTCACCGACGAGTCCGCTCCCGAGGGAGCCTCACGGCGGCGTCGGCGGCGTCGCCGCGCCGGTGAGGAGGGGGGCTCCGCCTCCGACGACCCGCAGAACACCGTGACCCGCGTGCGGCGTACCCGATCCGCGGAGGACGAGATCACGGCGGTCTCGGGCTCCACCCGGCTCGAGGCGAAGAAGCAACGCCGGCGCGAGGGTCGCGAGGCCGGGCGTCGTCGCGCGCCCATCGTCAGCGAGGCGGAGTTCCTGGCCCGCCGTGAGTCCGTCGAGCGGGTGATGGTGATCCGGCAGCGCGACGAGCTCACCCAGATCGCCGTGCTCGAGGACAAGGTGCTCGTCGAGCACTACGTCGCGCGCGAGTCGCAGACCTCGCTGATCGGCAAC
>CAZIVD010000024.1:55448-56622 GCA_964542635.1 uncultured Nocardioides sp. | reverse complement strand
GTTCGGCACGGTCGTGTTCGCGATGTTCGCCGGCTTCTACTTCTGGTGGCCCAAGATGACCGGCCGGATGCTCGACGAGCGGCTCGGCAAGCTGCACTTCTGGCTGCTGTTCATCGGCTTCCACACCACGTTCTTGATCCAGCACTGGATCGGGGTCGAGGGCATGCCACGTCGCTACGCCGACTACCTGCCTGACGACGGGTGGACGGGCATGAACCAGATCTCGACCGTCGGTGCCTTCCTGCTCGCGGCGTCGACGCTGCCGTTCCTCTACAACGTCTACATCACGCGCCGTGCCCCGCTCGTCGAGACCGACGACCCCTGGGGTTGGGGGCGTTCGCTCGAGTGGGCGACCAGCTGCCCGCCGCCACGCCACAACTTCGTCTCCATCCCGCGGATCCGCTCGGAGTCGCCGGCCTTCGACCTGCACCACCCCGAGATCGCCGCCCTCGAGCTGGCCGAGAACGACGCTGCCCGCGAGGGTCGCCCGGCCGACGCTCCGGAGATGGAGGGTCGCGAGGAGATGCTCGAGGAGCGCGGAGTCGCGGTCGCCGATGACGGGCCTGGAGACCAGCCGGACCCGCCGGAGGGCACGAACCCGGAGGGTGAGACCCGATGAAGGCCGAGACCTGGATCTTTGCGATCACCACCGTGTTCTTCCTGGGGGTCAGCCCGGCGTACTGGCTGATCGCAGGCGACCCCACCGGCACGTCCGCGCTGGTGATGACCACTCTCCTGGCCGCCATGATCACGCTGTACCTCGGCTTCCACGCCGCCAAGATGGACCCTCGCCCCGAGGACCGGAAGGACGGCGAGATCGCCGACGGCGCCGGTGAGCTGGGCTTCTTCCCGCCGTACTCCTGGTGGCCGCTGTGGTGCGCCCTGGCGCTCGGTGTCTGCGTCTACGGCATCGCCATCCACGCCTGGTGGCTGTTCATCATCGGGTCGGCCCTCGGCGCCCTGGCCCTGTGCGGGTTCGTCTTCGAGTACTACCGCGGAGAACACGCCCACTAGCCTTGTTTGGGCGAGCGTGTCGGCGCTGATCGTCGGGCCGTCGTGCCAGGCCCCGCGTCGGTGGCTGATCGCGCAGCGGCCCGACGGCGCCGCCACGCTGCCGCCCTAGCCTTGTTTGGGCGAGCGTGTCGGCGCTGATCGTCGGGCCGTCGTGCCAGGC
>CAZIVD010000024.1:0-55348 GCA_964542635.1 uncultured Nocardioides sp. | reverse complement strand
CACGCGTCGGTGGCTGATCGCGCAGCGGCCCGACGGCGCCGCCACGCTGCCGCCCTCGCCTTGTTTGGGCGAGCGTGTCGGCGCTGATCGTCGGGCCGTCGTGCCAGGCCACGCGTCGGTGGCTGATCGCGCAGCGGCCCGACGGCGCCGCCACGCTGCCGCCCGTGGGCCCGGTGGTCGAGGAGCGAGCGCAGCGAGCGTCACGAGACCGGGTGAGTGATGCTCTGCGCTGACTGTGCTGGCAACGTGTCGGCGCCTCGAGACCCGGTGACTGGGCCGGCTTCGCTGGGTGGGGCCTGGCAACGTCGCCTCCTCATCCGAAAGTCGGTGCGCGTGAGGCTGGAGTGATGCCTGGTGCGACTTCCCGCCCGGAACGGGCGCCCGCGCTAGCGGCCCCGATGACTCAACCAGCGGGTCGACCTGGGCTCGCCTGGCCCGACCAACGAGGGGGGCCAGCGGGACGTCCGGGCCGTCGCGTCGGTTCGGGTTGACGCCCGGGTGCGGGTTACCCTGACGAGGCAACCAACGCAGCCCCCGGGGAGTCCCATCAGCATGCAGTCCCGTCGCCTCCGCCTGTCCGCGCTCGCGGTCGCCTGCCTGCTCCCGGTGACCCTGGCCGCGTGCAGCAGCGTCAGCGCGTCTCCGGAGGCCGCGCCCGGGCCCGGGAGCCGGAGCTCCGGGGGAGCCGAGCCGTCAGACGCCGTCGACGACCCACAAGTCCCGCCGGTCACGCTCGCCTCCAACGTGGCGCGCGGCGCCCGCGACGTGCCCGTCGACACCCGCGTGACCATCGAGGCGGACGGCGGGACCCTCCGCAAGGTGACGCTGACCAGCCCTGACGCCCGGATCCCCGGCAAGCTGTCCGGTGACGACGTGACCTGGGTGGCGAGCCAACTGCTCGAGCCGGGCACGGCGTACGCCGTGACCACGGTGGCGCGCCGCAGCGACGGTGTCGACGTGACCAAGCGTTCGACGTTCCGCACCGTGGATCTGACCCTGGACGAGCAGACCTACCCGTCGGTCGCCCCCCTCCAGGGCGAGACCGTGGGCGTCGGGATGCCCGTGATCGTGCACTTCGACGTCGCGGTCACCGACAAGGCCAGCATCGAGAAGCACCTCACGGTCACCTCGACTCCTGCGCAGCCCGGGGCGTGGCACTGGATCAGCGACCACGAGGTGCACTGGCGTCCGAAGAACTACTGGAAGCCAGGCACCGACGTGTCCGTCGACGTGGCGGTCAACAGCGTTCCGGCGGGCAAGGGCATCTACGGTCAGGAGGACCGGCACGTCGACTTCCACGTCGGCTCGGCCAACATCTACAAGGTCAACGCCCAGACCCACCAGATGCAGGTCTTCAGCAACGGCCAGCTGGTCAAGACGATCCCGATCACCACGGGCAAGCCCGGCTTCACCACTCGCTCGGGGGTGAAGGTGATCATCGAGAAGTTCCGGACCCACCGGATGAACTCCGAGACGATCGGCATCGGGCAGGACAACCCCGAGTACTACGACATCGACGACGTCGAGTACGCCATGCGGCTCACCTACAGCGGCGAGTTCATCCACGCCGCGCCCTGGTCGGTGGGCAGCCAGGGCTATGCGAACGTCTCGCACGGCTGCACCGGCATGAGCACGGCCAACGCCGGCTGGCTCTACGCCAGGTCCAAGCGCGGCGACGTCGTCGAGTACACCGGCACCGACCGCCCGATGGAGTTCACCAACGGGTACGGCGACTGGAACGAGACCTTCGCCCAGTACCGCAAGGGCTCAGCCCTCTAAGTCTCAGCGGCTGGTCCTGAGGCAGCCCCTCCGGCCTGTCACGAACCGCTGGTCGAGCCGTCGCGAGGGTCGAGCGGTGTGTCGAGACCGCCCAGGACTGACGGGGTCTCGACACGGGCTCGCCTGGCTCGACCAACGAAGCACTGTTGGTCGAGCCGGCCATCCTCGACCAGCGGTGGGGTGACTACTCGCCGTCGTGGCTGTTGCCCCGCAGGGGGACGTCCTCGGCGGTGCGCAGGTTGTGGTCGTCGAACTCGTGGCCCGGCACCGGGTGGTCGAGCCCCGCCTGGAGCTCGTGCTCGTGCTCGGCGTGGTGGTGACCCTCCTGGAGCTCCTCGCGCGTCGGCTTCTGCACGTTGTCGGCGTACATCATCGCCGACAGTCGGCCACGCATCTGCTCCAGTCGGCTGCCACGGGCGGCCACGCCGTTCGCGTCGGTCTCCGTGCCGGGGGTGAACACCTCGTCGCGGTCGCGCGCGGTGAGGGTGTAGGCACGGTCGTCGCTGATCGGCAGGTGCCGCTCGCTGTAGCCGCCCTCGGGGGAGCGGATGATGATGCCGGTCTCGTAGCCGTGGAGCAGCTTCTCCTGGTCGTGACGCTGCAACGAGATGCACCAGCGCTTGGTCAGGAAGAACACCAGCACCGGGACCACGAACACCGCGATCCGCATGAAGTAGGTGATCTGGTTGAGGCTCAGGTGCATCTGGGTGGCCAGGATGTCGTTGCCGCCGGCCGCCCACAGCAGTCCGTACGCCGTGACCATCGCGGCCAGGAACGCCGTGCGGGTGGGCGCGTTGCGCGGCCGCTGGAGCAGGTGGTGCTCCCGCTTGTCACCGGTCACCCAGGCCTCGAGGAACGGCCACGCGATGAAGGCGCCGAAGAGCACGAACGGCAGGATCTGCCCGGGCAGCATGATGTTCCAGGAGATCGTGACGCCCCAGATATGGGTCTCCCAGCCGGGCATGATCCGCAGGAGACCTTCGGCGATGCCCATGTACCAGTCGGGCTGGGAGCCGGCGGTCACCTTGGACGGATCGTAGGGGCCGTACTTCCACACCGGGTTGATCGTCAGCAGGGCACCCATGAGGGCGGTGATGCCGAAGACGATGAAGAAGAAGCCACCGGCCTTGGCGGCGTAGATCGGCAGCAGCGGGTAGCCGACGACGTTCTTCTCGGTGCGGCCGGGGCCGGGCCACTGGGTGTGCTTGTGGTAGACGAGCAGCAGCATGTGCGCGCCGATCAGAGCCAGGAGGAGGCCCGGGATCAACAAGACGTGCACGATGTAGAGCCGCGGGATGATGTCGGTGCCCGGGAACTCGCCCCCGAACATGAAGAACGACATGTAGGTGCCCACCAGCGGGGTCGCCTTGACCAGGCCGTCGGCGATCCGCATGCCCGTCCCGGAGAGCAGGTCGTCGGGCAGCGAGTAGCCGGCGAAGCCCTCGAGGATGCCGAGGAGCAGCAGGAGCGAGCCGATGATCCAGTTGATCTCACGCGGCTTGCGAAACGCGCCGGTGACGAAGACGCGCATCATGTGCACGAACATCGCGGCGATGAACAGCATCGCGGCCCAGTGGTGGATCTGCCGCATCAGCAGACCGCCGCGGATGTCGAACGAGATCCGCAACGTCGAGGCGAAGGCCTCCGACATCTGGATGCCGCGCAACTGGTTGTAGGAGCCCTCGTAGGTGGTCTCACCCATGCTCGGGTTGAACCACAGCGAGAGGAACACGCCGGTCAGCAGCAGGATGATGAAGCTCCACAGCGCGATCTCACCGAGCATGAAGGACCAGTGATCGGGGAAGACCTTGCGGACCTGCTTCTTCATCGCGGTCGCGAGACCGAGGCGGTCGTCGGCCCAGGTGGCGACTCCGGCGACCGGGTTGCCCTTGGCGGGTGTGGCCGGGGTCGTGGCGTTGGTGCTGGCGACCTTCGAGGTGTCGATGCTCATGACGTCTTGTCACGCTCCCAGAAGCTCGGCCCGACGGGCTCGTGGAAGTCGCTCTGGGCGACCAGGTAGCCCTCGTCGTCGACCTCGATGGGCAGTTGGGGCAGGGCCCGGGCAGCGGGGCCGAAGAGCACCTTGCCGTTGTTGGCCAGGTCGAACGTCGACTGGTGGCACGGGCACAGCAGGTGGTGGGTGGTCCGCTCGTTGAGAGAGATCGGGCAGCCCACGTGGGTGCAGATCTTGGAGAAGCACACGATGCCTTGGACCGACCAGTTCTCCTTGCCCTCGGCGGGGGTGATGTCGTCGGGCTCCATGCGGAGCAGGATCACCGCCGCCTTCGACTTGGCCACCTGGAGCTCGACGCCCTCGAGCGGCCCGCCGTCGTGCCCACCGGTGAACATGGCCTCCGGCTCGGCGTTCACCAGGTCGCCGATCTCGAGCTCGGAGACGTGGATCGGCGTGCCGACCACGTCGCGGACGACCCTCATGCCCGGCTCCCAGATCGTGTGGAGCAGCGCGTCGCCCGGCAGTGGACCGAGGTCGCGCAGCATCACGATGGGAGCCAGCCCGACGAGCCCCAGTGCGCCCAGGAGGGAGTTGCGGATCAGCGGACGGCGTCCGATGCCGGAGTCGTCGAGACCCTGCATCACCATGCCCACCGTGGTGGCCCGGTCCTCCTCGCTGGAAGCCACCGGGTGACGCAGCTCCACGATCTCGGTGTCGTTCATGAGCTTGCGGGCCCAGTGGATCAGGCCGATGCCGATGCCGAGGAAGGCGATGCCCAGGCACCCGCCGAGCATCAGGTTGGACGCGCCCAGCCCGGCGATGGTGTCCCAGTTGTCCCCGACCTCGAAGACGAAGTAGGAGACGAAGAACCCGATCAGGGCCAGGGTCGCGATCCCGAAGAGTGCGGCGACCTGACGCTCGGCCCGCTTCTCCTGCTGGGGGTCGACGTCCGTGGGACGCGGGTGGTGCTCGGGCAGACCGGGATTGCGGATCGGCTCCTCTTCGGCCAGTGCCGGGAGGTTGTCGTGGTCGCTGGTCTCGGTAGAGCTCACGCCTCGGCCTTCCTCTTGGAGGAGCGGGTGGTGTGGGCGGCGATCCAGACGGCGAAGCCGACGGCGGAGCCGATGCCGACGACCCAGGCGAACAGCCCCTCGCTCACCGGACCCAGACCGCCCAGGCCGTAGCCGCCGTAGTTGGGGTTGTCCTCGAGGGACTGGAGGTAGGCGATGATGTCGCGCTTCTCCTCAGGGGACAGGTTGCCGTTGGAGAACGAGTCCATGGCCTGCGGGCCGGTGAGCATCGCCTCGTAGATGAAGCGCGGCTCGACCCCGCGGATGGCCGGGGCGTAGCCGCCGCGAGGCATCGCGCCGCCGGAGCCCTCGAAGTTGTGGCAGGCCGTGCAGTTGGTCAGGAAGATCTGCCCGCCGCGGACGATGGCCGCCTCGCGCTCCTCCTCGGACAGGCCCTCGAGGCTGTAGTCGGACTCGTCCGGGATGGCGGGGCCGGGGCCGAGGGACGCGACGTACGCCGCCAGCGCGAGCCGCTCCTCCTCGGTGTAGACCGCGGGCTTGCGCTGGGCCTGGGAGCCCGGCTGCGCCATCGGCATCCGGCCGGTGCCGACCTGGAAGTCGACCGCGGCGGCTCCAACGCCGGCGAGTGGGGGACCGATGATCTTGCCCTCGCGTGAGCTGCGGATGCCCTCGCCGTTCTGGCCATGACAGAAGGCGCAGCCCACCAGGAACAGCTCGCGGCCCTTGGCGACCTGCTCGGCGTCGGTGTCGGCGCGGCCGGCCTGGGCGGGCGCGAAGGCGGCGTAGAGGGAGCCCGTCAGCAGGAGCCCGAGGAGCAGCACGGCGAGGCCGGCCCAGGGACGTCGGCGGTACCGCGACAGTCGACCTGCGGAGCGACGGAGAAAGCGCACAGGAAGTCCTCGTTCGTCGGTCGGGTCAGCGGATGACGTAGATGGTGAAGAACAGGCCGATCCACACGACGTCGACGAAGTGCCAGTAGTAGGACACGACGATGGCGCTGACGGCTTGTTCGTGGGTGAAGCGCTTGGCGAGGTAGGTGCGACCCAGGACGAAGAGGAACGCGATCAGCCCGCCGGTCACGTGGAGGCCGTGGAAGCCCGTGGTGAGGTAGAACATCGTGCCGTAGGCGGAGTCTTGGATCGTGACGCCCTCCTGCACCAGGGCGACGTACTCGGTGGCCTGGCCGGCGATGAACACCGCGCCCATGACGTAGGTGAGGATGAACCACTCGCGCAGCCCCCAGCCGCGCACGTCCAGCATCGAGCCGGAGCGGCCCACCTGCCCGCGCTCTGCCGCGAAGACGCCCAGCTGGCAGGTCACCGAGGAGAGCACCAGGATCGTGGTGTTGACCGAGGCGAACGGGATGTTGAGCTTCTCGGTGTTCATCGCCCACAGCTCGGGGCTGACCGACCGGATCGTGAAGTAGGCCGCGAAGAGGGCGGCGAAGAACATCAGCTCGCTCGAGAGCCAGATGATCGTGCCCACGCTGACCATGCTCGGCCGGTCGTGATGGCCGTGCAGCCGGGAGGCCGGGATCGCTTGAGCAGTCGCCACGTGGCCATTATGTCGATAGCGACTCCTGAGGCCAGTCCGACCCCCTGAGTTTCCTGCGCCTATTCTCGAGAGGTGGATCCGCACGGCCTCTCAGCACCCCTGATCGTGCCGCTGCACGGTGACGCGGATCTGCCGCGCTTCACCGCCGGGACCGTGTTCACGACCTGGGAGCTGGCACCATGGCTGGCGCTCGCCACGGCGGCGGTGGTCGGGCTGTACGTCGCGGGGCTGGTCGTGCTGCGCCGGCGCGGCGACCGGTGGCCCGCGGGGCGGTTCGTGGCCTTCGCCCTGGGGATCGCGTTCTTCGTGCTCGCCACCCAGTCCGGGCTGGCTGCCTACGACACCACGCTGCTCAGCGTGCACATGGCGCAACACATGATCCTGTCGATGGTGGTGCCGCTGGCCCTGGCCCTGTCGGCGCCGGTGACCCTGGCGCTGCGGACGCTGCGCGGCGGCCGGCGCCGCGCGCTGCTCGCCGTGCTGCACTCGCGGGTGGCCAAGGTGCTCACCTTCCCGCCGCTCACGCTCGGGCTCTACGTCCTCTCACCGTGGGCGCTCTACTTCAGCGGGTGGTACGAGGCGTCGCTGCGCTCGTCGTACGTCCACGAGATGATGCACGTCCACCTCGTGGTGGTCGGCTGCCTGTTCTTCTGGCCGATCGTCGGCGTGGACCCGCTGCCCGGGAGGGTCTCCTACCCGCTTCGCATGCTCCTGGTGATGCTGACCCTGCCGTTCCACGCATTCCTGGGCGTGACGATCATGGGACAGACCCGCCTGCTTGGCGGCACGTGGTACCCGGGGCTGCACGACGGCCCCCTCGGGGTGTGGCTCCCCGACCCCTTGGACGACCAGCACGTCGCCGGCGGGCTGCTGTGGAGCTCGGGCGACCTGGTGGGCCTGATCCTGATCGGGGTGCTGTTCACCCAATGGGTGCGGGCCTCGATCAGGGAGGGCGAGCGCGAGGACCGGAGGCTCGACCTGTTGGAGGCTCGGGCGCGTGCGGGCGAGGGACGCGACCCCGAGCCGCACCGGTAGCATCGGCCGCGTGAGCGATGCCGCCGCCGGTCCCCGGCCACTCAAGGTGCTGGTCTACAGCGACGACGTCGAGACGCGGCAGCAGGTCATCCTGGCTCTGGGCCGCCGGCCGCACCCCGACCTGCCCGAGCTGACCTACGTCGAGGTCGCCACCGAGCCGGTGGTGATCCAGCAGATGGACGCCGGAGGCGTCGACCTGGCGATCCTCGACGGCGAGGCGGTCCCGGCGGGCGGGATGGGCATCGCCAAGCAGCTGAAGGACGAGATCTTCGACTGCCCGCCGATCCTGGTCCTCACCGGCCGGGCGCAGGACGCCTGGCTCGCCACGTGGTCGCGCGCCGAGGCCGTGGTCTCCCACCCCATCGACCCGCTGCAGCTGGCTGACGCCGTCGCCGGCCTGCTCCTTCCCCGCTTGCCGGTGCCCTCGTCGGGCCAGCCGGCGGCGGGCCACTGAGCTCCCGGTCGGCTCGATGACCACCTGGCCCGAGGTGCTGGGCGCGCTCGTCGCGGGCACGGACCTGTCCGCGGTGCAGACCACCTGGGCGATGACCGAGATCCTGGGCGGAGAGGCCACCCCTGCCCAGATCGCGGGCTTCGCGATCGGCCTCAAGGCCAAGGGTGAGACCGTCGAGGAGGTCTCCGGGCTGGCTGAGGCGATGTATGCCGCGCGCACGCCGCTCGAGATCCCCGGCCGGCTGCTCGATGTCGTCGGCACCGGAGGCGACCGGTCGATGAGCGTGAACATCTCGACCATGGCGGCGATCGTCGCAGCGGGTGCCGGCGCCAAGGTGGTCAAGCACGGCAACCGCTCCGCGTCCTCCCAAGCCGGCGCGGCCGACGTCTTGGAGGCGCTGGGCATCCGGCTCGACCTGACCCCGCAGCGCGTGGCCGAGGTGGCCGAGGAGGCCGGCATCACCTTCTGCTTCGCCGCCGCCTTCAACCCGGCGATGCGGCACACGGCGGTGCCCCGGCGCGAACTCGGCGTCGGCACCACTTTCAACGTCCTGGGCCCGCTGGCGAACCCGGTGCGACCCGCAGCCCAGGCGATCGGCTGCGCCGACCCTCGCATGCTGCCGGTGATGGCAGGGGTGTTCGCCGCGCGGGGTGTCGACGCCTGGGTCTTCCGCGGTGACGACGGGCTCGACGAGCTCACCACGACCACCACCTCGACGGTCTGGGCGGTGCACGACGGTGACGTCGCGCCATCGAGCGTCGACCCGGCGGCGCTCGGCTTCGCTCCCGCTGCTCCCGACGCGCTGCGTGGGGGGGACGCCGCCCACAATGCCGAGGTCGTGCGCCGAGTGCTGGGTGGCGAGGAGGGTCCGGTCCGTGACGCGGTCCTCTTGAACGCCGGTGCGGCCCTCGCCGTCTACGACGACCCCGCCTCGCCCGTGACGGACGCGCTCGCCGAGGGCGTCGAGAAGGCTCGCCAGGCCGTGGACTCAGGTGCCGCGTCGGCGACCCTGGAGCGCTGGGTCGCGGCCTCGGGCGCTGCCTGACCCGCTGGTTGAGGCGCGAGCGTCACGAAACCAGCGCCACCGACGAAGCCGCGTCGGTCGCCGGGCCTGAGGAGCCGAGGAACGAGGCGTCCCGAAGGGCTCGACCACCGAATGGATCGCTGGTCGAGCCGCCGCGAGGAACGAGCGGCGTGTCGAGACCTGGTGAGTGACGCGCCGATCAGCGGTCGTCGTCGGGCCAGTCGTCGGGCGCCTCGAGGAGGACCAGGTCGGAGCCGCTCTCGAGCGTGGTCCACCCCTCGAGACGAGTCAGGTCGTAGGCCAGGCGCGAGCCCGGGGCGAGCAGGGCATAGCGCGCACCAGTGTCCACGACCGACTCGAGCCAGCCCGCGTTGGTGGCATCCATGCGGAAGTTCCGCTCGAGCTCGGCGTCGGTGAAGATGTCGCCGTACCCGTTCATCACCAGGTCGAGGTGGGGGAACCTCCACATCAGGTACCCACCCTCGCCCCAGTCGTTGAGCACGACCGTGCCGGTGGGGAGGTCGTCGAGCGTCGCGTACCAGTCCGGGTCGTCCGGCGGCCGGTCTGCCGTCTGCGGAACCAGGACGGCCAGGACCACGAGGCACACGCCGGCGCCCCCGAGGACGACGGCCCGCTCGCGTCCGGTGACCGGGTCTCGCTCGCCGAGCATCTCCTGGAGCGCCTTGGCAGCGAGGGGCACCAGCATCATCGCCGCGATCATCACGGTGCGGCCGGTATAGAGCGCCCAACCTCCGGCCAGGCCCAGGAGCAGGATCTCGGTCCACGAGGTGGGGCTGCCGCGGCGCAGCAGTCGGACGAGGAGCAGCCCCGCGAGGACGAGGAAGACCAAGGCATAGGCAGACGTGAACCGCGGCGGCTGCCACTCGGAGAAGTACTTGCCACGTGAGTTGACGAGCAGCACGGCGGGGTAGAGCTTGGGCCCGACCGGGGTGAGCGCCGCAGCAAGCGCCGAGAGCAAGGGCACAGCGGCCAGCCGCAGCCACTCACGACGGGTGGCGCATCGGTCGAGAGCGATGCCCACCAGGGCCACCAGGCTGATGAGGATCCCGATGGGCCACATGCCGTGGGACATCGCCCAGACCCAGGTCACCGGGACCAGCCACCAGCGGGCCTTGCGATCCTCGCGCGTCGCGAGCCAGGCGCCGGCGGTGAGCGCCACGCACAGGTAGCTGATCACCTGCGGTCGCATGGAGAGTCCGGGCGAGGCGGCCAGCAGTGCGAGGCCGACGACGAGCATCGCGATCATCGGGCTGGCGAAACGCCGCGCGACGAACCACAAGGTGACCGCCAGGGTCAGGTGGAGAAGGCCTGCGAGCCACGCGACCCCGGCCAGCCCGAACCACGACTCCAGCTGGGCCATCACCACTTGGGGGAGCCACTGGGTGGGCACCCAGTCGTTGGTGCCGAACGTCGTCACGCTTCCGGGATCGCTCAGCGACCAGTGCCCTTGCAAGAACTCGTGGCCGAACCGCAGGTGGAAGTAGGTGTCGGAGTTCGACAGTCGCATCGCGTCGTGCCGGACGATGAGCGCGAAACTGACCAGGAGCACGACGAGCGCGACGATCGTCCCGGCGACGGACAGCAGGTCGCGACGCGGGCGCCGTACGGCCTCCTCCGTGGTGCTGGGTGAGCCCTCGGCCGAGGGGTCCTGGGTCACGTCGACGACGCTATCGACACCCCCGGCCAGATGATCCGCCACGCTCATCGGTCGGGCCCGCTCAGATCGTGAGCACGTACGACGCGCCCTCGCGCCGGAAGCCGAGGCGCTCGTAATAGGGATTGACCATCGACGGCGAGGTGACCACGCGTGCGATGCCGAGTCCCCGGAGCAGGCCGCTGCCCCGCCACACGAACTCGCCCGGCGAGAAGTCGCGGAACCGCCGCGTGACGTAGTCGAGCTCCACATGGGCCACATCCCCCTCGACGCGGAGGATCACCACCCCCACCGTCTCGTCGCCCCGGAGCACCAGGAACGGCCGCCGGTCCGGCCGGGGCGTGCCGTCCCACGAGAAGTCGGGCTGATGCTTGAGCACGTCGGAGCCGTGCACCGAGAGCATGTGGTTGAGGTAGTGGTCGTCGGAGTCGACCGCCAGGACGTCGAACGCCTGCTCGTCGTGCCGCTCGCGCATCAGGCGCACGATGAACCACACGTTGATCGCGCTGGTCGCGAGGTTCATCGCCACCATCGGCCAGACGCCGATGAGCGCGTTGAAGGCGACCAGCATCAACCCCGCGATCAGGTTGAGCACCCGGAAGCGGAGCACCCGCGCCTGGAGCAGCGAGACGATGAGGAGCGCCGAGCCCGCCCAGCCGAACAGGTCCAGCCAGTTGTCGGCCAGCCATGTGCCGGGCCCGGTCGCCTCCCACGTCACCGCCCGAGGCTACTGCCCCGCGAGGCGCAGCATCCTCTTCGCCACGATCTCCGCGTGGATGACCCCGGGGATCATCTTGTTGCCCTGGAAGTCCCGGATCTTCGCGGAGAAGGTGATGTCGTACTTCTCGCCGATCTTGAAGTGGCGGGAGCCCTTCGTAACCATGCGGAACGACTTCTTGTCCTTGCCCAAGGTGACCTTGGCCTTGATCTCCTTCTTCGAGCCGGCCTTGTAGAGCTTGATCGACGAGGCCGAGACACCCTTGACCTTCTCGGAGAACTTGCCGCGGATGTCCACCTTCGTCCCCTTGTTGACGACCTGGCCGTTGAGGGAGACCAGCTCCGGCAGGGAGGCGTCGACCTTGAACGCGCGGGTGGCGCTCGTGGCCAAGGCGTTGCCGGCGGCGTCGAGGGCGGTGACGTTCCAGGTGTACTTGCCGCTGGCCAGGCTCGTCGGCGCCCAGGCCGTCGCGACGGTCGACGCCTTCGTCGGGTGGTCGCCATACAGGTTGACCTGGTAGGTGGCCGCTCCGGGGACCTCGGTCCACTCGAACAGGCCGGCTGTGAACTTCACCCAGACGCCTGCCTTGGGGGCGAGGAGGTTGGGCGCGACGCCGGTCGAGTAGAACGTGGCCGGGGTCGACCAGGGACCCGGGTTGCCGTCGGTGTCGATGCGGCGGACCCGCCACACGTACGCGGAGGCGGCCGCAGGGATCGGGGTGGTCGGCGCCACTGCCGCGGTCTTGACGGTGGCGGAGAAGACCTTGTTGGCCGCGCTGAAGGAGAGGTCGTTGTTCTTGTAGACCTCGACCGCGTAGGAGCCGGCGAAGGCCTGGGCCGCCCATCGGAACGGCGTCGTGCCACTGACGCTGGCACCACCGACGGGAGAGGACGGGACGACCGGCGGGCTGGTCTTGGTGAACGTCTGCACAGGAGACCAGGTGAGGCCGAACGACTCGGGGTCGACGGCTTGCACCCGCCACCAGTAGGTCCCGTCCGGGTACAGCTTGTCGTAGGCCGTGTACGTCGCTTGGTCCACGACCTTGGTGTCGACCGGCGTGGCGAAGGAGGGCTCGTTGTCGACCTGGATGCGGTACTGCCGAGCCGTTTGACTGCCCGTCTCGCCGTTCCAGACGGTGCCGACGTTCGTGTCGTAGTAGTCCTGCCACGAGAAGGTGATCTCGGAGGCGTTGGGATCGGAGCTCTGCAGGCCGGTGATGGCGGGCGAGGCCTTGCGGAACGCCTCGGAGCCAGGCAGCGGTGGGAACCGCGAGACGGGCGACTGGGTGCAGCCGTTGGTCCCACAGGCGGTGACGTGCCAGTAGTAGGCCGAACCTGCCTGGCTCTCGGGCAGGGTGGCGCGCTCGTCCTCCCACTCGAGGGCCATCATCGGGAAGTCGGTGTCGATCCCGTCGGGCATCTCGCTCGTCGTGAAGTTGACATCCTGAGCCACGTCGACGTGGTAGGACATCGCGCCCGGCACAGGGTCCCAGGAGAAGACGGGGGTCGTGGGGACTCCCGTGCAGATGTAGGCCACGTTGGGGTCGGAGACGGGATCCTTGCACCCCTTGCCCGGGTCGGTGATGCCACCGCCGTTGACCGCGACCTTCAACCCGCTCACCACCGTGTTGAGGTCGATGGCGCTGAAGGGGCCAGGCGCCGGGCCGGTCCATCGGAAGGCCTGCGGAGTCGAGAAGACTCCCGGCAACCCCAGCGACGGCTGGTAGGGGTCGTCCATAGCCCGGACCTCCCACCACAGGTCGACGTTCGGGGAGATGCCGCAGTCGCCGACGGACCTGGGCACGTAGGTGGTGCCCGCCACCCTGCACCTCTCGAGTCCGACGGTCATCTGCGGATTCTGGGCGACGTAGAGCTCGTACTTGCTCGCGTGCTGCACCGGGGTCCACTGGATGTAGGGCCGGTCAGTGGTCACGGTGCCGATCGGATACACCGGCTGGGGCTGGTCGAGCCACTGGCGCTGGAAGCCGTAGAGCGACTCGGTCCAGGGGGTCGGCTGACCCGAGAGGTCCACGGCACGCACCCGCCACCAGAACTGGTCGTTGGCGAGGGTCACGGGCGGGGAGTAACGGCTGCCGAAGACGTTCTTGACGTCGAGCGCGATGTTGTTGAAGTCGTCGTCGAGGGCGACCTGCACGTCGTAGGTCTTGGCCCCGGGCACCGGCGTCCAGTCGAGCACCACGTCCTCGATGGCCTGGTTCACGCTGTCGGCGGGGTAGGTGATCTGCGGCAGGGCGAGCGGCGAGATGTCGAAGCGCGACACCGTCGAGGGCAGGCTCACGAGGCCACTGCCCTTGTCGGCGGTGACTCGCCAGTACCAGTCGCCCGTGGTGAGGGGGTCGGGCACGACGAGGGAGGTGGTCTTGGTGGTGTAGACCTTGGCGCCGATCAGGTCGGCGTCGCCGTCGACCTCGACCTTGTAGGAGACCGCGCCCTGGCTGCTGCTCCACTGGAGGAGCGGCGGGTTCTGCGGCTGAGCGAGGACCGCCCCGTCGGTGGGGGCGAGGGGGATCGGGGTCGTCACGGGGGCCACGGTGAAGGAGCCCGTGACCCACTTGGAGGGCGAGCCCTTGCCGAGGGCCCGGACCCGCCAGTAGTTCTTCCCCGGGATCAGGGACTTGGTCGGGACAGCCTTGGTGTTCTGGGTCTTCGCCGAGTAGTCCGGGCTGGCGAAGTCGGCGGTCGTGTCGACCTGGACCTCGTACTGCGTGGCCTGGCTGGCGGCGCCCCACGAGAGGATCGCGGTGCTGGAGTTCCGAACCGTCACCTTCGCACCCTTCGGGGGCGTCTGCGCCGCTGCGGGCGCTGCCGTGACGGCGAGTCCGGCGACGGCGAGCGACGCCACCGCACAGATGCTGGCAAGGGTGCGGACGGTGCGCGTGGGGGCAGGCACGGGGGAGGCCTCCGAGGGGGTCCTGGGATCGGATGTCCGCGCCAGTATCGGCAGGGATCACCCCACCCCGTGGCCGAATGCGGAAATTGGCGTGACCCGGCTCCGCCAGGGGACTACGCGAGCGGCAGCCCGACGATCGCGCGGCAGACCCCATGACCGGGCTCGCCCCATGGTCGCGCGGCAGCGCGGCGGGGCGGCGGAACCGGGCGGCAGCGTGGCGGCCCCGGGGGAACCGCGGGCGGCAGCGTGGCGGCGGCGGGGAGCCAAGCCCCGACACGCTCGCGCCAGAAGGTTCAGTCGAGGCCGAGTGCGAAGGCGGACTCCAGGTCGTGCCGGGAGTAGGCGCGGAAGGCGATGTGGGTCTCGGTCTCGGAGACCCCGGGGATCTTGTTGAGGCGGTCGGCGACCACCTCGGCGACGTCCTCGTGCCGGCGTACGCGGACCAGCGCGATCAGGTCGATCTGGCCTGTGACGGAGTAGACCTCGGACACGCCGTCGAGAGCGGCGATCGCCTCGGCGACCTCGGGGATGCGGGCCACGTCTGCCTTGACGAACACGATGGCGGTGATCACGCCTCCCACCCTAGGACCCTGCCCTGGAGTGCGAGACGGTGCCGCCTCTCGCCTGGCGTCGCATGCGGCGGTGTGACAGCCACCGCGTGCGGAGGGGGAACGGTGGCTACCTCACCGCCGTCGGGTGGGAACGGCCGCCTGGTGGCGGGCGAGATGGCGGACCGCGCCGGACACCGGGCAGGTCCACTCGCCGTCGACGTCGATCAGCCGGATGCCGGGGGACTCCAGCCAGCGCAGGATCCGGTCGGTCTCCTCGGCCGTGGCTGCCGGGAGCCCGCCAGGGCTGGGCGGCATCGTGTCGGCGCTGGCCAGGAGTCCCGCGACGAAGTGGTGCGCATCGTGTCCGGGCGGGATGACACCGGCAGCAGCCAACCTGCCGTGACGCACGACGTGCACCGCCCAGCGACCGTCGTCCTCACGCCGCGCCGCGACCAGCTCGCGGATGCCGGCTAGAGCGGTCAGGCGCTGAGTGCGAGCGGCTGCCCGCACGAAGGCGGCGAGACGGTCGCGGTAGACCCCGGCCTCCTCGAAGCGCTCGTCGCCGGCGAGCGCGGCCATCTTGGCGTTGATCGTGTCGACGACCTCGTCCGGGTGTCGCACGAGGGTGTCGCGCAGCACGCGGACGACGGCGGCGTAGGTGTCGGTGTCGACGCTGCCGTCGCACGGCGCCAGGCACCGTCCCATCTCGGCCAGGACGCACGCGGCCCGTGACGGTCTCGCGGGCAGCCGGTCGGCGCACCGGCGGACCGGGAAGGTCTCGTGCAGCACGTCGAGCACCTGCTCGGCCGTGCGACGGGACCGGAAGGGGCCGACGTAGTCGGCGTCGTCGTCCAGGATCCGCCGGACGAGCGAGAGCCTCGGCCAGGGCTCGATCGTGAGCTTGAGGAAGTGCACCTTGCCCGGGCGGCGGGAGAGGCGGTTGTATCGCGGCTCGTGCTCGGCGATCAGCCGGAGCTCGCGGACCTCGGCCTCCAGAGGGGTCGCGCACTCGATCCCGGTCACCGTCGCGGCGAGGCCGACCATCTCGCCGATGCGGGTGCGCGACTCGGAGGAGGTGAAGTAGGAGCGGACGCGGGTGCGCAGGTCGCGCGAGGTGCCGACGTAGAGCACGCGTGAGTGGTCGTCGCGGAAGAGGTAGACGCCAGGGCTGTGGGGGAGGTGCTCGGCGAGGTGGCGCTTGCGTCGCACCGTGGCACTGACCCGCGAGGAGAACGTCTGCAGCTCCTCGAGCGTGTGCACGCCCAGCCCGCCCAGGCGCTCCATGAGCCCATGCAGGACGTCGACGGTCGCGCGGGCGTCCGCCAGTGCGCGGTGGTTGGGCGTGGTGCCCGAGTTGAAGAGCTGCGCCAGCGAGGCCAGCTTGCAGTCGCGGGCGTCGTCTCGGGTGATCACGCGCCGGGCCAGGCGTGCTGTGTCGAGCACTTCGAACGCTGGCCACGGGCGGCCGGTGACGTTCGCGAAGTGACGCAGGAAGCCCACGTCGAACGGCGCGTTGTGAGCCACCAGCACCGATCCGGCGGCGAAGTCCAGGAAGGCGGGCAGCGCGGTCTCGATGCTCGGCGCGTCGGCGACCATCGAGTTGGTGATGCCCGTGAGCACGGCGATGAACGGGGGGATCGCACTGTGCGGGTTGACCAAGGTCTGGAACTCACCGAGCACCTCGCCGCCGCGCACCTTCACCGCACCGATCTCGGTGATCATGCAGCCGATGTCGGGCGAGCCCCCCGTCGTCTCGAGGTCGACCACGCAGAAGGTCACGTCGCGCAAGGGCCTCCCCAGCTCGTCGAAGCTGCGTTGGGTCTCCCAGCGCGAGGCCTGCAGGGTCATCGCCCTGTCTCCCGCGTCATGCCGCGGACGCTAGCCCCGGGTGCCGACATCCCGGGCGCGCCACGCTTGGCGAGCCCCGACGGCATAGGCTGACTGCGCTCGCGTACCGTTCGAGGAGGACCGATGAACACCTTCCGCCTACCCGGGCCTGACGAGCGCTGGCGATGTGGCGGTTGCGGCAACCTGACGCGGTTCGACGTCGTGCGGACCCGGCGTACGGTCGAGTTCTGGCACGTCGACCTCGCCGGTCACTCCCAGGTCGAGGAAACCGCGGTCCGCGACGAGGTGCTCGAGTCGGTGAGCTGCCGTTGGTGCGGCCGGGACGACGCGATCGAGCTCGTGGCACGCGCCGAGGCGGGCTGAGCCTGCCGCGATGGCCACCCAGCCCGCGGACGAAGGGACGGGAGTGCCGGCCCCGACGGCCGATCCCGTGTTCGAGGACCTGCCCGAGACGGTCCGGTCCCGAGTGCTGGCCCTGACGGCCGAGGTGCTGGGGCGGGTGGCCGGCCTCCCCGTCGGGCTGCGGCGAGTCGCCGAGTTCGCCCCCGCCCGCCGGGCTCGCGCGGGACGGGCCACGATCGTGGCTGCGCTGGCCGATGACGACCTGCGGCGCCGGGTCGGCACGCAGGTCGCCGCCCTGCCCGCTCGAGGCGACGAGGTGGACCACGCGGCGAGGGCGTGGTTGATCCGTGACGAGGGGTGGGCGGAGGTGGTGGACCGGGCCGTGGACCCCCATGAAGGCCCTCTCGCCGCCGAGATGCTCACGGAGCTCGAACGCCTGCGTGAGCGCCTGGGGGCCGCGGACGGTGCCCTCCGCGAGGCGCGCGCGAAGTCCCGCGCGCAACTCGACGCTCTGAAGGAGGAGAACGCGACGCTGCGGCGCAGACTCGGCGACGCCCGGGCGGCAGAGCGACAAGCCCGTACGACGGCGCAACGGGCCGAGGAGTCGGTTGCGGACGCGACCAGGCGACTGGAGTCGCTCCAGGCGGCCCAGGACAAGGAGCTGCGCCGCCTGCGGGCCCGGGTCGAGCAGCTCGAGGCCGAGCAGGCTGCCCAGCGTCGCTCCACGCGGTCCATACGCGACGAGGCCACCCTGAGGGCGCGCCTCCTCCTCGACACGCTGACCGACGCGGCTGCCGGACTGCGGCGCGAGCTGGCTCTGCCTCAGGTCTCCGGTTCGCCCGCCGACCGGGTGGAGGCCGCGCTCGCAGAGCCGCTGGACGACGCGCGGGCACCCGGGGCCGCCGGCGCCCTCGGGCCGACCAGTCCGGTGCTGCTGGAGCAGTGGCTCGCGCTCCCTCGGGCGCGGCTCATCGTGGACGGCTACAACGTGAGCAAGTCCGCGTGGGAGAGCCAGTCGCTGGAGACACAGCGCCAGCGCCTGCTGCGCGGGCTCGCGCCCGTCGTCGCGCGGACCGGTGCCGAGACCACCGTCGTCTTCGACGCGGCCCGGGTCACCTCACGTCCCGTCGTCACTGCGCCGCGGGGGGTCCGGGTGCTGTTCAGCCCGCCCGGCGTCATCGCCGATGCGGTGATCGCCGACCTGGTCGCCGCCGAACCCACGGGGAGGATCGTGGTCGTGGTCTCCGACGACGGGGAAGTGGTGCAGGACGCCCGTGCTGCCGGGGCCCGGTCGGCGTCCTCCAGCGCGCTCGTCGAGCTGATCACCCGGGGCTGAGCGGGTCGACCCGCTGCGAGGGACGAACCTGTTCGGTGGTCGAGCCGCCGCGAGGGACGAGCGGCGTGTCGAGACCCTGGTGAGGTCACGGGGTCTCGACGCGGTCTCGCCTGGCGGCTCGCCCGGCTCGACCACCGAAGAGCCCGCCCTGCTCGAGCGGGAGGTCTGTCGGTGGCGGGTGCGAGGGTCTGCTGCATGACGACGAGGATCGACTGCGACACCTGCCTGGCCCGCGGGCCGGCGTGTGCCGACTGTGTGGTGACCGTGTTGCTCGGGCCACCACCCGAGCTGACCTTCGACGAGGAGGCATGTCGGGCGCTCGACGCGCTCGCCGCGGGCGGGCTGGTCCCCCCGCTCCGGCTGGTCACGCCGATGGCCGGGCCCGAGGTCGAGTCCGCGTGAACCACGACACACCGTGGACACTTGGTTGAATTTTGGCCAGTCGCCGCGAGCGCGGCTAGGGTGAGGCGCTCAGGCACTCGTGGAAGTGGGCCACCAGGGTCCGCGCGGGTGCCGCGCCGAGTCCACGACCGCCAGCCAGGCGGCCGGGAGCCGGGGAACCACCACCCCTGGGGTGAATCCCCTCCGAGAGCGCCCGACGCGAGTCCGACGCGGAAGAGGGGTAGGGCCGGTCGTGCCCGAACCCGTCAGCTCACCCGGTAGGCGTACGACGAACAAGGAGACCGCCCGCTCGTGACGAACGGTCGGAAGCGCATCGGCGCCCTGCTCACCGGCGTTCTCCTCGTGGTCGCGATCGGCGCGCTGCCGACCGCTCCCGCGCAGGCTGAGCCCACCATCGACGAGGTGCAGTCGAAGGTCGACCGCCTGTATCGCGAGGCCGAGCAGGCCTCGGAGCGGTACAACCAGGCGAAGGTCGAGCTCGAGGAGCTCCGTCAGGACCTCGCCGCCCTGCAGGCCGACCAGGATCGCCAGGACGAGCGTCTCGAGGACGTCCGCGAGCAGGTCCAGGACTCCATCGTCAGCCAGTACGAAGGCACCAGCCTCTCCGCGGTCGGCCAGGCCGTCGTGTCCGAGGACCCGGGCCAGTTCCTCTCGCAGCTGACCACGATCTCGGCCTACAACGACATCCAGGCCCAGCTCTTCGACGACTACGCCACCGAGCTCAAGGCCCTGGACATCCGCCGCTCGGCCACCGACGACCGTCGCGCTCAGCTGTCCGCTCTCGAGACCCAGCTGGGACGCGAGAAGGCGACCATCGACGACAAGCTCGCGGAGGCCAAGGACCAGCTGGACCAGCTCAAGGAGGAGGAGCGCGAGCGGCTCCTCGCCTCGCGCAGCAGCGACGTGCGGCCTCCGACCGACGTTCCGGTCTCGGGTCGAGCGGCCGCCGCAGTTCACTACGCGCTGGCCCAGGTCGGGGACTCCTATGTCTACGGCGCAGCCGGACCCAACGCGTTCGACTGCTCCGGTCTGACCATGATGGCCTGGGCCCAGGCGGGCGTCGGCCTCCCGCACTCCTCGGGTGCCCAGTTCGGCTCCGGCCCGCACGTCTCCACCGCCGATCTCCGCCCCGGCGACCTGGTCTTCTACTACAGCCCGATCAGCCACGTCGGCATCTACATCGGCAACGGGCTGATCGTGCACGCCGCCAACCCGGGCGCCGGAGTGCGGGTCGCCGGTCTGTTCTCGATGCCCTACTCGGGCGCCGTTCGCCCTGGCTGAGCCAAGGCGGGCTGCGGCCCTGCTGGCTCCCCTCGTGGCCCTCGGGCTCGCGGTGGGCGGGTGCACGACGACCTCCTCGGCTCCTGCGAACGTCCCGGTCGCGGCGACGCACGGCCCGTCGACAGGGGAGGACGGACTCCGCGCCGCCGCCGTCACGCTCGCAGCGCTGGAGATCGCGTTGCGCGACGGTGACGCCGACGCGGCGGGCCGGCTCGGCGCCGATCCGCGCGCTCAGGCACGGCTGCGCAGCCTCGCGCTCAACGCGCGGGCACTGGGGATCACGCCGACCCTCGCACTGGAGCAGACCGGCGACTCCTCGACAACCGAGGTCCTGACCGCAGACCTTCGATGGCGCTACGCCCGCGACCCGGGCACTCAGCAGGCGCGCACCTCCGTGTCCATCTGGCTGGACGGGTCCGGCACCCGCATCCAGCGGTTCGGCGGACCGGCCGACCGGCGTCCGGTGTGGCTGTCGGGTCCCCTGACGCTGCGGCAGCAGTCTTCGGTCCTCGTCGTGGTCGAGGGCGAAGGAGCACGGGCCGAGCGCCGCGCGGATCGCCTCCTGCACCTGGCCAGGGACGCCCAGGCGGCGGTGAGGCGAGTGCTTCCCGACAGCCGCCTGCGGCTGGTGGTGGAGCGGCCGCGGTCCGGGCGCTCCCTCGAGCGTGCTCTGGGAGTCGAGGCCGGTCACGACCGGTCGATCGCGGCGGTGACCGCCACCGTCGACGGCTCCGACAGCCCGGGCTCTCCGGTGCACGTCTTCGTCAACCCCGACGTCTTCGACCGGATGACTCCCGTCGGCGCGCGCGTCGTGCTCACCCACGAGGTCACGCACGTGGCCACGGGAGCAGCCACCAGCCAGATGCCTCTCTGGCTGCTCGAGGGCTTCGCCGACTACGTGGCGTTGCGCGACGTCGACCTTGCGCCCTCGCAGGCGGCGGCCCAGCTGATCGAGGCGGTGCGTGCCGAGGGGATCCCGCGTTCGCTGCCCGCCGCCGAAGACTTCGACGCGGGCTCGACCTCCCTCGGGGCGGTCTACGAGAGCGCCTGGCTGGCCTGCGAGCTGGTCGTGGAGGCAGCAGGTGAGCGGGCACTGGTCGCGGTCTACCGCGACGTGGCGGCAGGGGGGCAGGTCGGGGCAGCGCTGGCCGACCACGCGGATCTCACGCTGGCCGAGCTCACGCGTCGCTGGCGCGAGCGGCTCCGGGCTCTCGCGGACGACTGACGGGCCCTTCCCACGGGCCTGACAGACTCGGCGACGTGACGAGTGAGCGCCGGGTGGCCACGCTCGTCGCCGCCGTCGGCGGACTGGCCTTCGTCGTGCTGGCCATCGCCCGGGTGCCCTGGGACCCGGTCCCGGGTGGCGGCCCAGGCACCTTGCCGGCCCCGGACACGGTGCTCTCTGCCGCTCAGCTGGCCCGCGCCGACGACTATGTGACCACGGCGCGCGCTCTCGGTTACGCCTCGCTCGCCGTCTCGCTCGTCGTGGCCTGTTGGCTCGGTTTCACCAGCGCCGGCGGGCGTCTGGTCGGCCGGCTCCGGGGCTGGTGGTGGGTGCGGGTCGTGCTCGGTACGGCGCTGGTGCTGCTGGTCGGGAGACTGGCCACCTTGCCGTTCGCGGTCGTCGCCCAACGGCACCGGCTGGCCTTCGACCTCTCGACGCAGTCCTGGTCCGGCTGGGCGCGGGACCTGACCGTCACCTGGCTGGTCAACGTGGTGGTCGGCGCCGTCCTGGGCCTGGTGGTGGTCGGCACCGCGAGGACCTGGCGGGTGGCGTGGCCCGCTGTGGCAGCCACCCTCGTCGGGATCCTCGTGCTGCTCGGTTCGTTCGTGTATCCGGTGCTCGTCGAGCCCCTCTTCAACACCTTCACACCGCTGCCGGACGGGCCCCTGCGGACGGCGGTGCTCCGGCTCGCGGACACCGAGGGGGTGCACGTCGAGGACGTCTTGGTGGCCGACGCGTCACGCCGTACGACGACCCTCAACGCCTACGTCTCCGGCTTCGGCCAGACGAGACGTGTCGTGCTCTACGACAACCTGGTCGACGACGTCCCGGAGGACCAGACGCTCTCGGTGGTCGCGCACGAGCTCGCCCACGCGCGTCACGACGACGTGCTGACCGGCTCCCTGCTCGGAGCGGCGGGGGCGGTGGCCGGCGTCGGCGTGCTGGCGCTGTTGGTGGGCGCCGGGGCGCGTGACCCGCGCGTGGTGCCGCGGCTGCTGGCGTGGGTGGCGATCGGAAGCCTGCTGACCAGCCCGATCCAGAACGGGATCAGTCGCCGGATCGAGACCCGGGCCGACGTCGATGCCATCGTGGCGACCGGGGATCCGGGGGCCTTCATCGAGGTGCAGCGCCAGCTGGCGGCCAGGTCGTTGGCGGACCTGACGCCGCCGGCCTGGGCGCAGTTCTGGTTCGGCAGCCACCCGACGACGCGTGAGAGGATCGCGATCGCCGGGTGGCTGTCGGACCTGCCGGGGGGAGAGGGGCAGGGGCGCTAGCAGCCGGTGTTGCCGGCGCTGGCCATGATCGTGTTGCAGGTGTCGGTGAAGAGGCCGCCGACGCCGCCGCCGAACGCGTAGACGACCAGGGCGATGATGGCGGCGATGCCGGCGATGAGGAGGCCGTACTCGACGGCCGACGCACCGCGTTCGTCCCGAGAGTTGTGGGGGAGTTCCATGGTCGACATCTCCTGGAAGAGGTCGTGGCCGCGGCCCCGCCGAAGCAGGACCGCGGCCACGGACGTCAGAATGGCGCGTTGCCGAATGAGATCAGCAGGACGCCGTGGTGGCGCTGGCGGTGACCGAGTCGCAGGTCTCCTGGAAGATGTTGCTGAGGGCGCCACCGAAGGTGAAGACGATGACGACGATGAGGGCCGCGATGCCGGCGATGAGCAGGCCGTACTCGACGGCGGAGGCGCCGCGCTCGTCCATCTTGGCCTTCTGAGCGGCGATCATGATGCGGAGGTAGTCCAGCATGGTGAGTTTCTCCTAGGAATTCGGGGTGATCTCTCGGGAAGCCGGGGGCCTCCGGAAGGAAAGTCTTCCGAATCTCCACGCCCGTGTAATCGAGCGTTCGTGCCTTCTCACCTAGTCACTTCGGACTATTCGACCTGAGTCGGGGACGCCTCCGATTCTTCAGCGCGTGGCGCCCCGAAGTGGTAGTGCACGGGCCGTCAGTCCCCCTGGCCGTCGGGTCGGGCGACGCTGGACAGCAGCCCGATCCGCATCGCGGTGACCAGCGCCTGGGCACGGTTGGTGGCGCCGAGCTTCTGGTAGATCCGCGCGATGTGCGACTTGGCCGTCGACTCGCTGAGGTAGAGCTGCGAGGCGATCTGGCCCGCTCCCAGCCCCTCGGCCAGGAGCAGCAGCACTTCGTGCTCCCGGTCGGAGAGCCTGGTCGGGGTGGCCGAGGCGCGGCGCATCATGGCCCCCACGAGACCAGCGCAGAGGAAGGAGCGCGGCGAGATCGCCGCGTGGCGGGCGGCCTTGACCACTTCGGAGCTGGGCGCGTCCTTGCCGACGAACGCCGAGGCGCCTGCCTCCATCGCGGCGAAGATCTGCTCGTCCCCCGAGTGCATGGTGACGACCACGAGCCCGGCCTGAGGATCCTGCCGGCGCACGGCCCGGATGATGTCCAGGCCCGTCCCGTCGGGGAGCTGGAGGTCGGTGACGATCACCTGGGGGTGCAGGTCGGCGTAGGTCTGAAGCGCCTGGGCGACCGTGCCCGCGTCGCCGACGACGGCCATCCCGGCCTCGCGGCCGAAGGCCCCCACCAGGCCCTGACGGATCAGTTCGTGGTCGTCGACGACCAGCACGCTGATGTCCGGACCCTGGGGGGATGCACTCATGGGACCAGCCTGACAAGTGGCGTCGCGTCAGGTGAGCGCGACACGCCCCATCGTGGCGTTCAGAGAGGCGGGAGGCGCCGCCGGACCAAGAGGCACAGCTGGCCCTCCCTCGCCGATGCGGACGGCGACCGTCGTGCCGTGCGGAGCACGAGGAGCCACGGTGAGCTCGCCCTGCACGAGCCTGGCGCGCTCGGACATGATCTCGAGGCCGTGGGAGTCAACCCTCCGCGCGCCCAGGCCGCGGCCGTCGTCGGAGACGACGATCTCGGCGGCGGGCGGGGCCACGGCGCAGTGCACCTCGATCTGGGTGGCCCCGGAGTGTCGTACGGCGTTGGTGAGCGCCTCCTGCGCGATCCGCAGCAGCTCGGCCTCGACCTCGGGTCGCAGCCGCCGGGTGCCCTCGTCCAAGGTGACCTGGATCGGGATGCCCGATCCCTCGCTGAGATGCCGGGCGACCGCGCCGATCGCGGTGCCGAGGCTCGGACTCTCGCCCACGTTGGTCCGCAGGGTGCGCACCGAGCGGCGGACCTCGCCGACGACCGCGGTGAGCCGGTCCCGGAGCGACTGGAGCCGGCGCTGCTGCTCAGGGCTGACGGGATCGGCCAGCATCTCGTCCACCAGGTAGCCCAGCGAGGCCATCTCCTGGGCCACGCCGTCGTGCATCTCGCGCGCCAGGCGACGTCGCTCCTCGACGGTCGCGGCGTCTCGGAACGAGGCGAACAGGAGGGCCGTGTCCAGGTGGACGGTCGCGGGCTCGAGCTGGCGCTGGAGGGTGGCAAGCGTGTCACGCAGGCCGAGCTCGTCGGGGTCGAGGCCGGGGGACAGGAACCCGGAGACGACCGCCACGGTCCCGACGCGGCTGCTGAGCGGGAGGGCGAACGCCCGGTCCTCCACGAGGATCGTGGCGTCGCGCCAGGCTCGCTCGGCGAGCTGCTCGACGAGGTCGGTGTCGTCGCCCGTCCCGGTGCGGTCGTCGAGAATCGCGGTGATCTCCTCGCCGCGGGCGACGTGAACAGTGAGGCCGAGGACGGGCAGCTCGTCGTGGACGGAGCTTGCGATGCCGGCGGCGAGGCCCACCGGGTCGAGGCCCTCGCTGAGCTGCCCGGACAGACCGATCAGCTCGCGGATCAGCGTCTGGGCGTCGCGATAGGCGCCGAGAGGGTCCGTCTGGTCCCGATAGGCCGTGTGCACGAAGCTGCCGATGAAGCCGAGGCCGAGGCCGAAGATCGTCCACGTCAGCACGGTGGCGGACGTGGCGACCGACACCGGGTCGGCCACGACGTAGGTGACCAGCGCAAACGCCATCAGCTCGGCCGACAGCGACACGAGGGCACCTTGTACTCCGCGCCGGAGTCCGGCCGTGAACGGCGGGAAGGCAAGCGCTGCGAGCACCTGGGGCGCCCCGTCCGAGGCGAGGGCGCACGCGGCGCCCACCAGGGCGGCCTCCGCGCCGATCGCGAGGCGTGGCGCCACGCGCAGTCGGTCCGTCGCGCTGGCACAGAGCCAGATCGCCCCGATCGCCAGCACCGCGAGGACCCCTGAGTCCTCGGTCGCCAAGACGGCCGCGACGAAGAGGGCCACGAACGCCGAGGCACGCGTCGTCGCGGCCAGGAAGGCGTACTGCCGGGTCGAGCGGTTCATCTCGAGGTCGGGCTCACAGCCCCGCGAAGCTGTCCATGATGTGGATCGCGGCGGGACCCATCACGGCGATGAAGAGGCACGGCAGGATGCAGAAGATCAGCGGGATCGTCATCTTGACCGGCACCTGCTGGGCCTTCTCCTCCGCGCGCTGACGGCGCTTCACCCGCATCTCGTGTGACTGGACGCGGAGCACCTGGGCGATCGGGATGCCGAACGCGTCGGCCTGCACCATGGCGCTGACGAAGGACTTGAGCTCGTTGACGTTGGTGCGGTCGGAGAGCGCGCGCAGCGACTCTCCGCGTGAGGAGCCGATCTGCATCTCGCGCAGCACGCGGGAGAACTCCTCGGCGATCGGCCCTTCGGTGTTGTGTGCGACCTGCTGCACGGCGGCGTCGAACCCGAGTCCGGACTCGACCGAGATGGTGAGCAGGTCGATGGCGTCGGGGAGGTCGCGCTGCAGCTGCTTGGACCGTTCGTAGCCGCGCTGGTAGAGCCACATCGTCGGTGAGAAGAAGCCCGCGATGGTGGCCCCGACGATGACCACGAGGCGGGTCGTCATCGACCCGAGCATGAAGGAGAAGAGCAGGCCGGCCGCGAAGCCGCCGATCGCGCCGAGGACCTTGCCGCTCATCACCCGGTCGACGGTCCACCCGGGCGGGTTGCCGGCGAGGTCGAGCTTGTGTCGGATCCGCTGGCTGCTGTCGGCGCCGGACAGCCGTCGGCCGAGGCCGACGAACCGGTTCTGCAGCGGCGCGAGCACGCGCTCGCTGAACGGCTTGTCGAGCTCGGCGGTGAGCTCCTTGGGAGCGTTGGTCATCGCCTCGATCAGCTCGATCGAGCGTGCGACGCCGGTCGCCTGCGCCGCGCCACGGAGCGCGGAGCTCGCCAGACCGATCGCGACGAAGACGAGCACCGTGCCCATCACGAACAGCATCGTCACGGCTAGACCTCCACCTTGATGATGCGCGACATCCAGAAGATGCCGACGCCCAGGATCAGTGCGCCGCCGCCGAGCATCAGCCAGCCGAGCGGGCGGGTGAACATCACGCTGACGTACTCACCCTTGGTCAACATCAGGTAGCCGAGGAACAGCGGTGGCAGGCCGCCGAGGATGATCGCCGAGAGCTTGCCTTCCGCGGCTAGCGCGTTGACCTGGCGGCGCATGTACTCGCGCTCGCGGATCGTGCCGGCGACGGTGTCGAGCAGCTCGGCCAAGTTGCCGCCGACCTTGCGCTGGATCCCGATGGCCATCACGACCCACTCGAAGTCCTTGCTGTCGAAGCGGGCCGCCACCCCGCTCATCGCGGGTTCCAGGTCGACACCCAGCCGGGCCTCCGCGAGCACCCTGCGGAACTCCGAGGCGATCGGCTCCACACCCTCACGGACGATCGTGTCGATCGCCTGGGGCAGCGAGAGGCCGGCCGACAGCGACCCCGACATCAGCTGCAGGGTGTCGGGCAGCGCGCCGTCGAAGGCCTTGCGGCGGCGCCGCTTGCGGCGACCCAGGTAGAGCCACGGGAGGATCGCGCCGCCCGCGAGGAACAGCATGCCGACGAGCAGGCTGCCCGACCCGACCAGGGTGCCGACGAAGCCTGCGACCAGACAGATGCCGGTGTGCAGGAGCAGCCACTCGGACGAGTTGAGCTGGCTCCCGGCAGCCTCCAGTCGGGCCGCGATCCGGGCCTCCAGGCCGCGGTTGCGCTTGAGCAGGCTGGCGGCGGCCTCCTTCGCGGAGGCGAACTGGTCCTCGTGCTGGACGGGCAGGCCCATCTCGCCCTTGGTGTAGCGGGTGACCCGCTCCTCGGCGGTGAGCTCGCGGGGCCGCGGGAGGGCGAGGAGGAGGAGCCCGAGCAGGCCTACTCCCAAGGCCACGGGGCCGACGATGGCCACCCACGGCGGCAGGTCCGCCAGGGCCACCTGGGCGACGAGGGCGCTGCTCATCGCATCCCTCGCGAGAAGATCAGCGGGTCGACAGTGACGTTGGAGTGCGCCATCTTCTCCAGGAACTTGGGGCGAAGACCGGTCGGCACCATGCCGCCCAGAGCGCGTCCCTCGTGGTCGAACCCGGCGGTGTGGTCGTAGACGAAGATGTCCTGGAGGGTGATCACGTCACCCTCCATCGACTCCACCTCGGTGACGTGCGTGATCCGCCGGGACCCGTCCTTGAAGCGAGTCTGGTGCACGATCAGGTCGACCGCGGAGGCCACCTGCTCCCGGATCGCTCGCACCGGCAGGTCCATGCCGGCCATCAACACCATGGTCTCCATGCGCGCGAGGGTGTCGCGGGGGCCGTTGGAGTGCAGCGTGCAGATGGAGCCGTCGTGGCCGGTGTTCATGGCCTGCAGCATGTCCAGCGCGGAAGCGTCGCGGACCTCACCGACGATGATGCGGTCGGGGCGCATGCGCAGGCTGTTCTTCACCAGGTCGCGGATGCTGACCGCGCCCTTGCCCTCGATGTTGCTGGGCCGGGACTCGAGCCGGACGACGTGGTCCTGCTTGAGCTGGAGCTCCGCCGCGTCCTCGATGGTGACGATCCGCTCGTCGCCGGGGATGAACGACGACAGCACGTTGAGGGTCGTCGTCTTCCCGGCGCCGGTGCTCCCAGACACGATGATGTTGAGGCGCCCACGGACGCAGGCGTCCAGGAACGAGGCCGTCTTCTCCGAGAGGCTGCCGAAGTCGATCAGGTTGCGGACGGTCAGCGGGTCGGCGGCGAACTTGCGGATCGTGAGAGCGGACCCGTCGACGGCCAGCGGCGGGATGACGGCGTTGACGCGGCTGCCGTCGGGGAGGCGGGCGTCGACCATCGGGCTGGACTCGTCGACGCGGCGGCCGATCCTGGACACGATCTTGTCGATCGTGCGGCGCAGGTGTGCCTCGTCGGCGAACTGCGCCTTCACGGGGGTGAGCCGACCGCTCTTCTCCAGGTAGATGGAGTCGAAGCCGTTGACCATGACCTCGGTGACGTCCGGGTCGCGCAGGAACGGCTCGATCGGTCCGTAGCCGAGGATGTCGTCGCTGATCTCCTGAGTGATCCGCTGGCGGTCGGCGTTGCTGATCGGTCGCTCCTGCTTGGAGAGGACCTCGCTCAGCACGCTCCGGACCCGGCCCTCGAGCTCGGACTGCTCGACGTCGGCCGCGTACAGGTGCGGACCGAGCTGCTTCACGAGCTCGGTGTGCACGTGGCCCTTGAGCTCCTCGATCCGCTCCTGCTCGCCCGCCGCGCTGCGACGCCGGGACACCGGCTCGACACTGCGCTGCTGGGTGTGCCGGCGCGAGTGGGACGTCTCGGTGTGCCCCTGGCCGCCGCCGTAGGAGCCGGAGCCGTTGCCGGACCCGGTCGCGCCGTTGGAGCCGCTGTACGACGGGAAGCCGGACCCCCCGGCGCCGTTGCTGCTCGTCGAGCTCGCGGAGCCGGTCGAAGACCCGGCCCCCTGGTCGCTGGGCGGCGGTGCCGCTTCTCCGGTGCTGCCGGGTTGCTGGCCAGGCGTGGCGTTGTCGGTCGGTCCCGACGCCTGCTCGGCTTGGCGGCGCGCCGCGGCGAGTCGTTCTGCGAGGCTGCTCATGGGCAGCTACCTCCTGATCCGGAAGAGGCGGGAGAACCGGTCGTTCTCGGCATCCGCGTGGCGTCCGGGATCCGTCGAGATGACGGGGTCACCGGAGAAGCCGGCCGCCAGGTTGCGGATCGCGACGCTGGACGGGTGGTTGGGGGCCGACGTGAGGATGGGCACGCCCGCATTGGTGGACGCGGCGATGTCGAGCGACGTGGTGATCTTGGAGGAGATCTCCATGCCGAGGATCGCCTCGACCTTGTCGGCGTCGATCCCGACCGCGTCGTCGGCCCGGTTGAGCACGAGGTGCCGGTGCCCGCGCCCGATGTCGAGCATCTCCAAGGTGTCCAGCGCCACCTTGACGTTCTTCAGCGTCGGGACGTCGAGGGTCGCGACGATCACGCACTCGTCGGTGTGCTCGAGCACGGTCAACATCTGCTCGTCGAAGGACGGGGCGGTGTCCACGACGATGTAGTCGAACATCGACCGCAGCGTCCGGAAGGTCTGGGTGAGCAGGGCCGGGCTGATCCGGTCCCGCACGTCGGGGTGGCTCGGCGCCGGCAGCAGCTTGAGCGAGTCCTCGTAGCGCGCCATCAGCGACTCGAGCAGGGCCGCGTCGACGTTGTCCTCAGACCCGATCGCGTGCTCGATGGTGTGGGTCGGGAACAGTTGCAGGGTGATCGCCACGTCGCCGAAGGCGAGGTCGCAGTCCACGAGGCAGACCTTGCGGCGACCCTTGTCGGTGAGGGCCAGTGCGAGGTTGACCGCGATGGTCGTCTTGCCCACGCCGCCCTTGGGTGAGAACACCGAGATGACCGACCCGTGGTGCTCGGCCGCGGCCGGTCCGCGCAGGGCGATCGAGAACTGGTGGGCTCGGGTCACCGCACCGGCGACGCTGTCGCCGTCGCCGTCCGCCACGACCTCGCGGGCTCCCGCCTGCATCGCCCGGGCGAGGGCCTGGGTGTCCAGCGTCGGCCGGACCACGACCACACCCGTCGTCGGCCGGGAGACCCGCAGGCTCTCACAGACCGCGAGGCTCTCCTCGAACGGCACGTTGGGGCCCATGACCACGACGTACTCGTCCGGGTGCTGCGAGAGCCAGGAGGTGAGCCGGTCGGGGGAGTCCACCGACTGGCAGCCAGGCGGCAGGGTGCCCAGGATCCTGCGGGCCGTCCCACTGTCCGGGTCGACGATGAGGGGCATCGGGTTACCTTTCCTCGCGACCCGTGCTCACGGGAGCAGGTCGCCGCTGCTGGTGGGGGGGCCGTCTCCGACCGCGCTGTCCTTGGTGAGCAGGGCGAACGTCACGTCGAGGGTCTTGGAGGCCAGGATGATCTTCTGGGCCTCCTCCTGGGAGACGGCCAGGGTGAGGAGCGTGCGCGGGAGCTGCTCTGTCTGCTGGGTGCCGTCCTCGGCCGTCGTCGTGGTGGTCACCGGCGTCGTACTGCCGACGCCGAGGACCGTCACCCGGTCGAGCAGGAGCTGGGTGCGGACTGCGCTCGTCGGGTCTTCCGCGCCACCCTCCTCGCTGTGGATCTCGCCGCTCGTGTCGGTGACGAAGATCGAGACCTGGGAGCCCGGGTTGACGAAGCCGGCGACGCGGTCCGGGTCGGTCAGGTTGACCGAGATGGCCATCTTGCCCTCAGGGATGCCGAGGGGCGATGCGGCGTCGGCCGCGTTAGCGCCGAACTTGTCGGCCACCACCTGCTCGCCGGGCACCATGTTCTGCAGGGCGACGGTGCCCTTCAGCGCATCGGGGTTGGTCTGCACGTTCGCGAGCAGGTTGTCCCGGGAGACACCCTTGGGGACGATCTTCCCGGCGGCCAGCGCGTCGTCGTACTTCTCGCCGGCCGAGATGGGCTGGCCGATCGTGAGGACCTGGACGGCCTCGACGCTGTCCTGGGCGCGGGCGTCCGCGCTGCGGACATAGAGGAAGACGAGCATGGTGCCCATCGCGGCCACCACCGCGGCGACGATGAGCAGGATCCGGCGGCGATCCATCGGCGTGACCCTTTCGGTTGCCCGCACCGGCTTCCCGGTAGCGGTATTGCCGAGTGGATGACCGTGCGCCCGTCGGGCATCTCGGGGGCCCGCGGTGGGCACCCCTCGGCTGGTCCTTCACTCGTGTCTGAGACGGGGGGTGCGAGCTGGCTGGCTCGCGTCTCGAATCGTATGGACGTCCAGACCGGCGCGGAGCCTTTTCGCAAAATCCGCGTCTCCCCTGGTCGAGGAGGTTGCGAGATGGTCCGTGGGTCCCGCTGGCAACGTGTCGGCGCCTCGTCCCTCGGCGCCTCCTCGACCAGCGGAGGTTGCTGGTGGAGGAGGTCGCGCAGCGACCGTCACGAGACCGCCGAGCGGCTCCGGTCAGGGGACGTAGAGGCCGGCGACGTCGTCGCGATGCTTGCGCAGCACGCTGTCGCGCCGCAGCTTGAGACTGGGCGTGAGCTCGCCGGTCTCCTCGGTCCACTCGACCGGGAGGACGACGTACTTGCGGATCGACTCGGCCTTCGAGACTGCCTTGTTCGCCTCTTCGACGGCGCGGTCGATCTCGGCATGCACGTCCGGGTGATCGGCCAGGGAAGCCAGGCTCGTGGGCAGTCCCCGGCTCTCCGCCCACACGGCAGCCATCTCGGGATCGAGCGTCACCAGGGCCCCGATGAACGGCCGGCCGTCACCGACCACGAGGCACTGGCCGACGAGGGGGTGTGCGCGCAGCCTGTCCTCGAGGAGCGCCGGTGCGACGTTCTTGCCGCCGGCCGTGACGATGATCTCCTTCTTGCGACCGGTGATCCGGACGAATCCCTCGTCGTCGATCTCACCGATGTCTCCGGTGTGCAGCCACCCATCGGGCTCGAGCACCGACCGCGTCGCCTCCTCGTCACCCCAGTAGCCTGCGAAGACCTGGCCTCCCCGGAAGAGGAGTTCGCCGTCGACGGCGACCTGGACCGAGGTGCCGGGCAGCGGCCGGCCGACCGTCCCGATCCTCAGGGCATCGGGGGTGTTGACCGTCAGGGCCGCCGTGGTCTCGGTGAGGCCGTAGCCCTCCAGCACGGTGAGGCCGATTCCCCGGTAGAAGTGCGCGAGCCGCTCACCGAGCGGTGCGCCCCCCGAGATGGCGTACTCGCACCGTCCACCGAGGGCCGCGCGGAGGCGACCATAGACCAGCCGCGAGAAGAGCGCGTGCTGGGCGCGCACGACGGGGGAGCGCCGGCCCTGGTCGAGGCCGCGCGACCAGGCGACGGCGATGTCCGCTGCGCGCTCGAAGACAGCCCCGCGACCGTTGACCGTCGCTTGCTGGGAGGCGGCGGTGAAGACCTTCTCGAAGACCCTCGGCACCGCGAGGACGAAGCTGGGCCGGAAACCGGCGAGATCCTGGGTGAGGTCCTTGATGTCGCTCGAGTGGCCGAGCCGCACGCCCGCCTGCACGGCACCGATCTGGACGACCCGAGCGAACACGTGGGCCAGCGGGAGGAACAGGAGCGTGGCCGAGTCCTTCGGCTCGAACAGGGGCTGGAGCTCGTGCAGGGCCACGCCGAGCTCTGCCTGGAAGTTGCCGTGTGTGAGCATGCAACCCTTCGGCCGCCCTGTCGTCCCCGAGGTGTAGATGATCGTGGCGAGGTCCAGGGGTGTGGTCCGGGTGCGACGGGCTTCGAGCACCTCGTCGGCGATGTCGGCCCCCAGCCGGGTCAGGACGTCGATCGCGTTGTCGTCGAGGGACCAGACGTGGCGCAGCTCCACGAGGTCGGCCCTCACCTCGGCGAGCCGCGTCAGGTGGACCGATCCCTCGACCACGACGGCGCTGGCCCCCGAGTCCCTGAGGATCCAGGAGATCTGCTCGGCTGACGACGTCTCGTAGATGGGGACGCCGACCGCACCGGCGAACCAGATCGCGTAGTCGAGCAGGGTCCATTCGTAGCGGGTGCGCGCGACCAGGGCGACCCGGTCTCCCGGTTCGATCCCTGTCGCGATCAGCCCCTTGGCGACCGCGCACACCTGCTCGTGGAACCGGGCGGCGGTGACGTCCACCCAGTCGTCCTGTCCGGCATCCCGCCTGCTGAAGGCGACGCGTTCAGGAGCCTGCGCCGCGTTGCGCACCACGTCGTCGGTGAGATTGCCCGTCGCCGGGAGCTCGACGGACAGCGGGGCGGTGAACTCGCGCACGGGCATCCTGGAGAGGGGAGTGGGTCGGCAAGCGCGAGGCTATCGCGGGGGTCCTCGACCGCCATCGGCTAGGCTCCACGGGCCGTCTCGAAGCCGCATTGGGAAGATGTCCGACATGCCCGAGCAGACCTCCTCCTCGATCGTGATCGAGGCCCCGCCCAGCGCGGTGATGGCCGTGATCGCGGACTTCCCGGCCTATCCCCATTGGGCCAAGGGGGTCACGATCGCGGAGGTGGTCTCGGAGTTGGCCGACGGCCGGGCCGAGCAGGTGTTCTTCGTCCTCGACGTCCCGCCGATCAAGGACGAGTACACCCTCGCCTACGTCTGGAACGGCGACGACGACGTCTCCTGGACCTTGGTGCAGGGCAAGATGCTGACTGCGCTCGACGGCGAGTACCTCCTGCGCGACCGAGGGGACGGGACCACCGAGGTGACCTACAGCCTGGCCCTCGACGTGTCGATCCCACTGATCGGCATGATCAAACGCAAGGGCGAGAAGATCCTCATCGACGCCGCCTTGCGGGGCCTCCGGCAGCGCGTCGAGTCACTCGACTGAGCCCCGACACCCGTCCGTGCGGATCCTCCTGTTCACCGGCAAGGGTGGCGTCGGCAAGACGACGCTGGCTGCGGGGACCGCGGCACTCTCGGCTCGGTCGGGCCGGCGCACGCTCGTGCTGTCCACCGATGCGGCCCACTCGCTCGCTGACGCGCTCGACGTGCCCCGAGGCCTGCGTGCGTCATCGGCCACCCTGCGCGAGCCGACCCGGGTGGCCCGTGGCCTGTGGGTCCAGCAGGTCGACGCCCAGCACCGGTTCGAGCAGTCCTGGGCCGAGATCCAGCGCTACCTGCTCAGCGTCCTCGACGTCGCCGGCGTGGACCCGGTCGCCGCCGAGGAGCTCACCGTTCTCCCTGGTGCCGAGGAGGTGCTGGCCCTGCTCGAGCTGCGCCTGCACGCCGCATCCCGGCGCTGGGACGTGGTCGTGGTCGACTGCGCCCCGACGGCCGAGACGCTCCGTCTGCTCGCACTGCCCGAGGCCCTCGGGTGGTACATGCAGCGCGTCTTCCCCGTCGAACGCCGCGTGGTCAAGGCACTGCGCCCCGTGCTCAGCCGGGCTGCCGGCGTCCCCATGCCCGGAGACTCGGTGTTCGACGCGCTGGAGCGGCTGCACGCCGAGCTCGACGAGGTGCGGGCGTTGCTGACCTCGCCCGAGACCTCGGTCCGACTGGTGCTGACGCCCGAGTCGCTGGTGCTGGCCGAGGCACGGCGTTCGTACACGACCCTGTCCCTCTTCGGCTACCGCGTGGACGGGGTGGTCGCCAACCGCGTCTTCCCCGATGCCGATGCCGACGAGTGGCGGGAGGGCTGGGTGCGCGCCCAGGCCGAGGTCCTGGCCGACGCGGCGGCCTCCTTCGCCGGCCTGCCCCTCTGGCAGGTGCCGTACGGATCCGGGGAGCCGGTCGGGCCTACGCTGCTCGCCGAGGTGGCCCAGGGTGCGTACGGCGACGACGACCCGTTCGCGATGCCCTCCGGGCAGGGACCGCTGCGTCTCACCTCGGGGCCTCGGGGCACGGTGCTGCACCTGGCGCTGCCCCTGGTGACCCGCACCGACGTCGACCTCGCCCGCAACGGCGATGAGCTGGTGGTGACCGTGGGGTCGTACCGTCGACTCCTCACCGTGCCAGCAGGCCTCTCCCGGCACCGGGTGTCCGGTGCCAGGGTGGAGGAGGGCGAGCTGCAGGTGCTGTTCACGACCGACGAGAGCGAGAGGACCGGACCCGCGTGAACGATGAGCCTCGTGAGCCGGCCGACGGGCAGGCGGGCGACGAAGAGCCGGTGGGCACCGCTGCGGAGGAGGCCGCGAAGCTCCTGGGTGCGCTGGCGGACTGGACCCGCGACCACGCACAGGCCTCGACCTCCGGCCTCGGCGACGCCTGGGGCGACCTGGCCGGACGCGCGTCGGAGGTCGCGGACGAGATCTCCGCGCACGTGGCGACCGGTGACACCGAGTGTCGCTACTGCCCGATCTGCCGCACGGTGCACGTCCTGCGGTCAGCCTCGCCTGAGGTGCGCGAGCACCTGACCGTGGCCGCGGCCTCTCTCGCCCACGCCGCCGCAGCGCTGCTGGCCACGGCTGTGCCACCCGCCACGTCGGATGGCGCCTCGCGCGGGGTCGAGCACATCGACTTGTCCGACGGCGACGAGGACTGGCCGGGCGACGGCTGACGCCGCGCTATTCGACCAATCTGACGGGATCGCCCTTGACGTTGGCGTCCCAGGTCGTGAAGTCGGTGACCGTGCTGGATCCGAAGCTGATCTCCACCTGGAACCAGCATCCGCCGAGCGAGGTGTAGTCGCAGTTGTAGTCGTTGGGGATCGGCACCACCATGTGTTGCACCTGGCCGTTGTTCTGGGAGCTGCTCACAGTCGTCCGGCAGCCGGTCAGGTTGATGAGGGTGCCGGTGTTCACCGCACTCTTGCAGTTCGGGACTCCGGACCCGCTCTTGACGGAGCCGGTGGCATCGCTGGGCGCGGTGACCTTCACCGTGCCCGAGCCGGAGGCGTCTGCTGCGTCGAAGAAGTCGAAGGCGATGTACTGCCCCCGTGCGTTGGGGAGGACACGGATGAGGTTGAAGGTGGCCGTCGAGCCTGTCGCGTTCTGGAAGATCGGCATCCGCTCGAACCCCGACACCGAGATCTGCTTGCGGATGGCGTCGTTGGTCAGTGGTTGCGGGACAGCCCGCACGGCGAAGGCATTGAGCCCGACGCCCGACGTCAGGCTGCCCGTCGCTGCGCCGACGGCCGTGTTGCCCGTGTAGATGATCGACGGGAAGGTCTTGCCGGTCTCACTGGAGCTGGGGACGGCCGTGCCACCGAGGGGCACGTTCGTCCGGAACTGCAGGTAGTAGTCCCCCTTGCGGGTTGGTGTGAAGGTGCACAGGGGAACCCACTGGTGGAAGACCTGGGAGAGCTGCCGGTTGTAGTCCGGGTTCTTCGTGGTCCCGGAGGTGTAGCGCCTCAGCGCCGTGGTGAGGTTGCTGGAGGACTTCGCCGTCTGGTCGAACTGCTTGATGCACTGACTGGGATTCAGCAGTGCGGCCTTCATCGGGTCGTTGGTGTCCGTCTGCTCGCGGAGGGCGAAGCTCGTCACCGGGCCGGGGTTGCCCCCGCTGGTCTGTTGGAAGTCGCCCGTGCAGTACTCGGCGCTGGAGTAGCGCTTCCTGCCATCGGTCGTCGTGTACTCGTTGACGCTGTCCGAGGTGAACGACAGGCTGCACGCGGCCGTGTCCGCAGAGGCGTCGATCGCGACGTAGGCGGGGTCGTAGATCTGGATCTCGATGGGCGTGCCGACCGCCGCGGGCTCGATGTGGATCGCGTAGAAGTAGCCCAGCGGGTTGTACTCGGAGTTCCCGTTCGCGCTCGCCCCGGTGCATGCGTACTCCATGGGCGACCCGGAGCAGCGGCGGCTCATGTAGCGGTCGCCCTGCACCTTCCCGGTGTCCGGACCGTTCAAGGCTCCCCAGAACTGGGGCTGCTTGGTGGCGGTCCAGTTGCAGTTGGGGAACGGCGACGCGGGCAGCGCGGAGCCCGTCGGCTGAGCCGCTCCGGGCTGGCTGGGCGGCTCGTTGCCGAAGGTGTTGCACGGGCTACCCATGGGTGCTGGCCCGGTGTAGTCGGCCACAGCGGTGCGGGTGATCCACGCGTCGCCGACGCCGAACGTGCGCCCGAACTGGTTGTCCACGAGCGAACTGATGGTCACCCTGAGCTGGCTGGGCTTGCTGCCTTGGGAGATGGTGATCTTGGTCCGGGTGTCGGGCTTGTAGCCGTTCTTGGCCGCCACCGCGAGCGCGGTGGCTTCCGCGCTCGTCATGTCGTAGGGGACGAAGGTGACACCAGCCAGCGCAGCTGCGTCAGCGGTCTTCTGGATCGTCTCGACCTCGACCGCCCAGCGGGCAGCGTCGACGCCGATAGCCGCGAGAGCGAAGAACAACACCGACGAGACGAGGGCGACGATGACGGCGACCGCACCTCCCTCTCGGGTTCGCGCAACAGCACGGCGGCGAAGCGAGCGAGCAACTCGCCCAGACACGGCACGACGCAACATCGGCGCTCCGATCATGGGTGCTGGCCAGCAGCACAGGTGAGAGTCGGCATCGGCTCCACCGCGAAGACGGCGTGGTCCTCGAGACTCACCTTCGAGCCGAACAAACCGGTGATGAACCCGTGGTCCGCGCGCATGTAGACGCCGACCGCGTCAGGGTTGTTGTTCGCGCAGGCATTGATGCTGGAGGACAGCCAGGTGCCCGTCAGGTAGCGGAACTGGTCCTTCGCGGGCTGCCAGGCGTACTTCACGCAGTTGGTGTTGCAGACCATCGAGGTGCTGTTGGCGGCGCCGGGATAGCCCTTGTTGTTGGCCTTGTAGATCCAGAGCTCCTTGATCGAGTCCGGGGGGAGCGCGGTGCCGGCTCGCTGGATGGCATTGGCGGCGAGCTGGGCCAGCATCGGCGCGTTGGCCGGGGTGCACGGTGACGTGCAGTCGCCGCCCTCATCGAGACCTGCCGGCCCCATCTGGACGTTGGCGGACGCGGTGCGGCCACCGGTGCGCACGAGGGAGGTGAGCGCGACGTGATCGCGCATCACGAGGGCCATCTCGATGATGCCGAACACCATGATGAACAGAACGGGCGCGACCAGCGCGAACTCGACGGCTGAGGCGCCGCGCTGGTCCTTGCGGCGGTGGTTCCAGGCCATGCGCGAAACCTCGTGATGATCGGTGGACCCCAGGGAAGCGCCACCAGCCCGGTTCGCCTGGTGGTGCTTGGGCAGCGTAGGAGCGCGCCCTCGGCGCTCGTGGCGAAATGGCCAATCCTGGCGGGTGGTCTAGCGCGATCGACCTCCGCTCGTCGAGCAGGTCCTCTCTCGAGACGGGGGTTGCCGAGCCATCGCTGCCCGAGGCCGCGAGGCACGAGCGGTGTCGAGACCCCCGGAAGCGTGCCGTGGTCTCGACACGGGCTCGCCCGTTGGCTCCTGAGGAGCGAGCGTCTCGAAGGGCTCGACCAGCGAACAGGAGACCAGCAGGGTGGGAGCTACAGCCGGGCGCCGTCGTCGAAGGGGTCGCGAGGCCCGCGGGGCATGGTCGCGACGAGATAGCCGAAGCCGCCGAGGAACGAGGCGACCAGCAGCCAGGACACGATCACCGGCAGGTCGACACGCAACACGGTCAACACCAGGAGGAGGCAGGGTGAGACGAGGACGCCGGCCCAGGCGGCGAGCCGATCGGCCGGCAACCGGGGGAGCGGAGGCGGCGGCGGGGGGACGAACTCCTCGGACGGCGAAGGGTCGCCCGCGTCGCTCTGCTCCAGGCCGCTGAAGAGCGAGCGCAGACCGGCGTCGGGAGCAGGCTCGGCCGGCTCGGACGGGTCGAGGACCGGCCGGTCGCCGTAGTTGGCGACGATGTCCTGCCAGGCGGCGTCGTCCTCGGGCCGGCTCACGGTCCTACGGTACGTCGGCTCGCGGTGTGTGCTCGTCGTTCCCGGCGGCGGGCGGCTCAGCCCGCCGCCGTGACGCGCGCGATGAACTGGGCCGACTCCTCGAAGATCTGCTCGGCATCGTGGTCGAGGGTGGCGACGTGGTAGCTGTTCTCGAGCGGTCGCACGGTCACGTCCCGACTGGACACCCCCCGGGTGATGAGGGGCTGAGACAGCTCGTCCACGACGTGGTCCTCGGTGGATCGGAAGTAGAGCAGAGGCACGGTGATGCGGGGCAGGTCGGCGATCAGGGGTTTCCAGTTCTGCATCATGGAGTGGGCGGCCTTGAGCGGCGTCTTGGGATAGGCCCGCTCGTCCATGCCCGGCTTCTTGATGTCGTTGGCGATGGCCGGGAACGCCGGGACCACGTGCTTGAGCACGGGGAGCGCCAGCACGTCCTTGCGGCCGGTCGCCACCGCCGGGTTCACCACGACCACTCCGCTGAGCTGGTCGTTGCGGTCGGCCGCGAGACGCAGGGCGAGCGCACCGCCCATCGACAGGCCGCCGACCACCACGGCGTCCGAGGCGGCGCGCAGTCGGTCGAAGGTGCGCACGATCTCGCCGTACCAGTCGGCCCAGCGGGTCGTGTTCATCTCCTTCCAGGTCGTCGCGTGGCCCGGCAGTCGCGGCACCTCGACGCCGTACCCCCGCTCGCCGAGGTACTCCCCCCAAGGGCGGATCGAGTACGGCGACCCGGTGAAGCCGTGGCTGAGGAGGACGCCGATCCGGCGTCCTCCGGTCATCTCGGGCCGGGCGGCGACGGAGAGGGTCTGGGCGGCCTCGGACGCGGCCGGCGTGGCGGAACTCATGGGCGGCATTGTGCACCACCCTCGCTCGGTGGTGGGGCTAGGCTGGCGGCCGTCGGGTCGGTCACCAGGAGGGTCGTTGTTCTACTGGTTCCTCAAGTGGATCGCCGTCGGGCCGTTCCTCCGCATCATCTTCCGCCCGGTCGTCGAGGGTGCCGAGCACGTGCCCGACGAAGGTCCCGCCATCCTCGCCAGCAACCACCTGTCCTACGCGGACTGGCTGTTCATGCCACTCACGCTGCCCCGACGGGTGACCTTCGTGGCGAAGGCCGAGTACTTCACCAGCCCCGGTCTGAAGGGCTGGTTCCAGCGCCGTTTCTTCAAGGGTGCCGGCCAGGTGCCCATCGACCGCACCTCCGGGTCGACGGCTGAAGGTGCCCTCTCGTCGGCGCGCAAGATCCTCGACGAGGGCGAGCTGTTCGGGATCTACCCCGAGGGCACCCGCTCTCACGACGGCCGCCTCTACCGCGGCAAGACCGGGGTGGCCCGCCTCGCCCTGGAGAACCGGGTGCCGGTCATCCCCGTCGCCGTCCTGGGCACCGACGTGGTCGCTCCGCCGGGCAAGCGCTTCGGCCGGTTCACGCGCCCCGTCGTCAGATTCGGCGAGCCGCTCGACTTCAGTCGCTACGAGGGCATGGAGAACGACCGCTTCATCCTCCGGTCGATCACCGACGAGATCATGTACGCGATCATGAAGCTCTCGGGCCAGGAGTACGTCGACCTGTACGCCAGTCAGGCCAAGGAGTTGGCCGCGAAGGCGCGCGAGGACGTCAAGCGGGCGGAGCGGGAGACAGCCGCCGCTGCGAGGGCCGCGGAGGCCGCCGAGAAGTCCTCGCAGAAGAAGGCGTCCTGAGCGATCCGCGGCGGCGCCTCTTCACGGCGTACGACGACCCGGCGGCGCGCGCGGTCCGCGACCGGCTGTTCCGTGCCCTCGCGGTGCTGCGCCTGGTGCTGTTGGCCAACGCGGTCGCCCTGAACGTCTACCGACGCGACAACTTCGAGCACCGGACCTGGGCCATGGTGGCCGTGATCGCGCTGGCCGCGTGGACCCTCTTCGCCGTGTGGGCCTATGCCTCCCCGGCCCGCCGGACGCCCGCGCTCCTCGTGGCAGACCTGGCCGTCGCGGTCGCGGGTCTCGCCGTCACCCCGTGGCTCAAGGGCCCCGACTTCAACGCGACCCTTGCCGGGTTCTGGGTGATGGGGGCGATGTTCGCGTGGGCCCTCCAGTGGCGGATGGCCGGTGGGCTGGTGGCGGCCGCGACCCTGTGCGTCGGCGACGTGATCGTCCGCGACCACCTCACCCAGGCCAACTACGGCAACGTGTTCCTGCTGATGATCGGCGGACCGATCGTGGGCTACGTCGCCGACTCCCTCCAGCGGTCCGCGATCGCGTTGGCCCGGGCCGAGCGGGAGACCGCTCGTGAGGCCGAGCGCGCCCGCTTGGCACGGACGGTGCACGACGGCGTCCTGCAGGTGCTGGCGCTGGTGCAGCGCCGCGGCACCGAGCTCGGGGGCGAGGCGGCTGAGCTCGGCAGGCTGGCGGGCGAGCAGGAAACCCGCCTCCGCGCGCTGATCAGGGCACAGGACTCGGTCGTCGCGCCCCAGCTCAGCGGCACGGTCGACCTCGCGGTCGAGCTCGCGCGCCTCGAGGAGCACGGCAACGTCACGGTCGCACTCCCCGGGGAGCCCGTGCTCCTACCGGCCGCGGTCGTCGACGAGCTCGTGGCCGCCGTCGGGGCGTGCCTCGACAACGTGGTCCTGCACGTCGGCCGCAGCGCCCCCGCGTGGGTGCTCCTCGAGGCGCTCCCGGACCAGGTCGTCGTGTCCGTCCGTGACGAAGGGCCCGGCATCCCTCCCGGGCGCCTCCACGAGGCCGCCGCCGAGGGCCGCCTCGGCGTCGTCGAGTCCATCCAGGGGCGACTGGGAGACGTGGGAGGCCGGGCCTCGGTCTCCTCGGGCGACTTCGGCACCGAGTGGGAGCTCACCGTCCCTCTCGCCGGCGGGCCCCTCGGTCGCTGAAGCGGCCCATCGCCTCCCCAGGAAGGTGCCCACGACGACGGCCAGGGCGGTGATCGGGAGGAGGCCTGCGACGTTGCCGCGCAGGGCCTCCACGAAGGCGTTGGCGGTCCATACGTCACCGAGCAGGGTGAAGGGCCGCTCGGTGACGGCGCCCACCGCCATCGCAGCCGCCTGCAGTCCGAGGACCGGGCCCAGGAGCAGGCGCTCCCACCGGCTGGTGCGCGGCAGCGACAGCGCGAGGGCCGGAGCGGCGCACGCCAGGAACTCGAGACCCAACCGGTAGCCGTAGAACGTGTCGCCGCCGCTGAACCGGTTGAGGACGGCCTGGAGCACCGTGTAGGCGAGGCCGCCGGCCAGGAGGGCCCACGACCAGTCGGGCAGCCGCCGCCAGCTGCGGCACAGGGCGGGCAGCAGCAGGAGCAGTGCGGGCGTCCAGACCAGGATCCCGCGGTCCGGCGCGATCCACATGCCGGCCTGGTTGACCACGCTCAGGCGGTGGGCGTCGGCGTAGTCGGAGAACACAGTCGTGTCGTACGACGCGGTGGGGTCCCACGCGCCGTACATCCATCGGCTCCAGACCCCGACGAGGACAAGGAACAACGCGCTGAGCGCCCCTACCTGCACGGTGATGCCGGGCCGACGACGCCACCAGCCCAGGAAGAGCCCCACGATGGCCACGATGACGGCCGCGTGCAGCCGACCCCAGAGCGTGACGCCACCGAAGAGCCCGACCAGCCACCAGCGCCGGGTGGCGGCGGCCCAGGCCATGCCGGTGATGCCGACGAGGGTGACGGTGTGCGGCCAGATGCCGTTGGCGGCCACCGTCCAGGCCGGCGTGGTGAACCCGAACGCCAGGGCCGCCCAGAGGGCTGCGCGCCGGCCGATCCGCTCGCGGACCGCGAGGAACAGGAACAGGAGGGCCACCGTCATCAAGGCCGCCGCGGTCAGTGCGCCGGGAAGCAGCGAGAACTCGGTGAACCCGAGCTGCGCGGCGATCCAGTACGCCGGAAGGCCGGCGGCGACGACGCCCGGCGAGCGCCCGATCACCGCGTGCCCGTTGGGCGCCTCGCGCAGCCACACCTCGCGGAGGGGGTGGTGGTCGAGCTCGGGGAGGGCGATGGCGTCGGTCCAGGGCGAGCCCGTGGTGGCGATGATCCAGGACGCCCGGTTGGCCGAGTAGACGTCGAGGCTCACCGTCGAGTGCGCCGCAGTCAGGGCGTAGAGGACGAAGGCGGACAGGAAGGTCAGCGCGACCACGGTCCATTCACGCCGCGTGGCCGGAGGCCCCTCGGCCCGGTGGGGAGTCCGCATTCCATCGATTCTGCGCGACGCCGGGCAGGCACGCTGCGGAACCACCACAATCGGCCGCCCGTCAGTTTCGCCATTCCGCATCGGGCCCGAACGCTCGCTGCCTAGACTCCCCGACAGTCGGGCCGGCCTGCCACGGGTGGGCCTGGGTGCGCCCGGCGGACGACAAGGTGGTCGGGATGAAGCTCGTCGTGCAGGTGCCCTGCCTCAACGAGGAGGACACCCTGCCCCTGGTGCTCCACTCGATCCCGCGGTCGATCGAGGGAGTCGACGAGATCGTCGTCGTCGTCATCGACGACGGATCGACCGATCGGACCGTCGAGGTCGCGCGCGCACACGGCGTGACGCACTTCGTCCGGCACGCCCGCAACCAGGGCCTGGCGCGGTCCTTCCAGGACGGCGTCAACTACGCCCTCGAGATCGGCGCCGACATCGTGGTCAACACCGACGGCGACAACCAGTACCCGCAGTCGCGGATCGCCGACCTCGTGAGGCCGATCGTCGAAGGACGCGCCGACATCGTCATCGCCGACCGTCAGGTGCACCTGGTCGAGCACTTCTCACCCGCCAAGGTGGCCCTCCAGAAGGTCGGCAGCCGGGTCGTCAACCTCGCGGCGGGCACCGAGCTCCCCGACGCCGCCAGCGGGTTCCGCGCCTACTCGCGCGAGAGCCTGTTCCGGCTCAACATGGTGACCCGCTTCAGCTACTGCATGGAGTCGATCATCCAGGCCGGCAACAAGCGGCTGCGGATCGAGACCGTGCCGGTCGTCACGAACCCGAAGACGCGTGAGTCGCGCCTGTTCTCCTCGAACCGCCAGCACGTCTTCAAGTCGGGTGCCGCGATCGTGCGGGCCTACATCATGTACAAGCCCTACGTCATCTTCGGGCTCAGCGCCGCGGTCTTCGCGTTCCTGGGGCTGCTGCCGTTCCTGAGGTACGCCGTGCTGGTGGCGGTCGGCGAAGGCGGCGGCCACCTGCAGTCGCTGATCCTCGGGGCCGTCCTCTTGATCGTGTCCTTCCTCAGCGCCATGTTGGGAGTGGTCTCCGACCTGATCCGCACCAACCGGATCCTGATCGAGGCCAACCTCGAGCACACCAAGAAGGCCAGGTTCGGCGCGGCGACGCGGGGGCGGGAGGACGACGGGCCGCTGCGCCTCGTGCGAGCGTGAGCAGGTGAGCCAGGTGCGCGCCAGGTCCCCGTGGTGGTCGTGGGTCACCCTCGCGGTCGTCCTCGTCGCCGCGGTCGTCCTCGTCGACCGCAACGGTGCCGTGATCGCCAGCACCCTGCGCGCGATCGGCTGGCCTGCGATGGTGGGGGCCGCCGGGCTCGCCCTGCTCGGCACGATCGCCGTCGGTGCCGTATGGCTCAGCGTGCTCCGCGAGCTGGGCGGACGCCAGGTGCCGGTCGCCGACGGAGGCGGCACGTTCTTCGTCACGCAGCTGGGCAAGTACCTCCCGGGAGCCCTCTGGCCCATCCTCGCGCAGGTGGCCGCCGCCCATCGGTGGGGGTGTCGCCGGTCCGCCGTGGTCGCGGCCAACCTCGTGATGCTCGGGCTGCTCCTCGTCACGGGTCTGCTGCTCGCCCTGATCACGCTGCCCTGGGTGCCGTCGCTGAGTGCCGACTGGCTGCGCTGGGGGTTCGTGCTCGTGCCGGTGCTCGTGGTGCTGCTCCTGCCGCGCACCGTCCCCACCCTCGCGGAGCGGGTGTCCGCGCTGTCAGCACGGTGGGGCGCCGGGCTCCGGCTCGCGGACGCCCGTCTGTCGAGGGCGGTCCTCGCGAGCCTGCTCACCTGGGCCCTGTGGGGGGGCCAGCTCTGGGTGCTCCTGAGCGCAGCGGGCGGGTCGGGAGCCTGGTTGCCGGCCGTCGCCATCGGCGCCTCGGCCCTGGCCTGGTCCGCCGGACTCCTGGTCGTCGTCGCGCCGGCCGGAGCAGGGGTGCGGGAGGCCGTGCTGGTGGCGGTCTGCGCGCCCGTGGTCGGCGCCGGACCGGCTCTGGCCGTGGCTCTCGCGGCCCGGGTCCTCCTCACCTTGGCCGACGTCGCTCTCGCCGTGGTCGGCGGGGTCGTGCTCAGCGCGACGGTCCGCCGGGGGTCAGCCTCACCCCGAAGCGTTGACCCCGAGAGCACTGAGGTCATAGAGCAGTGACGTCTGCTCCGGGTAGGGCAGCGTCGGAGTGAGCCCCGCGAGCCGCACCTCGTGGAGCGGCGACCGATCCAGCGCCTCGCGGTAGCGCCGTCGTCGACTGTTGTCGAAGACGACGAGCGCTCCAGGGGCCAGCCGAGGGGTGGCCCGGTCCAGGCAGGCGGTGCGGGCGCGGCCGTCGATGACGACGAGGTCGAACTCGCCCTCGACGATGTCGATGGTGGCGACGTAGTCGGCGAAGTCCTGACCTGAGCAGCCCTCCTTCTCGGACGACACCTCGGGGGCGTCGGACCTGACGGGCGGGACCACGTGGAGCGTGACGTGCGCGAACTCCGACAAGGCAGGCTCCATCTGGGCCGCGAAGCCCTCGTGATGCTCCACGGAGTCGACGGCGGCACATCGGCGGGCCAGCCAACCGGTGCTCGCCCCGGAGCCGTACTCGAACGCGCGGGCCGGCCGTGGGCGCGCCTGCAACCAGGTGTCGACCACGTCGATCGCCCGATAGGTCCACCAGGGGACGTCGAGGCGCATCAGAGCCTGGGAGTCGTGCACCTGGGTGAGGCTGGTGAGCCAGTGCCGCGTGCGATGCGTGCGTGGCGGCGTGGCGGCGGTGCCCGGCCACGCGGTGTCCAGGACCCGTCCGGTGCCCCGGGCCAGGCCGACGTACGCCGACTTGGCGGTCGACAACCAGGGTGCGGCCATGGGGACGTCTCTCCTCGGGGCGGGGATGCGCGCACGACACTAGGCGAGGCGACGCGACGCCGTCGGCAGTCTGCGGAAACCTCCCTCGTAGGCTCGGGTCGATGACGATCCACCGCGAGCACCCCTTCGCCGACCCGGACCCGGATCCCGCGCGTCGGTTGCGTGGGCGGTTGGGGGGTGTCGTCACGCTCTGGACAGCCGAGGCGGACTCGGCACCGGCCGGCCTGACGATCACCTCCCAGCTCGTCGCCCTCGGGGAGCCGGCGAGGGTGCTGGCGCTGGTGGACCCCGACAGCGACCTGGCCGCCGCGCTGTCCGACGTACGGCGAGCGGTGCTGTCCGTGCTCACGTGGGAGCAGCGGGGGCTCGCCGACGCCTTCGCCGGTCAGGCTCCGGCGCCGGGCGGGCCGTTCAAGCAGGCAGGGTTCGTGGCCACATCGTGGGGTCCCCGTCCGAACGCCGCCTCGACGTGGGCCGGGCTCAGTCTGGAGGAGACGACCGAGGTGGGCTGGTCGCTGCTCGTCACCTGCCGGATCGACGAGGTGCACCTGGGGGAGGACCAGCCTCTCGTTCATCGCCGCGGCCGCTACTTGAGGCCGTGACCCCGCCGACTCGGCGCGACCTCTCGCGATGGTCCCTCCGAGTGGGCGCGAGTTCTCGTCGTGCGGGAGGTTCCTTCGAGAGTTGGCGCCGACTGGGCGGGCCAGAGGCGAGACCTCGCGCCGACTCGGTTCCGACTAGGGTCACCGTCCATGAGCGGGACGACCCCTGAGGATCTCGGGCCTGAGGACGTGGAGCCCGCGCGCACGCGGGTGATGGTGGTCGACGACCATCCGATGTGGCGGGACGCGGTCGAGCGCGACCTGGTGGCCGCGGGCTTCGACGTGGTGGCCGTCGCGGCCGACGGCGACCAGGCGCTCGCGCGCTTCCCGGCCGCCAGACCGCAGGTCGTCGTCCTCGACCTCCACATCCCCGGACCGAACGGCGTCCAGGTCACCGCCGAGGTGCTGCAGCAGGACCCCTCCGCCCGGGTGCTCGTGCTGTCGGCGTCGGGTGAGCAGGAGGACGTGCTCGGCGCCGTGCGAGCGGGGGCGACCGGCTATCTCGTCAAGTCGGCGCGCAGCGCCGAGCTCGTCGACGCGGTCCGCCGGGTCGCGGCGGGCGACACCGTGTTCACCCCGGGGTTGGCCGGGCTGGTGCTCGGTGAGTTCCGGCGTCTGGCCGACCCCCGCGACGACGGCAGCCCCCAGCTGACCGAACGCGAGACCGAGATCCTCAAGATGGTCGCGAAGGGGATGTCCTACAAGCAGATCGCCGAGCGGCTGGTGCTCTCGCACCGCACGGTGCAGAACCACGTCCAGAACACCTTGCGCAAGCTGCAGATGCACAACCGCGTGGAGCTGACCCGCTACGCGATCGAGAAGGGGCTCGATGAGGAGGAGTGAGCTCGTCGCGGCGTACCTCGCCCGGTTGGGATACGCCGACCGCCCGGCGCCCACTCTCGGGACGCTGGTGGACCTCCACGTCCGCCACCTGGACGCGGTCCCCTACGAGAACCTCTCGATCATGCTCGGCCGGCCGCCGTCGGTGGAGCCGCTCGACTCGTTGGCCCGGATCGCCGAGGTCGGACGGGCCGGCTACTGCTTCCACCAGAACGGCGCGCTCGAGCAGGTCCTGCTCGAGCTGGGCTTCCAGGTCACCCGGCGAGCGGGTCACGTGTGGAGCAGCGAGGACGAGCGCGCGCCGTGGTCCCTCAACCACCTCGTCCTCGTCGCCTCGGGATTGCCGACCGACGCCAACCCGGGCGGCTCCTGGTGGGTCGACGTCGGTCTCGGGGACGCCTTCGTCGAGCCGGTCGCCCTCGTGGGCGGGCCGTTCGCCCAGGGCGGCTTCGCCTACGAGCTCGAGGTCCCCGACTCCTCGCCGGGGGGCGGGGGTCAGCCCGTTCAGGGATCCCCGGTCGACCGGGGATCCCTGAAGTTGTCAGCCCTCGCGAGGGCCGACAACTTCAGAGAGAGGCCGACAACCGAGACGCTGCCACCCCCCGGCGGCTGGTCGTTCCGCGCCGACCCCTCCGGCTCGTTCGTCGGCATCGACGTCCGCTCCGGGCCGACCTCGAGTGAGGTCGAGGCCAGCCATGCCACTCTGTCGACGCCACCGGGCCACTTCGCCAAAGTGCTGGTCGTGCAGCGTCGCGACTGGTACGGCGTGGACGTCGTGCGCGGCTGCCTGCTCCACCGCGTCACCGCGCAGGAACAGACCTCCACTGAGCTCACGACGTACGACGAGTGGCGCGCGGCCATCGCGGACGGCTGCGGGCTGTCCCTCGCCGGCATCTCCGACGCCGCCCTGCACGACCTCTGGGTGCGGACGGTCGCGACGCATCGTGAGTGGACCGCGGCGGGTCGGCCATGAAGGGCAACGGGAAGCAGGGCGTGGGCGAGGGCGGGCCCGACCTGCTCGCGATCGCCGAGGAGCTCTACGGCCTCCCGCTCGGCGACTTCACCCCCGCACGGGACGCGCGGGCCAAGGAGCTGCGGGGCACCGACCTGGCGAAGCGCGTCAAGGCTCTCCGCAAGCCCACGGTCGCGGCCTGGGTGGTCAACCTCCTCGTCCGGCACGAGACGGACCAGGTCGACCAGGTGCTGGCGGTCGGCGCCGCGTTGCGTGACGCGGCGGCCACGCTGGACGGCAAGGAGCTGCGCGAGCTGACCCGGCAGCGGCGCCAGCTCACCGCGGCGGTGACGACCAGGGCGCGGCACGTGGCGACGTCGTTCGGGCTCCGGGTCACCCCGGCGGTGGCGGACCAGGTCGAGGCCAGCCTCACGGCGGCCATGCTGGACCCGGACTGTGCGGTGGCCCTCCGCAGCGGGCTGCTGGTGGCCGCCCTGAGCAGCACGGGCCTGGGGGAGTCCGCCGCCCGAGAGGCGGTGGCGCTGCCCGAGGCACTGGGGTTCTCGGCCTCCCCCGCCCCGACGCGCCCGGACCCGGACGGCCCGCCGGCGCTGTCCGTCGTCCCCGATCCCGACGCGGCCGCGAAGAAGCGGGCTGCCGCCGAGGAGGCGCTGAGTGAGGCCACGGCCACCGAGGCCGCCGCCCGCGCCGCCCAGGAGGTCAGCGAGGCCAAGGTCGCCGAGCTCGAGGCCACCCAGCTCCAGCTCCAGGCCCGCATGGACGAGCACCGCCGCGCCATCGCTGCACTGGAGTCGGATGCCGACGAGATCGACGAGGCGCTCGACGAGGCCGAGACCGCTCGCACCGAGGCCCGCACCGAACTGCATCGCGCCGAGCAGGCGAGGGCGAAGGCGGCCGCCGCCCTCGAGCGCCTCTGAGCCTCGATCCACCGATCGAGGCTCAGCGGGCTCAGCCCGCGGCCCACCCCTTGGCGCGTTCGACGGCGTCCAGCCAGCGGGCGTGCGCGGCGTCGGCGGCCGTGCGGTCGGCGGCGGGAGTGAACTCCCGGTCCAGCTGCCAGGTGTGCCGCAGGTCGTCCGTCGAGTGCCAGACCCCGGCGCCCAGACCGGCCAGGAACGCCGCGCCGAGGCCGGTCGTCTCCACGATCCGGGGCCGTTGGACGGCGCGGCCGACCTGGTCGGCCTGGATCTGGCACAGCAGGTCGTTGGCCGACGCCCCACCGTCGACCCGCAGGGGAGTGTCGGCGTCGCCGGGCATGGTCGCGAGCACGTCGCGGACCTCGAACGTGATGGCCTCGAGCGTGGCCCGCACGAGATGGGCCCTGGTGGTGCCGCGGGTCAGGCCGATGATGGTGCCCCGCGCGTGCGGGTCCCAGTGGGGTGCGCCGAGACCGGTCAGCGCCGGGACGAACACGACGCCGTCGGAGTCCGGCACGGTCGCCGCGACCGCCTCGCTCTCCGCGGCGGAGCCGACGATCTGCAGGCCGTCGCGCAGCCACTGGACCGCCGCACCGGTCACGAAGATCGCGCCCTCGAGCGCATAGGTGAGCGTCCCGTCCGGGCTCCGCCAGGCCGCCGTCGAGAGCAGCCCGGCGTCGGAGCGCTCGAGCGAGGTCCCGGTGTTGGTGAGGATGAAGGACCCGGTGCCGTAGGTGCACTTGGCGTCGCCCGGGTCGAAGCACGTCTGGCCGAAGAGCGCTGACTGCTGGTCGCCGGCGACGCCGGAGACGGGCAGCGAGAGCCCGCAGAACGACGTGGGATCGGTGGTGGCGATCTCGCCCCAGTTGGGCACCAGGTCGGGCAGCGCGTCGCGCGGCACGCCGAACAGGCCGCACAGCTCGTCGGACCACTCGCCGGTGGCCAGGTCGAGCAGGAGCGTGCGGCAGGCGTTGGAGACGTCGGTGACGTGCCAGGTGCCGCGGGTCATCCGCGCGATCAGGTAGGAGTCGACCGTCCCGATCGCGTAGCGGCCGGACTCCACGAGCGCCCAGGTGTGCGGCTCGTGCTCGGCGAGCCACCGGAGCTTGGTCCCGGAGAAGTAGGGGTCCAGGCGCAGCCCGGTGAGCTCGCTGACCCGCTCCTCGTGACCCTCGGCGCGCATCCGGTCGCAGATGTCGGCAGTACGGCGGTCCTGCCAGACGATCGCCCGTCTCGGCGCGCCCAGCGTCTCGCGATCCCAGAACATCACGGTCTCGCGCTGGTTGGTGACGCCGACCGCCCGGATCCCGGCGGCGTCGACGCGGTCGAGCACCTGGCGGGTCGCCTCGAGCGTGGCCTGCCAGATCTCCTCAGGCGCGTGCTCGACCCAGCCCGCCTGCGGGAAGTGCTGGGCGAACTCCTGGTAGCCCTTCCCGACGACCGAGCCCTGCTCGTCGACGACGAGGGCGGTGACGCCGGTCGTCCCGGCGTCGATCGCGAGGACGCTCACCGGTCGGCCTCGGCTCCGTCCGCCGGAGTCCCGGCAGCACGCAGGATCTCGAGGACCCGCTCATCGAGCCACTGCCCGCCAGGATCGGCTCGCATCTCGTAGTTCTCGGTGCCGATCCAGGCATGGAGGTCGTCGAAGCCCAGCGCCCGCACGCGCTCCTCGACCTCGGCGCGCAGGTCGGGCGTGAGCTCCACCTTCTCCTCGTCGGTGGACGCCGTGAGGTAGAGGTCGTTGAGATCGAGCAGCCGCGCCAGCTCGGTCACCGGGTCGGCATGGTCGTCCACTCGGAGGTCGACGGCGACGTCGTCGTGTCCGCCGTACCCCGCTCCCTCGCGCACGACCAGCAACGCCGCCGACTGCCGCCCGCGGCGGTCGCCGCCGGCGTCGTCACCGGCCGTCAGCGCTGCGAGCAGCCGGCGTGCCAACGGCGCGTCGTCGTCGGAGGTCTGCCACGCGGCCTCCATCGCCAGGGCGACCTCTTCGCCGGCCAGGATGTTGCCCTGGATGGCGTAGCCGTCGCCGGTCACGCTGCCCGCCCAGTCCAGACACGCGTGCCCGGTGTGGCTCGCTGAGCCGCCGTCGACGTCGACGATGCCGACCTGGCGGTGGTCGCGTCCCTCGTCCTCCTCCAGCAGTCGTTGCAGGGCCACGGAAGCCGTGGCGCCGTCGTCGAGATGGGCGAGGGCCTGACCCTTGAAGGCGACGTTCGCGTCGGCCTGGGTGGCGATCGCTCCGACGCCGGCGACCGCGGCCGGTACGGCGGACCCGACGGCCAGGAACTTCGAGGCGACGGCGACGCCCCAGGACTGCCCGTCGGCGGAGCGGGCCACGATGGAGAAGGTCATGGGCCGACCTTAGTCAGTGGGACGACCGATACCGGCTTGCCCCGGGGGCCGGTCGGCCCTGCACGATGGACCCGTGCTCCAGCGACTCGGGTTCCCGGACGTCGGCGCCCACCGACGGTTCGTGACGGCGATCGGCATCGACGCCGTCGGCTCGGGCGTGTGGATGCCGGTGTCGATGATCTACTTCCTCTCCACGACCCGCCTCAGCCTCGTGGAGGTGGGGCTGGCGCTGTCGCTGGCCTCGTTGCTGGGTCTCCCGGCCGCCGTCCTGGCCGGGCAGTGGGTCGACCGGAGAGGCGCCAAGCAGGTGCTCCAGCTGGGGAACCTGGTGCAGGCCGCGAGCTTCATGCTCTACCCCTTCGCCGAGCAGGTCTGGGCGATCGCTCTCGTGGTCGGCGCCTCCGTGGTGGGGCGCACGCTGTTCTGGGGCTCCTACGCACCGCTGGTCACCGAGATCGCCCCCGCGGGCGAGCGCGAGAAGTGGTTCGGCTTCCTCGGGGCTCTGCGCAACGCCGGGTTCGCGATCGGCGGGATCGTCGCCGGGGTCGCGCTGACGGTCGACTCACCGGGGTTCTACACGGCGGTGGTGCTCCTGAACGGCGCGTCGTACCTCGGCTCGTGGCTGCTGCTCGCGGGTGTCGCAGTGCACGAGCCCGCCAAGGAACCCGTCCGGACCGAAGGCACCGGCGCGGCCGAGAGGTCCGACGCACGTGGCGGATGGACGGCGGTCCTGCGCGACCGCGGGTACCGCTGGCTGGTCGCGAGCAACCTCTGCTACGCCCTGACCTCGGCCGCCTTGAACGTCGCCATCCCCGTCTACGTCGTCGAGATGCTCGGACTGCCGGGATGGGTGTCGGCCGCGGTGTTCGTGATCAACACCGTGATGATCGGGCTGGGCCAGGGACTGGTCGTGGCCCGGATGACAGGTGCGGTCCGGTCGCGGATCGTCGCGCTGGGCGCCGTGCTGACCGCGATGTCCTTCCTGGTGCTGCTCGGCGCCGCTCCGTGGGCGGTGGGCGTCGCGACCGTCGTCGTGCTGGTCGCGGCGTGCGTCTACACCCTGGGGGAGCTGGTGGCCGGCCCGGTCCTCACGACGCTGGCCGCCGAGGCTCCGCCGCCGGCTCTGCGAGGTCGGTACGTCGCGACGTACCAGCTGTCGTGGAACGTCGCGGTGGGCATCGCGCCGCTGCTCTACGCCTGGCTGCTCGACTTGGGCAGCGGCCCGGCGTGGATCGGGATGGCGGTGATCGCCCTCGCGGGAGGGGCAGCCACCCTGCCGATGCGCAGGCTGCTGCCGCACGCAGCCCGAGCGGTCACGAACCGTCCGGACGCGCTGACGAGCTGAGTGCGGCCGGGAGAGCGGCGCGAGGCTCAGCTGGCGCGCTCGAGCTCCTCGAGGTGCGCTTGGGCGTGGGTCTCGAAGACGATCGACCCGTCCGGACGGACCACGCGGACCAGGCGGAGACGCACCAGGAAGTCGCCGACCCGCGAGAGGTGGGTGCCGTTGCCGACCTCGGCGCCGGGCGGGCCGGTGAGCGCGGCCCGGTAGAACAGGGTCGCGCCGCGCCGCACCGGCACGACCTCGTCGAGGCGCAGCCGCGTGGCGCTGTGACCAGAGCCGATGACGATGACATCGCTGCCCACGAGCGCGACGAGGTCCTCGTACGTCGGAACGGCACACACCAGCGGCATGATCTCCCCCAGATCACTCATGGACCCCCCGCGGATCCCCCCAGGGGCAAGCCTGTCACCGCGACCCCCCGCACCCCAACCCCTGGCTCTCGCGGTCTAGACCTTGGCGCCCGACTGGCCCGGGCCGGACGGCTGCTCTAGGCTCGAATCAGGCCTCCTGGAACGTTCCAAAGGCGGCCGGTCGCACCAACCACGAGGAGTGCAGAGCATGCGTGTCGGACTGCTCACCGGAGGCGGGGACTGCCCCGGTCTCAACGCGGTCATCCGCGCCGTCGTCCGCAAGGGCGTCCAGGTCCACGGCTTCGAGTTCGTGGGCTACCGGGACGGGTGGAAAGGCCCCCTGGAGGGCCGCACGATGACGCTCGGCGTCAAGCAGTGTCGTGGCATCCTGCCGCGCGGCGGCACGATCCTCGGATCGAGCCGCACCAACCCGTTCAAGATCGAGGGCGGCGTCGAGCGGATCAAGGACAACCTCGCGGCCGACGGCGTCGACGCGCTCGTCGCGATCGGCGGTGAGGACACCCTGGGCGTGGCCACCAAGCTCTCCGACCTCGGCGTCAACGTGGTCGGGGTGCCGAAGACCATCGACAACGACCTCTCCGGCACCGACTTCACCTTCGGCTTCGACACGGCGGTCAACATCGCCACCGAGGCCATCGACCGGCTGCACACCACCGCCGAGTCGCACCACCGGGTGCTCGTGGTCGAGGTGATGGGGCGGCACGCCGGTTGGATCGCCCTGCACTCAGGGATCGCCGGGGGAGCGAGTGCCGTGCTGATCCCCGAGCAGCCGTTCGACATCGAGGCCGTCTGTGCCCACGTGAAGCAGCGCTTCGAGACCCAGTACTCCCCGATCATCGTGGTCTCTGAAGGCGCGGTTCCCCAGGACGGCGGGGACATGACGCTGGTCTCCGAGGAGCTCGACGCCTTCGGACACGTGCGGCTCGGCGGCATCGGCGACCGGCTCGCCAAGGAGATCGAGCAGCGCACCGGAGCGGAGTCGCGCGCCGTGGTCCTCGGCCACATCCAGCGCGGCGGCACCCCCACGGCGTTCGACCGCTGGCTGGCCACCCGCTTCGGACTGCACGCCATCGATGCGGTCGCCGACGGCGACTACGGCGTGATGGTCGCCCTCCACGGCACCCGGATCGACCGGGTCAAGCTCATCGAGGGCACCGGCGAGCTCAAGCTCGTCAGCCCCCAGGAGTACGCCGAGGCGGAGGTCTTCTTCGGCTGACGCCCCACTCGGCGAGTTGCCCCTCCGGCACCGCCGAGTTGCCTCTCCGGCCCGGCTGAGTGGCCGGATCACGTGATCTGGGTCACGATGGAGGCTCCCGCACCTCGGAAAGGGAGCCCCCACCATGAGCCAGACCCAGCCTGTCGGCAGCCACGACGTCAACGGCCCGGAGCCCGACCTCAGGCGCGTGATGGGGCCGCGGCTGCTGCTGCTCTTCATCGTCGGCGACATCCTCGGCACCGGCGTCTACGCGCTCACCGGTCAGGTCGCCGGAGAGGTCGGCGGGGCCGCCTGGGCGCCGTTCCTGATCGCCTTCGTCGTCGCCACGATCACCGCGATGAGCTATCTCGAGCTCGTCACGAAGTACCCGCAGGCCGCCGGTGCGGCGCTGTACACGCACAAGGCGTTCGGCCTGCACTTCTTCACCTTCCTGGTGGCCTTCACGGTGATGTGCTCGGGGATCACGTCCGCCTCCACCGCGAGCAACGCGTTCGCCGGCTTCCTCAACGACGGCTTCGACCTGGGCATGACCATCGGCGGCTCCGGCATCACCGTGGTCGCGCTGGCCTTCATGCTGTTGGTGGCCTTAGTGAACTTCCGCGGGGTGGGGGAGAGCGTGAAGGCGAACGTCGTCCTGACGCTCGTCGAGCTGTCCGGCCTGCTGCTCATCATCTTCATCGGCCTGTGGGCGGTCACCCAGGGTCGCGCGGACTTCTCGCGCGTGGTGGTCTTCGAGAGCTCCGACGACCGAGGCGTCTTCTTCGCCGTGACCGCGGCGACCTCGCTGGCGTTCTTCGCGATGGTGGGCTTCGAGGACTCCGTCAACATGGCCGAGGAGTGCAAGGACCCGGTGCGCGACTTCCCGCGCATGATGCTCACCGGCCTCGGCGTCACCGGCACCATCTACGTGTTGGTCTCCATCACCGCCGTCGCTCTCGTGCCGGTAGGCGACCTCACCGATCCCGAGAAGGGCTCGGCGCTGACGCAGGTGGTGGCCGCCGGGGCGCCCAACCTGCCCTTCGACCAGATCTTCCCGTTCATCGGCATGTTCGCCGTCGCCAACTCCGCCCTGATCAACATGCTGATGGCGAGCCGGCTGCTCTACGGACTGGCCAACCAGGACGTGCTGCCGCG
>CAZIVD010000023.1:0-59666 GCA_964542635.1 uncultured Nocardioides sp. | reverse complement strand
GCAACCTCAAGCAGGCGCTGCTCAAGCTGGGCTGGCCGGCCGAGGACTTCGCGGGGTACGTCGACGGGGAGGCGCATCCGATCGCGCTCCGCGAGGACGGCTGGGCGATGCGCGGCTACCAGAAGGACGCCGTCGAGTCCTTCTGGCACGGCGGCTCGGGGGTCGTCGTCCTCCCGTGCGGCGCCGGCAAGACCCTCGTGGGCGCGGCCGCGATGGCGCAGGCGGGGGCGACCACCCTGATCCTGGTCACCAACACCGTGAGCGCCCGGCAATGGAAGGACGAGCTGCTCCGCCGGACCTCGCTGACCGCCGACGAGATCGGCGAGTACAGCGGCGCGGTCAAGGAGGTGCGGCCGGTCACCATCGCGACGTACCAGGTGCTCACCACGCGCCGGAAGGGCGTCTACTCCCATCTCGAGCTCCTCGACGCGCGCGACTGGGGACTGATCGTCTACGACGAGGTACACCTCCTGCCGGCGCCGATCTTCAGGATGACCGCCGACCTCCAGGCCCGCCGGCGCCTGGGGCTGACGGCGACCCTGGTGCGCGAGGACGGCCGCGAGGGCGACGTCTTCTCCCTCATCGGGCCCAAGCGCTTCGACGCTCCGTGGAAGGACATCGAGGCGCAGGGCTGGATCGCCCCCGCGGAGTGCATCGAGGTGCGGGTCACGATGACGCAGTCCGAGCGGATGGCCTACGCCACCGCCGAGCCCGACGAGCGCTACCGACTCGCCTCCTGCACGCCGGCCAAGACCCGCGTCGCCGAGGCGCTCGCCGCGCAGCACACCGGGGAGCCGACGCTGGTCATCGGTCAGTACCTCGACCAGCTCGACGAGCTCGCCGCCGACCTGGGGGCTCCGGTCATCAACGGATCGACCCCGGTGAAGGAGCGCCAGCGCCTCTTCGACGCCTTCCGGTCCGGGGAGATCCGGCTGCTGGTCGTGTCCAAGGTGGCCAACTTCTCCGTCGACCTGCCCGAGGCGGCGGTGGCGATCCAGGTGTCTGGCTCCTTCGGGTCCCGCCAGGAGGAGGCCCAGCGCCTGGGCCGCCTGCTCCGCCCGAAGTCCGACGGACGGACCGCGCGGTTCTACGCCGTCGTCTCTCGTGACAGCGTCGACGCGGACTTCGCCCAGCACCGGCAGCGCTTCCTCGCGGAGCAGGGCTACGCCTACCGCATCACCGACGCCGACGAGCTGCTGGCCTAAGCCCTCGCCGATGCGTGGAAGGCGCGGGAAGGGTCAGGAGCGAGTTGTCCGCGTCCTGATACCTCCCCGCGTGAGCACCCTCAGGATCGGTCTAGACCGGGTGGATCGACCGGCGGCAGAGCCGGTCGCCTGACTTAGATTGAAGCCTCTCGGGCTCTGGGGTGTTCTTTCTTGTTAGGAGAGCTCATGTCTCGAATGGGGGGCCACAAGAAGGCCTCAAGTCTCGTGATCGGCGGCATTGCCGCCCTCACACTCGCCACGGCGGGGTCGGCGCACGCGGTGGTCAGCACCAGCTCCGACGCCGTGGCGTTCGCGACCGCGATGTCCGCGGTCGTGCCCACTGGGGGGGCCTTCGGCGTCAACTACCCGTGTGTCGCCGAGGATCCGAACACGCCTGCCGACGAGGGCCTGTGCCCCACGGCAGTCTCCGACACGCCACTCGCGGGCTTCCCGACGAACGGCACGACGTACTCGATCCTGACCAGCGGCAACGCTGCGCTGGCCGACGACGCCAACACCGCGGGCAACTCCGGCTACGGCTGGGGCACGGCCGGTACGCCGATCGGTGCGGGCGTCTACGACTACCAGATCGCCCAGGTCAACCTGCCGCCCGCCACCGGCACCTGCCTGGCGTTCGACTTCCGGTTCTTCTCCGACGAGTACCCGGAGTATGTCGGCACGAACTACAACGACGCGTTCATCGCCCAGCTCGACACCTGGGCCGTGACCGCCGACCCGACGACCCAGACGGTCACGGCACCGGGCAACTTCGCCGGTGGCGCGGGTGACACCATCTCCGTCGACGCCAACGGGCCCAGCGCCATGGGCGACACCGTGGCCACGGGGATCGGCACCACCTACGACGGCGCGACCTCGCTCCTCACGGCGCGCGCGCCGGTCGCCGTCGGCTCGTCGCACACCGTCTACCTGACGATCTTCGACCAGGGCGACGCGATCTACGACAGCGCGGTCTTCCTCGACAACCTGCGGTTCGAGAACATCGACCCGAAGAAGTGCAAGTCCCTCGCGGACGACCCCTACGAGGGCGGCACCGGCGTCAGTCTGGCCGGCAAGCCCAAGTTGGCCAAGAACGGCAACTCGATGAGCGTCAACGCCTCCTGCGACCTGCCCCCGGGCCCGGTCTCTTGCACGGTGAACGCGGCATCGACCTTCACCGCCAGCAAGGGGAAGCAGCCGAGCCGGGCCAACGCGGGTCTCTTCAAGCCCGTCACCTTCGGGTCGGGAACGGCCACCATCCCGTCTGACTCCAGCGGCACGATCACGCTGAAGACGACCAAGGCCGGTCAGAAGGCGCTGAAGAAGGCCAAGGAAGCGCCCTCGAAGATGAAGAAGAAGGCCAAGAAGCTCGTGAAGAAGGCCAAGGAGCTGCGGGCCCAGGGCAACGTCGCCAAGGCCGAGAAGCTCGAGAAGAAGGCGGCCAAGCTGGTCAAGAAGGCCAAGAAGCTCGCCAAGAAGCCGCTCGGCGTCGTGACCCTGACGCTGACCAACCCGGCGAACAACGCGTCGCAGTCCTTCAAGGTCACGATCAAGCGCTGACCCGGGGCGACGGAAAGCACCACCACGGAGGGCGGCCGCACGGCCGCCCTCCGTGGCGTCTCGGGGCAGGCGACCGACCGCCGCCTACGCTCGACCCATGGCCTCGATCACCGCCGTTCGCGAGCGCGTCGGGGCCGAGCTCCTGAGGCGGGTGGCCGGGCCGGAGGCGCACCGGCACCGCCAGCGGATCCACGGGACGCCCGGCCCGCGGTGGTTCGCGCCTGGCACGCCGATCACCCGCGTGCACTCCGACGCGTCGATGTTCGTCGGCGGTCTGCGCGCGGTGCTGTTCCAGACGCTCCACCCGGCGGCGATGACCGCGGTCGCGGAGCACTCCGGGTACCGCGGCGACATGTGGGGGCGACTCGCCCGCACGAGCAGGTTCATCGCCGTGACCACGTTCGGCACCGCCGACGACGCCGAGCGGGCGGTGCGGGCGGTGCGCGCCATCCACGACCGGGTGAGTGGCACGCTGCCCGACGGCACGCCGTACGCCGCCTCGGACCCACACCTCCTGGCCTGGGTGCACGCCACCGAGGTCGACAGCTTCCTGCGGGCACACCGCACGTACGGCGCCCGGCCCCTGAGTGGAGCCGAGGCCGACGAGTACGTCGCGCAGACGGCCGGCGTGGCCCGCAGGCTCGGCGTCCGGCACCCGCCCACCGACCGGGCCGACCTGGACGACGTCCTGGAGAGCTTCCGGGCCGAGCTGCGCGTGACCGACCACGCGCGCGAGGCCGTGTCTCACTTGGTCTGGCACCCGGACCTCCCGCTGTCCGCTCGCCCGGCGTACGGCGCCCTGACCGCCGCCGCGGCCGGGATGCTGCCGGCCTGGAGCCGCGCCGAGCTCGGCCTCCCCCGGCTCCCGGTCGCCGACGAGGCCGTGACGCGCGCGATGGGGACCCTGGCGACCCGGACCATCCGCTGGGCGCTGCCGCCGGCTCCGGTGCGACGCAACCCGATCGGCGGAGCTGTCTAGTCCGACCGGACCTATCGGGCCGAATGCGCCTCACGACCGATCGGACCGGACCAGAGTGGGGCCTGACGGGCGGGGGCCCGTCTGACGGGCGGGGGCCCGTCGCCGACACTCAGGGGGGTCGTCATGACGGTGTTGCCCGTCGCCGGACACGTGGAGCCGGCCTACGCACTGCTGCGCCGCATCGAGGGCAGCGAGGTCACCGTCCTGGCCAGCGTCCTCGACGGTGGCGGCGTCGTGCCCCTGACCCTGGAATGCCTTTCCAGCCCCGTGTGCTGGCACGGCTCGGTCACCTACAGCGTGCGCCTGACCGGGCCGGCCGACGCGCCGCTCGTGCCGGGCCGCTACACGGTCCACCATGCCGACCTCAGCTTCGACCTCACCCTGTTCGAGGTCGCCCGCGAGAACCGATTCGTCCACTACGAGGCCTATCTCACCGAAGCTCTCTGACGGGTCCTCCCCCCGGACCCACGCGACGACGCCGGCGCGGCCACCCCCATGGCCCCGCCGGCGTCGTGGTCTCCGGGCACCCTTCGCCGGCACCGGGCGCCGGACACTCTGCCCCGGCACTCTCTGTCACGATCGGCCCATGACGGTCCCTGATCCCGGTGCCGTGGCCGCACGGTTCGGACTCGGCACAGGGGCGCGGTTCTCCGGCGACGTCGACCGCGGGGAGCAGGGGCAGGTGCGCCGCCTGGTCACCGACCAGGGGAGCTTCGCGGTCAAGGAGTCGTTCGGCCCGGTCGACCCCGACGCCGCGCAGGCGACGGCCGCGTTCCAGAGTCGCTGCCACGCAGCGGGGGTGCCGTGCCCCCTGCCCGTGCCAGGCCCGGAGGGCCGCTTCCTCGTCGAGGTCGACGGACTGCCGCTGCGGGTCCAGTCGTGGGTCGACGTAGCCGATCCCGACCCGGTCCTGGACCCGGCGGCGGTCGGCTCCGCCGTGGCCACGCTGCATCGGGTGGTCCTTCCGACGAGAGCCGCGGCTGATTCCTGGCACACCGACCCGGTCGGGGCCCGCGAGTGGCAGGCCCTGGTCAAGGCCGCCCGCGGAGCGGGCGCACCCTTCGCCGACCGCCTCGCCGCGCTGGTGCCGTCGCTCGTCGAGGCCGAGCGGCTCGTGACGCCGATGACGACCTCGCAGTGGTGCCACCAGGACCTCTTCGCCGACAACGTGCGCGCAGGCCCCGACGGACCCTGCATCGTGGACTTCGACAACGCCGGCCCGGGAGACCCGACCCGCGAGCTCGCGCTCGTCGTGTTCGAGTTCGCCCGCGGCGACGAGGTGCGGCTGCGGTCGCTCGTGGCGGCGTACGAGGCGGCGGGCGGGACCGGACGGATCCGCGTCCCGGCAGACTTCGGCCAGACCATCGCCCAGCTGCACCACATCGGCCGGCACCAGGTGCTGGGCTGGCTGCGGGCCCGCGACCCCGAGGCCCGCGCTCGGGCGCATGCGGGGGTGCGCGAGTTCGTGGACGAGCCGTTCCTCGTGGCGGACGTCGAACGGCTGGTGGGCTGGCTGGACGCCGCCCGACACTGATCGGCGATAACCGGGTGACAACGGGCCCGACGACCCCCTAACGTGCTGCGGCCGATCTGCCCCCACCGTCCTGCGGAGGTCCCCACGTGCCCCTCGACCCCAGCCAGGAGGCGGAAGTCCAGCCGCTGCCGACCCAGGAGCTGACGACCGAGCAGCGACACCTCGACGAGTCCCGGGCCAACCTGCGCCGGATGCGCGAGCGGACCGCCGCGCTGGACGCCTCGGCGGGCGGCGACTGGGTCAGCCGCGAGTACCTCCAGTCCGCCTTCGCGCTCCGGATGCAGCAGCTGGCCGACGACCCGACGGTGCCGCTCTTCTTCGGGCGCCTGGACTACGCCCCAGAGCGCACCGACGGTGCTTCGGACTTCGGCCCCTTCCACATCGGGAGGCGCCACATCAGCGACTCCGAGGGCGAGCCGATGGTCATCGACTGGCGAGCCCCGGTGAGCATCCCGTTCTACCGCGCCACGCGGGCCGACCCGATGGGGGTCGAGCGGCGGCGCCGGTTCGGGTTCCAGCACGGCCGGCTCACCTCGCTCGAGGACGAGGACCTCGCGCATGGCCGGGGCGAGGGCTACTCCGCCATCCTCGAGCAGGAGATCGAGCGGCCCCGCGTCGGACCGATGCGCGACATCGTGGCGACGATCCAGCCCGAGCAGGACGAGATCGTGCGCTCCGACCTGTCCCGCTCGCTGTGCGTCCAGGGCGCGCCGGGCACCGGCAAGACGGCCGTCGGCCTGCACCGCGCGGCGTACCTGCTCTATGCCCACCGCGAGCAGCTCACCCGTCAGGGCGTCCTCGTCGTCGGCCCGAACGCCAGCTTCCTGCGCTACATCCGCGACGTGCTGCCGGCGCTCGGCGAGGTCGAGGCGACCCAGTCGACCATCGGCGAGCTGGTGGAGCGGACCCTGCGCGGCCTCAACCCGAAGTGGGTGATCGCCGCCGAGGAGCCGGCGCCGGTGGCGACCCTCAAGGGCGACGCCCGGATGGCGGAGGTGCTGGCGCGGGCGCTGTGGTCGCACGTGAGCCTGCCCACCGAGGCGCTGGTCGTCCCGCGCGGAGCCCGACGGTGGCGGGTGGCGACGTACGAAGTGGAGGAGCTGGTCGCGTCGCTGCGCTCGCGCGGCGTGCGGTACGGCGCGGCTCGCGCCATGGTCCCGCAGGCGCTCGCGCACCGGATCCTGGTCCGGATGGAGCTGGCCGGGGACTCTCCCGACGACCGCGCCCAGAACGCCGTCGCCCGCAGCAAGCCGGTGAAGGACTATGCCGCCGCGCTGTGGCCGGCGGTCGACCCGGCGCGCCTCGTGTGGCGCCTGCTGTCGGACCCCGACGCCCTCGCCGAGGCGGCCGACGGCATCCTGAGCGAGGACGAGCAGGAGACGCTGCGCTGGACGACGCCGCCCCGGAGTCCCGCTTCGACGCGGTGGACCCTGGCCGAGGCCGTCCTCGTGGACGAGGCCGCGGACCTCGTCGAGCGCACCGGATCGGTCGGCCACATCGTGGTCGACGAGGCCCAGGACCTCTCGCCGATGATGCTGCGCGCCCTGGCACGGCGCTCGTCGACGGGGTCGCTCACGGTGCTCGGCGATCTCGCCCAGGCGACCACGCCGTGGGCCACCCGCTCCTGGGCGGAGGCGCTCGGCCACCTGGGCAAGCCCGACGCCCACGTCGAGCAGCTGACTCGGGGCTTCCGGGTGCCCGGCGAGGTGATCGAGTACGCCGCCCGCCTGCTGCCCCTGATCGCTCCAGGCCTCGAGTCACCCACCTCCGTGCGCCGGTCTCGCGGCGAACTGGAGATCGTGCCGGTCGCCGGCGGGGGCCTGGGTGCAGACCCCGCCGCCGTGGTCCGGCTCGTCGAGGCCACCCTGTCCCGCGAGGGGTCCATCGGGCTCCTCGCCGCGGACCCGGACGTCGACGGCCTCGCCGAGGCTCTCGCCGCCGCCGGGGTGCGGTTCGCCGTCGTCGGCCGGGACGAGCCCGCCGACGATGCGCTGGAGACCGAGTTCGACCAGCACCTCGACCTGGTGCCCGCCTCCCTGGCCAAGGGCCTGGAGTTCGACCACGTCATGCTCGTCGAGCCCGCCCGAATCGTGGCCGCCGAGCCGGACCGCACCACCGGGCTGCGCCGCCTCTACGTGTGCCTCACCCGAGCCGTCACGTCGCTCGTCGTCGTCCACGCCCAGCCGCTCCCGGCGGAGCTCGCCTAGCGCTGGGCAGCGGGGGGACCACAGACCCGGGTCCGGGTGGGCCACGATGTCCGTGTGGAGGACTTGCGTGCGCGCTGGCCGCTCGGAGCGGAGCTGACGGCCCTGCGCGACGCGCTGCTGGCGGCGTACGGGACCGGACGCGGCTACCACGACACGCGACACCTTGCCGAGGTGCTCGACCGCCTGGACGAGCTCGCCGCCACCACGTCGTTCGACCGACGGGCGGTGGGGCTGGCCGCGTGGTTCCACGACGCGGTGTACGACGGCCTTGAGGGCGCCGAGGAGCGCTCGGCGCAGTGGGCCGAGCAGGCGTTGACGGGCCGGCCCGAGACAGTCGAGGTGGCTCGCCTGGTGCGCCTGACCGAGGCGCACCGGCCCGCTCCCGGTGACACCGCCGGCGAGGCCCTCAGCGACGCGGACCTCGCGATCCTGGCGGCGCCGGAGTCGCGCTACGCCGAGTACGTCGCCGACGTGCGCCGTGAGTACGCCCACGTCCCCGACGACCTGTTCCGCGCCGGGCGGGCCGCCGTGCTGCGCGACCTGCTCGCCAAGGACACCCTGTTCCACACCCACCACGCCCGCGCCCGCTGGGAGCGCGCCGCCCGCGACAACGTCGAGGCCGAGCTCGCCGGGTTGGAGGCTGACACGTTCAGGAATCACCGGTCAGCCGGGGATCGCTGAAGTTGTCGGCCCTCGCGAGGGCTGACAGGTTCAGGAATCACCGGTCAGCCGGTGATTCCTGAAGGGCGACCGGGCCTCAGGCGTAGAGGCAGAAGGGATGCCCGGCAGGGTCGAGGAGCACCCGCACGTCGCCCTGGGGCTGGAACTCCGCGACCGTGGCGCCGAGCGCGACGGCCTCGGCGACCGCGGCCTCGAGGTCGGAGACCTCGACGTCGAGGTGGAGTTGCATGCCCGGGCGGCCGGGCTCGGGCGGCCAGACGGGTCGCTCGTAGACCTCCGCCTTCTGCACGGCCAGGTAGCCCACCCCCTCGCCGAAGTCGAGCGAGCCGCCCTCGTCGTCCTCGTGGTGGACCGGCACGCCCAGGATGCTCGACCAGAAGTGCAGCAAAGCGCCCGGATCTGGCGCCTCGAGCACCACGCCCCACCAGTCCTTGCGCTGCCACCGGTCCGAGCCGGGCTCACCACGCACCCGTCCGCGCATCAGGCCTCCTCGTGCTTGCGCCGCCGCAGCCCGGCGGCCGACAGCCTCCGCACCAGCTCGCGCGTCGACACGGGCAGGGCGCCGGCGGCGACCACCTCGTCGTACCACTCCGACGGTACGTCGTAGTGGTCACGGTGGAAGCCCCGGCTCGGCAGCCCCACGCCCGAGGCGAACGCGTGCAGCTCCTCGAACGAGGTGTCGCTCACCAGGTGCGACCACACCCGCTCGTAGCGCGGCACCGCCGGCGGGTCGATCAGGATCACCCTCGCACTCTAGGAGCAGCTCGCCGCGGCGACCGTGCCGCTAGGGTGGCGCGGCAGAATCGGTCGGGTGGATGCCTCGACGCTCTTCTCGGCCCGCGCGATGGTCCTCGCCGACCTCCAGGCCCGCCACCGGGCCACCCCGGAGGCCGTCTCGGCGCTGGAGGAGGCGATGTCGCAGCGGCGCTGGTGGGCCGAGCAGTGGCCAGAGGGCGAGGCGTACGTCGCCGGGCTGGTCGCCCAGGACGTGCAGGACGCGCTCTTCGAGAGCTCCTGCCGCTGGCCGCTCTGCCTGACCTGCGAAGGACCCGAGCACTCGCTCTACATCCAACCCGACCTCGGCGGACCCGATCCGGTCTGGGTCTGCGAGGAGACCGGCCGCACGGTGGCCTCCCTCGGCGGCCTGTGAGCCGGCGGACGCCGGGAGGTCAGGAGTCGGTGCCGAGCTGGACGCGCAGGGTGTACTTGTCCGCGCGGTAGCAGCTGCGGGACACCTCGACGACCGCGTCGCCTGCGAGCGCTCGGCGGGTCTGGCGCAGCACGGCCGCACCCGGCCGTACGCCGAGCAGGTCGGCCTCGTCGGGAGTGGCGAGGTCGGCGGTGACGGTGTCCTCGGCCCAGGTCGGCCGGAGGCCGCGTGAGCCGAGCTCGTCGTAGAGGCTGTCGGGGAGCGGCGCCTGCAGGAAGCCGGGGAGCATCACCTCGTTGAGGTAGGCGTCCTCGATGGCGATCACCTCGCCGTCGGCGCAGCGCAGCCGCTTCCAGTGGATCACGGCGTCGCCCGCGGTGATCCCGAGCGCCCGGGCGACGCCGGGGCCGGCCTGGCCGAGCCGGGCGTGCAGGGTGCTGGTCTCGGCGGTGTGGCCCAGGCGGGACATGTCCTCGGTGAAGCTGGCCAGCCGCCCGACGCCGCGCCGCGGGCGCGCGACGAAGGTGCCGCGCCCCGGGATCCGCTCGAGCAGGCCCTCGGTGACCAGGGCGTCCATGGCCTGCCGCACCGTCATCCGGGCGACGCCGAACTGCTGGACGAGCTCGCGCTCGGAGGGCGCCGGAGACCCGGGTTCGGCGTCGCGAACCAGGGAGCGCACGTACTCACGCACCTGAACGTGCTTGAGGGCGCTCCCACCCGCGGTCTGGACCAGCTGTCCCACAATGAGAAACCTTAGGGGTCGATCGCAACCGGCGTCCGGGGATCCCCGACTTTTGCCCGATTACTCGGTCGCGATCGCGCTCAGGACGTCGAGCCGACCCGCCCGTCGGGCGGGGAAGACAGCGGCCAGGACACCCACCACGACGGCCGCCGCGAGGAACGCCGCCACCTGGCCCCAGGGCACGCTGATGACCTCCAGGCCCTCGTCGCGGACGGCGTACATCATCGCGATGCCGAAGCCCAGGCCCAGCACCACACCGAGGAGCGCGCCGAGCACCGCGATCACCACCGACTCGAGGGTGATCATCAGCCGCATCTGCCCCCGGCTGAGGCCGATCGCGCGGAGCAGGCCGACCTCGCGCGTCCTCTCGATGACGGAGAGGGCAAGGGTGTTGACGATGCCGAGCACCGCGATCACCAGCGCAAGACCGAGCAGGGCGAAGATCATCAGCACCAGCTGGTCGATGGGGGCGCGCTGCTCCTCCGCGAACGCCGCCTGGTCCTTCACTGTGACGATGGGCAGGTCCGCCACCACTTCGTCCAGTCGCTCCTCGACCCCGACCGCGCCCGGTGCCGCGTCGATGATCAGGGCGTTGTCGGACTTCGGGTAGCCCTGGTCCAGCAGGGTCTGGAGCGTCGTCACGGTGGGGAAGAAGATCACCGGGTTCGTCTCGAAGACCCCGACGATCCGCAGGTCCAGCTCGCCCTCGGGCGTCTGGTCGAGGGAGTAGCGGTCCCCGACGCTGAGGCCCTCCTCGGCCGCCCACTCCTCGTCGACCAGCGCGGTGCCGTCGGTGAGGTCGTCGAGCGACCCCGACACCAGGCGGACCCCCAGGAACGTCGCGTCCGCCGGATCGACCCCGGAGAGACCGAAGAACTCGCCGTCGCGCTGGGCGCTGGCCCAGCGTTGGCGGACCACCCGGTCGACCCCCTCGACCTCGGACATCTGCGTGGCGATCGACGGGGAGAAGGGCTCCCCGAACACGCTGCTGACCACGAAGTCGCCCACGAAGTTGTCCGCGATCGCGCGATCCACACTGGCCTTGGCGGAGTCCCCGAGGATCGCCATCGTGCTCGCCAGGGCGAGACCGATCATGAGCGCCGAGGCGGTCGCCGTCGTCCGCCGGGGGTTGCGCAGCGAGTTCGAGCCCGCCAGGTTGCCGACCGAGCCGAAGACCCGCCGGTAGGTCACGTGCGCCGCGTGCAGGAAGGGTCTGCTGAGCACCGGGCTCGCCCCGGTGATCCCGAGCAGCACCAGGAGGATGCCGCCCCCGAGGACCCACCCGGCCCGCGGGACGTCCGTGAACAGCCCCAGCGCCATCGCCCCGGCGCCGAGGGCCGCGGCGAGCAGGCCGAGCACCAGGCGGCGGTGGATCGAGGTCTCGGGCAGCGCGACGTCGTCACGCAGCGCCTGCACCGGCGCGATCCGCGCCGTGCGGCGCGCGGGGAGCCAGGCGGCCGCCGTGGTCACGACCACCCCGACCACATAGCAGGCGAGCACGGTGCGCGGCGCCAGGATCAGCGACTGGCCGGTGAGGTCGAGGCCGAAGTTCGCGAACAGCGCGCGGATCGCCATCGCCAGGAGCACGCCCAGCCCGAGCCCCAGGGTCGCCCCGACCAGCCCGACCACGACCGCCTCCACCAGGACGGAGCGGGTCACCTGCCGCTTGGAGGCGCCCAGCGCCCGGAGGAGAGCCAGCTCCCGGCTGCGTTGGGCGACCAGGATCGAGAAGGTGTTGACGATCAGGAAGGCGCCCACCACCAGCGAGATGCCGGCGAAGATGAGCAGGAACGTGCGCAGGAAGTCGATCGCCTCGAGCAGCGCGGAGGCGGCCTCGTCGGCGGCCTCGTCACCGGTCACGGCCTCGTACCGGGGCGGCAGCAGCGGCGCGACCGCGTCCCGGAGCTCCTCCTGCGAGACGCCCTCGGCAGCCGTCACCCAGAGGTCGTTGTAGGCGTCCTCGCCGTCCAGGAACAGATGCTGGGCCGTGGGCACGTCGAAGGCGGCGAACGTGGCGCCGTTCAGCGACCCACCCTCGGGGAAGTCGAGGATGCCGACCAGGGTCGGGGTCAGGAGTGCCTGGTCCCCGGCGGTCACGATGCGCACCTGGTCGCCCAGCACGTAGCCGGAGCGCACGACCGTCGAGGCGTCGAAGACGACCTCGTCCGGACCCGAGGGCGGGTGACCCTGCGTGAGCACCAGCCCCTCCAGGCCGTGACCGGCCGGGGCGTCGGAGTAGCTGCCGCCGATCGCCGGGGGCCCCTGGCCGCCGACGAGCTTGTTGTCGGTGTCCACGACGTAGACCCCGAACGCCGTGACGTTGCCGTCCACGCGGGCCGCCTCCGGCAGCGTCTGGAGCTCGTCGATCAGGCTCGCCGGCACCGTGACCGTCGACGACGTCCCGTCGACCGGGGTGTCGACGGGACGGACGACCACGTCGCCGACGGTGGAGGCGAACAGCGCCGTGAACGAGCGACCGAGCGTGTCGGAGAAGATCAGCGAGCCCCCGACGAACGCCACCCCGAGCACGATGGCGAACGTGCTCATGAGGAGGCGCAGCTTGCGCCCCATCAGGCTCTTGAAGGCCGCCTTCAGCATGACCGGGCGGCCTCAGGCCTCGGAGCTCGGGCTGGCGCCGTCGCTGACCCTGGCCATCACCTCGAGCACCCGCTCGCGAGTCGGGTCGCGCAGCTCCTCGACGATCCGGCCGTCGGCGAGGAAGACGACCCGGTCGGTGTACGCCGCGGCGATGGGGTCGTGGGTGACCATGACGACGGTCTGGGAGTGCTCGTCGACGCTGCGGCGGAGCAGCTCGAGCACTTCGGCGCCGGACTTGGAGTCGAGGTTGCCGGTCGGCTCGTCGGCGAAGACGATGCGAGGCCGGCTCACCAGCGCCCGGGCGACGGCCGTGCGCTGCTGCTGGCCGCCGGACAGCTCCTGGGGCTTGTGGCCGAGGCGGTCCCCGAGGTTCACCGTCTCGACCACCGAGGAGAACCAGGCCGGGTCGGGCTTGCGGCCCGCGATCGCCAAGGGGAGCAGGATGTTCTCCTCGGCGGTCAGGGTCGGGACCAGGTTGAACGACTGGAACACGAAGCCGATCTCGTCGCGCCGCAACCGCGTCAGTGCCTTGTCCTTGAGCTTCGACAGGTCGTGCTCGCCGACGAAGACCGACCCCGAGTCCGCAGTGTCCAGCGCGGCGCAACAGTGCATCAGCGTCGACTTGCCCGAGCCGCTCGGGCCCATGACCGCCGTGAACTCGCCCTGGACCAGATCCAGGGTCACGTCGTCCAGGGCGACGATGCGAGCCTCTCCGGTGCCGTAGGTCTTGGTGAGGTGCTCGACCCGCGCCGCCGGTCGCACGATGGCCGGGCTCGCTGTCTCCGTCATGGGGTACAGCCTGTCAACCCGGACGGCGGCACGACCACCGGGTTGCCCCCGACCCGACCCTGAACCTGCCTTCGCTGGCGCGTCGGGGGTCGAACATCCGTTCGATCCTGACGTAAGGTGGAGGCATGGACTTCCAGGCCAGCCTGTTCGAGGGACCGGCTCCCGGGCCGGTCGCGGTCGCGTCCGGCCTCCAGAGCCTCGAGAGCAGCGAGCGCACCACGCTGACACGGGGAGCCTGGCTCGACGTGCGTCGCAACTTCGTGACGGGCGCCGACGACGTCCTCGCGCGGCTGGTGGCCGAGGTGCCGTGGCGGGCCGAGCGCCGGCAGATGTACGACCGCGTGGTCGACGTGCCGCGCCTGGTCCACACCTACGTCCTCGGCGAGGAGTTGCCGCACCCGCTCCTCACCGCGGCCCGCGACGCCCTCTCGGCGCACTACCTGCCCGAGCTGGGCGAGCCCTTCGTGACCGCCGGGTGCTGCTTCTACCGCGACGGCCGCGACTCGGTCGCGTGGCACGGGGACACCATCGGGCGTGGCAAGACCACGGACACCATGGTCGCGATCGTCTCCTTCGGCGATCCGCGCCGACTGGCGCTGAGGCCCCGCGGAGGGGGCGAGTCGCTCTCCGTCGAGATGGGTCATGGCGACCTGCTCGTGATGGGCGGCTCCTGCCAACGGACCTGGGAGCACGCCGTACCCAAGGTGGCGCACGCCGGTCCCCGCATCTCGGTGCAGTTCCGGCCACTCAACGTCTTCTGAATTGAATGGCGCGAGCGCGTCGCCTTCGGCGCCACGCTGCCGCGCTGACCCTGGGGCGTGGCCGACTACCCTCGGGTCTGCGCCGCCAGGCGACCGGCGAGATCCGCGAGGAGGTACGACGTGACGATGCTGACGCAGGGGCAGGAGTGGGCCCTCGCCGCCCCCGACGGCCAGACGCTGACGGCCGTCCGCATGGGCATCGGCTGGGACAAGGACCCGACGGCCGGCGCGATCGCGAGCGGCCGCGCCGACATCGACCTCGACGCGACCGCGGTCCAGTTCGCCGGCGGCGAGCTGTTCGACATCGCGTTCTACAACAACCTGGCGACGCGCGACGCGTCGGTGGTGCACCAGGGCGACAACCAGACCGGGAGCGGCGAGGGCGACGACGAGGTCATCGCGGTCGACCTCGCCCGGGTCTACGGCCGGGTCGACCGCATCGTGTTCCTGGTCAGCAGCTACCAGGGTCACGATCTGACCTGGGTCGACCAGGCCTACTGCCGCCTCACCGACCTCGAGGGCCTCGAGTTGGCCCGCTTCACCCTGACCGGCGGCAGCTCCCAGACCGGGATGGTGATGGCCGTGCTCGTGCGCACCCAGGACGGCTGGTCGCTGCGCGCCGTCGGAGAGGGCGTCGCGGTCACGGTGCCCACCCAGGCCATCGACAAGCTCAAGCGCTTCCTGTGAGTCGCCGGCAGTGAGGCTGCCCGTCCGGGTGCACCCGGGCTCGCGCCGACCCGCCGTCGGCGGCAACCACGCCGGCGCTCTCGTCGTCCGAGTGGCGGAGCGGGCCGTCAATGGGAAGGCGACCGCCGCCGTGATCCGCGCCGTCGCCGACGCCCTCGGCGTGCCGGCACGCGACGTCACCCTGGTCAGCGGCGCGACCAGTCGCACGAAGGTGCTGGACGTGCCGGACGAGTGCGCCACGCTCGTCCGCGAGCTCCTGGAGGGCTAGTTCGTCCGCTGGTCGTGGAGGGGCCTCCGTCTCGTTGGTCGAGCCGGGCGAGCCCCCAGGCGAGCCCGTGTCGAGACCCCGCACCGGTCACCGGGTCTCGACACGCCGCTCGTCCCTCGCGGCGGCTCGACCACCGAGATGAAGTGGGCGGTCAGAACTCGACGCGCGGGACCTCGGTGGAGCCGGCCGGAGCCTCGTAGAACTCGCGGGTGTGGACGCCGGCGATGCCGGTGAAGAGGTTCCACGGGATGGTGCGGCACAAGGTGTTGAGCTTGGCCACGGCGTCGTTGTAGTACTGCCGGGCGAACGAGATCTGGTTCTCGGTCTCGGCGAGCTGCTTCTGCAGGTCCAGGAAGTTGGTGTTGGCCTTGAGGTCGGGGTAGGCCTCGGCGACGGCGTTCAACCGGACCAGCGCGCCCTGCAGTTGGGCGTCGGCTGCGGCCTTCGCGGCGACGTCGGTGCCGGCCGCGGCTGCCTGCACGTTGGCGCGGGCCTTGGTGATCTCCTCGAAGACCTCACGCTCGTGCGCGGCGTAGCCCTTCACCGTGTCGACCAGGTTGGGGATCAGGTCGGCTCGACGAGTGAGCTGCACGTCGATGCCGCCCAGTGCCTCCTGGGCGCCCACGTCCGCGGTGCGCAGCTTGTTGAAGGCCGTGACACCGAAGGCGATCAGGGCGACGAGGATGACCCCGCCGATGAGAAGACCGGTCATTGCTGGATCCCCATTTCTGGCTGATGAGTTGGGCACATTGTGGAGCACGTGATCACCAGGAGCCACCTCCCCCGCCGCCGCCTCCGCCGCCTCCGGAGAACCCGCCGCCGCCGCCTCCACCGCTCGAGGAGGAGGTCTGGGTGGCCTGGTACGACGAGATGGCGCCGTTGACGGTGGACGAGAAGCTGTTGACCATCTGGTCGGTGTAGTTGCCGGTGTGCGCGCCGCCGTACCCGGGCAGGTACGTCGGGACGGGGGGCTCCCGGCCGGTCTCGGTGCGGTACTTGGCGGCCCACTCGTCGGCGCAGTCGAACGCGACCGCCCAGGGGATGTACTGGGTGTAGAGCTCTTCGCGGCCGGAGAAGTCGAAGCGGTCCTGGCTCGACGGGGTCGACAGGACGCGGCGGAAGCCGCCCACGCGGGACCAGAGGTCACGCCCGGAGGCCGTGCGCACCGTGCTCGCGCCGGGTGCGAGCACGGGAGCCGCACCCGCCGCCAGGAGACCGGGGATCAGCGCGATGATGCTCATGTCGAACGGGTTGGTGATCGCGAGCACCAGGGCCAGGATGCCGCCGCCGATGACGAGCAGGCCGCCCACGCAGCCGAGCCCGGCGGCCTGCATGAAGCCGCCCTCCTTCGCCCAGGCCTTGGTCGCCGTCTCGAAGCCGGCCAGCTCCGTCTTGAGCTTGAGGCCGGCGCTGACGTCCTTCTTGTGCGCGGTGAACGACAGCCCGGGGCCGCCGGTGAGGCGGGCGACCCGCTGGGTGATCGGGTCGAGTCCGGCCCAGCCCTGGGGCCCGTTGACATCGGTCACGCTCCAGCCCTCGCCGGGCTGCTCGAGGGTGACGGCGCCCTTCTCGGCCGCCTGCATCACGGAGGCGACGTAGGCTCGCTGGTCGGTGCGCTCGGTGAGGAGGTAGGCGCCCTGGGCCGGACCCAGCCCGTCCGGCGGTGCGTACATCAACGGGTACGCCGGCGTGGGCTCGCGCACCTTGCGCGCCTGCCAGGCTCCGAAGCCGCCGGCGCCGAGCGCCAGCAGGACGACCACGGCCAGGGTCGCCGTACTCGTGCCGAGGACCGGGTCCCAGCGGGCCGTCCACGGGACGGTCTTGCCGGGCGGCGGAGTGGGCATGTCCAGCCCGGCCTTGACGGTGATCGGGGTGTTGGGCAGGAGCGACTCCACGGTCACGGTGAGCGTCTCGGTGCCCTGGCCCTCCGCCGTGCAGCCGCTGCTCTGGCCGGCCCCGCGGGCGCACTGCACCGTCACGGCCGGCACGGGCAGGTGCACGGTGAGGTCCGCGTGGTCGATGGCCTGCAGCCAGCCGCCCGGGATCAGGTTCCAGTAGAACTGCGTCTCGGGGCCGGTCGTGCCGGGCTCCAGCACGCCGTCGATGCGGTAGTCGATGACGTAGAGATGCTCGCCCTGGGAGACGGTCACGTCGGGCGAGCCGATCCGCGCGTTGACGTAGCGGCCTCGGCCGGCGCTCTGCAGCTCGAACGGCTCGGCGCTCCCGTCACGGGTCACCGTGATGTCGTGCGGCACCCGCCGGGCATGCGGCGCACTCGGGTCGCTGGTGTCGAAGAACCGGAAGATGCCGTGCTTGCCCCAGCCCGGGAAGTACACCGTCAACGACTCCGTGACGTGCAGGTCACCCTCGTCGTCGACGGTGAACTCCGCGTCGTAGTCGGTGATGCGGGTCTCTTCGTACGTCGCACTGCCGCTCGACCAGTTGAACGCCACCACCGGCCAGCACATCGCGGCTCCCAGGACCAGGAGCCACACGGCTAGCGCGACCACGCGTTTCATGGCCGCAGCCTAGGGGAGCCGGACCCGTCGGTTGAGCAGATCGGCGCTCGACGCCCCACGCGCCCCACCCCGCTCGGTGGTCGAGCCCGCGAGCATCAGCGAGCGGCGTCGAGACCCGGCGCCCGGTCGGCTCACCGCTCCCGAGGTCTCGACACGGGCTCGCCTGGCGGCTCGCCCGACCCGACCACCGAGAACGGCCGGAAACAGAGAGATGTCGGTCGAGGATCGAGCGTCAGTTCGCCCAGCGATCAGAGGTCCGACCGACGATCACCGGTCAGCGGCGGCGGCGGATCAGCCAGGCGACCAGGGCGACGACGGCCAGCCCGGCGAGGGCCTGTCGCCAGTACGACTTCGCCAGCACGGGGAGCACCGTCGCGCCGAGATCGAGGGCCTCGTCGGACGACGCCGGGGTGGGTGGCGGTGTCGCCCGCGGTGCCAGCGCCTCCTCGACCAGGCGGATCTCCGGGGTCGCCGTACCCTCACCCGGCTCCTCCGGCTCAGGAGGCGGCGCGCCCTCGGCCGTGAACTCGTCGAGCGGCACCTCGAGGCGCTGCTCGAGGCAGGCCACGAACTGTCCGAGCAGCTTGTCCGACACGTCCTGCATCACGCCCCGGCCGAACTGCGCCGGCTTGCCGGTGATGGCCAGGTCGGTGACCACCTCGACGTCGGTCGAGGAGCCGGACTCCACCATGGTCATCACCACGTCGGCACCGGCCGTGCCGTTGCCGCGCTTGTCCTTGCCCTTGGCCGCGACCACGAAGCGGTGGTTGGCCTCGTCCTTCTCCGTGAAGGTGCCCGTGCCGTTGTAGACCAACGCGATCGGACCGAGCTTGACCTTGACGCTGCCGGCGAAGGAGTCCCCGTCGACGGAGGTGACCGACGCGCCCGGGAAGCACTCCGCCACCGACGCGATGTCGTTGAAGTGCGCCCAGGCGTCGTCGATCGGCACCGGTACCGAGAACCGGTGGGTCAGCTCCATGCCCACTGCTCAGCCTCCAGCGGCGGCCACCACGGCACGCCGGGTCAACACCTTCGCCAGGTGTCGACGGTACTCCGCGGACCCGTTGAGGTCGGCCGGCGGGTGCGTCCCGTCAGCCGCCTTGTCCGCGGCCTCGCGGACGCCGTCCTCGGTCGCCGTCGCCCCGGTGAGCGCGTCCTCGACCGCGCGGGCGCGCAGCGGCGTCGAGCCCATGTTGGTCAGGCCGACCCTGGCCTCGGCGATCGCTCCGCCGTCGGTGCGCACCGTCGCCGCCACGGCCACGATGGGCCACTGGTGGGCGACCCGGACGAACTTCTCGTAGTGGGCGCCCCAGCCGGTGCGTTTGGGGATCCGCACCTCGGTGAGGATCTCGTCCTCGCCGATCGCGGTCTCGAAGAGGTCGACGAAGAAGTCGTCGGCCCCGACCCTGCGGGTGCCCCCGGAGCCGGCGATCACGAACTCGGCGCCCAGGGCGAGGGCCGGCGCACCCAGGTCGCCTGCGGGGTCGGCGTGCGCGAGGGCGCCGCCGAAGGTGCCGCGGTGCCGGATCTGCGCGTCGGCCACTTCGGAGGCCGCCTTGGTGAGGAGCAGGGCGTGCTCGCGCACGAGGGCGTCGTTCATCACCGCGTGGTGGGTGGTCAGCGCGCCGATGACAATCGCGTCGCCGTCGTCGCGGACCCCTCGCAGCGAGTCGATCCGGCCGAGGTCGATCACGACCTCCGGTGCGTTGAGCCGCATCCGCAGCACCGGGAGCAGGCTTTGCCCACCGGCGATGAGCTTCGCGTCGTCGCCGTGCTCGGAGAGCGCGGCGAGCGCCTCCTCCACCGACGCGGGCGCCACGTAGTCGAACTGTGCGGGGATCACTGGTCCTCCTCCTCTGCCTCGAAGTGCGGCATGGCGTCCTCGACGGTGTCGGCCCCGCCCGAGTCGCCCTGGAGGGCGGTCCACACGCGCTCGGGGGTGCACGGCATCTGGATGTCGTCGATGCCGAGGTGCCGCACGGCGTCCACGATCGCGTTGACCACGGCCGGCGTGGAGGCGATGGTGCCCGCCTCGCCGACGCCCTTGGTGCCCAGCGTGTTGGTGCTCGACGGGCTCGTCGTGTGATCGATGTCGAAGCTGATCGTGTCGGCCGCGGTCGGCAGCAGGTAGTCGACGAACGAGCCGCTGACCAACGTGCCGGCGTCGTCGTAGACCGCCTCCTCCCAGAGCGCCTGCGCGATGCCCTGCACCAGCCCGCCGTGCACCTGACCGGACACGATGAGCGGGTTGATGATGTTGCCGATGTCGTCGACGCAGGTGTACTTGCGCAGCCTCACCTGACCGGTCTCGGTGTCCACCTCCGCCGCGCACAGGTGGGTGCCGTGCGGGAAGGAGAAGTTCACCGGGTCGTAGGTCGCCTCGGCGTCGATGCCCGGCTCCAGGTCGTCGGGGTAGTTGTGCGACGCGAACGTCGCCAGCGCCACCTCGGTGATGCCCATGCCCTGGTCGGTGCCCTTGACCGAGAAGCGGCCGCCGCTGAACTCGAGGTCGTCGACGTTGGCCTCGAGCAGGTGAGCCGCGAACGGCTTGGCCTTCTCGATCACCTTGTCCGCCGCGAGCACCAGCGCCTCGCCACCGACCACGAGCGACCGGGAGCCGTAGGTGTCCAGGCCCTTGTGCGAGACCTGGGTGTCGCCGTGCAGGATCTCGACGTCCTCGAAGGCCACGCCGAGGCGGTCGGCCACGATCTGGCTGAACGCCGTCTCATGACCCTGGCCGTGCGCGCTCGCGCCGGTGATGACCTCGACCTTGCCGGTCGGCAGCATGCGGATCGTCGCGTGCTCCCATCCGCCGGCGCCGTAGTTGAGGCTGCCCAGCACCCGCGACGGGGCCAGGCCGCACATCTCCGTGAACGTCGAGATGCCGATCCCCAGCTGCACTCGGTCACCGCGAGCCCGGCGCTCGGCCTGCTCGGCGCGCAACGCGTCGTACCCGAACATCTCCTTGGCCTTGGCCGTGGCCGCCTCGTAGTTGCCGGAGTCGTAGGTCATGCCCGCGACCGTGGTGAACGGGAACTCCTCGTGCTTGATCCAGTTCATCTCGCGGACCTCGAGCGGATCCTTGCCGAGCTCGGCGGCGAGCTCGTCCATCATCCGCTCGATGCCGTACGTCGCCTCGGGACGCCCGGCGCCCCGGTAGGCGTCGACCCACGTCTTGTTCGTCAGGACCGTGGTGCAGTTGAACTGGTAGGCGTCCCACTTGTAGATCGCGTTGAACATCCACGCGCCCAGCACGGGCACGCCGCCGCCCACGATGCCGACGTACGCGCCGAGGTCGGCAAGCAGGTCGACCTTGAGACCGGTGACGCGACCCTCCTTGGTGGCGGCGAGGGTCAGCTTCTGCCACTGGTCCCGGCCGTGGTGGGCCGACATCAGCGACTCTGAGCGAGTCTCGGTGTACTTGCACGGCTTGCCGACCTTGCGGGCCACGAACCAGGTGATCCACTCCTCCGGCGTGGTCTGCAGCTTGCCGCCGAAGCCGCCGCCCACGTCGGGGGCGATCACGCGGATCTTCGACTCGGGCACGCCGGTGGTCGCGGCGAGCAGGAAGCGGGTGATGTGCGGGATCTGGGTCGCCGACCACATCGTGATCTGCTCGCCGGTCGGGTCGACGACCGTGGAGCGGGGCTCCATGAACGCCGGGATCAGCCGCTGCTGGCGGAACTCGCGCTCGATGACGATGCCGTCGGCGCGCGCCTCCTCGATCACCTCGTCGATCGCGCGACCGGTGCCCTGGCCTGCCGAGTCGAGCTGCCAGAACGCCGACTTGTTGGTGCCCAGGTCGGGGTGCGCGAGCACGTCGTCTGCCGCAGCTGCCTTGAGGTCGAGCGCCGCGGGCAGCTCCTCGTACTCAACGTCGACCAGCTCGGCGGCGTCGCGGGCCTCGGCTGCGGAACGGGCGGCCACCACCGCGACGATCTCGCCGGCGAACGCGACCCGGTCGACGGCCATCGGCAGATGGGTGGGGGTCACCTGGTCGGTCGTGATCGCCCAGGCGTTGGCGTTGACGCCCTGGGCCTCGCCGAGGTCCTTGCCGGTGAGCACCTCGTAGATGTTGGGCGAGCTGTTGGCCGCCTCGGTGTCGATGCTCGTGATCCTCGCGTGCGCGAACGGGCTGCGGACCATGGCCAGGTGCAGCATGCCCGGGAGCGTGATGTTGTCGGTCCACCGGGTGCGGCCCGTGATCAGCCGCTGGTCCTCCTTGCGGCGCCGGTCCTTCCCGATCTCAGGGGAGACAGCCGGGGCGTCCTCGAGCGTGGTCATGCGTTCGCCCCCTCGCTCGCCCGGTCAGTGGCACCGTGCTCGGCGGCGTACAGCACCGACTTCACGATGTTGTGGTAGCCCGTGCAGCGGCACAGGTTGCCCTCGAGACCCAGCCGCACCTCCTCCTCGGTGGGATGCGGGTTCTCGTTGAGGAGGTCGACGGTCTGCATGATCATCCCGGGGGTGCAGAAGCCGCACTGCAGGCCGTGGCACTCGCGGAACGCCTCTTGCACCGGATGCAGCTGCCCGTCGGTGGCCAGCCCCTCGATGGTGGTGATCTCCGCGCCGTCGGCCTGCACGGCGAGCACGTTGCAGGACTTCACCGAGCGTCCGTTGAGGTGGACGGTGCAGGCGCCGCAGTTGCTGGTGTCGCAACCGATGACGGTGCCGGTCCTCCCGAGCTTCTCGCGGAGGTACTGCACGAGCAGCAGCCGCGGCTCGACCTCGTCGGAGACCTTCTCCCCGTCGACGGTCAGACTGATCTTGGTCATGAGGGCTCCTCCTCCGCTGTCCGACGCCGGACAGGCAGGCCGACGCGGTCAGGCGGGACTGTGATGGGGCTCACGCTAGGTCGGTCTGGTTGGGGAATGGTTGGTGCCGCCGACCGCGCCGGCGCGCAGGCATAGTCCGGTGCGTTTCCGGGGTCCGACCGTCGCTGAAGCCCCGGAACCACACCGGACTACGCCACCTCGGCGGCCTCAGGGAGCGGCCACGCCGACCTCCGCGGCGGCGGGTGTGTGCCTCGGCCGGTCGAACTGCCGGAACGCCGGAATGGCGAGCGGCAGCATCGTGGCCGCGAGGTAGGCGAAGCCCACCGCGAGGAGTGCGACCGTGATCCCCCACGTGTCGGCGAGGACGCCCCCGAGCAGTCCGCCGAACGGCATCAGCGACCAGCAGATCGCGGTGTTGAGCGTGGTCACCCGGCCCATCACCTCCGCAGGCACTCGCTCGTAGATGACCGCACCAAGGATCGGGTTGAGGAAGCCCGAGGCGAAGCCGCCGACCAGGCAGGACACCACGACCAGCCACAGCGGAACGCCGAGCGCGAGCAGGACGAACCGCGGGATGCCCGTGATGAGGAAGGACCAGAGATAGACCGGGAACCGTGGGAGCCGCTCGGCGGCCCACGCCGCCACCACGGACCCGAGTGCCGAGGCCGCCGCCCAGGTGGCGAAGTAGAGGCCGACCACGCCCACGCCGTACCCGCTCTCGCGGGCCCAGACCGGCAGCAGCACCGCGGCGAACGCCAGGTCCAGCAGGTTGGTGACGGCAACCATGCCCGACATCGCGACCAACACGGCGTCGCGACGCAGGAAGGTCCAGCCCTCGCGCAGCTCCTGGCCGTACGTCGTGCCGGCGGGTCGCTCGTCGGCCGGGCGGGCCCGCAGCGCCATGGTGGACCAGCCGAACACGAGGGCGCAGAGACCGAACGAGAGTGCGTCGACGATCAACGCGTTGACACTGCCGACGAGCACGACGAGTCCCCCGGCCAGCGCCGCACCCGCGAACGTGGCGGTCCGCTCGATGGCGGACGCCAGGCCGGTCACGCGCTCCAGCGGCACGCGAGCGTGCTCGGCCAGGGCGGGGACGAAGGCCGACTTCGCACCGTCGCCCGGTCCGCGCAGGGCACCGCCGATCGCCACCAGGACCAGCAGCACTCCGAAGGACAGCGCTCCGGCCAGGTGGAGCAGGGGGATCAGGCCGACCACCACCATGCTGAGGAGGTCGCTGGTGATGGCCACACGGCGCGCGCCGACCCGGTCGATCAGCGGGCCCGCGGCGGCCTTGACCACGACGAGCGGCACGAGCTCGGCCAGCGCCACCAGTCCGGTCTGGGCCGCCGACCCGGTGGTGGTGAGGACCAGCCACGGGATCGCGATCATCGACACTCGGGTGCCGGCGAGCGAGATCGCGTCGGCCACGAGGAAGCCGACGAGCGGGCGGCGCCCGCTCACTGCTCGTCCCTCGCGCCGACCTTGCCTGGCCGCGGGAAGGCCTGGAACTGGAAGACGAAGTCGACGGCGTCCGGGTCGTCGTCGGCGTCCTCGCGCAGCGCCATGAACAGCTCGTGCATCCGGTCGGTCAGCTCGCGCGCGTGGGCGGGGGTGAGGAGGACGTGGTAGTCGCTCAGGGTCGACGCGTCACGCCATTCGGTCGGCAGGAGGGGCAGCTCCTCGACGGCTGCCTGGAGCTGTTGGGTGTAGAGGACCGCGACGGCCTGGAGGTAGGCGTCCAGGGACTCCTGGTCCTCCGGACGCGTGGGCGTGGTGTCGGTCAGGGTCGACTGGTGGGCGGCCTTCCACCAGCGGTCCCGCCCGTCGCCGCGGTCGGCGTCCTCGACGATGAAGCCGTGCTGGGCGAGCTGGCGCAGGTGGTAGGACGTCTGACCGGTGTTGACCCCCAGCCGCGTCGCCAGCGAGGTCGCCGTGGCCGGCCCGTCGATGCGCAGCAGCCCCAGCATCCGCAGCCTGGTCGGGTGCGCCAGCGCCTTGAGCGCCTGAGGGGTCGGCGTGATCGAGGTGAGCTCCACGTCGCCAGGCTACGATCCCAAACACTTCTTTGCAAATATGTCTTTGCAATGACCCTGGTGGCATAGTCCGGTGCGGTTCCGGGGTCAATCGGGCCTCGGCAGCCCGGAAACGCACCGGACTACGTCACCTCGGTGCGCCGACGGAGATGGCGGTTCAGGCGCCGGCGACGGCGAGCCGGCCCTTGAGGAGCGGCTTGGCGGGGTGCGGGCTGTCGCCGAGGCGGGCGAGGCAGACCTCGAGGACCTCCGCGTCGTACGGCGCGAGCTCGCTGTAGCGCACCACCGCCTCGGGGCGGGGGTCGGCCAGGAGGGCTTCGCGGACCGCGACGGCGAGGTACTCCCCCAGCTCCGTCAGCGCGGGAGAGTTCGTGCCGGGCAGGAGGTCGCCGCCGTACGCCGCGAGGGCGCCGACCACGTCGCCGCGCCCGACCGAGGCCAGCACGGCGTCGACGTCGGTGGTCACCGGCATGGTCAGGCGGTAGGGCCTCGAGGTGAGCTGGCCGCCCAGCGCCGCACGGAGGTGGGACACCTCCGCCTTCAGGGTGGACAGGGTGACCCCCTGGTCGCCGTACACCAGGGCGTGCAGGCGCTCGAGTGAGACGCCGTCGGGGTTCATCGCGAGCAGGGCCAGGATCTCGGTCTGGCGACGGTTGAGCAGCAGCCGACGGCCGTCCAGGTGCGCCTCGGCCGTGCCGAGGAGCCGCAGGGACAGGCCGGCGACCTCGGGCTCGGCCGCGGGGACGTGGAGCCCGTGCTGCTCGTGCGAGCGCGGCATCGCCTGCTCGATCAACCGGGCCATCACGCGGGCGGTGGCCAGACCGATCGGGTGGGTGCGGTCCCAGGTGGTCGAGAGGTCGATGACGCCGAGCTGCTGGCCGGTCACCGGGTCGTTGACCGGTGCGGCCCAGCACACCCAGTTGTGCACGATGGGCGCGTAGTGCTCGGCCGAGAAGACCATCGCCGGGCGGCTGAGCCGGTTCGCCAGGTCCAGGGCGTTGGTGCCGACCGACTCGTCGTCCCAGCGGCCTCCCGCGACGAAGTTCACCGACTCGGCCTTCCGCCGCATCACGCGGCCGCCGTAGGTCCACAGGATCCGGGTGTCGGCGTCGGTGACCGCCAGCACGAGATCGCCGTCCTCGGCCGTACGCCGTAGCTCGTCCTCGACGCGCGACACCGCGATCTGCAGGGGCGAGCCCTGCCAGAACGCCCGCGTGTCGTCCTCGTCGGCCAGCGGGGCGTGGGTCACGTCGGTGGTGATCGAGGCCCCGGAGCGCTCCCAGCTGCTGTAGATCTCCGGCCGCACCAGCCGCTCGGCGGCGTCGCCCTGCTCGACGAACGCCGTCCACGCGCGGACGGCCTCCAGCCGGCGCGCGCGCAACTCCAACTCGTCGTGCATCCCCGGGCCTCCTTGGCGGCCAAACTAGCCCGGTTGTGCAAGCAGCGGCAGGGGGACCGCCATCGCTGGTCGAGGAGGGCCTTGGGCCCGTCACGAAACCAGCTCAGCCCCCGGTCTCGACACGCCGCTCGTCCCTCGCGGCGGCTCGACCAGCGATCAGTCGGTGGTCGAGCCGGGCGAGCCGGAAGACGAGCCCGTGTCGAGACCCCGCGACGCTCACCTTGGTCTCGACACGCTGCTCGTCGCTCGCGGCGGCGGTTCAACCACCGACAGGGGTCTCGTGACGGTTGCTGCGCAACCTCCCCGACCACCAGAGCCGCGGCAGCGTGGCGGACGTCCGAACGGCCGCGGCAGCGTGGCGGCTATCGCGCGGCAGCGTGGCGGCGCCGCCCGGCTGCCACGGCACCCCCGCGCGGCAGCGTGGCGGGCGTCCGAACGGCCGCGGCAGCGTGGCGGCCATCGCGCGGCAGCGTGGCGGCGCCGCCCGGCTGCCACGGCACCCCCGCGCGGCAGCGTGGCGGGCGTCCGAACGGCCGCGGCAGCGTGGCGGCCATCGCGCGGCAGCGTGGCGGCGCCGCCCGGCTGCCACGGGCGGCAGCGTGGCGGGCGTCCGAACGGCCGCGGCAGCGTGGCGGCCGGAGGACGACACGCTCGCGGCAGGAGGAAACGCCCGACACGCTCGCGCCAAGAAGGACTAGTGGTGGATGCGGCCGTCGCGGGCGCCGAGGCGATCGCCGCTGCCGCCCCACTGGAGCGCCACGATCTCGGCGGCGATGCTGATCGCCGTCTCCTCCGGGGTGCGCGCCCCCAGGTCGAGCCCGATCGGGCTCGACAGGCCCTCGATCTCCTTGTCGGTGACCCCGGCCTCGCGGAGTCGGGCGAGGCGGTCCTCGTGGGTACGCCGGGAGCCCATCGCCCCGACGTACGCGGCCTCGGGCAACCGAAGCGCGACCTCGAGCAGGGGGACGTCGAACTTCGGGTCGTGGGTCAGCACCGTGATCACGGTGCGTTGGTCGATCCGCCCGGCCTCCTGCTCGGCGAGGAGGTAGCGATGCGGCCAGTCGACGACGACCTCGTCGGCGTCGGGGAACCGGCTGCGGGTGGCAAAGACCGGGCGGGCATCGCACACGGTGACGTGATAGCCGAGGAAGGCTCCCACGCGCGCCACCGCGGCGGCGAAGTCGATGGCGCCGAACACCAGCATCCGGGGCTTGGGAGCGAAGGCCCAGACGAAGACCCGCATCCCCTCGCCCCGGCGTTCGCCGTCCGGGCCATAGGTCACGGTGGCGTTGTGGCCGCTGGCCAGCAGGCCCAGGGCGTCGTCGTGGACCGCGTCGTCCATGCGGGACGAGCCGAGGGTGCCGGCGAGGGGCTCGTCCGGTCGCACGACCAGCCGGCGGCCCAGCACGGCCGGGTCCGGATGCTCGATCACGGTCGCGAGGGCGACCGGGCGACCGGCCGCCACGTCGGCCGCCACCTCGCCGAGCTCGGGGAAGGTCTCGCGGCTCACCTTCTCGACGTACACGTCGAGGATGCCCCCGCACGTCAAGCCGACGGCGAAGGCGTCGTCGTCGGAGATGCCGTAGCGCTGCAGGACCGGCTCGCCCGACGCCACGACCGACTGCCCGAGCTCGTAGACGGCGCCCTCCACACAGCCGCCCGAGACCGAGCCAACGGCGGTCTCGTCGGGGCCCACGAGCATGGACGCACCGGGAGGCCGCGGGGCCGACTGGAAGGTGGCCACGACCGTGCCGACCCCGACCGTCTCCCCCGCGTTCCACCAGGCCAGCAGCTCAGGCAGCACCTCACGCACGGCCGATCACCTCCACCAGCTCCGCGTACGTCGCCAGCGAGTGCCCGGCGACGAAGTCGTCGACGTGGGGAAGCACCGCCAGCACCCCCTGCTGCACGGCCTCGTAGCCGCTCTTGCCGCGGTGCGGGTTGACCCAGATCACGCGGTGGGCGAACCGGTGCAGGCGCTCCATCTGCTCGGCGAGCAAGCTTGGATCCCCTCGCTCCCACCCGTCGCTGAAGACCACGACCACCGCACCGCGGGCCATGCCCCGCTGGCCCCAGCGGTCGGCGAAGATGCGCAGGGTCTCGCCGAGCCGGGTGCCGCCGGACCAGTCGGGCACCGTCTCGCCGGCAGCGACCAGCGCCCGTTCGGGGTCGCGCTGGCGCAGCGCTGTGGTTACGTGCGTGAGCCGGGTGCCCACCGTGAAGGTCTCGACCACGCCCCCCTGCGCCCGCAGCGACGTGGTCAGGCGGTGCGCCAACCGCAGGAGCGCGTCGGCGTACGCGCTCATCGAACCGGACACGTCCACCAACAACACCACGCGCCGCGGTTTGATGCCGCGCCGCCGCCAGGCGATCCGGGACGGCTCGCCCATCCGGCGGAGACTGGCGCGTAGCGTGCGCGAGGCGTCGACGTCACCGCGGTGCCACGGCTGGTGCCGCGCCGTCCGGCGCAGGGGTGGGCGGGTGTGCAGCGTCGCGAACATCGCAGCGAGGCGGCGCTTCTCGGCGGCCGACAGGGCGGCGACGTCACGGTGCCGGAGCACCTCGGTCGCGCTCGCGCTGGCGTAGAGCGTCTCCGCGTCCTCGGAGCCGCTGTCGCCATCTGCCTCGGAGTCGGGCATCGGCGGGACCGACGGCTGTGCCGGCGCCGCGGGCCGGGGCCGCGGCAGTCCGTCGCGGCCGTTGAAGAAGGCCTCGAAGACCGCGTCGAAGCGCTCGAGGTCGTCGGGACCGGCACACAGCGTGGCCCTCCCGGCGACCCAGGTGGACCGCTGGTCGTCCATCCCGACGAGCGCCGCGGCCGCCAGGAAGCTCTGCGCCCGGTCCTGAGTCACCGGCACGTCCGCCGCCCGCAGGGCCCTGGTGAACGCCAGCAGGATCTCGTCCCCGCCGCGGACCGGCGGCCCCGTCCCGGTCATCCGCGCAGCATCTGGTCGAGCGCGTGCTTCACCTTCTCGGTGTCCTCGCGGTACTTCACCAGCGCGCCCAGCGTCTGTGACGCCGAGGCCAGGTCGAGGTCGGCGGTGCCGAGATAGGTCAAGGCCCGGGCCCAGTCGAGGGTCTCCGCCACCCCAGGTGGCTTCGCGAGGTCGTCCCGGTCGCGGAGCCGCTGCACCACGCCCACCACCTGTCGGGCCAGCGTGTCCGCCACTTCGGGAGCCCGCGACCGCACGATCGCGACCTCGCGATCGAGGCCGGGGTGGTCGATCCAGTGGTAGAGGCAGCGCCTCTTCAGCGCATCGTGCAGCTCGCGCGTGCGGTTGGAGGTCAGCACGACGACGGGCGGCGTCGCGGCCTTGACGGTGCCCAGCTCGGGGATGCTGACCTGGTAGGTCGACAGCACCTCGAGCAGGAACGCCTCGAACTCGTCGTCGGCCCGGTCCACCTCGTCGACCAACAGCACCGCCGGGCTCTGCTGGAGGGCGGCGAGCACGGGACGGGCGAGCAGGAACCGCTCGTCGTACAGGCTCTTCTCGGCCTCCTCGGCGTCGGCGTTGCCGGCCGCCTCGAGTGCGCGCAGGTGCAGGATCTGCCGCGGGAAGTCCCAGTCGTACAGCGCCTGGGTGGCGTCGATGCCTTCGTAGCACTGCAGCCGCACCAGCGGCAGCTCCAGGGACTCCGCGATCGCCTCGCCCAGGGCGGTCTTGCCCGTCCCGGGCTCGCCCTCGAGGAGGAGCGGCCGCTGCATGCGCAGCGCCAGGAACGTCACCGTGGCCAGGTCGCCGTCGCACAGGTAGCCCGTGGTGGCGAGCCGCTCGGCGACCTCTCCGGCCGACTGCGGTTGCATGCCGCCAGGCTACTTCGCCCGCCGTTGGTCGCCGGTTGGTGCGGGATTCTTCGCCGTCCGTGGAGGGGGCGGTGAGTCGACGTCGCGGCCGGTCGCGAGGTCACCGCACTCGACGAGCGTGACGGCGTGCGCGGCGAGGTACTCGCGGGCTCCCCGGTCGCCGGTCGCGGACTCGCAGGCCCTGTCCCAGTGGTCGCGGCCGAGGAGGACCGGATGGCCGGGCTGCCCGTCGTACGCCGCGCGGGCCAGGTCGGAGGTGCTCGTCGAGGCCTCCAGCACTCGCCGTACCACCGCGGAGGTGACGTCCGGCAGGTCCACGAGCGTGACTACGACGGCGTCCGCACGGTCGTCCAGGGCGCCCAGGCCGGTGCGGAGGGACGCGCCCATCCCCTCGGCCCAGTCGGCGGCGACGACCACGTGCACGTCCTCGTGGTCCAGGGGTGCCTGCGCCACGACCAGGGCCGCCTCCTCGGCGGCTGCCCCGAGCACGATGACCAGGCGACGGCAGCCGCCCCCGCGCAGGGCCAGCGCGGCGGTGTGTAGCCACGGGGTCCCGTCCTCGTCGACGACCAGGGCCTTGGGCCGCCCCATCCGGCGCCCCTCGCCCGCAGCCAGCAGCAGCCCGTCCACGCGCAGCCCGGTCACCGCCCCAGCGTGCCAGACCCAGCACACCCCGTTGGTTGAGAATGCGCCGAGGAACGAGGCGCCATCACGAACCAGCACCACCAGCGAGATAGCCCACCCACCCGGTCTCGACGCGGACTCGCCTAGCGGCTCGCCCGGTTCGACCACCGAACACCCTCGCTTCGCTGGTCGAGCCGCCGCGAGGGACGAGCGGCGTGTCGAGACCGCGTGAGAGTTGCGGGGTCTCGACGGGGGCTCGCCTGGGGGCTCGCCCGGCTCGACCAGCGAACACTCGCCGCCGCGAGGGACGAGGCCCTGTTCGGTGGTCGAGCCGCCGCGAGGGACGAGCGGCGTGTCGAGACCAACCGACCCGTGAGACCTCCTCGACCGCCGAGGAGTCCGCGCGGCAGCGTGGCGGCGCCGCCCGGCTGCCGAGGCGACCTTGACGTTCCCACCACCTGCAACGGCAGCCGGGCGATCAGCGCCGACACGCTCGCGCAAGAGAGGCTAGAAGGCTTCGGCGTAGAGGGCGGCGAGTTCCTCGGTGTAGGGGCCGCTGAAGCCGCAGACGGTGACGTAGCCGTCGGTCGCGGAGACCAGATAGCGCTGGCCGGCCTCGAACTGCACCGCCTGCACCAGGGCCGTCAGGTCGGCGGCGGGGGCCGTGACGGTGACCTGCTCAGCCTTGCCGCCGTGGTACCAGTGCGAGACCTCGAGGGTCACCTGGTCGTCGGTGATGGCCGTGACCGTCCCGTCGAAGCCGACCTCCTGGGCCGAGAGGACGGTGGCGTTGGGCACCATGCACTTGGCGGAGCTGGGTGGCCGGGCCGACAACGCGAGCACGCCCGACCCGTCGTCGGATCCGGCCGAGGCGCTGCCGGGAGCCGCGGTGCCCGGCCCGGCCGGGTCGTCGCCGGACGTGAGGGACCACACGCCGACGGAGGCGATGAGGAGGACGGCAGCCGCTGCGACCAGCCACGTCAGCGGCGAACGCGCGCGCGAGCCGTTGTCCGCCGCAGCGGCCGGCGCGTCGTCGTCCGACTCGGGAGTGTGCGGGTCGTGGCTCATGGTGTCCTCCAGGAGTCGGGCCAGCCGCTCGGGATCGGCCGGCGACAACGAGGCGGAGGGGTCGAGTGCCCGCAGGCGAGCCCTCAGGTCGTCGTCGTTCACTCGGTCCTCCCCTCCGTCACTCCTTCATGTCCGGCTCCGTCCTCGTCCTTTCCGGCGAGCAGGGCGTCCTTGAGCTTCTCCCTCGCGCGGTGCAGCCGGATGCTGGCGGCGTTCGCGGTCACGCCGAGGACGGTCGCGATCTCGGCCGGCGTCAACTGCTCCCAGGCCCACAGGCGAAGGATCTCCGCCTCCTCCACACGCAAGGCGGTGAAGGCCGCGGCCAGCGCAGGGTCGCCCTCGGCGGTCCCGGGGCCGGGCACCGAGGCCTTCGGCGGGTCGAGCACGGCGACCTTCGCCGCGAGCCGCTGCTGACGGCGTACGCCGCGCTCGGCGTTGGCCAGGCACCAGCGGGCGACGCCGTAGACCCACGGCAACGGCTCCTCGGGAGCGTCGTCGAGTCTGCGCCAGCAGACCAGCAACACCTCGGCGAAGACGTCGTCCGCGGTCGCCGGATCGGCACGTCGGCCCAGGTGGCGGCGCAGCGGCTCGGCCACCTCGCGCACGAGCCGCTCGAACCGGGCCCGGCGCGGGTCGCCCTCGCCCGCCGTGTCGTCTGGCACGGTCCCCACGGTGTCACATGTCCGGGAGGGGGCCGGTCCTTTCGCCCGGGTGCCGCCCACCCCAGCGAGGCGTCACCCGGGCGAAGTCACCTCACCAGACGTCACCCGGGCGCAGGGGTCACCGGCGCAGGGGTCACCGGCGCAGGGGTCACCCGGGCGCAGGGGTCACCGGCGCAGGGGTCACCGGCGCAGGGGTCACCGGCGCAGGAACCGCAGCCGCCAGGCCTCAGGGCCACGCTCGAGATAGCTCACCTCGAAGGCACCCGGTGCCCGGGCCTCGATCTGGGCCAGCAACGGCAGCGGGTCGTGCGGGGCGACCAGGTCGAGGCCGCCGCCCGCGCCGATCCCGTCGAGGGCGCCGAACACGGTGGCGTGCCGGATCGCATGCGGCACGGAGCGTACGTCGAGCTCGGGGAGGCCCGGTGCCTCGTGCTCGCCACACGAGCATGCGTGCGCCTCGGACTGGGCTGCCGCGGCGCCCGGCGCCTCGGCCGAAGGGCCGTCCGTGACGTCGTCGAGGGCCTCGTGCATCTGCCCGAGCAGGTCGGCCACGGAGTGGCTCGGGGAGCCGACGAGCGCAGGCAGCAGCACGTCGTTCTCCTTGGCCACGTGGGCCTCGACCAGGGTCTGGAGACCGCCCGCCAGGCGCACCGCCTGCAGGGGGTGCGTGCTCTGCTCCAGGGCATCGACCAGTCCGATGATGGTCGCGTGCTCGGCCACCAGCGCGGCGACCACGCTGCGCAGTCCGTCCACCTCGGCGGCCGCGCCGTAGATCGTCGTCTCCTCGGCGCCCGCATGCGGCAGCAGGTCGGTGCGCGCCCAGCGGACCAGGCCATCACGAGCCGACCAGGCGTCGGAGGCGGACCCAGCCGCGAGCAGACCCTCGACGAGCAGCGCGAGCCGCCCGCACATCGCGGCATGGTGGGCGACCATCCGCTCCGCCGCCTCGGCGTCGGCGCGGGTGGTGGCCAGGGCGAGCAGGTCGGTCATCGGCTTCTCCAGGTCTCTCGGGGCGTTCGGGGGTCGTGGTGACGACCGGGAATGAATTTACTACAATATTCCCATGAATAATCAGAGGGTGTTGCGCGGCCCTGCCGCGGTGGACCCGGGGCCGACCAGGGACGACCCGATCCCGGTCGGACAAGCGAGGCTGCTCGCCACGCTGCGCACCTCCGACGCGCCCCTCACCCTCGCCGAGCTCGCCGCCGCCAGCGACCTGCACCCCAACACCGTCCGCTGGCACCTCGACCCGCTGCTGGGCAGGGGCGAGGTCACCCGGTCGGCCGCGCCGTCCCCCGGGCGCGGCCGACCGGCCTGGCGGTACGCCGCCGCCGGGCCCGTGCCGACCGAGCCCAACGAGCTGACCGAGCTGGCGACCGCCCTGGCCGACGCCCTGACGCAGGCGTCGGAGGATCCCGGGACCGCAGCCCTCGAGGCCGGTCGGGCCTGGGGCACCCGGTCGGCTCGTCGGCACCTCCTGCCCGGTGGCGCGCGGGATGCGACCGTCGAGCTCGTCGACCGGATGGGTTTCGCGCCCCGCCGCCGGGAAGCACCACACGGCGACGACCTCCTGCTCACGCGATGCCCCCTCCTCGCGGCAGCGCGGGCCCGTCCCGGGATCGTCTGCCGCGTCCATCTCGGTCTGGTGCAGGGCGTGCTGGCCGCCCACGGCGCGCCCCCGGGATCGGCGGACCTCGCGCCGTTCTCCGATGCGGACGGATGCCGCCTCACCCTGCGCGAAGTGCCCGCGTGACCACCGACGTGGGCGGTCCACGCCCGACCGGCCCGACGACCCCGGCCACCACGGCCACCACGGCCACCACGAGCGCAGCCTCGGGGCCGACGCAGCGCACCGGTCGGGGGAGCCGGCCCGCCGCCCGCACGGTCTTCGTGCTGCCCGCAGCCGTGGCCCTTCTCGCCGGGCTCGACGCCGGGCTCACCCTGCTCGGCGTCTGGGCGCCCGTGCCCCACCGCCGGCTCGCGGAGGCGCACGGGCTGTTGATGGTGCTCGGGTTCGTCGGCACCCTGGTCGCCCTCGAGCGGGCCGTGGCGCTCCGCGCCGTACCCGGCACCGCGACCTCGGGTATCTGGTCGCGGGTGGTCGGCTGGTGGCCGTTCCTCGGACCCGTCGGTCTCGGCATCGGCGCCCTGCTGCAGATCAGTCCACGCGGTGCGACGTACGGCGGGGTGCTGCTCCTCGTCGGAGCCGTCACCCTCGGCGCGGCCTACGTCCCCCTGTGGCGCCGTCAGCGCGACCCGGCGGTGCTGGTGCAGGGCCTCGGAGCGCTGTGCGCCGTCGCTGCCGTCGTGCTCTGGCGCGCCGGGCTCGACCTGCCCGAAGTGGTCCCCTGGCTGGCCTGCTTCGTCGTGCTCACCATCGTCGGCGAACGTCTCGAGCTGGCCCGGCTGACGATGTCCACCAGGGTGGTCGCGCTGCTGCCACCGCTGGCAGCCGCCGTGGTGGTGGCCGCGGCTGCCGCCCTGCTGTTCCCGCTGGCCGGCACCGCTCTGCTCGGCCTCGCGTTGGCCGCCGTCTTCGCCTGGCTGGCGACCGCCGACGTGGCCCGCCACACCATCCGCGCGCAGGGGCAGGCCCGCTTCATGGCAGTGTGCCTGCTCGCGGCCCAGGCCTGGCTGGCGGTGGCCGCGGGGATCTGGGCGTCGCGTGGCCAGGTCGTCGACGGGCGGGCGTACGACGCCGTCGTCCATGCCGTCTTCCTCGGCTTCACCCTCTCGATGGTGATGGCCCACGCGGCCGTGATCCTGCCTGCCGTGACCCGCCTCCGGATCCGCTACCACCCGGCCATGTACGGACCGGTCGTCCTGCTCCACCTCTCGCTGATCCTGCGGATCTGGGTGGGTGACTCCCTCGGCGTGGAGCGAGCGGTCCGACTCGGCGGCACGATCAACGCCCTGGCGCTGCTGGCGTTCTTCGCCGTCGTCGTCTGGTCCCTGCTGCGACGACACCGTCCCACTCCCCGAACCCGGGCGGGAGGTCCCCGATGAGCACCCGGGCCTTCTGGCCGATGCGCGACCTGCCGGTTGTGCTCTGGCTCCTGGCGGCGGTGGCTTCGACCCTGGTGCACCCGTGGATCCCCACGCCGCGGTGGCTGATGATCCATCTCCTCGTCCTGGGGGCGATCGGTCACGCCATCCTCGTCTGGTCGCGCTACTTCGCCGACGCCCTGCTCCATGCCCCGCCGACCCGACGCCGACCCCAGACCGTCCGCCTGGCTCTCTTCAACGCCGGTACGGCGGCCGTCGTCGTAGGCGTGCCCGCCGACGTCCTGGCCCTCACCGTGGTGGGTGCGACCGCGCTGGTCGCGGCGGTGGCCTGGCACGCGGTGGTCCTCGCTCGTCAGCTGGCCGGGTCGCTCGCGTCGCGGTTCGCGCCGACGGTGCGCTACTACCTGGCGGCCGCGGCCCTGCTGCCTTTCGGCGCCACCGCGGGGGCCGTCCTCGCACGGGGGTTGGGCGATCCCTGGCACGACCGGGTGCGCGCCGCCCATGTCGCCCTCAACATCCTCGGCTGGATCGGGCTGACCGTGCTGGGCACCCTCGTCACGCTCTGGCCGACCATGCTGCGCACCCGCATCGCCGAGGGGGCCGAGCGCGCGGCGGTCCGGGCGCTGCCGGTCCTGGTCGCCGGCGTCGCACTCACCACCGGAGCCGCTCTCGTCGCGCCCCGAGCCACCGTCGCGATCGGCCTGGCCTGCTACCTCGTCGGGATCGGCGTCCTGGTGGTGCCGGCGGCCCGAGCGGCCGTCTCGAAGCCGCCGGAGACGTTCCCGGCCTGGTCGGTGCTCTGCGGGGTCGCGTGGCTGGTGGGATGTCTGGTGCTGCTGATCGTGACGCTGCCCGCCACCCGGTCCTGGACGTCCTTCGACCAGCGGCTCGGCGCGGTCACGCCGTTGCTCGCCGTCGGGTTCGCCGCGCAGGTCCTGCTCGGCGCCCTCTCCTATCTCGTGCCGGTCGTCCTGGGCGGTGGACCCACGCCGGTCCGCGCCGCCAACCGGGTCTTCGACGCCGGAGGCCCGTTGCGTCTCGTCGTGACGAACGTCGGGTTGCTCGTCTGCGCCCTGCCGGTGCCGAGCCTGGTCCGGGTCCTGGTCTCGATGGCCGTGCTGGCCGCCCTGGCGTCGTTCCTGCCGTTGCTGTTCCTGGCGATGCGCGCCTCGCGCCGCGCGAAGGCGGGGTCACCGGCACCTCCGGCGTCCCGACCCGCGGGGCAACGTGCCGGGCTGGCAGCAACTGGTCTCGCGGTGGTGGTGGTCGGCGTGGTCGGAGGCGCGGCGCTCGACCCGGCCTCTCTCGATCGCGAGGTGGCCTCGGCGGCGGCCGGCGTGATCGCGACCGGGGAGACGACCCACGTCGAGGTGGTGGCGGAGGGGATGCGCTTCACGCCCGACGTCATCGAGGTCCCCGCGGGGAACCGCCTGGTGGTCGAGGTCCACAACGCGAGCGATGGCGACATCCACGACCTGGTCTTCGAGACGGGCGCGGAGACGGGGCGGATCCGCCCGGGCGAGAGCGCCAGCGTCGACGTCGGCGTCGTCGGCCGGGGCCTCGACGGCTGGTGCTCGGTCGTGGGGCACCGGCAGATGGGCATGGTGCTGCGCGTCGAGGTGACCGGCAGCGGTGGGTCGGTGCAGGCGGCCTCCGATGACGCGGACCATGGCTCCCACGGCTCCGGCGAGCCACAGGCCGACGCGGTGCTGGACCCGGCGGCCACCCCCGGGCCCGGCTTCCGCGCCCGCGACGCCCGCCTGCCCGCGGTCGGCGCCGGGCGGGTGCATCGCTTCACCTTCGAGGTCACGGAGGAGGAGCACGAGGTCGCGCCCGGGGTCCGCCAGACGCTCTGGACGTATGCCGGCACGGCGCCCGGCCCGGTGCTGCACGGTCGCGTCGGCGACACCTTCGTGGTCACCCTCGTCAACCGAGGGACGATGGGCCACTCCGTCGACTTCCACGCCGGGTCGCTGGCCCCCGACGGCCCGATGCGCACGATCGCACCAGGCGAGTCCCTGGTCTATCGCTTCACGGCGACCCGAGCAGGCATCTGGATGTACCACTGCTCGACCATGCCGATGTCGGTGCATATCGCGAGCGGGCTGTTCGGCGCGGTGGTCATCGAGCCTCCTGACCTGCCGCCCGTCGATCGCGCCTATGTGCTCGTGCAGTCCGAGCTCTACTTCGGGCCGGAGGGCGGGACGACCGACGTGGACAAGGTGCTCGGCGAGCAGCCGGACGCCGTCGTGTTCAACGGGTACGCCGGGCAGTACGCCGCCCAGCCGCTGCCGGCCCGCGTCGGCGAGCGCGTGCGGTTCTGGCTCCTCGACGCCGGACCGAACCGCGCGAGCACCTTCCACGTGGTCGGCGGCCAGTTCGACCGGGTCTGGAGTGAAGGCGACTGGCGACTCGGGTCCGCGGCCGCGCCCGCCCGTCGTACGGGGGCCCAGGTGCTCGCGCTCGGCCCGGCCGAAGGCGGCTTCGTGGAGCTGACCTTCCCCGAGCCGGGCCACTATCCCTTCGTCAGCCACGTGATGATCGACGCCGAACGGGGCGCACGCGGGATCGTCGAGGTGTCGCCCGCAGCACGGTGAGTGGCGGCACCCGGCAGACTGCTGCCGTGGACCCGCTCGCCGCCGCGTACCTCGTCGCCGTCGCCTCCGTGCGCGAGATCCTGGCGCGCGACGAGGTCGCCGACGCGTGGGAAGCGCCGAGCGCGCTGCCGGAGTGGTCGGTCGCCGGGCTGGCCGGACACCTGGCCGGCCAGGCGTTCTCGGGCGTGACCCTGATCGAGGCCGAGCCGAGCGACCTGGCGCCGATCGGCCTCGAGGAGCACTACGAGCGGGTCTCGTGGATCGGCGCGGACGTCGACGCCGAGGTGAGCGTGGGCATCCGCTCCGGTGGCGACCAGAACGCCTCGGCCGGCCGCGACGTGTTGCTCGCCCGGCTCGCGGAAGCCCGCGAGCGGCTGGCGACGCTCCTCGAGGAGACCTCACCCGACCGGCCGGTGCTCGTGCCGTGGCAGGGCTGGGCGCTGCGGCGCGACGACTTTCTCGTGATGCGGATGATGGAGATCGTCGTGCACTCCGACGACCTGGCCGCCTCGGTCGGGATCGTCGCACCCGCACTGCCGCACGAGGTGCTGGACCCGGTCCTGACGCTGCTGACCCGACTCGCTGTGACGCGGCACGGCCAGTCCGCCGTCGTCGCCGCGCTGACCCGCGCCGAGCGCGCGCCCGGCGCGATCAACGCCTTCTGAGCCCTCGACCGGTCAGCCCAGCACGATCGCGGCGATGCCGGCGGCCACCACCGCCGACCCGAGCAGGCGGTGGACCGGGCGCTCCTCGCCCAGAGCGAGCCAGCCGAGCAGGGCACCGACCACGATGCTGCTCTCACGCGCGGCCGCGACGAGGGCGACCGGCGCGAGCTGCATCGCGCGCAGCACCAGGAGGTAGGCCAGCGGGGACAGTAGGGCGACCACGAGCACGGGCCGCGCCAGCGTCGGCCAGGCCCGCCTCGCCTCGCGAACCCGGCTGCCGGCGAGCAGGGTGAGGACCGGGACCTGGCAGAGCAGGCCGAGCACGAAGTACGGCAGCGGCGGCACCCCGAGGTCGGTGACGGTGTGGCTGTCCCACAAGGTGTACGCCGCGATGGTGATGCCGGTGGCGCAGCCCCAGACCACACCCGGCCAGGTCGAGCCGCGGATCGTGCCCCGCGGCCACGAGATCAGCAGCACGCCGGCGACGACCAGGACGACGCCGACCGTCCCCCAGACCCCCGGCCGCTCCCCCAGCACGGCCACCGCGACCACGAAGGTCAGCAGCGGGCCGACGCCACGGGCGAGCGGATAGACGAGGTTGAGGTCCGCCTCGGCGTACCCGCGCTGCAGGGTGAGCTGGTAGGCGATGTGCATCAACGCGCTCAGCGCCGCCGCGCCGAGCCACACCCAGCCGGGTCGCTGACCGGTGGCCAGCAGCCAGACGATGGCCACCGGCAGCCACAACACGGCGCTGGCCGTAGCGTAGAGCCATACGAACAGCAGCCGGTCCTCGGTGACCCCCTTGGCCGCGAAGTTCCACAGCGCGTGCAGCACCGCCGCCGTCAGCACCAGCGCCAGCGCCTCCGGACTCACCCGCGCAGGCTGCCACACCCCGAGTCGGCGTGAGCTCTCACCCAGACCCCACCGAGTCGGCGCCAGCTCTCAGCGCATGTGAGAGTTCACGCCGACTCGGCGAAGCACGAGGCCCCCGCCTGACGGCGGGGGCCTCGTGGTGGATGGTGCAGGGCAGGGCTGGTGCCCGCTTGGTTCGGACGGGGTCTCGAGACGCGTCGCGCAGTCCTTCGCTGCGCTCAGGCCTACGCCGACGCTCCTCGACCTGCCCGCCTGATCCGGCCCGAGCAAGCTCGGGCCGGGGCGGTCAGAAGTCCATGCCGCCCATGCCGCCGTCGCCACCGGGCATCGCGGGAGCCTTCTCGGGCTTGTCCGCGACGACCGCCTCGGTGGTGAGGAACAGCGCGGCGATCGACGCGGCGTTCTGCAGCGCCGAGCGCACGACCTTGGTCGGGTCGGGCACACCGGCGGCCAGCATGTCGCCGTACTCACCGGTCGCGGCGTTGAGGCCGTGGCCCTGCGGAAGGCCGGCGACCTTCTCCGCGACGACGCCGCCCTCGAGGCCGGCGTTGACCGCGATCTGGCGGATCGGGGCGCTCAGCGCGACCTTGACGATGGAGGCACCGGTGGCCTCGTCGTCGTTGAGGTCGAGCTTCTCGAACGCCGTGGTGCCGGCCTGCAGCAGGGCGACGCCGCCACCGGCGACGATGCCCTCCTCGACCGACGCCTTCGCCGCGCGGACGGCGTCCTCGATGCGGTGCTTGCGCTCCTTGAGCTCGACCTCGGTGGCCGCGCCGACCTTGATGACGGCCACGCCGCCGGCCAGCTTGGCGAGGCGCTCCTGGAGCTTCTCGCGGTCGTAGTCGGAGTCGGAGTTCTCGATCTCGGCACGGATCTGGTTGACCCGTCCGGCGATCTGGTCCGCGTCACCGGCACCCTCGACGATGGTGGTCTCGTCCTTGGTGATCACGACCTTGCGGGCCTGGCCCAGCAGGTCGATCCCGGTCGACTCGAGCTTGAGGCCGACCTCCTCGCTGACGACCTGTCCGCCGGTGAGGATCGCGATGTCCTGCAGCATGGCCTTACGGCGGTCACCGAAGCCGGGCGCCTTGACGGCGACGGACTTGAAGGTGCCGCGGATCTTGTTGACGACCAGCGTGGACAGCGCCTCGCCGTCGACGTCCTCGGCGATGATCAGCAGCGGCTTGCCGGACTGCATGACCTTCTCCAGCAGGGGCAGCAGGTCCTTGACCGAGCTGACCTTCTGGTTGGCGACGAGGATGTAGGGGTCGTCGAGCACGGTCTCCATGCGCTCGGGGTCGGTCACGAAGTACGCCGAGATGTAGCCCTTGTCGAACCGCATGCCCTCGGTGAGCTCGAGGTCGATGCCGAAGGTGTTCGACTCCTCGACCGTGATCACGCCCTCCTTGCCGACCTTGTCCATCGCCTCGGCGATGATGTCGCCCACGCTCTGGTCGCCGCCCGCGGAGATGGCCGCCACCGAGGCGATCTGCTCCTTGGTCTCGACGTCCTTGGACGAGGCGGTCAGCTGCTCGGAGACGGCCTCGACGGCCTTCTCGATGCCGCGCTTGATGCCCATCGGGTTCGCACCCGCGGCCACGTTGCGCAGACCCTCGCGGACCATCGCCTGGGCGAGGACCGTGGCGGTCGTCGTGCCGTCACCGGCGACGTCGTCGGTCTTCTTGGCGACTTCCTTGACGAGCTCGGCCCCGATCTTCTCGTAGGGGTCCTCCAGCTCGATCTCCTTGGCGATGCTCACACCATCGTTGGTGATGGTGGGCGCGCCCCACTTCTTCTCGAGAACGACGTTGCGGCCCTTGGGGCCGAGGGTGACCTTGACAGCGTCCGCGAGCGTGTTCATGCCACGCTCGAGACCGCGCCGGGCCTCCTCGTCGAAAGCAATCAGCTTCGGCATAGCTCAGGTGATTCCTTCACGGATCTGGGTGGCCGGCTCGCTGCCCGCGACGGACGGTCCGGCTGGCCCGGCGAACCCTGCTCGCCAGCGCCGCGACCTCAGCTTGCCGACCTGGTGGTGTTGTCACTCTCATGTCGAGAGTGCCAGCGTCATGTTTAGCACTCTCACCCTGCGAGTGCAAACAAGAGCCGGCACCACGATCTGCCCGGGCGGAGCTGTCGATCGGGGGCTCCCTCACCCGTCATCTCGGTGACAGACTCCAACGACAGGGCTCCGGCCACCAGGAGGGACCATGACCGAGTACATCGTGCTGCTGCCAGGGAACGAGGCGGCCTGGGCGGCAGCCAGTGAGGAGCAGCGACAGTCGACGTACCAGCAGCATCAGGACTTCGCCAAGCTCCTCGAGGAGCGGGGTCACCGCGTGACCGGTGGCTCCGAGCTCACCGACTCGCGCGAGGCGAAGGTGCTGCGCACCGCCTCCGACGGCACCCAGACCGTGACCGACGGCCCCTACTCCGAGAGCGTCGAGCAGCTCACTGGCTTCTACCTCATCGAGTCCGACGACCTCGACGACCTCCTCGACGTGTGCCGCGTGCTCGGCAAGGGCGAGGGCGTGATCGAGGTCCGTGCGTGCAAGGGGATGTGACCCCGTCCCGGCCGAGTCCCCGGTGAGGGCTGCCGGGGACGTCCTCGACGACGTCTGGCGCGCCGAGTGGGGCCGCCTGCTCGCCCTGCTCGTCGCGCGCTTCCGTCGTCTTGATCTCGCCGAGGAGGGCCTCGGCGACGCCTTCGCCGCCGCGGCCGAGCGGTGGCCCGACGAAGGACCGCCCGAGAACCCCGCGGCCTGGCTGCTGACCACAGCCCGCCGCCGGATCCTCGACCGCCTGCGCACCGAGGCGGTCGCCGCGCGCAAGCTGCCGCTGCTCATGGTCGAGACGGCACTGACCGAGGAGGCGCAGCGGGTGATGGCCGACCCCGGGGACCGCGACCTTCGTGCCTACGACGAGCGGCTGCGGCTCGTCCTCCTCTGCGCGCACCCGGCCCTCGCCCCGGACTCGGCAGCGGCGCTGTCCCTGCGCCTCGTGATGGGCGTGTCGACGGAGGACATCGCGCGGCTCTTCCTGGTGCCGACGGCGACGATGGCGGCGAGGCTCACGCGGGCCCGCAAGCGGCTGGCCCGCGAGAGGTTCGGGCTGCTCGCGGGCGAGGAGCTGGACACCCGGCTCTCGTGGGCCGCCGATGTCGCCTATCTCGCGTTCACCGCCGGCTACGCGCCCGGTTCCGGGGACGACGTCGTGCGGTCCGGGCCGGCGGGTGAGGCCCTCCGTCTCGCCCGTGTGCTCCGGGAGGTCGCCCCCGTCGAACCGGGCGCGACCCGGACCGTGGAGCTCGACAGTCTCGTCGCACTGATGCTCTTGCAGCACTCGCGTCGCGACGCCCGCGTCGACGAGAGCGGCGGTCTCGTCCTGCTTCCCGACCAGGACCGAAGCCGATGGCACCGGACCGAGATCGACGAGGCGCTGGCCCTCCTGACTCCGCACGTCGGCGCGCCCGGCTCGCCGTACCTGCTCCAGGCGCTGATCGCCGCCGAGCACGCGATCGCTCCCACCCCGGCGGAGACGGACTGGAGCCGGATCGCCGACCGCTACCGCGAGCTCGAGGACGTGACCGCATCACCGGTGGTCCGCCTCAACCGGGCGGTTGCGGTCGCGGAGGCCGACGGCCCGCAGGCCGGGCTGGCCCTGCTCGACGGTCTCGACCTGCCCGGCCATCGACTGCCCGGAGTGCGTGGCGAGCTGCTCTTGAGGGTGGGTCGGCAAGAGGAGGGTCGGGCCGAGCTCGCCCGGGCGCTGGACGCGTGCGGCAACACTGCCGAACGCGCCCACCTGCTCCGCCGATTGACGGAGGCCGCACGGGAGGATTGAGTACCGGCCCTCAGGTGACCGGCGTCACATCCCCCCAGCATGGAGGCATGACCACCATGACGACCACCCCGAGCACCCCGCCGCAGCACACCCGGCCGGTCACCCCCGCCCAGCTCGACTGGCTCGCAGCCGAGGTGCCGCGCTGGCAGGCCCAGGGGCTCGTCGACGAGGCCGGCGCGGCGGCCATCCTCGCGGGCTATCACGCCTCCCGCCGCTTCGACCTCGCCCGGCTGCTGCTCACGCTGGGCGCGGCATTCGTCGGCGTGGGGCTCGTCTGGCTCGTCGCCAGCAACCTCGACCAGTTCTCCCCTCTCGTGCGGATCCTCGTCGTCGGCGCGTTCTGGCTCGCGCTGCTGATCGGTGCGGAGCTCCTCGCAGGCCGACGGGAGCACCAAGCCTCCGAGACAGCGGCCCTGCCGCGGTCGCCCCTCGTGGGGGCCTTGCGAGTGCTGGCCACCGTCGCCTTCGGCGCCCTCCTCCTGCAGGCGGCGCAGAGCCTGCAGGTGCCGGCCTTCGAGCCTGCCCTGATCGGCTGGTGGGGGCTCGGCGCGCTCGTGCACGGGTACGTCGTGCGCGGGGTCGGGCCGGTCGTCGTCGGGGTCGCCGCCGGCGGCGCCTGGGTGGTCACCCAGTCCGCGATGTCCGCCTCCGGCCCCCTCGACGTCATCGTGCCCTGCTTCGCCGCCGCCGTCGCGGGTGCCTCGCTGGGCGCGCTCCACGCGCGCTGGCAGCCGGTGCTCGGCCCGCCCTGGCGGGTGCTGGGCTCGGTGCTCCTGCTCGGCACGCTGTTCGCCGCGGCCCTGCCCTACTGGTCCGAGGAAGGGATCTCCTGGTCGCTGTTCCTGACCGTCGTCGTGGCGGTTGCCGGAGTGTGCGCCGCGGCGGCCCTGGCCCTGTCGCCGGGCTCGCTCCGGCTCGAGCCGATGCTCGCCCTGGCCATCGCCGCCGCGGGCCTCCTGTTGGTCCTGTGGAGCGTCGACCTCGACCCGGACTCCGACGGACCGGTCGGCGCAGCCGCGTGGGCCCGCGCCGCGGCGGGAGTCGTGGTGTACGTCGCGGCGGCCGCGTGGATCGCCGTCCTCGGCGTGCTGCGAGACAGCCGCATCCTCACCTTCGTGGCCACGGCGGCGCTGGTCGTCTTCACCACGTTCCAGTCCTTCGCCGTGTTCGCCCGGATCATCCAGGGCGCGTGGCTCTTCGTCGTGCTGGGCCTGGTGTTCGCCGCGACCGGCTGGCTCGCCGACCGGGCCCGCCGGCAGCTGGTGCGGGCGCTCGCGGACGAGGCCTCCGACGAGAGCGGGGAGGCCGGACGATGACGGGCGTGCTCGGCAAGGTCGCCGTCGTGGCAGTGGTGCAGCTGGCCATCGTCGGGGTCGCGATGGCGCCGCGGCTGTCGGCCCGGGTGGCCGGGGACGAGTTCCGCTTCCGGGTCGAGCCGGTCGATCCCATCGAACCGCTGCGAGGCGCCTACGTCGACCTCTCCTACCCCGACCTGCAGCCCGACGAGGGCTCGGAGGTGGAGGGCGACGCGGGCACGGTCTTCGTCGTGCTCGAACAGGACGGCGAGGTCTGGAAGGCCGCGAGCTTCTCGAGGAGCCGCCCCTCCGACGGGCCGTACCTGAAGTGCGACGACCGCGAGTGGCAGTTGCGCTGCGGCATCGAGAGCTGGTTCGTGCCGCAGGACGACGCGGCCCGGGCCGAGGCGGAGCTCGCCGACGGGGCCGTCGCGGTCGTCTCCCTCGACAGCCGCGGCAACGCCGCGCTGCTCCGGGTCGAGGCCGACTGAGGCAGCCCGACCTGACAGGCAATCCTTGAACTTGGTAGGCAATGCTTTGCCTGCCAACCTCCGGTTTCCCCGGTCGACCGGGGAAACCGGAGGCGGCTGGACGAACGGGCCGGCCTCAGCCGCCCGCGACGGCGGGGATCACCGAGATCTGGGCGCCGTCGGGGGTGGGCGTGGCCAGGTTGTCGAGGAAGCGCACGTCGTCGTTGCCGACGTAGACGTTGACGAAGCGGCGCAGCTGACCCGCCTCGTCGAGGATGCGGCCCTTGATCCCGGCGTAGTTCGCGTCCAGGTCGTCCAGCACGGCCGCCAGGTCGGCGCCCTCGGCGCTGACCTCGGACTCACCTCCCGTGTAGGTGCGCAGGATGGTGGGGATCCGGACGGACACGCTCATCGGTGGCTCTCTCCTCGCTCGTGGATGGGGCTCGTGGATGGGGCTCGTGGATGGGGCTCGTGGATGGGGCTCGTGGTTGGTCGTCAGTCTCGCGCACCGAGGCCGGTGGCCGTGAAGGCTGCGTACGACGGGTCGATGGTGGCCGCCGCGGACACCTCGTCGGCGATGGCGTCGAGGGTCTTCAGGCCCATGCCGGTGTTGATCACGACCGTCTCCAGCGCCGGGTCGAGCTGTCCGGTCTCGACGAGCTTCTTGAGCACGCCGACGGTGGTGCCGCCCGCGGTCTCGGTGAAGATCCCCTCGGTGCGGGCCAGCAGCAGGATCCCGGCACGGACCTCGTCGTCGGTGATGTCCTCCACCGCACCGCCGGTGCGTCGGCAGATGTCGAGCACGTAGATGCCGTCGGCCGGGTTGCCGATCGCGAGGGACTTCGCGATGGTGTCCGGCTTCACCGGGCGGATCGCGTCGGTGCCGTCCTTGTACGCCGCCGCGACCGGCGAGCACCCCGTCGCCTGCGCGCCGAAGACGCGGTAGGGCTTGTCTTCGACGAGACCGAGCCGGATCAGCTCCTGGAAGCCCTTGTCCACCTTGGTCAGCTGGGATCCGGACGCGACCGGGATCACGATCTGGTCGGGCAGCCGCCAGCCGAGCTGCTCGGCGATCTCGAAGGCGAGGGTCTTGGACCCCTCGGCGTAGAACGGCCGCACGTTGACGTTGACGAACGCCCAGCCCTCCTCCTCGCCCGCGATCTCGGACGCCAGGCGGTTGACGTCGTCGTAGCTGCCGTTCACCGCGACAAGGGAGTCTGTGTAGACCGCGGAGTTGACCTGCTTGGGCTTCTCGAGGTCGCTCGGGATGAACACGACCGTCTTGATCCCGGCCCGCGCGCCCGCCGCGGCCACGGCGTTGGCGAGGTTGCCCGTGCTCGGACACGCGAACGTCGTCGCCCCGAGCTCGCGGGCGGCGCTCAGGGCGCACGCGACGACGCGGTCCTTGAACGAGTTCGTCGGGTTGGTCGAGTCGTCCTTGACCCAGAGGGTGTCGATGCCGAGTGCGGCGCCGAGGTTGTGTGCGCGCAGCAGCCGGGTGAAGCCCGGCTCCGTGTTGGGGCTGCCCTCGATGTCGTCGGGCACAGGCAGCAGGGCCTTGTAGCGCCAGATGTTGCGGGGCCCGGCCTCGATGTCGGCTCGGGTCACGCGGGAGCGAGCCGTGTCGTCGTACCCGACCTCGAGCGGTCCGAAGCACTCCGGACACGCGTACGACGGGCCCAGCGCAACCTCGTGAGCGCACTCGCGGCACACGAGCGCGCGCGCGTGCCCGAAGGCGCCCGCGCGCAGGCCACCGCCCGTGATGCGGTCGGTGGCGGTGTCCGCGTGGGTGTCGGTCTCGGCGACCACGGTGCTCATGACGTCCTCCTCATCTTCCCCACGACGGCTCTCGCCGCGGGCCGGAATTGGCACCGTTGCCGCGACCGTCCGGGTGGACGGGAGGCGTGGCAGCCGGTTGCCGGGACGTCACAGGGCCGGTCCCTCAGTCCCTCTCGATGAGCCGGTCCCACCGTACGCCGGGCGTCTCACGATGTGCACATCGCGTCCACCATGTGGGCGCGACCCGAGCCGCCGACCGTCAGCCCGCGTCGGCCGTCAAGGTCCGCAGGAAGTCGAGCACGCCCTCGGGGCCGTCCACGACGACGTCCGAGAGCGGGCGCAGGGCGCTCTCCTCACGCGAGGCCGAGCAGACCAGGAGCGTCGGCAGCCCGCGATCGCGCAGGTCCGCGACCGCCTCGAAGGCCTCGAGGTCACCCAGGTCGTCGCCCGCGAAGACGAAGCCTCCCGCCTCGAGGCTCTCCATCAGGTAGTCGACCACGATCCCCTTGTGCATGCCGTGCGAGCGCACCTCGAGCACCTGCCGGCCGGGCTCGACCACGAGCCCGTGCCTCCGGGCCAGCTCCTCGATCGGCTTCACGAGGCGCTCGAAGACCCCTTGCGGGTCGTCCAGCCTGCGGGTGTGCACCGCGACGGCCAGGCCCTTGTCCTCCACGAACGCCTCGGCGGCGTCGGCGTCGCGCAACACCCGGGGCAGCTCGCGCTCGAAGGTCGCCAGCCCGTGCGGCGGTCGAGGGGTGACCACCCGCCGGCGCGTCGAGGACCAGCGCTCGTTGCCGTACTGGCCGAACACGAAGAGCTCGCGGCCGATGCCGCCGATGGCGTCGCCCACGTCCGCCAGTCCACCCAGCGCGAGCGCCTGCCGAGCCGGACGGCCCGTGATCACCGCCACGGCCCGCACCCGCTGGGCCAGGTCGGTCAGCACGCGGGGGGCATCCGGGTGGATGTGCGCCAGGTCGGGGTCGTCCACGATGGGCGCGAGAGTGCCGTCGAAGTCCGTGCCGACGACGACGTCCGCGGCGGCCGCGACCACGGCGGCGTACCGCTCGGCCCCCTCGGCAGACGTGAACTGCGCGGGCCTCATGGGCCCGACCCTAGTAGTCGGGGTCGGGACCGATCAGCCTCGATCCACCGATCGGCGCCGTGGCGAGCGTCACCAGACGGGTGGGCCAGCAAGGCGGAGTGCCGAAGGCGGGCCGGAGGCCCCTCGAGGTGCGACGACGCCGCCGGCGCGCCCGGATGGGGCGCTCGGTAGCCGAGAGATCGGTGGATCGAGGATCAGGCGAGGTCGGCGGTGAGGATCACCGTGAGCCGGTCGAGACGCATCGGCTCGACCGCCGGGAGGGTACGCCGGATGCCGAGGTCGAGGGCCACCGCGCGGGCCGCCCGCTTGAGCTTGGGCGGGTAGTAGACCGTCGACGCGGGGATGGTGCCGTACCAGTTGTCGGTGCCGACGACCTTCCACCCGGCATCGGTCGCGGTGGCGGCGATCCGGCCGGCGAGACCGGTGACGCCGGAGTTGTTGTAGACCTCGACGTAGACCTTGCCCTTGTCGACGGCGGGCTTGGTGGGCTTCGGCTTGGCGGTGGGCATCGTGGCCGACGCGGTCGGGCTGGCACTGGGCGAGGCTGCGGTGATGGCGACCTCTCGCTCGGTGGGCGCCTGCCCGCGCGTGGCCACGAACGCGACGACGGCCATCGCGACCGCGACGATGCTGAGGATCACCACCGGCGAGGGCAGCACCAGGCCGCGCTCACTCCGCTGGCGGGTGGGCCGGGGGTCCGGCACGACTCAGACCTCGAAGCCCAGCCGGCGCGCGGAGCGCTGCCGCTGACGTGCTGCACGCAGGCGACGGAGCCGCCGGACCAGCAGAGGATCGACCTCGAGCGCCTCGGGGCGGTCGATCAGCGCGTTGAGCACCTGGTAGTAGCGGGTGGCCGACATGTCGAACTGCTCGCGGACCGCGGTCTCCTTGGCACCGGCGTACTTCCACCACTGTCGCTCGAACTCGAGGATCTCGCGGTCGCGATCACTCAGCGTGGGCTGCTCCGGAGTCGGCTGGGCCGGGTGCCCCGTCAACGAGGTGGCGGCGTCGTGGGCCATGGTGTGCGATCTCCCCGCGTCGTGAAAGCCTGCAGGCCCACCACTGTAGGCGATGAATCACAGCGATGTCATTCGCCTCGCGGCGCCCCCGATCGTTGAGTTCGCGCAGCAGTCCAGCAAGATGACCAGGAGCCCACGCACCGACGATGAGCTTCTCGACTACTGGTCCTCAGGGAAGCGAGGCCCGATGACCCCCACGATCGATCTGCGCGTGGGCTCTTGGATAGGCACGCGAGATACGCGAGGGGCTGGAACGGTCGGCTACTTCGTGCCGGCTGCTGCACCTGTGGTGATGCGTGTGCTGCACCGCGTAAAGGACGTCGGCACAGGTGAGCTCCTGCGATGGGATGACGTTGTCGACACCTCACCGCTCGAGGGCAACCCCGGCTCGCAGTTCCATGACCTGTCTTCCACCCAACCAAAGCGCGAGGTCTCCCGAGGCTACGGCGAACTCGACTCTGGGCAGCTGGCAGGTCTCATCGAGGGGGCGCGGGGAGCCCAGGTCTCCGAGAGGATCTACGTCGGCGTCTGGGTAGGCACAAGCGCAGTCCCGCGATCCTGGGAGGGGCTGCCTGTCTTCTCTGGCGCGGGCCGCGACTGCTACCTCGTCGAGTCGTCCCTCGATGAGCTGGAGGAAGCCAACGCGACCGACGCCTCTGCACTCAACGCTCTGTGGAGCCCGTACTGCTGGTGGTCATCCGACGGGTCCCTCTTCGTGACGACGGACATCGATCTGGACTCCACCTTCGTCGCCACGACAGAGGACGTCGCCGCCCACCTCGAACAGGTCGCGAGCCTGGAGATGGTGCGGATATCGCGGTCTCGCGGCGTCATCGCGTAGAGCGCCGGGCTGCCCCGCGGGGCTTGGCCCAGGCGCCGCGCGGCGCCGGCGTCCAACGCGAGTAGCACTCGCCTCCCACTAGATTCGCTCCATGAACGCCGATCCCGGCCGGGTCCGCTGGGGCATCCTGGCCACCGGGCGCATCGCCCGCAGCTTCGCCCGCAACCTGCAGGAGGTGCCCGGGGCCGAGATCGCGGCCGTGGGCTCCCGCTCGGCGGAGTCGGCCGAGGCCTTCGCAGGGGAGTTCGGGGGCCGCGCCCACGCGTCGTACGACGCTTTGGTCGACGACCCCGACGTCGAGATCGTGTACGTCGCGTCACCGCATGCGCTGCATCTCGAGCATGCGCGCCTCGCCTTCGCGGCGGGCAAGCACGTGCTGTGCGAGAAGCCGCTGGCCCTCAACGCGACCCAGGCCGAGGAGATGGTGGCGGCGGCGACCGCGGCCGGCCGCTTCTTGATGGAGGCCATGTGGATGGCCTGTCACCCGGTGATCCGGGCCGTCGGGCAAGGGCTGGACGAGGGCCGGTTCGGGACGCCGCGCCAGGTGCACGCCGACCTCGGGTTCGTGGTCACCGACCCACCGAGCGGCCGGATGTTCAATCCAGATCTGGGAGGCGGGGCACTCCTCGACATGGGGATCTACCCCCTGACCTTCGCCCATCTCATGGCGGGACCGGCCGACCGGATGGTCGCCTCGGCCGTCCGGAGCGATCAGGGCATCGACCTCGACGTGGCTCTCTCCGGTCGGCACGGCGAGGCGGTGTCGGCGCTCACCGCGTCGATGACCTCCGTCTCGCCTCGCACCGCGACGGTCGCGACGACCACCGGCCTGCTGGAGTTCCCGCGCAACTTCCACGCCCCGACGCACGCCCAGTGGATCCCGCACGAAGGCGAGCCCGAGCGGATCGAGGGCCTGGCGCCGGTGCTGGGCACGGGGCTGGGCAACGAGGCCGCCCACGTGCAGGACTGCCTGCGCGAGGGCCTCCTCGAGAGCCCGCTGGTGCCCCACGCCCAGACGCTGGCGCTCGTCCGCCTCATGGACGACGTCCGTCGTCAGATCGGCGTCACCTACGGGTCCGACCCGAACCCGACGCCGGCGTGAGCCTGGACGCCGGGCCCGAGTCAGACCTCGTCGCGAGAGGTCACTTCGCGTCGAACCGAACCAGCTTGCCCTTGGGGTTCTTCGTGCCCTTGAGGGCGTCGATCGTCGCGTAGAGACCGTCAGCCGTCCACTCGAGGCCGGCCGGCATCGAGGTCTGGATGTAGGGCTTGGCCTGCTTGCTGCCCGCCTTGATGCGCGCGATCTGCCCGGTGAACAGCTGCGCGACGTACACGTCGCCGTTCTTGGCCACCGCCACGTTGACCGCGCTGACGAGACCGGCCGCGAGCACCGACACCTTGCCGCTGCCCGGGCTCACCTTGAGCACCCGGCCCTGGGGGCCGGTGCTGCCGTCCTCGGGTCCGCCCGGCAGGCTGCTGACGTAGAGCTTGCCGTCGGGGCCCATCTCGACGTCGGTGGGCACCGGCTCGAACTCGTAGGTCAGGCCGACCGTGCAGTCGGGCAGACCGTTGGCGTCGGCGATCTCGGTGGTGATCTCGACCGGCACGGCCGGGAGCACGGCCACCGTGGTGACCTTCCCGTTGCCGTCGATCTTGAGGATGGCGTTGGCGGCCGCGTCCGCGACGTACACGGTGTTGCCGATCGTGTCGGTGGCGTAGGGGTGGCTCTCGACGATCCCGGTGTACGTCGGGGGGCCGAACTTGTCGACCGGCCACTGGGCCTGGCACTCCTCCGGCGCGTCCTGGAGCCCGTAGGTGACGTTCTTGTCCGGGTTCTTCTTGGCCTCGTAGGCGCCGACGTCCGCCAGCGTGGTCGGCTTGCCCGAGCCGGCGGACCAGCGCACCAGCTGGGCCTTCTTGGTGGTGACGGTGAAGACGACGCCGCCCTTGCCGACGGACACGCCGCCAACCTCGGCGCCCTTCTCTGTGTTGCGGTAGACGACCGTCGGCTTCTCGCCGGGGACGACGTGCATGAGCATGCCGGCGAAGTTGGCCGTGACGTAGACCGAGCCGTCCTTGGCGACGGCGGTGCTCAGCGGGCCCGGCAGGTTCTTGGCCAGGACCGTGGGCTTCGGCGTCTGTGGCGCGGATGCTCCGACGGCCGCCCCCGGCAGTGTGGAAGCCGCGAGAACGGCCACGGACACCAGCGCGCAGGCGCGCGCGAGCGTGTTCAGAGAGATGGTCATGAATGCTCCGATGGACTCGTGTGTCTGACCCCGCAGCCTCATGTCGCTGCGGGCATCGCCCCCCGGCTGGATCCGTCTCGGCCGGACCCCGGACGAGTCCGCCCATTCTGCGCACACGTTCGGCGTGCTGGGAAGCCCGGCCCTCGGCGGCTTCCGTCGCGCGTGGTTAGGTGGAACCGTGCCCCCCGCCGATCTCGTCATCGTCGCCAACCGGCTGCCGGTGGACCGGGTGACCGCGCCTGACGGCACCCGGGGTTGGCGCCGCTCCCCCGGCGGCCTGGTCACCGCGATCGAGCCGGTGATGGCTGCGCGCGACGGGGTCTGGATCGGCTGGGCCGGCGACACCGACCCCGAGACGGGCCCCTTCGAGTACGACGGACTGCAGCTCGACGCGGTCGCGCTCGACGCCCAGGAGGTGGAGGAGTTCTACGAGGGCTTCTCCAACGCCACCCTCTGGCCGCTCTACCACGACCTCGTCGCCAAGCCGGAGTTCCACCGGGAGTGGTGGGACAGCTACGTCACCGTGAACGAGCGGTTCGCCACCCACGCCGCCGAACGAGCGGCGCGCGGCGCGACGGTGTGGGTGCACGACTACCAGCTGCAGCTGGTGCCGCGGCTGCTGCGCGAGCTGCGGCCCGACCTCCGGATCGGCTTCTTCCTGCACATCCCGTTCCCCCCGGCCGAGTTGTTCCAACAGCTGCCGTGGCGCCGACAGCTCCTGGAAGGGCTGCTCGGGGCGGATCTCGTGGGGTTCCAGCTCCTCGGCGGCGCCCAGAACTTCGTCCGCCTGGTGCGTCAGCGAGTGGGGCACAAGACCCATCGGGACCTGGTCTACCTCCCGGACGGACGCACGGTGCGCGCCGCGGCGTTCCCGATCTCGATCGACGTGGCGGGCTTCGAGGAGCTCGCCCGGACACCGGCGGTCCAGGCCCGCGCCCGGGAGATCCGCGAGGCGCTCGGCGAGCCGCGGCGGATCTTCCTCGGCGTGGATCGGCTCGACTACACCAAGGGCATCCACGCCCGGCTGCGGGCGTTCAGCGAGCTGATCGCCGAGGGCGACCTCGACGTGGAGGACGCCGTGTTCGTCCAGGTCGCCACCCCGTCGCGCGAGCAGGTGGAGCAGTACCGGCAGCTGCGCGACGACATCGACCGGCTCGTCGGGCGGATCAACGGCGACTACGGCCGGATCGGCCGGCCGGCGATCTCCTATCTGCACTCCTCCTACCCGCGCGAGGAGATGACGGCCCTCTACCGGGCCGCCGACATCATGGTGGTCACGCCGTATCGCGACGGGATGAACCTGGTGGCGAAGGAGTACGTCGCCTGCCGCTACGACGACGAGGGCGCGCTGATCCTGTCGGAGTTCGCCGGGGCGGCGTACGAGCTGCGGCAGGCCTGGCTGGTCAACCCCTACGACCTCAACGGGATGAAGCAGGCGCTGCTCGCGGCGTACCACGCGGATTATCGCGAGCGCGCTCGCCGGATGCGCGCGATGCGGCGTACGGTCGCGGCCGCCGATGTCGACGCCTGGGCCCGCGACTTCCTCGCCGCCCTGGGGTGAGAGCGCGGCAGCGTGGCGCGGAGCGACACGCTCGCGCCATGCCATGCAGCGCCGGTCAGCCGGTGATTCCTCGCCCGGCCTCAGGCCGGCGCCGGCTCGGCACACATCAGCGCGACAAGGTCGCGCTCGAGGGTGGGGCTGAGGCGCCCCCAGTCGGGGGCGTAGCCGTAGACCTCGCGCAGGCTGCGGTGGTCGCTGAGGCCGTCGAGGATCTCGACGTCGTCCGGGGTGATCAGCGACGGGTGGACCACCCCGACCGCCTCCGCGATCTTCCACAGGTCGCGACGCAGCGACTTGACGTAGTTCGCGGCGCGCACCGACTTGAGCTCCGGATCCAGTCCGCGCACCAGCCACGGGTTCTGCGTGGCGACCCCCGTGGGGCAGTGGTCGGTGTGACAGCGCTGGGCCTGGATGCAGCCGATCGACATCATCGCCTCGCGCGCGACGTTGACCAGGTCCACGCCCAGGGCGAACGCGACCACCGCGTTCTCCGGGAGCCCCAGCTTGCCGGCGCCCATGAAGGTCACCTGGTCGGTCAGGCCCGCCTCCGCGAAGGTGCGGTAGACGAGGGAGAACCCGATCCGGAACGGGAACGACACGGCATCCGCGAAGATCAGCGGAGCGGCCCCGGTGCCGCCCTCGCCGCCGTCGATGTTGACGAAGTCGACCCCTCGGTCGCGCCGCGCCATCAGGCGCACCAGGTCGTCCCACATCCCGACGCTTCCCACCGCCGACTTGATGCCGACCGGCAGACCGGTCTCGTCGGCCAGCAGCTCCACGAAGTCGAGCATCGAGTCCACGTCGCCGAACGCCGTGTGCCTGCTGGGCGACGCGCAGTCGACTCCCGGCTCGATGCCGCGGATCTGCGCGATCTCGTCGGTGACCTTGACGCCCGGCAGCATGCCGCCGAGCCCGGGCTTGGCCCCCTGGGACAGCTTGATCTCGATCGCCCGCACGGGCGCCCCCGCCACCAGGTCCTTCAGCCGGGCGAGGTCGAAGGCCCCCGAGGCGTCGCGACACCCGAAGTAGGACGTGCCGATCTGGAAGATCAGCTCGCCCCCGTTGCGGTGGTACGGCGACAGCGCGCCCTCGCCGGTGTCCTGCAGGCAGCCGGCGAGCGCCGCCCCGCGGTTGAGCGCTTCGACGGCGTTGCGCGAGAGCGACCCGAAGCTCATGCCCGAGATGTTCACGACGCTGCGCGGACGGAACGCGTGACGGCGGCCCCGCGGCCCGCCCAGCACCTTCGCCGACGGCAGCACCACCTCGTCGCCCGCGTGCCGGGCCGTCGGCGCGCCCTCGCCGGTGAAGGTCCGGTGCTTGATGACCGGGTAGCCCGCCGCGTGCTCCACGTCGTTGTCGGTGCCAAAGCCGAAGTAGTTGTTCTGCAGCTTGGAGGAGGCGTAGATCCAGCTGCGCTGGTCGCGGCTGAACGGCCGCTCCTCGTCGTTGCTGGTCACGATGTATTGACGCAGCTCTGGGCCGAACTTCTCGAGCACGAACCGCAGGTGACCGACCACGGGGTAGGTCCGCAGGATCGCGTGCTTGCGCTGCGTGACGTCGTACGCCGCCAGTCCGGCCGCGCCCCCCGCCACGAGCCCCGCCACCTTCGCCCACATTCCCGCGCTCCCCGTCATGGCTGAGGTCTAGCCCAGCCGAGCGAGGTTGTCGATAACCTCCGCTCATGTCGGACCGAACCGCCGCCGGCGGCGCCTCCACCGCGTTGCCCCGGGGCGTCCGGATCGGCTACGGCTCGGGCTCCGTGGCGACCGGCGCGTTCGGCACCGTGCCCGGCCTGATGCTGCTGCCCTACCTCACCGACAGTCTCGGCATCGCCGCCCTCGCCGCGGGGCTGATCGTGCTGCTGCCGAAGGCGTGGGACGTGGTGCTCAACCCCATTGCGGGTCGCGTCAGCGACCGCACGGTCGACGCGCGCGGCCCGCGCCGGCCCTGGCTGTTGCGGGCGGGCCTGCCGCTCGCCGTCTGCTTCGCGCTGATCTTCGCGGCCCCCGTCCTCGGCTCGCGCGTGCTCGAGGCCGCGTGGGTGCTGGTGTTCTTCCTCGCCGCCGCGTCGGCGTACGCGTTCTTCCAGGTGCCCTACGTCGCGATGCCCGCCGAGATCACGCCGTCGTACGCCGAGCGCACCCGGCTGATGACCTGGCGGGTGGCCCTGCTCGCCCTGACGATCATGCTCGCGGGCGCGACGGCTCCCCTCATCCGCGACGCGGTCGGCGGCCGCTCCGGCTACCGGGTGATGGGCGTGGCGATGGCGCTGCTCATCGTGGTCGGCGTGCTCGCCGCCTACGTCGGGACCCGGCGCGCGCCCCTCGGCACGGTCCAGCCCGGGGCCGGCACGCTGCGCGACCAGCTGCGCATCGTCGCCGGGGCCAGGGACTTCCGCAACCTCCTGACGACGTTCGTGATCCAGGCGCTCGCCACCGGCTGCATGCTCGCCGGGGTCGACTACCTGGCCGGCGACGTGCTCGACCGGTCGGGCGCCACGACGATCCTCTTCGTGTGCTTCGTCGGGCCCGCGCTGGTGCTGACGCCGGTGTGGGCGGCGGTCGGCGCCCGGATCGGCAAGAAGGCGGGCTACCTGGCGTCGTCCGCGGTGCTGGCCCTCGGGGCCCTGCTGGCGGTCACCGCGCAGTCGGCGCCGGCCGGCGTGGTCTTCGCCGCGACCGCCCTCGTCGGCGTGGGGTACGCCGGGTGCCAGGTGTTCCCGATGGCCATGCTTCCCGACGCCGCGGCCGTCGACGCGCACCGTACGGGCTCGGGTCGGGTCGGCGTCTACACCGGCGTGTGGACCGCCGCCGAGACCCTCGGACTGGCCCTGGGGCCGGGCCTGTTCGCCCTCGTCCTGGCCATCGGCGGCTACCGCTCCTCCACGACCGGCGACGTGGCGCAGCCCGACAGCGCGCTCACGGCGATCACGCTCGGCTTCTCGGTGCTGCCCGCCGTGCTGGTGCTGGTCAGTCTGGCCTGGCTCGCGCGCTACACCCTCGACGCGCAAGCGGTCGAGGCGACGGAAGGAGCAACCTCGTGACGGACACCCTGGGAGACCTCGCGGGCGACCCCGTGCTCGACCGGCTGCACGCCCTGCAGGCCGACGACCTGCCCGTCCACGGCGGGCGGACGCTCGCCTACGTCTACGACTCGGGGATCCCCGAGGTGGACAAGATCGGCCGCGCGGCCGTCGCCGCCTATGCGGCCTCCAACGGGCTGGACCCCACATCGTTCCCGAGTCTGCTGACGATGGAGAACGAGCTGGTGGGCTTCGCCTGCGACCTGCTCGACGCCCCGGACGACGCCGTCGGGACGGTCACGTCGGGCGGCACCGAGTCGGTGCTGCTCGCCGTCCAGGGCGCGCGCGACGCGCGACCGGAGGTGGCGACGCCGACGATGGTCGTGCCGTCCACGGTGCACGCGGCCTTCCGCAAGGCCGCGCACTACTTCGGGGTCGGGATCAGGTCGGTGCCGGTCGGCGCCGACTTCCGCGCCGACGTCGCCGCCATGAAGGCGGCCGTCGACGACTCGACGGTGCTCGTGGTGGGGTCCGCGCCGTCGTACGCGCACGGCGTCGTCGACGACATCGAGGGTCTGGCCGCGATGGCGGCCTCGCGGGGCGTGCGCTGCCACGTCGACGCGTGCATCGGCGGCTGGGTGCTGCCGTACGCCGCGCGCCTGGGGAGGGCGGTGCCGTCCTGGACGTTCGCCGTCCCCGGGGTCACGTCGATCTCGGTGGACACCCATAAGTACGGCTATGCGCCGAAGGGCACCTCGCTGCTGCTGCACCGCACGTCCGAGCTGCGGTGGCCGCAGTTCTTCGCCTCGGCCGACTGGCCGGGGTACACGATGCTCAACACGACGATGCAGTCGACCAAGTCGGGCGGGCCGCTGGCCGGGGCCTGGGCCGTGATGCGGCACCTCGGCGATGCCGGGTACCTCGCGCTGACGGGCGAGGTGTTCGAGGCCGTCGACGCGATCGTCGCCGGGCTCGGCTCCGTGCCGGGCCTGGCGCTCGTCGTACCGCCCGACTCGACCCTGGTCACTCTCCGGACCGACGAGTCGTGCGACGCCTTCACCGTGTGCGACGAGATGCGGGACCGCGGCTGGTACGTCCAGCCCCAGCTCTCCTATGCCGGGGACGGCCCGACCATCCATCTCTCGGTGTGCGCCGCGACGCGCACGCACGTGGCCGAGCTGATGACGGCGCTCGCCGACTCCTGCGCCGCCGCGCGGGAGGCCGGCCCGGTGGAGGTCGACCCGGGCGTGGTCGCCTTCATCGAGGCGCTCGACCCCACGGCGCTCAGCGACGACGACTTCGACGGCCTGCTCGCCGCCTCGGGCCTGGTCACGCCGGGGGTCGGCGGCCTGGCCCTTCCCGACCGCCTGGCCCCGGTCAATGCGCTGCTCGACGTGGCCTCCCCCGCCCTGCGCGAAGCCCTCCTCGTCGCCTTCCTCGACCGCCTCTCGCGTCCCGTGCGCGGGTGAGCCGGCCATCGCCCTTCTCTCGGATTCCCCGGTCGACCGGGGAATCTGAAGGTGGGCGGGCAAAGCTCTGCCCGTCAGGTTGCGGTTCTGCCTGTCGGGCGGGGCTGCGTTCGATGACGCGAGCGTGTCGCTGCGCGCCACGCTGCCGCGCAGGTTGAGGTGGAGCGACCGTAGGCTGCCCCCATGAGCGCCCTGGACGGCCTGGTGGACAAGGGCCTGGTGGCGCCGGACTGGGCGGAGGCGCTGGCACCTGTCGACGACCGGATCTCCCTGATGGGGCGGTTCCTGCGGGAGGAGCTGGCGGCGGGGCGGTCCTACCTCCCGGCGGGTGACCAGATCCTCCGCGCCTTCCAGCGTCCCCTCGTCGGCGTACGCGTCCTGATCGTCGGCCAGGACCCCTACCCGACGCCAGGCCATCCGATCGGACTGTCCTTCGCGGTCGAGCGGCACGTGCGGCCGCTGCCCGGCTCGCTGCGCAACATCTACCAGGAGCTCGGCACCGACCTCGGCCTGCAGATGCCCGCGCACGGCGACCTCACCGCATGGGCCGACCAGGGGGTGATGCTGCTCAACCGCGTGCTCACGGTCCGGCCGGGCGAGGCGGCGAGCCATCGCGGGCGCGGCTGGGAGGAGGTCACGGCGTGTGCCATCGACGCGCTCGTACGCCGGGACGCGCCCGCCGTGGCGATCCTCTGGGGCCGCGACGCGCAGTCGCTCAAGGGACAGCTCGGCCGGGTCCCCTGGGTCGAGTCAGCGCACCCCTCGCCGCTCTCGGCGGCACGCGGCTTCTTCGGCTCCCGACCCTTCAGCCGCGCCAACCGCCTCCTGGCCGAGCAGGGTGCCGACCCCGTCGACTGGTCGCTGCCGCAGGATCCCATGCCGGGCGGGAACAAACCACGACAAGTTGAAGGTTGAACTACTATGACTGACGTGACTTCCTCCCGCATGCCGGCGCTCTACATCGGGCACGGCGCCCCACCGCTCCTCGACGACCCGGTCTGGTCGAGCCAGCTGGCGGCCTGGGCACGGGACCTTCCCCGCCCTCGCGCGATCCTCATCGTCAGCGCGCACTGGGAGTCCGCGCCGGTGATGCTCAGCGCCAACGGGGCTCCGCTGGTCTACGACTTCGGCGGGTTCGCGCCGAAGTACTACCGGATGACCTACCAGACCCCGGACGCGACCGCGCTCGCACAACGGATCGCCGCGATGATGCCCGCCGACGAGCCGGTGCACCAGCACCCCAGCCGGGGCCTCGACCACGGGGCCTGGGTGCCGCTCAAGATCATGTACCCGGACGGCGACATCCCGGTCCTCCAGATGTCGCTGCCCACCTCCGACCCGACGCGCCTGCTCGCCCTCGGCGAGCGGCTGCGCCCGCTGCGCGACGAGGGAGTGCTCATCATCGGTTCAGGCTTCCTCACCCACGGCCTGCCGTTCCTCACCGACTGGAGCATCGACGCCGCGGCGCCCGGGTGGTCGCGCGACTTCGACGCCTGGGCGGCCGACGCCCTGACTCGCGGTGACGTCGACGCCCTGGCCGACTACCGCTCGCAGGCGCCCGGCATGCCCTACTCGCACCCGACCGTCGAGCACTACACGCCGCTGTTCGTGACCCTCGGCGCGGCCACCGACCCCGAGGAGCCCGGCCAGCAGGTCATCGACGGGTTCTGGATGGGGCTGTCCAAGCGGTCCCTGCAGGTCGCCTGACACGCCGGCACGCGGCTCGGCAGCCGGGTGCCAGGATGGCGGGGTGCACGTGCTCTCCATCCAGTCCTCGGTCGCCTACGGCCACGTCGGCAACTCGGCGGCGGTCTTCCCGCTGCAACGGCTGGGCC
>CAZIVD010000022.1:0-60664 GCA_964542635.1 uncultured Nocardioides sp. | reverse complement strand
TCCCAGTTCTGCTTCTGGTTGATGATCGTGTCGATCGCGATCGTGGTCTTGCCGGTCGACCGGTCGCCGATGATCAGCTGGCGCTGGCCGCGCCCGATAGGGGTCATCGAGTCGATCGCCTTGATGCCGGTGGCCAGCGGTTCGTGCACCGACTTGCGCATCATCACGCCGGGCGCCTGCAGCTCCAGGGCGCGGCGCTCGCCGGACTCGATGGCACCCAAACCGTCGATGGGGGTGCCGAGGGGGTCGACGACGCGGCCCATGAAGGCGTCGCCCACCGGCACGGAGAGGATCTCGCCGGTGCGACGCACCGTCTGGCCCTCCTCGATCTTGTCGAAGTCGCCCAGGACCACGACGCCGATCTCGCGAGTGTCGAGGTTCAGCGCGATGCCGAGGGTGCCGTCCTCGAACTCCAGCAGCTCGTTGGCCATCGCGGAGGGCAGTCCGCTCACGCGGGCGATGCCGTCGGCGCACTGGGCGACGGTGCCGACCTCTTCGCGGCTGGCGGCCGACGGCTGGTAGTCGTCGACGTACTTCTGGAGCGCGTCTCGGATCTCCTCCGGACGAATGGAGAGCTCCGTCATCTTCGTTGCCTCTGCTTCCCTCAGGTTGAGTGGTCTGGGTTGTCTGTGGTGGGCCGCGGGACCCGGTCGTCTCAGCCGGCGATCCGGCGGCGGGCCAGGTCGAGCCGGCTCGACACGCTGCCGTCGATCACGTCGTCGCCGATCTCCACCCGGAGACCGCCGACGAGCGAGGGGTCCTCCACGACGAGCAGGTGCACTTTGGCCGAGTAGGTGCGGCCCAGGGCCTCGCTGAGTCGGGACTGCTCCGGGTCGGAGAGCGGGCGGGCGGTGTGCACGGTGGCGAGCACCTCGTCGTGAACGCCGGCCGCCAGGTGCTGGAAGTCGTCGAGCGCCCGCGAGATCGGCAGGTCGCTGCGCACGGCCTGGGCCACCAGGCGCTGCGTGGCCGGGCTGACCTTGCCCGCGAGCAGCCCCTCGAGCAGCTCGGCCTTGTCGCTGGCCGAGCGGGCCGGGTCGGACAGAGCTCCGCGCAGGTCGGGGTTGCCCTCGACGAGCTGGCGGACCGCGAACAGCTCGTCGCTGATCGTGTCGCCCGAGGCGCCGGCCGAGCGGACGACGGACTGGATGCCGCACTCCTCGAGCACGGCCACGAGGTCGCGCGAGCCGGTCCAGCGCTGGCGTACGGCGTTCTGCACGATCGCGAGGGAGGTGTCGCCGAGCTTGCCCCGGAACACCTGGCCGAGGAGCCCGGCCTTGGCCTCGGGCTCGACGGAGGCGTCGGTGGACACACGACGCAGCGTCGGCTCCGACCGCAGCACGCCGGCCACGGCGAGGAGGTCCTCACCCAGCTTGGCGTTGTCCTCCGAGGAGCGGTCCGCGGCGACCGCGCCGGCGAGTGCGGCGCGGGCCTCGGCCGAGGCACCTCGCAGCATCACTGGGCCCCACCCGACTGGCTCGAGGACGGCGCGACGCCGTCGGCCGGCTCGAGCTGCTCGAGGTCGGCCAGGAAGCGGTCGACCACGCGGGTGCTGCGCTCGTCGTCCTCCAGGCTCTCCCCGACGATGCGGCCGGCGAGGGTGGTGGCCAGGGTGCCGACCTCGGCCCGCAGGGAGGCCATCGCGTGCTGCCGCTCGGCCTCGATCTGGGCGTGTCCGGCGTCGACGATCCGGGCAGCCTCGGCCTGGGCCTGCGTGCGCGCCTCGGCGATGATCTGGGCACCGGACTCACGGGCGTCCTCGCGGATCTTCGCCGCCTCGTGCCGCGCGTCGGCGAGCTGGGCCTTGTAGGCCTCCTCCGCCGCGTTGGCGTCGGCCCGAGCCTGGTCGAGGTCCGCGAACTCCTTGCGGATCGCCTCCTGGCGGTTGGTCATCGCCCGGTTGATCGGCGGGATGACGAACTTGGCCAGCAGGTAGAAGAGCAGCGCGAAGGCAGCCAGCTCCACCAGGAAGGTGGCGTTGGGCACCAAGAAGTTGCTCTCGAGCGGAACGAGCTGACTCGCGACGCTGGTCATCTATCGGGTCCTTTGCTCTTCAAGTGCGGTCCACCCGGTGGGGTGAGGGATCAAGCGAGGACGAAGACGAACATCGCCATGAAGGCGAGGTTGATGAAGAACATCGCCTCCACCAGACCGACCGTCAGGAAGAAGATCGTCTGGAGGCGGCCCTGCGCCTCGGGCTGGCGGGCGACGCCCTGGATGTAGGACGCACCGGCCAGACCGTCACCGACACCGGCGCCGATGGCGCCACCGGCCAGCGCGATCCCGCCGCCGACGAACGCGCCGGCGATCTGAACGGCCTCATCGCTTACTGCCATGGAACTGCCTCTCCTGTTGGTCTGCGCCGGGGTGGCCCCCGACGCGCTTGTCGAACTACGTTGCCGTACCCGTGCTCAGTGCGCGAGTGCGGGGGTCTCGGGGTGGACGTCCGCGTCCGTGGCGGCCTCGGGTGCCGCTGCGTGCTCCTCGTCGTCGTGCTCGTCGTGCCCGGCGCCGGCCATCGCGAAGTAGATGACCGTCAGCAGGGCGAAGATGAACGCCTGGATCCCGCCGATGAACATGTCGAAGGCCTTCCAGAGGACCTGCGGAAGCCAGTTGGCCCAGAGCGGGATCAGCCCGATCAGGGCGAGCATGATGCCCCCGGCGAAGATGTTGCCGAAGAGACGGAGGGCCAGCGTGATCGGCTTGACGAGCTCTTCGAGGATGTTGAGCGGCAGCAGGAACGGGAACGGCTCGAGGAAGTGGCCGAAGTAGCCCTTCACGCCCTTGGTGCGGATGCCGTAGGTCCAGACGCTGATGATGGTGATCGCCGCCAGCGCGTAGGTCAGGTTGGTGTCGGCCGTGGGTGCGGCCAGCAGGTGCGGGGCGTCCTCGTTGGGACGGCTGGGGATCAGCTCGAACCAGTTGGCGATCAGGATGAAGAAGAACAGGGAGATCGCGAGCGGGGCGACGTAGGGGTGCACGCGCCCGAGGTTGTCCTCGACCTGACGGTTCACCTCGCCGACCACGCCCTCCCAGATCATCTGGAGCTTGCTGGGGACGTGGTCGTCGGCGGACTTCTTGGCCAGCCGGTTGCGCAGGATCAGGCCCATGACCAAGACGACGGCACCGGCGACGAGAGTGGCGAAGATCGTGTCGATGTTGAACGTCATGCCCAGCCACTCGCGGGTGACGTGGTGGCCGATCTCGATGCCGCTGCCGCTCTCCTCCTCGCCGCCCTCGGCGAGAGGCAGCCCCAGGGAGAGGGTGTTCAGTGCGAGCCCGATGCTCATCCTTGCTTCAACTCCTTCAGCAGCGGCAGCCCGGTCATCACCAGGGCGATCAGGCGGAAGATGGCCAGGCCCAGCAGGAGGCCGATGCCGTTGGGCCAGAAGGCCACGGCCGCGCCGACGGCGACCACGGTCACGATCGTCAGGCGGGTGATGGTGGAGGCGATCATCTGGCCCCGGGTCGGCTGGCTGCCCGAGGCGATGATGCGCAGCAGCCAGTACTCGGTGACCAGGTGGTTCGCCAGGCCGAGGAGCACGCCGCCGGAGATGCAGCCCGCGAGCTCCCACTCGCCGAACTGACCCGCGATCCAGTACGTCGCGCCCAGCATCGCGAGGGCCACCAGGATGGTCTTCCTCTGGTCGCGCACCACGCGCCAGAAGGAGGCCTTGCCAGCGGACTCAGGGGTATCCACGGTGGTGCTCTCGAGATCCGGCTGGGCCGCGTCCGGCCGGACTGCCTCCGGCTGGGCGGCTGCACGGGTGACCGGCTCGCTCATCGGGCCACCTCATGACGGGTCGTGCCCGGGAGCTGGATCCTCGCCGTGGTCGGAAGGGCCGAGCGCCTCGCGCACCCGCGCCCAGAAGCCGACGACCCCACCGGCGATGCCGAGTGCGAGGCCGAGAAGGGTGAACGCAGGGCTCGAGTCAGCGGCTCGGTCGGCGAGGTAGCCGAGGCCCGTGCCTGCGATGACCGAGCCCGCGAGCATCCCGCCGAGGCCCACGAGGTCGCGGCCTCGCAGGGAGTTCCCGGAGCCCGCATCGGCCATCCACCCATGTCGCTTTCGTCTGCTGGGACACGACCACGACGAGCGGTCAGCGTCTGCGCGAAAGTACCACAGGCAAGACCCGCCTCTGCACCCACGGTCAGGCGCCGGAAGCGGGCTCCCCAAGGCCCGCCCGAGGACCCGGCGTGGGGGTCGGAGCGGCGGGTCGTCGTCATGTTCTCGGCGGCCGATCTGGTGAGGTCTGGTCGTCGTCAGGGCGCTTGTGAAAACTAGCACAAAGTCCCCTCGGCCCTCCAACCCGGGGGACCCAGAACCGTCAGTCGGCGTCGGCGGTGAGGAGGGCGGGCTTGCGGACCCGCGGCAGCAGGAAGGTCATGGTCACCGTCAGCGTGGTCATCGCGGCCAGGCCCGCCCACATCCAGGGGCCGGAGTACAGGCTGGCGACCACCATGCCGAAGGCGATCAGCGCCGCCCACAGCCACATGATCAGCACGGCCCGGCGCTGGGAGTGGCCGATCTCGAGCAGGCGGTGGTGGAGGTGCTGCTTGTCGGGGGCGAACGGCGAGCGACCGGCCCGGGTCCGGCGCACCACGGCCAAGACGAGGTCGGCGAGCGGCACGACCAGGATGGCGAGTGGCAGCAGCACCGGGAGCAGCGTGACCAGGAAGTTGGCCTGCGTCCCGTGCGCGCCCTCGCTGATCTCGTCGGCGTTGAACTGGCCGGTCAGGGTGATCGCGCTCGCCGAGAGCACCAGGCCGATCAGCATCGACCCGCTGTCGCCCATGAACAACCGGGCGGGGTTGAAGTTGTGCGGGAGGAAGCCGATGCAGGCGCCCGCGAGCATTGCCGAGAGGAGGGCACCGGTCGTGGCCAGCGACTGGTCGTTGAAGCGGGAGAGCTGGTAGCAGAAGACGAAGAACGCCAGAGCTCCGATGCCCACGACGCCCGCCGCCAACCCGTCGAGGCCGTCGACGAAGTTCACGGCGTTGACGGTCGCGACCACGATGAACACGGTGAGCAGGGCGCTCTGCGTGGGGTCCACGGCGTACTGGGTCTCGCCGGTCTGGAGATAGATGTACTGGACGTTCTCGAAGACCAAGAAGCCCGCCGCCAGCAACTGCCCCCCGAGCTTGACCAGGGCGTCGAGCTCGAAGAGGTCGTCGAGCACCCCGATCGCACAGATCAGGGCCCCCGCGATGAGCACGATGCCGGCGTCGCGGAAGACGAACGGGCCACTGCGACTCGACAGGAACGGCAGCTCGCGGGCCACGAGGTACGCCGCGATCAGGCCGCCCAGCATCGCCAGCCCACCCAAGTAGGGGATCTGCTCGGTGTGCACGTCGCGGTCGCGCACCTTGGCGACCGCACCGGTGCGCAAGGCGATCTCGCGGGCGATCACCGTGAGGAGATAGGTGACGGCGGCCGCCACGAGGAACACCAGTGCGTACTCGCGCACCGCCTCAGCCTTCGTCCAGGATCTCGGCGCCGGTGGCGGCGACGGCGGCGTTGAGCTCTTCGAGCGAGATGGCACCCGTGCGCAGCACCCGACCCTGCTCGCCGCGCACGTCGACGATGGTCGAGGCGGCGGCTCCCGGCGACGGGCCGTCGTCGACGATCACGGCGACGACGTCGCCGAGCATCGCCTCGGCCTGGTCGGCGTCGGTGGCGGCCGACTGGCCGGTCAGGTTGGCCGACGAGACCGCCATCGGCCCGGTGCGCTCCAGCAGGTCGAGCGCGACCTGGTGGTCCGGCATTCGGACGGCGACGGTGCCGCGGGTCTCCCCCAGGTCCCACTGCAGCGACGGCTGCTGGGTGCACACGACGGTGAGTGGGCCGGGCCAGAACGCCTCGACCAGCGCGCGGCCGTAGTCGCTGAGGCCGGTGACGAGAGCGTCGATGGTCGTCACGGCGCTGATCAGCACCGGCGGCGGCATCTCGCGGCCGCGACCCTTCGCGGCCAGCAGGGCCGCGACGGCGTCGGGGTCGAAGGCGTCGGCTCCCAGCCCGTAGACGGTGTCGGTCGGGATCACCACGAGCTCGCCCCGCTGGACGGCGAGGCTGGCCGCCGCGATGGCGGCCTCCCGGTCGGCGTCGGTGCCCGTGCCCAGTCGGGTCGCGGCACGCTCGGTCCCCTCGTGGCCCTGCTCGTCCTGCACAGGCGTCATCGTGCCAGCCGAGCGGTCACGAAGCGCGGACGACCGGCCAGGTCGGGGTGGTCGCGCACCTCGGCCCACCGCCCGGAGGCGGCGAACACGGCGGGCGCGGACTCGCCCTGGGCGTCGGCGTGCTCGACGCCGACCACACCGTGCGGGGCCAGCAGCACCGCGGCTCGCCGTTCGACGGACCGGATGGCGTCGAGGCCATCCTCGCCCGACCACAGCGCGCGCGCCGGGTCGTGGTCGCGTGCCTCCTGGGCCACGGACTCCCACGCGTCCAACGGGATGTACGGCGGGTTGCTGACGACCACGTCGACGGTGCCGGCCAGCTCGTCGAAGGTCGTCGCGAGGTCGCCGAGCCGCAGGTCGACGCCGGTGCGACGCAGGTTGAGCGTGGCGTAGCGATGCGCGAGGTCGTCGACCTCGACCGCGTGCACCCGCGCGGTGGGGACCTCGTCGGCGATCGCCTTGGCGATGGCGCCGGACCCGGTCCCGAGGTCGACCACGACCGCGTGCGCCCGCTCCCGCGCGCGCTCGATCGCCCAGCCGGCGAGCAGCTCGGTCTCGGGGCGGGGCACGAAGACACCGGGGCCGACGATGAGGTCGACCCGCCGGAAGTGGGCCCGGCCGGTCAGGTGCTGCAGCGGCACCCGGGAGGCGCGGCGCGCGACGAGGGCGTCGTAGGTCGCGGCGTCCTCGTCGCCGACCTCGTCGACGAGCACCAGCCGGCTGCGGTCGATCCGGAGAACGTGGGCCAAGAGCGCCTCGGCGTCGGCGCGGGCGCTGGGCACCCCCGCCTCCGTCAGCCGGCGGGCCGCGTCGGCCAGGAGGTCACGACGCAGCATCGGTGTCCGCGACCGCGGCCAGGCGGGCCGCCAGGTCGGCCTCGACGCAGGAGTCGAGCACCGGCTGCAGGTCTCCGTCGAGCACCTGGTCGAGGTTGTAGGCCTTGAAGCCGGTGCGGTGGTCGGAGATCCGGTTCTCGGGAAAGTTGTAGGTGCGGATCCTCTCGGAGCGGTCGACGGTGCGCACCTGACTGCGTCGGGCGGCGCTCGCCTCGGCGTCGGCCTCCTCCTGCGCGGCGGCCAGCAGCCGAGCACGCAGGATGCGCAGGGCCTGCTCCTTGTTCTGCAGCTGGCTCTTCTCGTTCTGACAGCTCACGACGATGCCGGTCGGCAGGTGGGTGATCCGGACCGCGGAGTCGGTGGTGTTGACGCTCTGCCCCCCGGGACCGCTGCTGCGGAAGACGTCGATGCGCAGGTCGTTCTCCTCGATGCTGACGTCGACCTGTTCAGCCTCGGGCAGCACGAGGACTCCGGCGGCACTGGTGTGCACGCGGCCCTGGGACTCGGTCACCGGCACGCGCTGCACGCGGTGCACCCCCCCTTCGAACCTGAGCAGGCCGAAGGGCGCCTGTCCGGGCTCCGGGGTGCCCTTCGCCTTGATCGCCAGGGTGACCGACTTGAAGCCGCCGAGGTCGGACTCGGTCGCGTCGAGCACCTCGGTCTGCCATCCCCGGGCGTCGGCGTAGCGGGTGTACATCCGCAGCAGGTCGCCGGCGAAGAGCGCGGACTCCTCCCCTCCCTCGCCCGACTTGATCTCGAGGATCGCGTCCTTGTCGTCGGCGGGGTCGCGCGGCACCAGGAGTCGGCGCAGCCGCTCCGCGAGATCCTCACGGTGGACCTCCAGGCGGTCGGCCTCGTCACCGAAGTCCGGATCGTCGGCCGCGAGCTCGCGCGCGGCCTGGATGTCGTCGCCCGTCTGCTCCCAGTCGCGCCAGGCGGTGATGATCGCCGTCAGCTCGGCGTACCGCCGGTTGAGCCGCTTGGCCAGACCGGCGTCCGCATGGGTCTCCGGGCGCGCCAGCAGTCCCTCCAGCTCGGCGTGCTCGTCGACCAGCGTGGCGACGGCCTCGAACATCGGATCCTCCTGACAGAGCAACGACGCCGGTTCCGTTGCGCTCGCATGGTGCGAGCGCGGAACCGGCGTCGTCAGGGAGCTACTTGGAGGTCGCCTCCGGGGCGGCGGCGGCCTTCTTGGCATAGCGGGCCTCGAAGCGGGCCACGCGGCCGCCAGTGTCGAGGATCTTCTGCTTGCCGGTGTAGAACGGGTGGCAGTTGGAGCACACGTCGGCGTGGATGATGCCGTTCTTCGCGGTGCTGCGAGTCGTGAACGTGTTCCCGCAGGTGCAGGTCACCTCGGTCACGTTGTACTCGGGGTGGATGTCCTTCTTCATGGGTGTCCTTTCAACGGGCCCCGGGTCGCCGCGCTCGGAGTGAGCGGACGTGAACCGGCGCCGAACAGGCAGAGTCTGCCACCCGACTCAACGCTGCGGCGAATCGCCAGATTCCCTCGACCCGTCCCCTCAGGCCTGCTGCACCCGGCGCAGCAGCTCGAGGTTGGTCTGGGACCCGCGGAGCCGCTCGACCAGCGTCTCGAGGGCTGCCTGGGTGTCGAGGTCGGCCAGCTGCCGGCGCAGCTTCCAGAGCACCTGCAGCTCCTCCGGACCGATCAGCTGGTCCTCGTGCCGGGTGCCGGACTGCACCGGGTCGATCGCGGGGAACAGTCGCTTGTCGGCCAGCTCGCGACGCAGCCGGAGCTCGTAGTTGCCGGTGCCCTGGAGACCCTCGAACAGCACCTCGTCGGTCGTCGACCCGCTCTCCACCGTCGCCGTCGCCAGGATCGTCAGCGAGCCGCCGTTCTCGATGTTGCGGGCCGCGCCGAAGAACCGCTTCGGTGGGAACAGGGCTCCCGCGTCCACCGCGCCCGAGATCAGTCGACCCGACGACGGCAGCGCGAGGTTGTAGGCGCGGCCCAGTCGGGTGATGCCGTCGAGGAGCACGACGACGTCATGGCCGAGCTCGACCAGTCGCTTGGCCCGCTCGATCGCCAGCTCGGCGACCGTGGTGTGGTCAGCCGGCGGGCGGTCGAAGGTCGACGAGATCACCTCGCCCTTGACCGAGCGCTCGAAGTCGGTGACCTCCTCCGGCCGCTCGTCGACCAGGATCACCATCAGGTGGCACTCGGGGTTGTTGGCGGTGATGGACCTGGCGATCGACTGCAGCACGGTGGTCTTGCCGGCCTTCGCGGGCGAGACGATCAGGCCGCGCTGGCCCTTGCCGATCGGGGCGACCAGGTCGATCGCGCGACCGATCAGGTTCGCCGGGTCGGTCTCGAGCCGCAGCCGCTCGGTGGGCGACAGCGCGGTCAGCGTGGCGAACTCCGCGCGGTGCTTGGCCGACTCCGGATCCGCGCCGTTGACGCCGTCGATACGCACCATCGGGTTGAACTTCTCCTTGCGCTCCCCCTCGCGGGGGTGACGCACCTGCCCGACGATCGCGTCCCCGCGCCGCAGGCCGTACTTGCGGACCATCGAGAGCGACACGTAGACGTCGTCGACGCCGGGGAGGTAGCCACTGGTGCGCACGAAGGCGTAGTTGTCGAGCACGTCGAGGATCCCGGCGGCCGGCACCAGCACGTCATCGTCGAGGATCGTGGTGTCCGGCTCGTTGCGCGGCGACCGCTGGGACTGGCCGCCACCCTGGCCGCCCTGGGGCTGGTTCGGCTGGGTGGGCTGGGTCTGGCGATCGCGGCCCCGACGGCGACGGTTGCGCCGGCTGGTGCCCTCTCCCGCCGCCGGCTCCTGCTGCTCCTGCGCGGGGCGGTCGGGCGTGTGTTGCTGGTCTTGCTTGCCCTGCCGGTCTTGCCTGTCCTGCTGGCCCTGCTTCTGCTCCTTGGCCCGCTTCTCCTGCTTCGAGGGCTTCTCCTGCTTCGCGGGCTTCTCCTGCATCTGCTGCGTCGGCTTGTCCTCGGCCTCGGTCGGGCTGGACTGGCTGCTGGACTGGCGACCGGATTGGGCAGCCTTGATCGCCTCCACGAGCTGGGCCTTCTTCATGGAGCCGGTCCCGCGGATGCCGAGGCCCGAAGCCATCGCCTTGAGGTCGGCCAGCAGCATGGTGCTCAGCCCCCCCGAGCGGCTGGCGGTGGTCTTGGTGGTCTTGGCGGGCTTGTTCTCGCCGGAGGTCTCGCCCGAGCCAGCGCTCGACGAGTCGGCTCCGGCGGAGTCCTGGGTAGTGGTCACGTGAGGTCCTTCCCACGGATCAGTGACGGCCGGAGAGCCCGGCCGGGCGTGCCGATGAGCGGCACCGAATGAGTGGTTCGCGTCGAGGCTCGCCGGTCGACGACCGGCACTCTGACGCGGGGCACACCCTAGCACTCGGCCGGGTGTCACCCGACGACTCGGGCTCCTGCCCTGTCGACCTCCAGCGCGAGCGCCCGCCAGGACTTCGGGCAGCGCCCGAGCAGCTCCTGGGCGTCGCCGAGCCCGGGGACGCCGTCGGCACAGAACGCCAGCACGGTCGGCCCGGCCCCGGAGACCACTGCGGGCACCCCGTCGTTCCGCAGCCGGTCGACCAGGTCGAGAGACTCGGGCATCGCGGCGCGGCGATAGTCCTGGTGGAGGTAGTCGCGGGTGGCCAGGTGGAGATGCTCCGGGGCCCCGCCCAGCGCCGCGACCAGCAAGGCGGCACGGCCCGCGTCGCCGGACGCGTCCGCGTGAGGGACGGCGTCCGGGAGCAGACTCCGGGCGAACTCGGTCGACAACGCGTACGGCGGCACGAAGGCCACCACGCGCACGCGCGGGTCGACGGGCGCGGGCACGGCGTACCAACGGCCCTCCTCACGCCCACCGACCACGAAGCCGCCCAGGGCCGCGGGGGCGACGTTGTCGGGATGCCCCTCCTGGTCGGCGGCCAGCGCGACCAGCGCCTGGTCGGGCAGCGCGGCCTCTCCCCCGGCGACGAGGGCGCGAGCCAGGGTCAGCCCCCCGACGATCGCAGCTGACGAGGAGCCGAGCCCGCGGGCGTGCGGGATCACGTTGCGACAGTGCAGGCGCAGGGCGGGCGGCGCCACGCCGAGCGCGGCGAAGCCGGCCCACATCGATCGCACGACGAGGTGGGACTCGTCGAGGGTGAGCGTCCCGGCCCCTTCGCCCTCGACCTGGATCTCCAGCTCGTCTCCGGTCACCTCGACCGTGAGCTCGTCGTGGAGGTCCAGAGCGAGACCCAGCGCGTCGAAGCCTGGGCCCAGGTTGGCCGACGTGGCCGGCACCTGGACCCGCACGGGGCCGGCGACGAACGGCATCGGGTTCAGTCCTCCGAGATCCGCTCGAGCCCCGCGACCTTGGCCGCGGCTTCGACGTCCGCGTCGACGAGGACCTCGCTGCCGGGGTCGTAGCCCTCCAGCGCGGTGGCGGTGTCCTTGAGCCCGTGGCCGGTGACCGTGATCACCACCGTGCTGCCGACGTAGGACTCGCGACGGCTCAGCTCTTGGAGCAGCCCGGCGACGCCGGCCGCCGACGCCGGCTCGACGAAGACGCCGTCGCGGACCGCGAGCTCCTTCTGGGCCGCGAGGATCTGCGCATCGGAGATCGAGTCGAACCGGCCGCCCGACTCGTCGCGCGCGGCCTCGGCGAGCTTCCACGAGGCAGGGTTGCCGATCCGGATCGCCGTCGCCTTGGTCTCCGGGTCGGGGAACGGCTCGCCGGTCACCAGCGGCGCCGCCCCCTCCGCCTGGAAGCCGCGCATCCGGGGCTTCTTGGTGGCACGGCCGAGGGTGAAGTACTGGGTGTAGCCGAGCCAGTACGCCGAGATGTTGCCGGCGTTGCCGACGGGCAGGAGATGGTAGTCGGGGGCATCACCGAGGAAGTCGACGATCTCGAAGGCCGCGGTCTTCTGACCCTCGAGGCGGACCGGGTTCACGGAGTTCACCAGCGCCACCGGGTAGTGCCAGGCCATCTCGCGCGCCATCCGCAGACAGTCGTCGAAGTTGCCGCGCACCATGATCACCTGGGCGCCGTGCATGATCGCCTGCGCCATCTTGCCGACCGCGATCTTGCCCTCCGGCAGCAGCACGAGGGGCTTCAGCCCGGCGCGCGCGGCGTAGGCCGCCATCGACGCCGAGGTGTTGCCGGTGGAGGCGCACACGACGGCCTGGGCACCGTCGGCCCGCGCCACGGAGATCGCGGTGGTCATGCCGCGATCCTTGAACGAGCCGGTCGGGTTGTCGCCCTCGACCTTGAGCCACACCTCGGCCCCGGAGAGCCCGGAGAGCCACGCCGACGGCACCAGCGGTGTGCCGCCCTCGCGCAAGGTGATCGCAGCCACCCCGGCGGGGATGTCGAGCAGCTCGCGGTACTCCTCGATGACGCCGCGCCACTGGTGGGTGGGCAGGTTCCTCACTCGTGCTCCCCCTCGACGCGCATCACCGAGGTGACCTCCTTGACGATGTCCATCTCGCGCAGCGTGGCCACCGTCGCCGACAGCTGCGCGTCGGTGGCCTGGTGGCTCACCACGACGAGCTGGGCGTCGGCGCCCCGGCCTTCCTGTCGCACGGTCTGGATCGACACGTCGTGCTCGGCGAACGCGGTCGCGACGGCAGCCAGCACGCCCGCGCGGTCGTCGACGTCGATCGCGACGTGATAGCGCGTGAGGGTCTGACCCATCGGGAGCGTCGGCCGGTCGGCGTACGCCGACTCGCCGGCGCCACGGGTCCCGGCCAGGCGGTTGCGGGCCACGGTGACCAGGTCGCCGAGCACCGCGCTCGCGGTCGGGGCGCCCCCTGCGCCGGGGCCGTAGAACATCAGCTGGCCCGCGGCCTCGGACTCCACGAACACGGCGTTGTAGGCCTCTCGGACCGACGCGAGCGGGTGCGACCTCGGGATCATCGCCGGGTGCACCCGCACCGACACGGCCTCGCCGTTGCCGCTGCGGACGAGCTCGGCGATGGCGAGGAGCTTGACCACACCGCCCATCTCCTTGGCGGAGGCGACGTCGGCGGCCGTGACGTCGGTGATGCCCTCGCGGTGCACCTCGTCGGCGCGGACCCGGGTGTGGAACGCCAGGCTGGCAAGGATCGCCGCCTTGGCCGCTGCGTCGAAGCCCTCGACGTCGGCGGTCGGGTCGGCCTCGGCGTAGCCGAGGTCCTGCGCCTCCTCGAGCGCCTCGTCGAACCCGGCCCCGGAGGAGTCCATCTTGTCGAGGATGAAGTTGGTGGTGCCGTTGACGATGCCGAGCACCCGGGTGACGCGGTCGCCGGCGAGCGACTCGCGCAGCGGACGCAGGATCGGGATCGCGCCGGCCACCGCGGCCTCGAAGTAGAGGTCACGACCCTCGCCGCCCGCAGCCTTGTCGGCGGCGTCGAAGAGCGTGGGGCCGTCGGCGGCGAGCAGCGCCTTGTTGGCGGTGACCACCGAGGCGCCGTGCTCGAACGCCGACAGGATCAGCGAGCGCGCCGGCTCGATCCCGCCGATCACCTCGATCACCACGTCGAGGTCGTCGCGGGCGACCAGGCCGGCGGCGTCGGTGGTCAGTAGGCCCAGGGGCACCTCGACGTCTCGGGGCGCGTCGAGCCGGCGTACGGCGACGCCGACGAGCTCGGGGCGCGCGCCGATGCGGGCCTCGAGGTCGTCGGCCTGCTCCAGCAGCAGGCGGACCACCTGGGCCCCGACCGAGCCACAGCCGAGTACGGCGACCTTCATCGTGCGGGCTCCTTGTCGTGCGCGCCCATGTCGGTGGCGAGCAGGTCGTCCTCGGTCTCGCGGCGCACCAGCACCGTGGCCTTCCCGTCGCGCACGGCGATCACCGGCGGGCGCAGGGCGTGGTTGTAGTTGGAGGCCATCGACCGACAGTAGGCGCCGGTCCCGGGCACGGCGAGCAGATCGCCGGAGCTGACGTCGGCGGGCAGGAACTCGTCCATCACGACGATGTCGCCCGCCTCGCAGTGCTTGCCGACGACGCGCGCCAGCACGGGCGGCGCGGCGCTGGTGCGCGAGGCGATCGTGCAGGAGTAGTCGGCGCCGTACAGGGCCGTGCGGATGTTGTCGCTCATCCCGCCGTCGACGCTGACGTAGGTGCGCACCGCACCCTTGTCCAGGGCTACCGGCTTGACCGTGCCGACCGTGTAGACGGTGCACATCGCCGGACCGACGATCGCCCGGCCGGGCTCGATGGACAGGTGCGGCTCGGGGATGCCGAGCGCCGCGCACTCGTGCTCGACGATCTTGGTGAGCTCGGTGGCCAGCTGCGCGGGGTCGGCCGGGTCGTCCTGCGTGGTGTAGGCGATGCCGAAGCCACCCCCGAGGTCGAGCTCGGGCAGGGTCACGCCCAGCTCCTCGCTGACCCGGGCCTGCAGTGCCAACACGCGGCGCGCGGCCACCTCGAACCCCGCGGAGTCGAAGATCTGCGAGCCGATGTGGGAGTGCAGGCCGAGCAGCTCCAGTCCGGGCGCCGCCAGCACCTGCTCGACCGCCCGCCAGGCATCGCCGTTGGTGATGGAGAAGCCGAACTTCTGGTCCTCGTGGGCAGTGGCGATGTATTCGTGGGTGTGCGCCTCCACGCCGGCCGTCACTCGCACCATGACCTGGATGCTGTCGATGCCGGACCCGCCGATCTCCGCCAGCCGTCCGATCTCCTCGAACGAGTCCACGATGATCCGTCCCACGCCGGCATGGACCGCACGGCGCAGCTCGGGATAGGTCTTGTTGTTGCCGTGATAGCCGATCCGCGCCGGGTCGACCCCTGCCCGCAGCGCCACGGTCAGCTCTCCGGCTGAGCAGACGTCGAGGCTGAGTCCCTCCTCCTGCACCCAACGCGCCACGGCCGTGCAGATGAAGGCCTTGCCCGCATAGAAGACGTCGTAGTCGGCGAAGGCCGTGCGGAACGCCCGCGCTCGCGCCCGGAAGTCGGCCTCGTCGAGCACGTACGCCGGGGAGTTGTGCTCCGCGAGCAGGTCGCGCACGTCGACCCCCCCGACCTCGAGTCCGCCGTCGGGGGTGCGCCGCGCCGTCGCCGACCAGAGCAATGGGTGGAGGGCGTTGACGTCGTCGGGCAGGCGCAGCCACGACGGCCCGTCGAGCGCGCCCGCGGCATGGGCCCAGCCGGCCTCGTGGGTGGTCACCCGCTCACATCCGCTCCGGTGCGGTGACCCCGAGGAGGCCGAGGCCGTTGGCCAGGACGACGCGGGTCGCCGCGACCAGGGTCAGGCGCGCGCGGTGGACGTCGGTGGTCTCCTCGTCGCCCATCGGCAGCACGCGGCAGGAGTCGTAGAAGCGGTGGTAGGCCGCGGCGGTCTCCTCGAGGTAGCGCGCGACCCGGTGCGGCTCGCGCAGCCGCGCCGCCGCCCGCACCACTCCCGGGAACTCCGCGAGCGCCAGGAGCAGGTCGTTCGTGCCTTGATCGGTGGTCGAGCCGCCCGCGAGGGACGAGCGGGCGTGTCGAGACCTGGCGATTCCCAGATCCTCCGCGTTCCGCAGGATCGAGCACACCCGCGCATGCGCGTACTGCACGTAGTAGACGGGGTTCTCGCTCGCCTGCCGAGTCATCTCGGCGGAGTCGAGCGTCAGCGGCGAGTCGACCGGATAGCGCGCAAGGGTGTAGCGCAGGGCATCGACGCCGATCAGGTCGATCAGGTCGCGCAGCGTCACCATCGTCCCGGCGCGGCGCGACAGCCTGAGCTCCTCGCCGTCACGCAAGATCTTGACCAGCTGACCGATCAGCACCTCGATGTTGACGTCGGGGTCGTCGCCCGAGCAGGCGGCCATGGCGCGCAACCGGCCGACGTACCCGTGGTGGTCTGCGCCCAGGAGATAGAGGCAGCGGTCGATGCCGCGCCGGCGCTTGTCGAGGTAGTAGGCGGTGTCGCTGGCGAAGTAGGTGAGCTCGCCGTTGGACCTGATCAGCACGCGGTCCTTGTCGTCACCGAAGTCGGTGGTGCGCATCCACAGGGCGCCGTCCTCGTCGTAGAGGTGCCCCTCGCCGCGCAGCTTCTCCAGCGTGTCGACGACCGCGTCGTCCTCGTGCAGGGAGCGCTCGCTGAACCAGACGTCGAACATCGTGCGCAGCTCGGCGAGGTCCGCCTGCTGCTGGGCGAGCTGGATGCGGTAGCCCTCTTCGCGGAACGCCGTGCGGCGCTCCTCCCCCGTCAGCCCGAGCAGCTCGGGTCGCCCTTCGACGATCCTGGCGGCCAGCCCGGCCACGTAGTCGCCGTGGTAGCCGTCCTCGGGCACTGCCTCGCCGAGCGCGTGCGCCAGGATCGACTCGCCGAACGTGTCCAGCTGGTGGCCCCGGTCGTTGACGTAGAACTCGCGCGCCACCTCGGCGCCGGCCGCTTCGAGCACCCGTGCCAGGGCGTCGCCCACCGCGGCCCAGCGCGTGTGACCGAGGTGGAGGGGGCCGGTGGGGTTGGCGGAGATGAACTCGACGTTGATCCGCTCGCCGGCGAGCTCGTCGCACCGGCCGTACGTCGCGCCCGCGGCCACGACGTCGTGCGCGATCTGGCTCAGCGTGTCGGGATCGAGCCTGAGGTTGAGGAAGCCCGGACCGGCCACGTCGACCGCCGCGACGCCCTCCGTCGCACGGAGTCGCTCGGCCAGGAGCTCGGCCAGCACCCGAGGCCGCACCCCCGCCTGCTTGGCGAGCTGGAGGGCGACGTTGGTGGCGTAGTCGCCGTGGTCGCGCTGCCGGGGCCGCTCCACCACGACCTCGTCCGGCACACCCTCGGGCAGCGTCACGAGCCCCTCGCCGACCAGCCCGCCAAGGGCGGTCACGACGGCGTCGCCGACCTGCTCCGGAATCACCGGCTAAGGCTAGCCGCGGCGTTCGGGCGCACCCGCATCCATATCGCTCCCTGAATCTCGCACTGCACCGTCACGTCCGGGTGTGGAAGCGGATGGTGCCGTCGGGCAGGGTGCGGTGGTGGTAGCCGGGATCGTGGATCCTCGTGTGGTGGAAGTGGCAGAGGGGGAGGGCGTCGGTGAGGTCGGTGCGGCCGCCTTGGGACCAGGGTTGTCGGTGGTGGAGCTCGCACCAGGCGTAGGGGCGTTGGCAGCCGTCGGCGGCGCAGGTGGCGTGGGTGAGGCCGAGGGCGACGCGTTGGGCGTCGGTGAAGAGTCGTCGGGTGTGGCCCAGGTCCAACGGGAGGGAGGGTCCGCCGAGGACGGCGGGGATGAGTCCGGCGCCGCAGGCCAGCCGGCGCGCTTCGCCGGAGGAGATGACCTCGCCGGTGTCCAGCCCGGCGGCCTTGAGGCCCGCGCGGAGCTGCTGCTCGTCGAGGGTGACCACGACGGTGGCGGCGGTGCAGGGGTGCAGGTGGTCGGTGGGGAGGTGTTCGAGGATCTCGCAGAACGCCAGCCCGCGGGCGTGATCCCAGTCCGTCCGCGGCCCGAGGGTGGGTCCGGCGGCCTGTTCGGTCGCGGGTCCGACCTGCGCGGCTGAGGCACCGAGTCGTCCGCGGCGGGGGGCGGTGATCGCCTCCAGGACCTTGCGGAGGATCTCGGCGTGCAGGGTGGGCAGGGTGAACCGGCCGGTGGCGGTGCCGTCGCCGTTGTCGTGCCGGCTGAGCCGGGTCCTGGCCCGGGCGGCGGTCTCTTCGTCGGCGATCTGTCGGTCCTCCTCGGCGTCGACCACCGCGGGGTCCGGCTCGACCGCGGCCAGGGCGCGGCGAGCGGCCCGACGCAGCGCCTTGGGGGACAGTGTCTTGGCCTGCTCCACCAGCGCCTGCTCCACGCTCGCCCGCTGAACGGTGGTCACGTGGTCGGGGAGCTGCCGGTCGGCGCGCGTGATCACCTCGGCGTGCTCGGTGGAGATCTCCCCCTCCGCCAACGCCGCCCGGGTCGCCGGCGTGCCGGCCAGGGAGGTCGCCAACCCGACCTGACGATGCGCCTCGGCCGGGTCCAACCGACCCAGCGCCGCCGCCCACTGCCCGGTGTCCGCGGCCCCACACGCCCGCGCGGTCCTGGCCCGGTCCGCCGCCGCCAGCAGCCCCAGCCGCACCGCCGCCAACCGGGCCTCCGCGCGGCGTACCTGCTGCAGCAGCTCGGCCTGCTCCCCACCGCCCAGCCCCGCCGGGTCCACCGCCGCCAACGCCTCCAGACATGCGGACAGGCCTTGCAGCGTCTGGGTCGGGAACGGAGAAGTCATCGTGTGATCCACACTAATCGAATCTTTGTTCGAACACAAGCCTCGGTTTCGACCTGTGAACAATGGCCGGTAAGGTCGTCCCCGCACCTGAGCCCCCGTAGCTCAGGGGATAGAGCACCGCCCTCCGGAGGCGGGAGCGTAGGTTCGAATCCTACCGGGGGCGCCGCGTTTCTTAGGCCTCTGACCTGCGGTTATATCTCTCATGCGATACGCGTTCAGATCCAGGATCTCGGCCGGTGGCAACACTTTGGCAACAGACTCTCCGTCGCCGTCCGCGTTTTCCCAGGTCAGACCGTCATTTTCTGCGGCTTCGCTGGTCGAGCCGGGCGAGCCGCTAGGCGAGTCCGTGTCGAGACCCGGTGAGTGAACCTTCGACCTGACCCCAGATTCACTGCGGGCAGCATCCAGCGCGTCGGAGACCTCGCCGAGCCGGTTCTCGAAGAGGTGCCCGTAGGTGTCCATCGTCATCGTGGCGGAGTGGTGGCCGAGCATCTGCTGGACGACCTTGACGTCCGCGCCGTACGCGATGGCCAGGCTGGCGGCCGTGTGCCGCAGCTCGTGCGGGTGAAGGTCGGGGATGCCGATCGCCTTCGCGGCGACGTCGAAGTGTCCCCGGCGGAAGATCGCCGGCCGAAGCGGCTGACCGCGCCGGACGCCGGTGAACACCAGGTCCTCGGGATCCTTGCCGGCAATGTGGTCGGCGAGCTCGGCGGCGAGGAAGGCCGGGATCGGCACCTCGCGGCGCTGGTGGGTCTTCGGTGTCCCCCACACCAGCCCATGCCCCGGCACCACCGTGACCGACTCGCAGATCACCGCCCGGCGTCGCTCGAGGTCGAGCCGCCCAACCCGCAAGGCGGCCATCTCCCCGAACCGGACGCCGGTGTAGGCCAAGAACAGCACCACGAGCCGGTAGCCCAGGTTCCTCCGCTCGGCCTTCGGCCGGTACAGGCTGTACTGCGAGGGGTAGCCGCACTCGTCGGCCAGCGCCTCGACCTGGGCGATGGTGAGGTACTTCTGCTCGTGCCGCACCGGTCGCGGCAGGTTGATCTTCTCCGCCACGTTGCGGGCCAGGCGACCGTCGCGGACAGCGAGGTCGAGCATCAGCGAGAGCACCCGGTGGATCTTGCGCACCGTGGCAGGTGAGCTGGTGCGGGCCAGCACTGTCACCCAGGACTGGACGTCGGCGTGGCTCACCTGGTGCAGCTTGACGTTCTGCCAGCGCGGCAGGACGTGGTGGCGCACGATGCCCTCATACCGATTCAGCGTCGACGGCTTGAGGTGGGCCTGACCCTCCAGCCAGGTCTCGGCCCACTCCCCCATCGTGATCTTCGCCCGCTGTGGGTCGACGAACATCCCGTCGACCTTCGACGCCTCGACCGTCGCGGCGAACCGGTCGGCGTCGCCCTTCCTGTCGAAGGTCTTGTTCCGCTGGGCGCCGGCGGGAGTGCGGTAGTGCACCCGCCACGAGACGGTTCCGGTGCTGCTGCTTCGCTTCTCGATACTGGCCATGGTGGTCTCCGAGTCCCTCGCCCGAGTCCCGATTCTCTCTCACCGATGGACCCGTTGGCCCTCCAGCTTCTGTTCCTCGATCCACCGGCGCAGCTCGCCAACCGTCGTGACGAGGCGCCGCCCAATCTTGAAGAACGCCGGACCGCGACCCTCCTGCCGCAGCCAGCGCATCGTGTGGATCGACTGACGCGTGGTGGCCGCCGCCTCGTCGAGGGTGATCAGGTCGCTGTCGCCGCCTTCGGGGATGCCGGTCGTGGTGATCTGCATGATGCTCTCCTTGCGTTCAGTGGCCTGCCTCTGCCAACGGCCTCTTGTAGATATAGGCCTGTCCGGAGGCCGTGGATCGGACACGGCCGCCGACAACCGTTGCCATCTCCGCTCGTCACGGACGGGCAGACGGTGTCCGGCGCCGATCACTCGCGGGCCGCGTCCGACGAGCTACCTGGCTTCGCGCTCGTCGCGATTCGCCAGCTCGACGAGCGAGTTCAGAGCTGCGGCGAGTTCCCGCGCGTCGGCCAGTGTGAGAGCGAGCCGCTTCTGGTGCTGCGGCAGCTGGTCCTCCCACCAGCGCAGGTACACCGACACGACGGGATCGCCCGAGCCGAGCTGGGTGAGATCGGACTCGACCGTCGCGGTGTCGACCTTGCGATCACCGATCCCGAGGACCGGCTCTCCCGGGTAGAGCGACGCCACCGTGCGGATGACCGAGTCGATCTGGTGCATGGCCTGCATGGGATGGCGGGCGATGATCTCGTGCTCGAACCCCTCGCTTCGGCCTACCCAGCACCAAGAAGGACAGGGTCGCTGGTCGGGGTGCCCGGTGGTCATGGCGTACGAGATGGGGCGCAGCCCGAGTGCCTCGCGGAGCGCCTCACGATCCGGAAAATCGGGCGCCGGCGCGGAGGCAGGTGGGGGTTGCGATGATGCGGCCATGGTTCTCTCGCTCTCAGCAGCTTGAGGATCAAGGCCTCGGCCGGTGTTAGCGCACCGGTCGGGGCCGCTTGGCTCGTGCCAAGCCTCCAGGACACCTCATGGCACCCCCGGCCCGAACGCGGATGCCAGGATCTGTGGAGAACAGATGCCGCGAACCATCTGTGGACGATCCGCCTTCCCCGAGTTTGCGTGAACGACGGCCACGAATCGGGAGCTCTGGTTAGTGTCGCGCGGTGAACGAGATGCCAGCATGCGGCGACAAGCGGATGCGCCTGCGGTACGCCGGCCACTGCCGCGTCTGCGGATCCGCGCTGCCCGCGAGTTCCGAGGCCATCTATGAACGTGCCAGCAAGACCGTGAGGTGCGTCACCCACGACGACGTCAACGATGTTCCCGCCGCACGACCGGCCATCGATCCCGGCACTCCGGGTGCCTCGGCACGCCGCGAGTTCGAACGCCGGCAAGCGCGACGTGAGGACCGCATCCGCACGAAGCACCCGAAACTCGGTGGTCTGATACTTCGCGTCAGCGACGATCCACAGTCGACGAGGGCGTGGGACACCGGCGCCGTTGGCGAGGAACGACTAGGCCACCGGCTCAACGAGCTCGCCTCGGCCACGCTCCGTGTCCTTCACGATCGTCGCATCCCCGGCAGCCGCGCAAACATCGACCACATCGCCGTGACCCAAACTGGCGTCTACGTTATCGACGCCAAGAAGTACCGCGGCCGCCCTCGCCTCAAGGTTGAAGGGGGCCCCCTTCGTCCTCGCAAAGAGAGGTTGCTCGTAGGTTCACGCGACTGCACCAGGCTCGTCGACGGCGTCCTTCGCCAGTCCGAGGTCGTGACTGGCCTGCTGGGTGCAGAGATCCCGGTCCGCGCACATCTGTGCTTTGTCGAAGCCGACTGGCCCCTGATCGGAGGTGCGTTTTCGACCCGGAAAGTCGCCGTGCTTTGGCCGAAGAAGCTCTACCCGCTGCTCATGGCCGACGGCCGCTCAGCCAGCAAGACATCGACGAAGTCCACCGCAATCTCGCATCGCACTTGTTGGCCGCTTGAGCGCCTCCGCTTGCAGGATTCAGATGCAATCTTTGACTCCGCTACGCCCGATTCCCGGCCCGCGAGACATCGGCCATGTGAGGCTTTATCCACCTGCCCGGATCGGGCGGCCGGGCGAACGGGAGCATCGTGACGGTATGGGACGAGTGGGGTGCCCTTACGAGGTTCCTCGAAAGTGCACGCCTGGCGTTCGCCCGTGAAAGCCGACTTTGGCACTCGCTGGAACTGTCGGATCGTGATTCCGTCACCATCACCGCGCCAAGAGGCAGCCAGAGCCCGTACCAGGTGAGGCTCCAACAGCATCTGGACGCGGTCGACGACGAAATGACGCTGCTTGCCTCAGTCCTCATTCATAGCTACGCGCTTGTCGAGGCAACCGCATGCGACATGCTCGGGATCGACTCACGAACTGCCGGCGGCATCGAGAAGTGGGGCCATCGACTCCTAGAAGCCAACGACCGCGGTTGGGCCGATGTTGTCGACGGGCTGTCAGGCGCCGTAGAGGTCGCGGTGATTCGAAACGCGTTTGCGCACGGCGGGCGCACGATCACGACCAAGGATGCAGCCAGGCTTCACAAGGCCGGCTCTCTTCCACGGAACCTGGGCGATCGCGTCAGCCTGGGCTACGAGGAACTCATCCGATTCAGGGTGCGGCTGCGTAGCATCCTCCGCTACGGCGGTGCTGACCCGACGCTGGCCAAACGAACCTAGGTCGTCCACCGGGAGCCCGGACGAATGACGTCCGCGAGCTGCGCCTGGGGATGATGCTTGGGCGGCGGATGGACGCTGCCTCGACCGACGCCCGCAACCTTTGATGCAGTCGCTGCAGAATGCTCTTCATGGCTTTGACCGGTAGGCCTGTGCTCGCAGGACAGGCACCCGTTGGTTCAGAGGGAGCGCCATGACGCGCTTCTGGCGGGCAGGGCATTGGCGAACGAGTGCCACCGGATACACACATTGGGTGGCGGGCCACTGGGTGGATCGAGACGCATGGGAATGGCAGAAGTGGGACCAGGAGCTTTGGGAGCAGGGCGGGCGTTGGACACGCGACCGCCTTGACGACGGGATCCCAAACGCGAAGTGTCCTCGCTGCGCCCAGGCCGTCTGGTTCTATCGCAACCCCAACGGGGGATGTGCCTACTTCGACGAACTGGACAACCCGTGGCCAAGGCACCCGTGCATGGACTCGAGTTCCCTGCAGGACCGTACTGCCGTGTGGCAGGCCATCGTCGTGTACGAACAGGAAGTTGGAGCCGAGGAAGCCGATGGCCCGCTAGCGGACGTGCGCTCGGCGTACGAGCGGTGGCAGGCAGCCAGACGCAGTATCCTCGAGCGAGACTGGGAATGGGACATCTACCAGGCGGAAGCCGTAGCCGAGCAAGCGATGAACGCGGTTCTTGAGCGTTCCAGATCATCTGCCTCGTTGCACCGGAAGCGCGAGACGTGGACGACCGCTCGTCTTCGCACAGCCGAACTCAAGGAAGCCTTCCGAGCGGCCAAGGACCAAGAACAAGCCACCCGAGAGGAATACCTGCGCGTGCTCGATCAGATCCTGTGAGGCCGCCTGGATCGTCTACAGTCGCCCGCGGCCATACGGACTCCCGGGCGGCCGGACAGAGGCCGAGTGCGCTACCAGGGCGTGCTCGGCGGTCGAGACTCTTCATCGCCAGGCGTCGCGACTTCAAGCTCAGGGGCCGGGAGCGCGTTTTCGTCCTCAAGGATCTCGATCAGGCTGATGCCGTCTTCGACCGCTACACCTCCGACGGTGACGTCGCCGACGCGGGATAGCTCCCCGCCCGACTTTTCGACGAGCAATCGCTCTCGGTAGACGTCGTTTGCGGCGGCTGCGATCTTGTCGACGAGGGCGAAGTTGGAGATCGCGCCGAAGGCAATCCCCGCGATCGGCACGAACTGGCCGAACTTCTTCTTAGTGAGGCTGACGCTGAACTTGCTGGCGAATTTCTGCGCGACCCTCGTGATCACCTTCTCGTTGAGCTTGTCCCAAGTTGCGTCTCGGAAGAGCAGTTGCGTCAACTGAGACAGTTCGGCGTGAGCGGCAGTCTTGGCTGGCGTTCCTGACGCCATCCCGAGGCCGATGACGGACATCATGAAGACCTGCTCTTCTCGCTGCTGGGGGTCGTAGCCGTAGTACCTGGCCGTGGATGCAACTGCGCGCGCAGCTAGTCCGAGGACGGTTGCTATGTCTCCCACGTAGGCAGTTGCCACGACCCCGATCCCGGGGGCCTGTTTGGCGCCTTCGTCGTGAATCGATCCCTTCGCGAGGAGCACAGTGCCCCCAGTGATAGCTGCGCCCGACGCCGCGCCGCCCAGTGCAGCCGTTCCGGAGTGGCCCCAACGAACGCGACCTAGGCGCGATACGGAGTCGATGTACTCGAGATCGAGATTGCGTACGTCGCCTAGCCTCACGACATTGTGCCCGGCCTTTTGAAACTGCTTGATGACACTCTCATTGCTGACGGTCAGGGACGCCGCGCCGCCGATGATCCTGCCGAGCTCGGTCGCTGCGCCGGCATAGGCGGCTGCTGCCGCCTCCGCAGCCGGGGTCTTCATGACAATCTCCTTGGCGGCGGTGACTCGCTCACGGGCGGCTGCGGGTAAGAGGTGCCGTGCCTTCCTGTTGAGCGCATCCTGCTTGCGCTTCTGAAGGCGCTCCCACTCCTGCTGTTCGTACGGGGAAAGCGTCATCTAACGTCCTAGCGTGCTCGGGACCTTGCTCGTTCGGTCTGACGGTAGTCGCCATCTCCGGCGCGCGAAGGGCAACGGCGGCGACCTTCTCGAGCACAGCAGGCGTGGCATGCCCGAGAAGCGGGTAGTCGAGTCGACGATGCTGTGTTGGGTCCGTCGCTCACAAGGCGCGGTCTCTGGCGGAGTGACGCACCCTGCGAGCCGAACTGATTGCCAGATCAGTGCATGCATTCGACCAGCACACAAGTAGCGGACGACACCGACTCAAAGCGGCGGGTTCGGACTGAAGGCGCCGGTGCACCCGGCCACGAGAGGGCTCGAAGGCCTGCCGGCCACCGCGCCAAGTGCCAGGCCATCCCGTTCGTCACCGGCGGACCGAACTACAGTGAGAGCGTGACGCTCCTCCAAGCCTCCGCAATGCCCCGCCGGGAGGTCGCGGAACGATCTCGCGTTGGTGTGCCGATCGAGGAACGGGCACTGGTGGACGCGTTTCTTATGCGGTGTGCAGAGTTCTTTCGCCCCGGTCCCGGGCGCAGCGTGTTCGTACTTGAGGAGCCCGATCTGGGCGGTTCCGGCCGACCCGATCTCGTGTTCGTAGCCATCGCACCGAGTGCGCTGCGCAAGTACATGGAGTCCGGGCTTCGTCTGACGTCGCAGGCGTCGGCGCGCGTTCTGGACCCCAGCCTCAACGCGGATCAACTCGGCGTCTCGACGTCATACGCATCGGCCCTGCGACGGTCTCTTGCAAGTCAAGGTTGGTCGAGCGCATCACCAGAGCGCCTGGCCGCGGCCGTCGCAGACACCCTCGCGGTGGAGGCGAAGATGCGCGACTGGAAACGCGCGCTAAACCAGGTGTCAAAGTTCCGCCGTCTCTTCCATCGCTCGGCGATTCTGATGCCGGAGCGCCCGCTTCCAGCGGACACATACAGGTCGCTCGACTTTTATGGCTGCGGGCTACTCTTCCGCGATGGAGACGAGTTCACCTGGGAAAAGACACCCGGTGCTGGCTCCCCGAGCGTGTGGTCACGGCTCTGGCTGCTCGAGCTGATCGTGCGTGGCCACCAGAATGGGACCGCCTACAGGCTTTCCGCCGAGCGGAACTGGTCCATGGCTTCCTGGTAGGAACGCACCCGCGACAGTTGGCGCGGTTCCAATCGAAGACCTTCCCTCTCAAGCACATCGAACGCGTCGACCGCCTCCGCCAGACTGGCCCCCACGATGTCGAGACGCGCCGGGAGTGAGTTTTGAGCCTCTAGAGCAGCAACTCGTTCGGCGAGTACCTCAAGATGGTGCTCCTGAGCTTGTGCGTTGTTCCACGACTGCACTCCCTGCTGGTCGAACTCGTCTTGCAGGTTCCGGGTGAACATCTGGCGTCCCGCCGTTGTAACGAATACGTCCTCTGCGTCGTTGTTTCGCAGCGCCGACCACAACTTCCGCAGGTGGATTCGCGGCACAGCCGCTACGCCGCCGGAACGTGGCTCGTTCCACCTCGCTACGGAGAACTGACGGAGGCCGTAGGCCCAGCCGGAAGCTACTCCCGATGCGCCTGCTGCGGTACCCAGGAGGCCGTCCATGTCCGCGTAGCCCCACACAACCTCATAACCGTTGATCTGTGTGAGGGTGTAAATGACCCTCATCAAGTTCGCCAGGGAGTCGACATCCCAAGGCTGAGGCGGGTACAAGGGTCGATTTCTGTTGACGGCTAGGTAGAAGCCGGCGACGTCGAGGGTGGTCAGCACATCAAGCCATTCCTGAACCGCGTCCCAAGATCGAAAGAGGTTCTCGTCGGGAATGAGCGACACGATGGTCTGCTTCGTTCCCCATGTCGACGCGGCCGTTCGCGCGTACTGGAGCGAGATTGGCATCCAGAAGTCGGAAAGGCTTGCTTGGTACGGCGCGGGGCTCAGCCACGGGCCCTCGATCCCGAGTGCCGTGTTCGCGTTGCCAACAGCTGCTACGTGCCGGCTTACCGCCTCGGCGGTCTGCGACCAGTGCAACCCGCCGAGCTCAAGGCCATGACTTGGGTGGAGTCGACCGCTGCCGATAGGAGTCAGCGAGTACACGTAAGACTGAGGATCGAGAAGTACTCGAAGACCGTCACGGCGGCAGGCAGTAACTGTTTCGCTCAGGTGAAACTGGTCTTCGTGAGCAGGGCTCAGGACAACGCCCGCAATGAAGCCCTTAGACGCCAAGCGGCCAATCTTGGTGCCCTTGCCGTAACCGTGCTGAAGGTAGAACATCAGCGTCTCCCATCGAGCGAGTCGAGTGCCATGCCCACCGTCCGGAAGCGTCTGCTCGGGTGAGCGGCTAGCAAGCGAGGAATCGTTCTTCTGAGCCCGTCGGTCATCTCGAAGCCGTCTAGGGTGGACGGGTCAAAGTTGTTCAGGCTATGCCAGTAATCAGGAGATCCAATAAATGGGTGAGCGCCGGTCAACGCTTCTACCAACACGATTCCGATCTGGAACAGATCGGTGCGGAAGTCGATGGTCGCGGTGCGTTTGATTTCGTACATCTCGGGTGCTCCATACCCTCGACTACCGGGTCCGACCAACGATGACGAGGTGATTCCCGACAGTTCCGTGAACAGCGCAATACCCAGGTCAATCAGTACAGGCGTGCCATCAGCGAGATATCCAATGTTCTTCGGCTTGATGTCTCGGTGAACGAACTGGGGGGTCGAGCCCCACATCGCGTCGACCGCGATGAATAGGCAACGGGCTAGATCGTGGGCCGCTTCCGCAGTTAATCGCCCAGTCTTCAGGATGCTGTAGAGGGTGCCCCCTTCCAGAAAGGGCTCCGTGTACCAGATGTGGTCGGTCTTGGCGATGTGGCGCAGTTGAGGTTCGTCAACGGCACGGATGACGTGCGGGCACTGCGTCATGGCCATGCCCAGCATCTCGCGACGAAATCGCTCGGTAGCTTGCTGTTGCGCTGGGTCGTCTGTGTCCTCGTCAAGCACCGGGTCCATCAGGATCTTGAGCGCCACGTTCTCCGCTCCCCGGGAGGCACGAAACGCGACCTTGTCACCGCCCTTCCCGACCCATGGGAGCCTCACGCTCATCTCCGGGAAAGCGGCTTGTACGTCACTGCCGCTGAATAGCAAAGCCCCTCCATCAGCCGATTCTTGCTCCGAATGTGCAGTGTACGAATTGGGCAGGACGACTACGGTCACCTGACAGGCGAGGTGGGCAACGGGATGTTTTGGGCCGACGGATCTGTCGTGGGCCAGGCTCTCCCTCGTTGGCTGGCGATGGCGACCCCCACTTCGCTGCTCCAGACGCCCGCGCCACGTTACCGATGGCGGTATGACGGACTCTCCGGCTCCGGCACGACGGGAGGCGGCACCGAGCGGTCGCGGCACTGGGCGATCTTGACCGGTGCGGGTTAAGACCCCGAAGCCGCGGCCGCGCCTTCCTCGCCAGCTCCGCCGTCAGTCGAAGTGCGGCTCGCCAAAGCTGGTTCCGAGATGCTTGAGCCAGCGACGGACCGCGTCCAACTGTCCCTGGATTCAGGCAGGCGTAACACGTAGGCGTAAGCCTCCCGGTTCGCGGATCCAGAGGGTCTGGTTGTCGTCGGCCCACTGAAGGGCAACATCGTTGATGCTTTCGGCTCGGTCCGCTGTCTTGCGGAGATCACGAGTGTGAAGCTGGAGCACGGGAGCAGCGCCGGCGCTGAGCTCAGCATTATGTGCCGGGCAGAGAAGGAGGAGGTTGCCGACATCAACTCGACCGTTAGGGCGCTCGGATACCGACAGTCCGAACACGTGCTGGAGGAAATGCGCGGTCTTGCTCACGTCCGTGACGCGAATTTCCACGGCTGCGATGATGGCTCGTTCAAACGTTGGAGCATCGACGCCCTGGTCCTTCCCCTGACCCTTCTCCCGAGAGGGTGCTGTGGGCGTAGCGGGGGGCTCCGCTCCGCTTGCGTGCGGGACGCCTTGAACTGTGGGAATGGGCGTCTTGGAGGTCCGGTCGATTATTAGCGTCTGACCGTCCTCAGTCCTCAACACGGCCCGAGCCATGAACTGCTTGGTGCGCGTGAGTAGCGGGCTGATCCGCTGGACGCTCACTCGCCGTCCATCAAGGCACAGCTCGATGGGCTCACCGTCGAACAAGCTCTTCGACCACCTTCGCATGCTCGCTGCTGTGGGCGGTTTCGGGGTTGCTTCGGGTCGCGGCTCCGTGTCGGGCGAAAGGTTTTCAGCCACCGAGGCGATGCTGGTTGCGATCGAGATCAGGTAGTCACGGTCCTGAACCTGTGCGAACAGGTGGTTCAGCCAACCGCTGCCCTGGGTTGCTCCAAGCAGCGCTCCGGTCATTGAGCACAAGGTGTCGGTGTCCGCGTTGCGGAGGAATCCGGACCTGAGGAGTCCGCCCATCGGACGGGATGCAGTCCTGGCCGCAACGTAGGCAGCGGCCACGGCGGTGACCGTACCTGCGCCACTGCGCTTCTTGTCGTAGACGCCGAGGTCGGTCAGAGTGCGTTGGTCGTTGGTGGTAGCGCCGTGGTTGAGTCCGTTGATCGCGATGCTGAGGAGCTCTTCGACCTCCGTACAGGTCCGCGACCAGAGCACCTCCGGCGGCTGGTGAGTTTCACCGCGACTGTGGTTGGCGTGGGCGGCAGCCCAGCCAGGAGGCATCGCGTCTCTGAAGTGGCTCGGGTCTCGCCAAGAAGCGTTGCTAAGCAAGTGTTCAAGAAGCTCGCCGTACCCCAAGGTGCTCTCCTGGAGTAGAGCGTGTCTGAGTGCGAGCGCGTGGATGACGCCGCCGAGCAGGGCTCGAGGGTGGCCGTGGGTGGCGATCCCGTCGGCGATGACTCGGCGGATGAGAGTTGCGTCCGTGTCGTGAGCTGTGACGATGACGTGAGGAGCGATGCGCATGGCGACACCGTTGGCGCCTGCGTCGAAGTATTTGGCGACACGATCTGAGGACTGAGAGGCACTCGAGCGTGAACTGTTGGGACTACCCCATGGCGTCCTGCCTTCCGCCCAAGTACGAGATGCGGTCAGGACGGCACCGCCACCGCCTCGCTGGTAGATCGGCCAGAGGGGAAGTTCGATCCGAGTAAGCCAGTTGAGCCAGTCCGAGTGGTGGCAGGCTCGTGCGACGGCGAGCATGAGTTGGGTGTCGTCGCTGTATTCGCCGGCAAAGACCGGGTCGGTGTAGCGCCCATACTGGCTGCCTGCGGTTCGCTTCCAGTCCCGGAATTCAGGGCGGGGCTGCACGTTGCGAGCGGCGTCGCCACCGAGGATCTGACTACGGTCCTCCTGCGGCCATCCGAGCGCATCGCCAACGGCGGTCGCCACGACGAGACCGACCACGCGATCGAGGTTGAGGAGTCCGCGGCGACGGGCGGAGGACGCCTCGGCGAGTCCGCTCCCGGGGTTGTTGCTTTCGACGTCAACGTCCGTGGCCTCGTTGTGGTCGCAGGCTGAGTCGGGTGGACCGCTACCGGGAGTCGCTGCCTGGCTTGCCTCGCCGGGATCGGCGTCCGCATCGGCGCTCAGGTCCGGATCCGCGCTGACACTCTGTGGTGCGCTCGCCGCGGGGGTGGCGGCCGGGTCGTCCCAGTTGAGGGTGTCGGAGTCAACGGTCTTGGGCGTCGACAGGCGACGCTTCGATGTCATGGTGTAACCCCCTTGGACGTGATGACCGTCTCGACGACTGGCTGCCCATGATGTAACGCGGCTACCAGTCCGTACTTGTTGAACAACGTCGGAGCCACCTTCCATTGGAGTCGTTCCGGCCGGGCGTCCATCAGTTGCAACCAAGCGAACAGGTCCTCGGCCTGCGCTTCGGATTCCACCACTATGGCTTCGACAGCCGACAACGAGATCGGCCCCGGGACCTGAACCTCGGCCTGGAGGTCGGTTGGGACCGCCGGGTTGTGGCTGGCGCCGCGGTTGTACCCACCGACCTGCGAAGGGGAGTCCCACATGGCCAGCATCGCGTCGCCGCCGGTCTCCCCGTGCGCACCGCCGTGCTTGGCAGCGTTGCACGGGTAGAACCTGGTGCCAGGGGTGGTCACCAGGTCGCGGTTCAGGATCAGGCAGACCCACATCGGGTAGTTGCGAAACTCCACCTTATTGCGGGCTACCGCCTCGTAGTACGGGTTCGGATACTCGAAGCTGCAACACACCAATTCAGGCTGGCCGTCGATGCGAACAGCGTCTGTGACCGAGTGGTGCGGCTGAGCGTCGCCGGCCAGGTCCGTGGTCGCGCGGATCTGCCCGTCGGTGAGGATTCCGGGCAGGTTGACTACCGGGGTGAAGTGGACGAGCCGGGTGACGGGGACCTGGGTGAGAGCCTCGCTGACGGTGGTCATGCGGTCACCTCGTCCCACAGGTTGTCGTTGTCGGGCAGGAGCCGGGTCAGGGTGCCGCTGTGCGACATGACGAGAGTTGAGCGGGCGCGGGTCATCCCGACGTACAGGAGGCGGGCCTCCCGGGCACATGCCTCTTCCTCATCGAAGGCGGCGAGGACCTCTTTGTGGGGGAAGGTGGCGTCGTCGAGGAAGGGGAGAACGACGGCGTCGAACTCCAGCCCCTTGGCGGAGTGGAAGGTGCCGACGTAGATGCCGGGGCTGCCGTCCCAGTGGACCTTGTCCTTGTGCATGCTGGTGAACGGCAGGCCGGTGACTACCGATGCGGCCTCCCCCCACGTGCGGGCGAGCACGGCGACGGACTGGTCGACCGAGGCGTCCTCGACGAAGTCGCGCAGGTACTTGATCTCGGCCTCGCGGGTAGCTGCCGTCACCAGGGTCGGCTTCGGGCCGTCGGCGTTCGGCGCGTGAGGCGAGACCAGGTCGACATCGTCGGACTTCATGTTCTCCGAGGCGGCCATGGCCATGGCGACAGCTGCGATCTGTCGAGTGTTGCGGTAGTTGTCGTCAAAGGTCTCGACCTGGCGGTTGCCGAGGTTGATTCCGGAGGCCCGCCAGGAGAGCCCCTGGCCGTAGATGGCCTGGTGGTAGTCGCCGAAGAAGGTGACAGACCCGGATGGGTCGACGATCTCGGTGAGCGAGCGGATGGCCTCCGGGGAAAGGTCCTGACCCTCGTCGATGATGATGTGCTTGTACTTCGGGGGCCGCTTGTCGCTCCCGGCGGCCTCGCGCACCGATGTGGCGATGTCGTACCAGTCGTAGTCGCGGCCCGCGGCCGCCCGAAGAGCTCGGTACTGCTCGCGGATCGCCCACACGGCGGCGCGGGCCCGGGGCCCAAGGGCAGTCTTGCGCCCGACGCGATCCACGGCCTGGTAGTCGGCCTCGGTCTTGATGCCCATGCCTGAAATCCAGTGGATCTCGTCCTCGATCCACCCCAGGTCGCGTCCGAGGACGGCGCTGGTGTGCCCCGCGGCGCGGGCTCCGGCGACCGCCTGGCCGACCAGCTGCCGGAGCAAAGGTCCCTGCGCGATCTTGTTCCACCCCATGAGCCCGAGCGAGGCAAGATAGCCGCGCGCGAACCGACCGTAGGTCTCGACGGTGACGCTGGTCGGTGACCCCTGGCCCAGGTAGTTGAGGTAGGTCACCAGCGTGTTGTTGTAGGTGACCACGAGAACGGGTCCGTGGTTCTGCGTGGTGGGCAGTGAAAGGTAGATGGCGCGCAGGATCGCCATGGTGGATTTCCCGGTGCCGGCAGTCCCGAGCACGACGTGGTGCTGGTTATGCGATAGGAACACAACGTGGCCCTGGCGGCCACGGGGCTTCGGGAGGGCGCTCACGACTTGGCTCCGCAGCGCGGGGTCGGCGGCTGGTTCACGCAGGGACAGGTGATCATCGAACCTCCTTGTTGGGCACCCTCAGTCGGAGGTCACCGGCCGGTGCCGGTGCTGGGGCTATCTCGACCCTACCTCGCCATAGCAGGTAACGGGATCTGAGCTCGCGTCGCCCCCGTCTCCACACCGAGCAACGACAGTGCCGCCTTGCCTCGAGCAAGCCGGGATAGTCGCGGGAGGCGGGGCCCGCTGGGTTTCACTCGGTGGGCTCGAACAGCCTCGTCAGTCGCTCGAACTCGGCCTCGTCGTAGCCCGGTGGCCCGTTGGTAGCGATCACCGCTGTGTCCCAAGGACGTGGCCCTCGTACGCGTGGCGTGAGCAGCACGCCAACCGTCCAGGGGTAGATGGGACCCCGGGCGCCGTAGCGCGACAGGAACGTCTGCCGACGATGAAGCAGCCACTGGGTGTAGAGCTCCCGGTGGTATCCGGTGAGCTGCGACATGGTCGAGAAGGCCAGATGCAGTTCGCCGTCGTCGAGGTAGATAATCCGGTGACCCATCCGATGACCGCCGGGCGCTGCTTCCGCGCAAGTGATCAACCGTTGGAGCAGGAGCCGGCCCACTTCGGCGCGCGATGTCACGTCGTACCGGTCGATGTGCGAGAGGAGTCGGATCCGGTCACTTTCGTTTCCGGTGAAGTCGGAAGTGGCTACGTCCTCCAGGACTTGACGAAAGATTGCGTGTCCCAACTCATCAGCCGATCCAGCCGGATCACGAGGAAGAAGCGGCAGAGATGGCTGCCGCACATCTGCTTCGTCAGCCCACTCGGGAGCAGGGTTGGGTGGGGCGTTCTCGTCGCGATGAGCCAGATCGAAGTAGCGGTTGATCTCTGCGCCGAGCTCGATCGGGTCGTCCGCCTCCGAAACGCGGTGAAGATAGTTGACTATGGCGGTCGTCGAGCGAAGTTGGTCCCACAAGAACTCCCAGTCACGCCTCATCATCACCACACTGCGGCCGCGTGGGTCGGCCGCCGGGATCACCCCGAGCGGAGGGTTCGGGTGATCGAGAACCACCACCGGCAGCCAGGTGACCCGGGATCCGGCTAGAGCAACGGGTCTCCCTCGCAGGCTCGTCACTTCCACATCAGGGTTGCTCAATGTCGAACGGATCGTGCCCCGCGCTTGCCTGAGCCCATCCGCGGCGTTCTTCAGTAACCACCGCTCGGCCTTGTCGGGCGGGTCCTGGAGAACTTGGCGGGACTTCACTTGGAGTGCGATGCCGCGATGCCCAGCAAGGATCGTGCCGTCTCCTAGTTCGCGAACGCCCTTGCCTTTGCGCAACACCTTTGGATGAAGCACGAGGTCTGGAAGTCCCCAGCGCCCGGCAGAGGCGCGAACAGCTTCCTCGACGGCGATGCCGTCGACGCTGTCCCCCAGTAGCTCGGCGGCCGGGGCTATCTCACGGGCTACGACGCGATCGTCGTCGTTCAGTCGGACGTAGGTGAGGGTTCCGTCGTCGTTGAGGTAGGCAGCGATGGCCGCTTCGGACTCGGCTATGGCTTCTCGAACCCGAGACTCGTCGTGTGGGGCGGATCCGAAGTTGATAGGTAGCCAGGGGTCAACTCTGTCGGCCGGCAGGTGCTGGTCGAGCGCGGAAAGGAGGTCGGTCCGGTATGGGGCGTTGACTGAACGTTGCATGCCCTCGATGAAGTGTTCGGTGAGCGTCAGTAGAGCACGGGAGCGCGTGGCGAAGTTGTCGTCCGGATCAAGGGGCCAAGGTTCGGCGTACGCGATCGGATCGAACGACACGTTGGGGTTCCCGGCGAGCGTCGCTCCCCAATCGGCTGTTTGGATCTCAAAGGTTGCCAAGCGCTTGGGAACACGCATGGGGCCTGCTGGGTCGACCGTCCAACTGTTGATCGAAACGTCCGGAGGAGCTGCTGGCTCGGGGCGGGCCTCGGAGGCCCAGGCTGTGAAAAGGTCCGCTTCGTCCGGAGTGGCCAGCGCTGAGGCGAGATGGGCTATGGCTCGCTGAATGATGGCGTCGGCGCCAGCGTTGAAGGGTTGAAGGAACCTCACTGTTTCAACCTGGTCTGGGCGGAGACCTTGGAGGTGGCCCCGGTCAAGCAGCGCGTCAAACTCGGCCTCGTCGCTGGCCAGAAGCATCTGGTGCTGTTCGGGGGGCACCGTGCCCAGGGATCGGCACACTTGAGCAGCTGCAGCGTGAACGCATGCATCCATGGCCTGCTTCACCGATCGGAAGAAGGCAGAGATGGCTTGATTGGCTTGAACGTAGGTGTCGGGGTCCGGGTTGAAGGAGCACCACATCTCCCTTACCGATGCTGTAGGCGACTCCATCCACGCCGTGAATGCCGCTGGCTCCTCCGTTGAGTTCCAAAGGTGGAGAAGGAGCTCCCTACGCCTGCGCGCGTCCGCAAGATGGCCTTGTGCGACCGCGAAGACCCTTCCGGGCAGTGGCACGTTCTCGGGCACGGTCACTTGGCTCAGCGTCCTCCCTTGCTTGTGCACCTGTGCTGCATGCGTCGGATCGGCTAGCGTTTGACCAACGCCGATTCTCGAACGTATGTTCGGTCATGGTAGCGATGTGGGTAACACACTTCTAAGCAGGCACTGCTTGCGCCGACCCAACTGAAGCAGCCCGCACAAAGTTCGCGCGAGCAGCGACGCGTCGAGGACAGCGGGCGCACCCTGGCCTCTGCGATCGACGGCCACCTCGGGAGCGGCGACACGCACTGCATTCCGCCTCGGCCGAATACCCTCGGATGCGAGTGGTCCTCGACGCGGAGTGACGTGTGGGACGTCACTCGACGCGATGTGGGACACAGCTCGACCCACTCCAGCATGATGCGCGGCGCCCCAAATCCAGAAGCTCACCACTTCGCTCACCACTTCGCTCACCACGACCTCACCAGGTGCTCACACGACTGTCGCCACATCACCACAGTCTTGGTTGCCGAGCCTGCTCCCGCTGGAGCAACATCGCTGCAAGATCCAACGCCTGCCGGCGAACCGGACCCCAGCGCAGTTCTCGGTCGAGCTCGTCGAGGATCGTCGGCTCGAGAAGGCCTCGGAGGATGCGCCTGCAGGCCGTCGGGGACGCCATGACCCGCCTCACGCATTCAGTGAGATCATGGTCAGTTGCGACGATGCGCTCGACCACCCGAACACCAATCGCGCCGCTGGCAGCGGCCCGGCGTTCTTCGTAAGCCGCCCGACGGCACGCCTGCGAGCACCACCTGCGCGGACGACCCATGGTGGAGCCGCTCCAGGCGGTGCCACATCGTAGACAGCGACCTTCGTTGGAGCGAGGCTCGAGCTGCGCGACAGGCTCCATGCCTGTACAGGCATCGGCCGGAAGGGCACATCGGACATTCGTGATGACAATTGCCCCTGGCCGCAAGTGCGGAGGTGGACGAGATGGCCACGGCGCTTTCGTACGGACACCTGCTCGGCCGTGAGTGCAAGAGGTGTGAGGCTGTTCAAGGTTTGTTCGGGTGAACGGCGCGCGGGTAGGACCTGTGCGGTCAGTGGGCAGTGCTCAAGGGTCGCGGACCTCGCGCGCGGAAACCGTTACCAGAGGCGCCGAGGCTCCTTCGCGCAGCCGACGCGGTCCTCATCCCGCAACTGCTGCTGTGCCACCACGCCGACACGCGTCGCCCCTCATGCGAACAGACCTTGTACAGCCTCACACCTCTTGCACTCGCGGCCGGATGAGGCGTCCGTACGAAACACTGGCGGACGTACCCCGTCCCACACGGGGGGAGAAAGATCGCAGCCTCCGAAATCTCTGGCTCGGCAATTGTCGGCATCGCATCGCGGGCGTGGATCGTTCGACCCACCAAGCCTTGGCCGACAGAAATACGCTGACTGCGGGCTGGCCCGAGCTGGCCCACTTTGAATTGGATTCACCTCGCAACGAGCGATCGCTGGCTTGCCTCGAGCGGCCGCCCGACAACAGCGCCGGTTGCGGCCGACGTCGTCGAGTGCACGACCGCGACGACCCTGACCTGAAGAAGCGGCACGGGACCCTCGATTCTCTTACCGCCGGCAATTCCTCGGCCGATCCATCTCGAGACTCGGTCGCCAGGGGCGCCGGGATCCGTTCGCCGAGGAGCGCTCCACCCGGACGTGGCGAAGCTCAACTGAAAGCAGACTCGACGAGTCGGGCCAAGCTGAAAGTGATCAACTGGTGATGCTGCCGTTTCACGAGACGTGTGAGCCCGTAGTGAGCCCCTAGTGAGCCAATTGGAGCGCTGGGCACATCGCCGATCTGAGGCTGGACGCACTCTATGCCGATTGCGAGCACTGGGCCGGCAAAGCTGTGGCTGGTTAGTTCCTCCGCCACAGCTCGCCCGTCATTCCGACAGATCGGTGGCGCGCTTGGCTCGATCAACGCCCGCTCGGTCAGGTTAGGCCCCTGATGTCGCCCTGGTCGTTGTCCTGGAGCCCACTCCCGGCGGAGAGATCCCGCAAGAACATGGCTTGCTCGAGCATTTCGGCGACTTCGCCACGATCGGTCCATGCCTTACCCACCAGATGGTCGTACCAATCATTCTCGTCGAGCCTTCGAAAGAGGATTTGATAGTCGTGATGCACTCCGAGCGCTTCCCAATCCGAAAGAAGCCACGCCGAACCCACAAGTTGAACCGCATTTCTGATCCAGCCCCCGCGGGCTTTAACGTCCAACCCAGCGATGAGAGTGTCAACTATGCCTTGGATCGACGTGGCAAACTCCCACCGCTCGGCGCCTGGCCAATACGCTGTCGGACGTACTTGTTTCGCGAGCTCCAGCATGACGTCCGAGAAGTTCTGTCCCTCCTCCCAAACTGTCCGGAAGACGCTGGCATCCCAGCGAGTGTCCAGGTGCACTAAGAGTCGTCCCCCGTCCCGCTGTATGCGAAGGTAGAAATCGGTAAGTGGCGCATCAGCTCTCACTCCAAGGGGGCTCAACAACGAGAGCTCTTCAGCAGCAGCGAAGGCTTGCTGGACACTAACGAATGAAAGATCCGCCCGCACAGCCTCGACGCGCTGGCGCACTGCGGCCTCCTGCTGCCGTAGCGCCTCGGTGATCTGCTCCTGCGCGTCAGTCACTGACTGGATCAATAGCCCAGCAAGGGTCTCATCGCTGACAGGCCCAACCCGAGCCAGCTCGTCGGTTACGTCTCCCTCCCGGGAACGCTTCCATCCCTCCAGGTCTTCGATGGAATAGCGGTCAGGATGCCGGCTGTCAACCAACTCGTGATGCGGTTTGCACAGGAGGATCAGATTCCCAAATGACCTGCGCTCGTCGTCGGTCATTCCCTCGACGTATCTGTTGCCTGGATGAGCGTCTCGGATGTGGGCGATCTGGTAGTCGATGTATGGCTCTCCATCCAAGAAGCGCAAGATCCTCACCTGGCACCCGGGAAAGTAGCAACGTGCTCGGGAGAGCATCGCCAACGCGGCTCGGGTGGCAGTCGAATAGTCCCGAGGGCCTGCCATGACACCACCCTTTCAGAAAGCCACTGCTCGCGTCACTCCGTGAGCGCACCACGCACGAGACGATCACCGAGCCGCGTCACCTGCTCGAGCATTCCCTCAGGCGACACATTTAAGTCGAGGGTGTGGCAATGGATTCGCATGCCGGACCCAACAATCCGGTGGGAGACGCGGTCCTCGTTCCCCTTGGCGTAGACGAGGTGCCCTTCCTCGAGCCCGAGAACGGTGCAGTACGACAGAACCTGGTAGAGGTCGGCGTTCGGGAAGCCGCTGGGCTGCTCGGCCTTGTACTTCGCGTCAACCACGAGGTGCCGACCATCGACAGCAGTCCAGTAGAAGTCCGGCTTCATTTCCACCCGGCCTGCCTCATCGAGGTTCAGCCGGCGTTGCAGCGAAGACCGACCACCGTAAGGCCGCATCGCCTCGCGCAGGGCGACGCAGACGAAGTCCTCGTAGATCTTCCACATATCGAAGACGAAGCCGCTGATGTGGACGTCACCAACGCGCTGCTCGAAGGAGTCCCCCGCCAGGATGAGCTCGGCGAGGTAAAGCGCGGGCTGGTAGCGGGCATTGAGCCGCGACGGATGCCACACCGGAAGCAGCTGTCCGCGAAGCACCGGCGTCACATCGGCGAGTTGGAGCCTAAGGCGCTGTAGCCCGCGTCGGACGTCACGCGAGAGCAAGGGCATGCGCAGCAGTCGCAAGGTGGCGGTGAGGAGCAACTGGTTTTCGGCGATGTTGACCGACAACTCGTCGTACGACACCTCGAGCGGCAAGAGCATCCCGGGACGACGGGCGAGCTGATCACCCACCCGAATGCGACCACGAACCACGGGCAGAGCCTCCGAAACGCCGACGTACCCGTGGAGCAAGCCTTGCTCCAGCGCCCTACGGGCGCGGCGCGCGAAGGAGTCCGCTAGTGCTTCGGCCAAGTCCGCCTCGGCGTCCAGCAGCACAGGGGCAGCGCGCCAGAACTGTGGCTGACGGGCATAGCCCATGAGGAACACCAGTCGATCCATGGGGATCTTGGGCCGCACGACGATCTGGAGGTTCCCCATCCGGGCCACGCCGACCTTGCGACCTGCGGCGACCTCCCATGACGAGGACCCCGGGGATCTGGAGACGGTAGCCAGCTCGGCCGCCGCGAGGGCCTCGGCCTCATCTGCGGACAGATCGAACGGGCGCGGAGCCTCGTTCTCAGTCAGTTCCAGGTGCCGCATCGCCGTCCCCACCGAACGCCCGATCGACCTTGGCCGAGATTGCTTCATACCCGTAGCGCGCCTCGACCTCGCCCGCCGTCATCTCGCCGTAGTGGTGCTCCTCGAGAAGCGGAAGGATCGAAGTGCGCCAGGTCCGCTCGAGGCCTCCGTCCTCGAAAACCTTGTCGCGCATGAAGTACGACGGTCCGACCTTGAAGTCCGGGTCGGCGATCCGCCGGTTCAGCTCGTCGAGCACGTCCGCGACTCGTAGGGAGCGCTCGGTCTTGCGCAGCCATGCTCGGAGCACGTCACGTGTGGGCGGCTCAGATGGGTGCAGTGAGACGAACGCAAAACGGCGTCGCATAGCAGCGTCCACCAGCGCGATTGACCGGTCGGCGGTGTTCATCGTGCCGAGGATGAGGACGTTGCCCGGGAGCGAGAAGTCACCGTTGCCATAGAGAAGCTCGACGTTGCGGTCGCGGTACTCCAGCAGGAAATACAGTTCGCCGAAAACCTTGGCCAGGTTGCCGCGGTTGATCTCGTCGATGATGAGGACGTGCGCCTGCCGTGGGTTGTCGACCGCCTGATCGACGATCCGGCGCATCGGGCCCGGCTTGAGTTCGAAGCCACCGTCGGCGGTCGGGCGGAAGCCTTCGAAGAAGTCCTCATACGAGTACGACGGGTGGAACTGCACCAGCCGAACGTTCTCGCCCGCAACATGCTCGCCTAGCGCCTGGGCGATGTAGGTCTTCCCGGTCCCTGGAGGGCCGTAGAAGATCAGTTGGGGCCGGTCTTTGAGGAGTTCGATGCATTCCTGCAGCCAGTCGCGGTCGACGTGGAGCGATACGGCCAGTTCGTCGGTTGCGTCCGGCAGGACCAGCGGCGCCCTGTCGACGAGTTCGGTGGCCTCCTCGTCAGCGGCCCACAGCTTCTCTAGCAGGTCGAGGTGCTGGGTCAGGTCCAGCACGTCACGCTGGACCTTGAGCCGTGCAGCCAGGTCCGCGGGAATCGCTTCGATGAGTGTCTCGCCTTGCCATTCGACGTCGCGGACCAGATGGGCGTCGGTGTCCGTCGTCGCCTGGAAGGAAGCGTCGCCACCGATCTCGCCGAGATGGAGGCGGCCCTGGTCGATGGTCACGACAAGATGGCCGGGCTGCATGCGGGACAGAAATGCGTGAAACTCGTCGAGCTTCTCGGCCCTGGCAGCGTAGGAGGCGTGGCTGTAGTCCTCGTCCACGATTGGCTTAAGCTGATCGCGAGTCAGTCCGGGCTCCAGTTTGCGGAGACTGGTCGCGGCCAGCGTTAGCCGGCCTTCTGCTAGCCAGGTCGGCACGAGGTCTTGTCCGCCGACGTTGTTACCCCGGACCAGCCACGCCCGACGTGCGGCCTGAGGTAGTTGGCCGAGTGCGTCCAGACGCCCGCGGAGTTCTTCCTTGGTGATCCGGCGTTGCGGATCCGCAACACCCTTCTCGTCGAACTGGATCCCCTCGGCCTCCAGTGCCTCGCGCCCTTCGGCGGTGTACGTAGTGCCATCGATCTTGATCACCCGGTGTCCGGCGTCGTGGTGGATCTTCCCGATGTAGTCACCGACTTGCCCCGGGACGAGGCCGGCGACGTCAGCGACATCGGTGTAGGTCGTCCACTCACCCTCGTCGATCGTCGCGACGGCCGCTGACGCGAGCGCGTAGCGAGGGGTTTTGAACTCGCTCCGGGACATTACGTTCTCGACGGTCGGCGGTACACCCGACAGGACCCTGCCGGGGTCCCACCGATCGATCAGAGGCGGCCGGTAGAATTGGACCTCCCCACCTCCGTCCTCAGCGAGCGCAGTCTTGACTTGATGGAGCTCCTCGTCGAGGTTCGATGCGGTTCCGTCTAACAGATCCGCAAACGTGTCTCTGATGGCGCGACGATGTTTGCCGCTAACGATCGGAAGGTAGTAGTCGGGGAAGAACAGCCAGCGGAGGGCACATCGCTGTGCCGGCTCCCTAGGCTCTGACACGGAGTCGAGCACGGCTTCGAAAGCCTTGGGCTCGGCAAGCGCCGACGCGCGCTCATCCTGTGATAGCGACAGCAGCGCCGACGCGACCCGCACCAGAAGAGCCAGTTGGAAGGGTCGTCTGGTCTTGAACGCCACTCCGCCGTTGAAAGCACGGGTGCTGAGGGCTGCGGCGGCGACAGGCGAGAGCTGCGCAGGATGAGTCATTTTGGCGAGGATCCCGCTGAGCAGCTGGCGCTTGGTCGCGGGCGAATAGTCAGAGAGGGGCGCCAGGCTCAGGCACCACAGCTCTGCGAACAGCTGCACTGCACCGTCGCTGGCACCCACTAACTGGTCATCAAGCTTCTGTTCGAACGACCGTCCGCTGGCGTCGGGTCGATCAACGAACGCCCGCTCGAGCTCGCGCGCGTTCGGGAGGGTCCAAACGCCGACACCTGGTGTGAAGACCGAATTAGCACCACGGATCGCGCGGAGGTACTCATCGCTCAAATCTCGCAATGCATCGAGCCCGGCACCCCTCGGTGCCTCCGCCGCCGGCTGCATGTCGACGGGGTGGCCTGCGTCGGCGAGCGCAGCCGCGAACTCGTCGACGTGTCGACGTACCTCGAAGAGGGTGACGGCAGAGCCGATCTCGTTCAGCGCCGGCTGCGAGAACGACGTACGCGGAAGCCCGGTTACCAACCACGTCACATCGCGACGATGTGGATGCTCGACGCGCGCCTCGTGACGATAGGGACCGGCCACGAGCCCAACGTTGATGAGCCGCGCCTGCCGGTCGGGGGCGATCACCACGTCGCCTTCAGCGATCTCGAACGCGAATCGTCGCAGCACACCAGCCCACACGGGGAGGGCGCCCTCCTTGGCTTCCGGGTACGCGGCGCGGACCAGGTCACGGATCGCAGCCTGGTCGTCGCCCACGTCGCAGAGGTCACCGATTTGGTCCCAACCGATCGAAACGAACCCGCCAGCGACCAACTCGCTCGCGGGGATCTCGTCGTTGTGGATCCCCCATACCCGGGTCATCGGTCCTCCTCGTCGAGTGGAGACACATACCTCGTGCCGCTCGCGATCGGGTTGGCTAACTGGTCGTAGATCTCCAGGATGAGGCGCTTCGTGCGGTACTCGCCGTGCGCGGCCTCGTCCTTGCGCCTCACGATCGGGAAGGTCTCCATGATGTAGTCGACGTCTTCGCGAGAGACCCCGAACACAAGGAACATCACAGCGTCCAGCTCTGCCCGCACTGACTCGCGACGGCTGTCGGACCACGATTCGGCCCCCTGAAGCCACAGCGCTCGGACCCTCAGCCACGTCGCGTCCGAGTCGACCCAGGGCAACTCGATATCGGGCCGAGGGGTTGCCAGCTGCTCGAGGTACCCGTAGGTCATGTGCGTGCCGCCCACCTTCTGCCTGGCAACGAAGTCGAAGGCGAAGGTGGACCAGATGGCCTGGAGCACCGGGAGACTCCGCGCGCTCAGTGCGATCGGCATTGTGTGGCCGACAGCTGTGGTTGGGAAGGACCCGGCGATCATGGTCCGCTCATCAGTGCTGCGGCAAATGTCACGCCATCCGAGCAGCCACTTGTGATCCCAGCGCCCTTCGAGACGGTCCCGTACGACGGACTCGCGGACCCAGTAGCGCGGCAGCGCGCGGAAGTTCGCGTCCCGCTTCTCATCCGGCAAGACATCCCGCGTCGATCCGTCGGGTTCGTAGGTCGCCCACCGGTGATCGAAGTGGTGGATCATCTTCGCCTCATAGAGAGGGAGCATCCGTTCGACCGTTTCGCTCATTCGCTTCTCCAATAATCGAGCCGTCCGCGGGCGCTCTCGACAAGGTCAATGGTCAAAGGAAGGTCCTCGGCCCACTGAAGAACGGCGGCTTCAAGGCTTAAGTCCAGCCTTCCCGCTTGGTGCAAGGCCTTGGTGGTGCGGCCGGTGGCCTGGACCTGAACCAGCCGCACCAGTGCGTCGAGGGCCGACCTCGCGGCAACGATGCGGTGATAGTCATCGGCTTCAAGCTCAACCCCGTCGCGGATCATTTCAATGAGCTGAGCCGCTCGCGCGCGGAGCTCGCCATCCACTTGCTCGCGCAGCGAGTCTTTCGTTTGTGTCAGAGCCTGGGCTGGAGACGTCGGTGTCGCCCTACCCCGAACCGTCCAACGGGGCTTGACTCCAGCGGCCGTCTCCAACTCGCTTTGGAGTTGATCGAGGTAAGCACGCGCAGCAGAGGAGATACTTTGGCCGCGGGAAAGGGCGCGGATGCTGCTGGCGATCTGCTTAGCCATGCTCGGACCCGACGGCATGCTTCCGTCAAGCAGCGCTCGGGCGATGGAACGGTAGTTGGACACGAATCCGCTGCTGTCGACACCCAGTTCCTGGGCGATCTGGGGCGGCGTGAGCCCACGTTCCGTCAGGCGATAGACGTCGCCCAGTCGAGATCGATCGGCCTCGATGAGGCTGGCGAGCTCGACGCGCACATCAGGACTCGGCGCGGCCATCAGGCTTTCTCCATGAGGTCGTACGCCTCGAGGATGAGGCGCTTTGTGCGGTACTCACCATGGGCAGCGAGATCCTTCCGCTTGACGATGTGGAAGTCCTCCATGATGTAGTCGACATCCCTCCGCTCCACGCCATAGATGTGAAAGGCCACGGCGTCGAGCTCGGCTCGCAGCCGATCGCGATCCAATCCCGGGACCGGCCGTGCGTTCAGGCGGTCGACGCGGTCGGCGATCCACGCGATATGCGAGGCCAACTGGTCCGGTGTCGGCATCGGGAGCTGGTTGACGACGAAGTAGCTCATCGAGGTCCCGCCCATCTTCTGCCGCGCCGCGTAGTCAAACACGAACGACGACCACGCCGCCTGAATCTCCTGGCGCCCGCGCTTTGGGAATGCGAGCAACAGCTTGTGTCCGTAGGCAGAACGCGGAAGCTGAGACGTGATAAACGTCCGCTCATCGGTCGACCGGGCGATGTCGCGCCAGCCCAGCATCCAGGACTTGTCCCACTTGCCGTCCAGCTTCTTGGCAACTTCGTATTCCTGAACCCAGTAGCGCGGCATCACGAAGAACTCGGAGTCCGCCTTCTCTCTTGGCGTGACGTCTCGGATTGAGCCATCAGGCTCGTACGTCGCCCAGCGGCTGTCGTAGTGGTGGATCATCTTGGCCTCGTAGAGCGGCAGGAAGCGCTCAACGGTCACCCCCCCCCCCCCCCCGGTAACTTCCCGCCCGAATACGTTGCCGGTGAGCATCCAGCCGTCGCCCTCAAGTTCCTCCCGCGTGTGGAACAGGTGCGAGTCGCTCGTCATGTTGAAGAGCCCCTGCATGAACTTTATGTCCCAGGGGTTGCCGTTGACCGTGTCGTTCTCGTTAATAAGCACCGGGACGCGGCGGTAGATGCCCAGTGTGATCTCGGCGTCCCGGCGAGATCGGAACACCGGGCATGTGCCCGTGTTCGGGTTCAGGAGCTTAATCTCCTCTGGTGTCAGCGTGTATCTGACGCCAGGGCGAGCGAGATCGGCAATAGACTCAAGTGAGAATGCGAACCACGCCTGCGGTTCCCCGCGCCCTGACAGCGTCATCAAGCAGAACGGCTTCCGGTCGTCCGTCGCAATGAAGATGCGCCGGATCTCGCGGAATGCGTAGATGCTGGCAAGCTGCCTCGTCTCGACGATCTCCCGGAAGAACTGCTGGGTGGTGGAGTCGGTCGCGATTCCTAGCGGCAGGATCAAACCGACGTACCCGTCGCCATCCACGATCTGGCGATCCAGCTCGGCGAACACAGGATCAGTCTTGATTCTTCCCCGCCCGCAAAGTGGGAATCTTCCAGTGTGGGCTGCTTGATGCCGCATCCCATCGACATGGCGCTTCGCGGCCACGTAGTCGGCATAGAGCGCAGGGTTCGATTGTGGCAGCTTCGCGATCAAGCGTTTACGCGTAGCTCCTGCGGCCATGGCGATCTTCGGATCGCGGGCGTCGAAGAACTCCTGCTCTTTGAGCTCAATGTGGTCCCAGGGTGGGTTGCCGAGGATGACGGTGAAGCCGCCGTACCAGCCGGTGATGTTGTTGATGCTGCCGCCGGTTGGGGGGCGTTCGGTGGGGAAGAGGTGGGGGAACTCCAGGTGCCAGTGGAAGAAGCGGTATTCGGCGGTGAGCCGGTCGATCTGTTCTTTCGTCTCGCCGGTCGCGGGGGTGTCGCGTAGGTCGTCGAGGGTGGCGTTGGTCGGACAGGTCGGGGCGTCGGTGGTCTTGGGCCAGACGAACGCGGCGCACCAGGCGTCGGCGTGCTGCTTAGCCTGGCGATAGGTGGGTGAGTCGACGTACTGCTTGAGCCGCTGCTGTTGCACGTGGATGTCGGCCAGCGATGGTCCCGCGCCAACGAGTTGGCGGGCTGCAGCGGCGAGGGCGGCGTTCGAGGTACGTGCCTCCTCGGCGCCGAAGAGGGTGCCTTGGCCGCCGGCCTCGTCCTTGTTGCGTCGGGCGAGCGTGGCGGCCACCTTCTTGTCGTCACCCTCGATGGGCTTGAACGCTTCTTGGGGTAGCCCGCCATCCAGCAGGGCGGGCGTGGCACCGATCAGGGCGTTGCCGACCTTGATCTGGGCGTCGAGGAAGGCCAGTGGCTTGCCGGGCTCCATCGCCTCCAGCCACAGCGACACCTTGGCCAACTCCGCCGCGAGCGGATTGAGGTCGACGCCGTAGATGCAGGAGCCGATCACCTCCCGCAGCGCGGTACGGACTTGCTCCGGCGGCGGCTCCGGATCACCTGTGCGGGCCGCGGCGAGCCGTTTCGCGATCCGTCGGGCTGCGGCCACCAAGAAGTGCCCCGAACCACACGCTGGATCGCACACCGTGATCCCCAGCAACTCGCCCTCGATGTCACCGGTCTCCACGCCCTGCTTCTCGGCAGCATCCAGTACGGGGTCCAAGGCGGTGTCGAGCAGTGACTCGATCAGCGAGGTAGGGGTGTAGTACGAGCCGGTGGTCTTGCGGGTGTTGCCCGCCGCCGGACCCAGCGTGTACTCGCGTCGAGCCGGATCCCAGGCAGGGACGTACTCCAACAGCGCCTCATAGATGCTGCCCAGCTCCTCGGCGTCCAGGTCGCGGTAGTTCACCACCCGCAGCTGACCCGAGCCGCGCTCCTTGACCAGCGACAGTGACCGGATCGCCTTCAGCAACGCGTCGTTGCCCAGGCCCGCCTCACCCAGGAAGTCCAGCTCGCCGCGCTCGAACAAGCCACCGATGCCGGCGAGGCCGATCTCGGGTCGTCCGGCGTCGGAGCCCAGTCCCTCCCACACGACCTGCAGCGCCCGCCACCGGTCACCATGCCTACCTCCTCGACGCCGGCGGGCGGTCCGACGCAGCCGGTCGGTCGAGAAGTAGCCGGCGTACCGTGCCCTTGCCTCCGGCTCGGCCTCAGGCGACAGCAGCGCGCCGCGGTCTTCGGCGACGAAGGAGAACAGCAGCCGGTAGATCACCCGCAGCAACGCGTGGTTGTAATCCGCCAGGTTCAGCTCACCAGTCTCGACCCGCCGTCGCAGTTCGAGGTTGTCCGGGTGAGCCAAAAACCCCGACCCGAGCGTCTGCAGCGCTTCAACGACGCCGTCGCGGAGCTGGTCGAGCGCCCGCGACCCGTCCTCGACCGCGATCTCGCGCCACTGCTCCAGCCAACACGACGCTGGCCCGACCTCGGCATCACGGACCTCCAAGCGGCTCGCGTGGCACAGCGTGAACAGCATCACGAAGTCGCTAAACAGCTCGCCCTCAAAGATCGCCTCGAGATCGAACTCCACATAGGCGCTGCCGACCAGCGAGGTCGAGTCACGTAGAAGCCGCAGCGTCGATCCGTTCGACAGGATCCCCCACAACCGCGCCTCAGAGCGGTTCAGTAGCTCCTGCACCATTGACTGCGGGGCCTGCGTCGCCGCACCAGCCACCCCAGCTGTCCTACGATCCAAATCCACCCGCTCACCGAGCAAGTGGACCGGCACCGGCCCCCACTCATGCGAGACCGGGAACGACTTGCCATCCACCTCGACGCCACCAGCGCCCGTGTGCGGGACCCGGCCATAGCCCAACTGGTCAAGCAAAATCTGCAACCACCGGTCTCGGGTCAACGTCGTCGCCCGATCCGAATCCGGCAGCTGCGCCAACGCCCCGCGATACCCCACCCACGCAGTCGTCAGATACGCCCACACCCGGTTCGCAGCCTCGCGCACCGACTCTCCCGCCACCAGCCCGTAGTCCGCGGAACCGATGCCGACAACATTCGACTTCCCAACCGCCAACCGCGACAACAGCTCAGCCGGCAACAGACCACCCTGAACCCGAATACCAACAAACGCCGTCTCTCCTGGCATCACGCAGCACCTTGCTGGTCATTAGCCCAGGACTCGACGGCTGCCTTCTGTGCTGGCGAGAGTCCGTAGCCGTCCGCAACCAGCTCATCAACGTGCTTCAGCATTCGCGCCGCGGTGCTCGGGTCGGCCGTTAGCAGCGTCACGACGACACTTTCGATGGCCCGCTTGCGGTCATCATCGAAGTGCGGTCCTGCTGGGATCCGTCGGAGGTGGCCAACCTTGACCTGAGGCATGCCTTCACGAGCATCTCGGAAACGGTGGTAGTGAAGCCACCGACACACGTTGGAGTTGAGGATGCCGAGCAGGACCTCGGCTGTCCAATCATGGCTCGGTTGGACAGCGATGAGTGAATTGCGGAATGCGACACCTGGCGATAGGCCGACGATCGGGTATCGCGCGGTCTGGCGCACGAGCACTCTCGTCTGAAGCTGCCGAGGCAGTCTGGAACCGAGGGCCGTCCTGGGAATCGCGAGCCTGGGCATGGCAGTGCGGTATGCCGTGACGTCCTTTCCTTCGAGGATTGGGACGTCGTCTGGGCGCGCATCTTGCATAGGCCGCAGGAGGCGTTTGGTCGCGGCGGTTGTCTGGAATCCGAGTTCCGCGAATAGGTTCTTCGGCAAGCTGGGCATTCCCAGGAAGTGGCCGAGCAGTTCCTCTCCTGCGGCGTCGAGATCGTCTCGCGTCAATACCCACTCATATGGCCCTTCGAACGTGGCAGGGGTCCCTGTCCGCTCGGACAGGAGCGCCATGCATGGCTGGAATACCCCACGGAAGGCCCCGTCTCCGAATGATGGCAATGGCTGTACCGGGACGGCTATCTCATCGTGGGCGACTCTGGCGGGCAGGTAGCCGTCGAGGTCAGCGACTGAGGTCGGCAGGACGAGCCCGAGTCGCCCGTGTTGGCCGAGAAGCTCGGCTGATCTCCGGACAAATGCCGAATGCGTCGCGCGGTAGCCGGCGAAGGCTGGATTGATGAAGGCCAAGAGGTTGGGAACGCCTCGCTGCAACGGCTGCGCGGCGCGACCTGCATGGGCGATCCAGGGTGGGTTGCCGAGGATGACGGTGAAGCCGCCGTACCAGCCGGTGATGTTGTTGATGCTGCCGCCGGTTGGGGGGCGTTCGGTGGGGAAGAGGTGGGGGAACTCCAGGTGCCAGTGGAAGAAGCGGTATTCGGCGGTGAGCCGGTCGATCTGTTCTTTCGTCTCGCCGGTCGCGGGGGTGTCGCGTAGGTCGTCGAGGGTGGCGTTGGTCGGACAGGTCGGGGCGTCGGTGGTCTTGGGCCAGACGAACGCGGCGCACCAGGCGTCGGCGTGCTGCTTAGCCTGGCGATAGGTGGGTGAGTCGACGTACTGCTTGAGCCGCTGCTGTTGCACGTGGATGTCGGCCAGCGATGGTCCCGCGCCAACGAGTTGGCGGGCTGCAGCGGCGAGGGCGGCGTTCGAGGTACGTGCCTCCTCGGCGCCGAAGAGGGTGCCTTGGCCGCCGGCCTCGTCCTTGTTGCGTCGGGCGAGCGTGGCGGCCACCTTCTTGTCGTCACCCTCGATGGGCTTGAACGCTTCTTGGGGTAGCCCGCCATCCAGCAGGGCGGGCGTGGCACCGATCAGGGCGTTGCCGACCTTGATCTGGGCGTCGAGGAAGGCCAGTGGCTTGCCGGGCTCCATCGCCTCCAGCCACAGCGACACCTTGGCCAACTCCGCCGCGAGCGGATTGAGGTCGACGCCGTAGATGCAGGAGCCGATCACCTCCCGCAGCGCGGTACGGACTTGCTCCGGCGGCGGCTCCGGATCACCTGTGCGGGCCGCGGCGAGCCGTTTCGCGATCCGTCGGGCTGCGGCCACCAAGAAGTGCCCCGAACCACACGCTGGATCGCACACCGTGATCCCCAGCAACTCGCCCTCGATGTCACCGGTCTCCACGCCCTGCTTCTCGGCAGCATCCAGTACGGGGTCCAAGGCGGTGTCGAGCAGTGACTCGATCAGCGAGGTAGGGGTGTAGTACGAGCCGGTGGTCTTGCGGGTGTTGCCCGCCGCCGGACCCAGCGTGTACTCGCGTCGAGCCGGATCCCAGGCAGGGACGTACTCCAACAGCGCCTCATAGATGCTGCCCAGCTCCTCGGCGTCCAGGTCGCGGTAGTTCACCACCCGCAGCTGACCCGAGCCGCGCTCCTTGACCAGCGACAGTGACCGGATCGCCTTCAGCAACGCGTCGTTGCCCAGGCCCGCCTCACCCAGGAAGTCCAGCTCGCCGCGCTCGAACAAGCCACCGATGCCGGCGAGGCCGATCTCGGGTCGTCCGGCGTCGGAGCCCAGTCCCTCCCACACGACCTGCAGCGCCCGCCACCGGTCACCATGCCTACCTCCTCGACGCCGGCGGGCGGTCCGACGCAGCCGGTCGGTCGAGAAGTAGCCGGCGTACCGTGCCCTTGCCTCCGGCTCGGCCTCAGGCGACAGCAGCGCGCCGCGGTCTTCGGCGACGAAGGAGAACAGCAGCCGGTAGATCACCCGCAGCAACGCGTGGTTGTAATCCGCCAGGTTCAGCTCACCAGTCTCGACCCGCCGTCGCAGTTCGAGGTTGTCCGGGTGAGCCAAAAACCCCGACCCGAGCGTCTGCAGCGCTTCAACGACGCCGTCGCGGAGCTGGTCGAGCGCCCGCGACCCGTCCTCGACCGCGATCTCGCGCCACTGCTCCAGCCAACACGACGCTGGCCCGACCTCGGCATCACGGACCTCCAAGCGGCTCGCGTGGCACAGCGTGAACAGCATCACGAAGTCGCTAAACAGCTCGCCCTCAAAGATCGCCTCGAGATCGAACTCCACATAGGCGCTGCCGACCAGCGAGGTCGAGTCACGTAGAAGCCGCAGCGTCGATCCGTTCGACAGGATCCCCCACAACCGCGCCTCAGAGCGGTTCAGTAGCTCCTGCACCATTGACTGCGGGGCCTGCGTCGCCGCACCAGCCACCCCAGCTGTCCTACGATCCAAATCCACCCGCTCACCGAGCAAGTGGACCGGCACCGGCCCCCACTCATGCGAGACCGGGAACGACTTGCCATCCACCTCGACGCCACCAGCGCCCGTGTGCGGGACCCGGCCATAGCCCAACTGGTCAAGCAAAATCTGCAACCACCGGTCTCGGGTCAACGTCGTCGCCCGATCCGAATCCGGCAGCTGCGCCAACGCCCCGCGATACCCCACCCACGCAGTCGTCAGATACGCCCACACCCGGTTCGCAGCCTCGCGCACCGACTCTCCCGCCACCAGCCCGTAGTCCGCGGAACCGATGCCGACAACATTCGACTTCCCAACCGCCAACCGCGACAACAGCTCAGCCGGCAACAGACCACCCTGAACCCGAATACCAACAAACGCCGATCCGGTAGCCATCAGGACATCGCCTTCAAGAGTGCGACGACGTCCCTGACGGCCTCGATCGCCTGACCATCGAGTCTGACGATCACGCGATCGCCGATTCCGTCTACAAGCTTCACATCGGTGGCCCGGTGCATCGCGTGGTGATGCAGGGAACAGAGAATGACGAGATTGGCAGGAGAATCGAGACCGCCAGAGCTGACAGACAGCAGGTGGTGCACATCCACGAGCTTTGTCCGCACGCTCGCAGGTTGAACTGAGTCCTGCGCCCTGCACCCGGAAACCTGGCAGCGGGTCCCCCAAGCACCGATAACGAGTTCGCGAAGTGCTGGATCACGCTCCCACCGGGTGAATTCCTGTCGTCTTCGCTGTCCCACCAGACCCGCTCTGGGCGCCCTGCCTTTCAGCCTGCGGAGTTCTCCCTGTGGAACGGGGCGTACGCCGCCCGGCACCTCAATGCGCACTCGATCACGTGTCCCGACGGGATGCGCCACAACATGCACCGGTGAGTTGTAGGCGACCCAGGACTTGATCCACCGCACGACCTGGCGTCCACCGATATATGGCAACTCGCGGCTCGGCCCGAACTTTCCAAGGACCACGCGCCCATCCGGCAATTCGACCTCACATGTCTTCGCACTAGGGGGCAACAACGGAAAGTCGCGTTTATGGAAGCGGATCATCGTTCCCGTGTGATGAACAAGATCAGCTGGAAGTGGGCGCTGAACAATTGGCATCAGCCGCTTACCTCAGGCAGGAACACGTACACACCGAGAACGTCAGCCGGCCGCTCGACCTTCGCGGTCAGCCCGCGGCGGATCTCGCCCGCGGCCTGTCGGACGCGCCGGTGGGACTCAATAATCTTGTCGGCGAGCCGGTCGCCGTGCTCATCGAGGTAAGGCGTGAGGTCGGCCAGATTGTCGAGGATGCGGCTGATGGAGTTCGCGCCCTGGGTCTGCGAGACGTTGCCGGAAGCCCGGGCGGCGAGGAGTTGTTGCACCGCATTGTCGTTGAGCCATCGCGGGTCGCTGGTTGCGCCCTCGAAGGCGAGTAGTGCGGCGTCTTCGGCCACGGCGGTCTTCTCGCCTGCGCGTGACGGGAGGGTGAGGTGGAAGCGGTAGCGGACGAGCAGGAGCGTGGTCCTGGTGGTCACGGCGTTGGTGCGTACCGCGGCGCAGCGGCGGGCGGGGCGGAGTTGTTCTGGTAGGCCGGGGTCGAGCGCCGCTTCGAGGACGTAGCCGGCGATTGCGGAGACGGTGGGGTCGGTGCGGTGGAGGACCGCCTCCCGACGTCCGATCGGGTAGTCGTCTTTGAAGGGCAGCGGGTCGGGCCGGTCGGGTGGCATCGCGTCAAGGAGGCCGGTCGGAAGGGTGTTGAGGGTGGAGGTGAAGCCGTCGCCGGTGTCCTTAACGGTGGCGTTGAAGGAGCGGAGTGCGGAGTCGACGAATGTCTTCACCGAGGCGTGGGTGCCGATACCAGCACGGATGGCCTTGAGCTCTTCGGCGACGGCCTCGGGGTGTATGGCGTGCTGGGCGTACTTGGTCTGGGACTGGCGCTCGCGTTCGGCGGCGCTCTCCCACTCCTGCTCCAACGCGGTCGCCTTGGTGTCGAAGCCGAGGTCGAGCATCTCCTGGACGGAGTCCTGGCCACGCAGCAGCAGGCCCTCCATAAGGGCTTCGACGACAGCCTGATTGTTGTCGGGCACCGGCACAGAGACGCCGGTGGCCTTGCGGATGGCCTCGTGCTTGCGGATGAGGACGTCGAGGACGAGGCCGTCGATCTGGTTGTCGCTGCCGAAGATCGTGACGGCGCGGACCTTCTCGGCACGCTGGCCGAACCGGTCGACTCGTCCCTCGCGCTGCTCGTGGCGGGTCGGGTTCCAGGCGAGGTCGTAGTGCACGACTGCCTGGAACTGTTCCTGGAGGTTGACGCCTTCGGAGAGGCAGTCGGTGGCAATCAGCACATGGTTGCCCTCCACTCGGCCGAGCTCGTCGATGCGGGCGGTGCGTTCCTCGGGAGGCAATGTGCCGGTCACGACGGCGATCGAAGTGCTGCGCAGCGCCTTTTCCAGATGCTCACCGACGTACTCGGCGGTGTCGATGAAGCGGCAAAAGATGATGGGCTGGTAGCCCTCGGCGAGTAGTCCTTGGATGACCTTGGTCAATTTGGCGAGCTTGGCGTCCGCCCTCCCTTCCAATTCCTTCGCCGCCTTGAGGAACTCCCGGAGCCGTCGTTGCTCGCTGGTGCCCTGCTCGGTGTCGTCAGCGGCCGGGGTGGCGTCGGCGGCCTCGGCGGCCTCATCATCGGACTGGTCGAGGACGACGGCGCGCCCGATCGCGTCTGCCTCCTCGGCGGAGTCGACCTTGGCGGCACGCGTGCTGAGTGTCTGGGCGGCCGCGCGAGGCGAGGACGCGAGCGCCCTCAGCAGAGCCAAGGCCGACCAGTAGGAGACCCGTTTCTGCGCCTCCGTGCCCTCGGTGCGTACCGATCCGCGCGCGTAGTCGAGCACCGCCTCAAAGAGCGCCTTGTACTCCCCGCTCAGGGCATAGGACTCTTCCTTGGTCTCGCGATCCTTCGGGAAGGGGGTCTCCTCGTCGAGGAAGCGGCGGATGTCGGCTCGGCGGCGCTGGACAAAGTGTTTGGCGAGCAATTCGCGGCCGTGGGTCTGGTCAAGGTTGACCGTGGCCAGCTGCCTGTCAAGGAGGCCGATGAGGTTGCGGAAGGCTTCCTCCTTCCCGCTATGGGGCGTGGCGGTGACGAGGATGAGGTGACGCTGCTCGTCGTCAGCGAGGTCCCGCACCAGGTTGTAACGCTGCGTGCGTGCGCGGCCGCCGATGCCGCCATCAGCGACCGCGGTGTGGGCCTCGTCGACGATGACGAGATCGGGACAGGTACGGAGAAACTCGAACCGGCGGCGGTCGGATTTGATGAAGTCGGTGGAGACCACGGTGACCGGGTAGCGCTGGAAGATCGACTCATCTCCGATAAGTCCACGCTCCAGCCTGCGGACGGTGCTGGGGAGGACGAGCTCGGCCTCCAGCGCGAACTTCTGGCGGAGCTCGCCGCGCCACTGCTCGGCCAGAGCCGGGCTGCACAGGACGGCCATGCCGCTGGCGTCACCGAGGGCGAGCAGCTCGGAGGCGATCAGGCCTGCCTCGACGGTCTTGCCGATGCCGACATCGTCGCTGATGAGGATGCGGACGGTTTCCTGGCGCAGCGCCATAAGAAGCGGAACGAGCTGGTAGGCACGGGGCTCGACCGCAAGGCCGGCGAGGCTCCGGAAGGGACCGGTGCTGGAGCGAAAGCCGACCTGGAGGGCGCTGCGCAGCAGCGCAGCGCTGGTCTGATCGCCGAGGTCGCCGGGCTGCGGTCGTGGAAAGGATGCCGAGGTGACGGTCTCGATCGCGGGGAGGGCGGCGGCGATGTCGTCGTCGGTGCCGCCCAGCGGTCGCAGCACGAGGAAGTCGTCGCTGCTCTCGGGAAGAACCACCCACTCACGACCGCGTGCCGAGACGAGGTTGCCGGCCTGGAAACCCACAGATTTAGTTCCTTCCCGTGCCGAAGATGTCGGCACGCTGCTTGATGATGTCAGTCCAGTCGGCGTCGTAGCGGAACCGGATGACGTCCCACCCGGCGTCGTAGAGCCGCTCCTCTGCCGCAGCGTCGCGTTCGGCGACGTCGTCGCGGTCGTGGACGCCTCCGTCGATGAAGATCGCGACCGGACTGTCGGTGCGGTAAACGAAGTCTGGCCGGGCGTTCGCCGACGCAATGTATTCCTGGGCGCCGGTCGGCATGGCGTAGTCGCCGACCTTGAGGGTCTCGATGAACCTGCGCTCCAGCTCGTTCTCGGCCACGCTGAGCAGCTCGTGCGCCGCCGCCTCGACGCTGTCGGCCGCTCCTGCGCTCACCGTTGTCGCCGAGGCGAGCTCCAGCAGCAGGTCGCGGATCAGATGCCGGTCGATGAGGGCATGCTCAAGCTGGTTGGCGTAGGAGAGCAGGCAGTCGTAACAGGCACGTTCGCACCGCTCCGTCGCGCCGGGGGCGTGGTCTTTGTCCTCGCCGGTGTCGGGGTCAAAGTGAGCGATCTCCAGCGCCTTGCGCGCGGCGATCGCCAGTGCGTCGGACTCGGCCTGGAGGCGTCGGAGGACACCGGCACCGCCCTCGGCGGATTCGTTGAACAGCATCCTGCCCATTTTCGACAGGTCGGGCAGTCGCTCCCCGGACAGCTCGGAGTCCTCCAGCTGGAAGGCCGCTTCGGTGCCGCGCTCCAGTGCGGTGCGCAGGCTGGCCTCGACCTCGTCGCTCACCTGCCGGGTGGGCCGGAAGATCAAGATGTTGCGGGTGTCGGCAACGTACGGGATGACCTTCTGCTTCGCGCTGACCTGGCTGGCGTCGGTCAGATCGCTGTCGTCGTCGGAGCCGATGGCGTCGGCAGCGGCCCGCTCGGTGAGCCATGCACCGTTGACGGAGTCGAGCCAGAAGCCGCGGTCGTTGGGATCCTTGCGGCGGCGCAGGCCAAGATTGGTACGCCGGATGCTGGCTGTGTCGCCGTAGCGGAGGGTGGCAATGACCTCGTCGTCGGCGTTCTTGACGTCGGCGTCGAGGTGCCCGGGGCGCTGGCCGTGGCTGGCGAAGCGGTAGGAGGTCTCGATCTCGAAGCCGGCGCGGCGGCGCTCTTCCTCGTCGCTGGAGATCCGCTCGCGCCGGCGAGTGAAGACGGTTTGCATCCGCATCAGCCCCGGCAGTGGTGGGCCGAGCTCCTCGCCGCAGTTCTCACAGACGTCGAGACCGGGCTGGCGGTCGTGGTGGTAGCCGCACGCCTCGCAACGGCGCGCTTCCTGGACGTCGATCGAGCCGACCCCTTGTCCTTGGGCCATTGGGATCTGTACGCGCGTGACCTCGTAACGGGCCCCTTCGTGGTAGATCAGCGCCCGCGGACCAAACTCGCTGATCGCTAGGAATCGGGGCCGTTGCAGATAGTCACCGCCGTCACGGTCGCTGGTTCCTTGGCGGACGCCGGGGATGTAGGCAGCCAACGGAAGGCGCGGGAAGGAGTATCCGGGCAGGAAGCCCTCGGAGGCGAAGTAGCGGTAGGTGTAGAAATCAGAATGGCCGCGGTCATCGTCATCGTTCTTCAACAGCCGGAGCTGGTTTTCCGCCTCCCGGCGCCTTGCTTCGGCCGCGCGTCGCTCGAAGTGGCTCAGGTTGGCCTGGAGGACAAGCTTGTTCTGCTCCCTCTGGTCTGCGAGCGCGGCCTTGTAAAGGTCGCGCCACCGGTCGCAGGCGGTCTGGAAGGCGCTGAATGCATTGCGGATGACGTCCGCCACCCAGTCGTCGTGCCACCAAGAGGCGGTGATCAACTCGGGTTCGAGTGGCCTCACCAGTGCCTGAGCGCGGGCGCTGGCACGACGTACGGCCTCCGAATCGGAGAGGATGTGCGCGATGTCGGGCTTGATCGCCAGAGTCGGCTCGTCGCCCCCGACATCGAGCAGATCGGTCATCTTGGACCGCAGGCTCTCTCCGGTCTCGACCAACCAGATCGCGTGTAGGTGGCTCCGGACGAGCGCCTCGTTGGCCAGGTCTAGCCGGGGTGCGATGACTGAGCCAGAGACCATCTGGTCCGAGCGGCGGAAGTAGTACTGGTCGTGAGAGTTGCCCGTCGCGCAGTAGGTCATTACCAAAGCGGGCTGACCGGATCGTCCCGCGCGGCCGGAGCGCTGGGCGTAGTTGGCCGGCGTGGGCGGGACGTTGCGCAGGCCGACCGCATTTAGGCTGGCAATGTCGACACCGAGCTCCATCGTCGGCGAGCAGTAGAGCAGCGGAAGATGACCGCTGCGAAAGGCGTCCTCGCGATCCTGCCTGTCGCGGGGGCTGACCTGGGCGGTGTGTTCGGCCGCGGCCAGACCGGTGAGCTCGTCGGCGCTGTCCCGGTAGAGGTCGCGGAAGAAGACGTTGATCTTCGCCCCAACATCCGGGTCGACGGTCTTGCGCAGCGGATCGGGTGCGCCCTTGGTTCCGTCGCCGGCAATCCACCTGAGGGCGCTGGCCTTGATGCGGTAGCCGGGGCCACCATCCTCGATCGGAACGACCTCGATCAGCAGTCCGGCCGTCGTGAGGACGCGGAGGAGGTCGGAGATGATCCGCTGGCCGTCTTCGATGCTCAGGTTGCTGGTATAGCCGGGAAAGCGCTCGGGTTTACGCAGGTAGGTGCCCAGCGAAGATCGGCCCGAAAGGAACAAGGTGCTGGGGAGTCGCTTACGCTTCCCGGCTGACTGGGCGAAGGCGATGCCGACAGGTGCCAGGACCTCGCGGTCCGACATCCGCCACTGTCCGGTCAGGTGTTGGCGGCTCTGGCGCTTGAGCCGGTCGAAGCCGTCTTCAGTCAGGCAGTCGACGTCGATCGCGAGGACGCGTCGGAGCTCGTCGAGGACAACGCGACAGAGCTCTTGGCGCAACCCGCCTTCTGAGTCGCGGATCGGGTCGTAGGCGCTCTCCCAAAGCTGGTCATCGGCCGCGATGTCGGCCAGCGAGGCGTATTCGATCTTCAGCAGGCCGGTTTGCTCCAGGTTGGGAAGTGTGATGCGGCGGCCCGGCTGGATGTCGGTGTAGAGGCGGTACTCGATGACGCTCCGGAACGCCCTGTCAGCGTCCGCCTTGGCCTGGTACTTCGCATCCGGGCTGGCGGCGTAATCCGCGAACGGAAGCGCCAGGGCTGCGACCGTGCGAAGGGCAACCTCCTCGTGGTCCAGACCGATCGGGGTCTGCCGGGCAGCCCGGTAGAGGGCACCACGAAGCTGGACGACCTGGACGAAGTCGTTGAAGTGACCTGCCTGGAGGCTTGCGTCCTGCCGGTTGTCGACGAAGGTCAGCAGTTTACGGGCATCGGCGTTAAGGTCGGCCGCCTTCCGCAATGAGCGGACGACGCTCTCGCTGATGACGCTGACAGCAGAGCTCCGTCCTTCCCGGTCGAGGGTGGCGAGCTTGGAATAGTCATTGCCTCGAGTCGACTCGTAACTGACTCCGCAACGCAGGCAGAACAGGAACGGGGAGGGAATGAACGCGGCCTGCGTGCCGAACCCCTCGGTGGTCTTGTTGCCGGCAGCTTCGACGTAGAGGCGCTGCGGGAGGTACTTGCGGCGGCTCGGGATTACCTCGCCGTCGTCGATCCAGGAGTCGGGCAGTCGGGCCTCGATCTCGTGCTCAGCCGGCCATGGGATGTCGCTCGAGATGAACAAGTAGCCGTCAAACCGGTCACCGCCGCTGGCGTCGCTATCTCGTCGTGGCCGGAAGCTGACGTCGGCGCCGATCTCGCGCTTCGTGACGTCGACGTACTCCTGACCGCACTCACGGCAGAACGAAAGCGGGAAGAGCAGCTTGTCTGGGTGACCGGGAGCCGCCACCTGGTAGGAGGAGGTGACGTGTCGGTCCTGTTCAGTCTCCAAGGTGACGTGGACCGAGTCGCCCTTCGACAGGAACTGGTGGAGCCGGAAGGCGAAAAGCGGTCGGCCTGTGTCTGGGTCCTTAGCGCTGGCGCCTGCCAGGAGCGTGTCGCGGATGGCAGCCTCGCACTCATCGACCGTCAGGTCCGTGAGCTCGGCGAGTTTGGGTGCGGCGAAGTCCAGCACCTTGCGAGGCCGCTGGCGAACCAGCTGCCCGGACTCGGACTCATGGTCAAGGCCGAAGGTTGACTCGATCCAGCTGGCAAGCGGCCATCGGCGCAGCTCGTCGTACTCGCTCGGCACCGGCCGTGACTGGACGCACCCCTTCAGGAGGCTGGTGTCGCTGAGTTCGGGCGTAGCTCGCGAGAGGGTCTCGCCAATGACGCGCTCCGGGGTGACCTCCGAGCCGAAGAGTCGGGTAGCGACTTCGGCGACCTTCGCGCGCTGCTCGGCCGTGGTGCCGCCGCTGGCCATTGTCGCCGACGTGCCGATGCACTGCAGTTCAGGCGCCTGACAGGCGTCCCTGACCCGCCGAACGAGCAGCGCGACGTCCGCGCCTTGCCGGCCACGGTAGGTGTGGAGCTCATCGAGGACGAGAAACTGCAGGCCTTTCGCCGCGCTGACGAGCCGCTTGCGTTCCTGCGGGCGGGTCAGGACGAGCTCCAGCATCACGTAGTTGGTGAGCAGGATATCCGGCGGATTTGCGAGGATCTTGTCGCGCTCCTCGCCCTGCTCCTGGCCCGTATAGCGGGCGAAGGTGACCGGCTCGCTGCCGTGGCCGTAGCCGAAGGTCAAGAACTTCTCCAGCTCGCCGCGCTGGGAGTTCGCCAGGGCGTTCATTGGGTAGACCACGATCGCCTTGACACCAGGAGTCCTCGGTTGGTTCAGGACCTGGTTGACGATGGGGACGATGTATGCAAGCGATTTGCCAGATCCCGTGCCTGTCGTCAGCACATAGCTCTTGCCAGTTGCCGAAACCTCGATGGCGTCGCGCTGGTGGCGGTGGAAGGTGATCGGTCGGGCACCGACGTCGCTGATGTGCCCCTTGACCCGAAAAATGCGCTCGCACTCTGGGCTGAGCATGCCCGCCTTCACGAGCTCGCTCACGGTTCCGCCCGTCTCAAAGGTGGGGTTCAGCGAAAGCCACGGCTCGGGCCACTGGTCGCCGCGCTCGAGCTGGTCGACAACGTGTTCCTTGATGCGAGCATCGTGGATGTCGACGAACGACGTGGTGAAGTTGCGATAGTCGTCGATCAACCGATCCCGTACGTCGAAGACGTCCACGTACTCCCCTTGCCATCGTTACCAAGAGACAGCCCACCACGATCGCTGCCGTGGTACCCCTCCGGTCACGACTCGCCGGGGGGCCTCTCGTCCGCCTAACCTAACTAAGGCTTCCGCGGATCGTGACGATTTGCTCTGGAGGAGCACCTGGCGGCAGGGCAGCACCTTGGGCGATGGCCGACGGTTCGCCTATCCACCACCACGGGCTGGAGCGAAACTGCTACAACTAGCACCACACCCGAGTGTGGGCCGTGGGTAGGACAACCGCTCCGCGTGACAGCGCTAGTCGGGAGTTGTATCCATCCGTCGAGTGAGGGCTAATACTCGTCGGCCTCTTCCCGATGCCTCGTTTGTCCCCCCGAAGTGCAGCCCCGCCCAAGACGACCCCGACGGCAGTCACCTTTCAAAGTCCGGACGTCCGCCCCCTCTTGCGTGCAGACTGCAGTCCGTGTCGACTCCTCCGTCGTTCGGGCTCGTGGCGCCGCCACTACAACAGAGCGTGGACCGCTTCATCAGCATGCTTCGACTTCCCAAGCAGCTGCTTGCGATCCATCCCAGGTCCAAGGGCAGCTCTGGGAAGTTTGCGGCGTTGAATCCGGCAATCGTTCTGGGCACGATCTCCGCGTTCGAGGGGTTCGTAGAAGACTTCATCGCCATCGGCCTCGCGCAGAGGGGCGCCACGATGGGCGAGATCGCGGTTGAAATTGGCAAGTGGAACAACCCAGACCTCCGTGAGTTCTCTGCGCGCGTGACAGCCTTGTTCGGTCCCCCTAAGACCGCTATCCCGGGCGTCACGATTCGGCTCAACATCAACACGAAACCTGGTCACAGCACGTGGGCGAGGAGAGAGGTTGCGTGGGCCGACGTCCTGCTCGACGCTTCAGCGTGGATGCAGGTTCGACATGCACTGACACATGGACTCGTTGCCTCGTGGTCTGACACCAGATGGCCTCCCCCTCTACGCAAGGACGAACTGAAGCCACCCGCATCCCGTGTTCTTCGGCGATCGGGGCGCGGTCACACTCTTGCGCTGCAGAACGCCGTCAACTGCGCTCGCATCTACACCGTAGGGGCGCAGCACGTAGCGAACGAGGCCGCCGGATGGCTCGGTGAGCAATTGGATTGGCCACGCCTTCCCGAGTTCGCGCTTTAGCTCGATCTCGACGGTCTGGCCGAGACGGCCGGGACCGACGTCATATACCCACCTGGGGTATGCGCGGGAAACCCGAACGAGGCAACATTTTGGCAACAAGAGGTCCGATTTTGGCCGTTTCCTGCCATTCTTGACCACTACTATCCACTACCGGAATAGTGGCTCTGACCTGCATAAACGTCACTTGTCGTCATCGTCCGTCTCACCCTCCGGACGCTCTCCGGAGGCGGGAGCGCAGGTTCGAATCCTGCCGGGGGCGCCATTGTGATGTCCCGCGACACCGTTGACAGGTGTTGCGGGACATCGTTGCATTTCAG
>CAZIVD010000021.1:0-62562 GCA_964542635.1 uncultured Nocardioides sp. | reverse complement strand
CAGCGAATGCTGATCGCCCGCGGGCTCGGCCTGCCCGTCGAGTAGCACTCGGCCACTCGACGCAGCGTCGCCCCAGCCTCACAGCCGACGGCCGGAGATCGTCGCCACACGTGATCTCGGGCCGAGTGGATGGGATTCAGCGGTGGTCGCCGAGACTTCGAAGCCGTGAGCTCTTCGTCAATGGCGCGGAGCACATGGCCAGTCCCGCGCTGATTGTTCCCTAGCCCGAGGCATCAGGCTGTCCAGGCCGGACGATCCGACGCGGCCCGGTCATCTTGGATAGTGCAGCCGCCTCCTCAGCGAAAGGTCGCCAGTTCGACTCTGGCCTGGGGCACTTTCGAGGGCTCTTTCAGGGCACCTGGGCAGCCGCCACCGCAGGCGGGGCACAGCACTCGCGCAGCCCTGCTTCCACCGCAGGGACCAGGGCCAGGATCCACGGCAAGCACAGCAGACCGGCGCTCGCCAGGCCGAGGGTCGCCAGGCCGGGCGGCCGGAGGCCGCGGTCGCCCGAGCCGACCAGACGGCGAACCCTCGCCGTGGCGGCGACCGACCCGGCGGTGAGTGAGCCGGCCGGTCGCCGGGCCTCCGCCAGGGCGACCAAGGCCCGGGCCAGGTCGCGGCGGTCGTGAGGGTCGCGCGCGCTGTCGTCGGCCTGCATCTCGGCCAGGGTCGCGATCTGCTCGAGCGCGGTGGCGAAGACCCTCAGCACGAAGGTGCGGTGGAGGGCGCCGGCCAGGACCAGAGGCAGCTGGTGGTGGGCGCGCAGGTGCGCGCGCTCGTGGCCGAGGACCAGGCCGAGCTGGCGCGGCGACAGGACCTTGAGGGCGCGGGAGGTGACCACGACCTCACCTCGGCGGCCGGGCAGGCAATAGACCGCGGCGGCGGGGTGGTCGACCACGAGGTAGCCGTCCGGGTGCGCGTGTCCGAGGAGCAGCAGGCTGTCGGCGTGCCGGAGGCGCGCTCGGTGGTCGGACCACAGCGCACGCCCCAGGCACCACGTGAAGCGGGTCACGAGCCCCGCGGCCAGGGCGGCCGCGGCGAGCGCGAGCTCGTGGCCGACGGGGGTCAGGTAGTGCGCCACGATCTCTGGCGGCGTGATCCCCATCAGCCGGGCCAGGTCGGCGCGGACAGGGAGCAGGGGCAGCGCCAGAGAGACCGTCGCCAGCGTCAGTGCCGTCGCCACGGAGGCGGTGAGCACCTGCCACGCCCAGATCCCGGCGCGTGGAGAGCGCGTGGTCCAGCGCGCATCGCGCAGCAGCGTCGATCCGACGCTGGCCAGGCCGAGCGCGAAGGCGAGCAGCACCAGGGGTGCTGTCACGGCGCGTCCTCGTCCAGGGCCGACAGGGCGGCGCGCAGCTGGGCGACCTCGTCGTCGGGGAGGCTTCCGACGAAGTGCATCAGAGCGGCGCCGCGGTCCGGGCTGTCGGAGAGCACCTCGTCGAGCATCGACGCGGTGTGCTCCTCGCGGCTGAACGCGGGCGCGTAGCGATAGGCGCGGCCTTCCTTCGTGCGCTCCGTGAACCCCTTGCCGTGCAGGTTGTCCATCACGGTCATCACCGTCGTGTAGGCGAGGTCGCGATCCCCCCTCAGCCGCTCGAGCACCTCGCGGACCGACAGGGGTCCGTCGGCGCGCCAGAGCTCCTGCATGACGACGGCCTCGAGGGCCCCCAGTCGCTTCACCCGCCGCACCTCCTCCGGGCGCTCTCCAGGCCCCCACTACGAAGGCACATCGTAGGCCCTGGACGGGTGTCTACGATGCTGCCTCGTAGAGCTCGGACTAGTCAGTCAACGCTGTATGGTCAGCATATGCTGACCAATGCCTCGCGGGTCGACGTGATGAACCGGCTGGGCCGCGCGATGGCGGACCCCACCAGGTCCCGGATCCTCCTCGCGCTGCTCGAGGGGCCCGGCTACCCGGCCGTGCTGGCCCGTGACCTCGACCTGACCCGCACCAACGTCTCCAACCACCTCGCCTGCCTTCGCGGCTGTGGTCTGGTGATCGCCGAGCCCGAAGGACGCCAGACCCGCTACGAGATCGCCGACCCCCACCTGAGCCTGGCTCTGCAGTCCTTGGTCGCGGTGGTGGTGGCCGTCGAGGACGGCACCGGCTGTCAGGAAGAGGGCTGCCCCTTGGGATGCTGCGCCCCCGCCGCCGCCCTCGAGGAGCGGTCCCCGTGAGCCGGGAGTGCTGCGGACCGGACGAGCCCGAGGCGCATCTGCGGCAGCCATCCTTGACCCTGTCGGTGACCCCCGTCGGCTCGACCACGCCTCTCGTGCACCGCGACGACGCCTGCTGCGCCCCCACCGTCACCCCGCCCGACGAGCCGCTGGTCCTCGAGGCGGCGACCCCGTGGTGGCGCGACCGCACCCTCCTGCTGCCGGCCGTCTCCGGCCTCCTGGTCGCAGCCGGCCTCGTCGCGGCCCGGGCCGGCGCGCCGCAGCTGCTCGTCCTCGTCCTGGAGGCCGCGGCCCTGGCCGCGGGCGCGTGGACGTTCGTCCCCGGCGCCCTGCGCAGACTCGCGCGGGGGAGGCTCGGGGTCGGGCTGCTGATGACCATCGCAGCCGTCGGGGCCGTCGCGCTCGGCCGGGTCGGTGAGGCCGCTGCGCTGGCGTTCCTCTTCTCCATCGCCGAGGCGCTGGAGGAGCGCGCGATGGCACGTGCCCAGCACGGGCTCAAGGCCCTGCTGTCCCTCATCCCCGACTCCGCCCGTGTCGAACGGCCGGGTGGCGATGTCGACGTGAGGGCCGCCGACCTCCGGGTCGACGACGTGCTGATCGTCGGCGCCGGCGAACGGGTCTCCACCGACAGCGTGGTGCTCTCGGGCCGGTCGAGCCTCGACACGTCCGCGATCACCGGGGAGTCCATCCCGATCGAGGTCGACGCGGGCGACGAGGTCTCGGCCGGCTCGGTCAACGGCTCCGGCACTCTGCGGCTGCGCGCCACCGCCGACGGACGGGACAACTCGCTGACCCAGATCGTCCGGCTGGTCGAGCAGGCCCATGCCCGCAAGGGTGACCGCGCTCGGCTCGCCGACCGCATCGCCCGCCCACTCGTCCCGGCCGTCCTGATCCTCTCCGGGCTGGTCGCGCTCGGCGGCCTGCTTCTGACCGACGACCCGTCGCTGTGGCTCGAACGCGCTCTCGTCGTCCTCGTCGCCGCCTCGCCGTGTGCGATGGCGATCGCCGTACCTGTGACGGTCATCTCCGCCATCGGGTCCGCGTCCAAGCTCGGCGTGGTGATCAAGTCCGGCGAAGCCTTCGAACAGCTCGGCACCATCCGCACCATCGCGCTCGACAAGACCGGCACGCTCACGCGCAACGACCCCCAGGTCGTCGAGGTGGCCACGGCCGGGACCGACCGAGCCGTGGTGCTCCGGTACGCCGCCACCCTCGAGGCCACGAGCACCCACCCGCTGGCCGACGCCATCCGCGCCGCCGCCTCCGACGTCCTCCCGGCCACCGAGACCGAGGAGCACGCCGGCCACGGCATCTCCGGCCTGGTCGAGGGTCGCCGGGTTCGCGTCGGCAGCCCTCGCTGGATCAGCCCCGGAAGGCTGCAGGCCGACGCCGACAGCATGGGCGAGCAAGGCATGAGCGTCGTCGTGGTCGAGGTCGATGGCGCCGCCGTCGGCGCGATCGGAGTCCGCGATGAACTTCGTCCCGAAGCCTCCGACGCCGTGGGCATGCTGCACGACCGGGGCGTCCGGCTGCTGATGCTGACCGGCGACAACCGGCGTACCGCGGGTGCCCTCGCCGCGCAGGTCGGCATCGGCGACGTGCGCGCCGAGCAGCTGCCCGCCGACAAGGCCGACGCCATCGCCCAGGCCACCCGCAGCGCTCCCACGGCCATGATCGGTGACGGCATCAACGACGCACCCGCCTTGGCCGCGGCCACCGTCGGCATCGCCATGGGCGTCACCGGCTCCGCCGCCGCCGTCGAGTCGGCCGACATCGCGTTCACCGGAACCGACCTCCGCCAGATCCCCCTCGCCCTCGACCACGCCCGTCGCGGCCGCCGGATCATGACCGGCAACATCGGGCTCGCCCTCGGCATCATCGTCGCGCTCGTGCCCCTCGCGCTGCTGGGCGTGCTCGGCCTCGCGCAGGTCGTTCTCGTCCACGAGCTGGCCGAGGTGGTGGTGATCCTCAACGGCGTCCGCGCGGCGCGACTTCGCCGTCCCCAGCTGAGTGTTCCGGTCACCAGGCCCGCACCCGAGCGCGAGCCGTGGCGGGCCGCGGCCTAGTGGGCGCCGCCGCGTTCGACGCCAGCCGGCACCCTCCGCACGTCGTACCTCACCCAGGAGCCCGCCCCGGCCCCGGCACCAGCCACCGCGCCAGCCGTGCCGACCGGGATGGTGCGGGATGCCAGACCTCGGAGTCCGCGGCATCCCAGGCATAGGTGGGCGTCCCCGTGGTGCGGTCCAGAAGGGTGGTCAGGCCGGGGAGCCCCAGCTCCTCGGCCGACCAGTCGAAGAGCGGCGTCAGCCTGGGCACCAGGATCCCGACGTCGAGCAGGTGCCCGAGGCTGTGCTCGGCTTCGGTGTAGGGGGTCAGGTCCTCGCCGAGGGGGTAGTCGTCGGGCAGCACCCGCGACAGGGACAGGAAGATGCCGGTCATCCCGAGCCGCGGGTCGCCCAGCAGCCGCCCTGCTGGCGCCAGCCAACCGAGGGCCATTCTCGGTGCTGCGACGAGGGCGTGCGCATACAGCACCCGGATCAGCACGAGGTTGACGAAGAACCGTTCGACCCGGCCCTCCTGGCAGGCCAGTGGCTCGTGTGCCAGGAACCCCGACGCGATCGTCAGGTTGTGCGCGCGGTACCACGACCGCGCGGTCGGCGCCCGGATGAACTCCAGCGTCGCCTCGACGCCGCGGGTGCGCGCCTCGCCAGCACGGCCCAGCGCCAGCTCGCGCGCCTCGGAGGTGTCCCGCAGGAGCGCGTCGTTGACCGCTCGCCACCAGGGGCTGCCCGGGACCTCGGCGGTCGGCGGGTTCAGCAGGCCGCGGCGCAACTGCCAGCCCAAGAACGCCGAGGCCGCCCTTCGGTAGGGCAGGTAGCCCCGGTCGACCTCGGGAGGCAGCTCGTAGAGCCGTCGCAGGAGCGCCAGCCGCCCCTCGGGGTGGTCGCGCACCCGGTCGACGCTCGCGTCGGCGTGCGCCGCCGCGGAGGCTCCAGCCGCCCCTTCCGACACCCGGGTGATTGTGTCAGGCACACCCCGTCCGACGCCCATCCCTTCGAGGGGTGAGGGTGGTCACGTCGATACGGTGTGGCCATGTTCGCTGCTCTTGGTCGCTTCGTGTCGCGTCGACCGTGGATCGTCATCGGGGCCTGGATCGTCTTCGCGGTCGTCGTCGTCGCGACGGCACCCCAGCTGCAGACGACCACGGACGAGGCGGAGTTCCTCCCCGAGCACTACGAGTCGATCCAGGCGATCCAGGTGCAGGCGGAGAAGTTCCCCGCCAGCACCACGCCGGCGGCGCTCCTGGTGTTCCAGCGCGAGGACGGCGGACCGCTGACCTCCGACGACCAGGCCGCGGTCGACCAGATCGCGGCGGCGCTCGGGCCGGAGCTCGGCACGGATACGTTCGTCCAGCAGGTCGTCACCACCAACCCCGAGGGGCAGCCGAACGTGTCGCCCGACGGCCTGGTCCAGGTCGGGATCATCGGCCTGGCCGAGGGGTCCACGGGCTTCGATCCCCAGGCGATCGAGGACGCCGAGGACTTGCGCGCCGACCTCGAGCCTCTGATGGACGGGACCGGCCTGACGGTCCTGACCACGGGTTCGGTCCCCCAGGCGCTGGACTCCCAGGAGTCCAGTGAGCAGACCCTGGCCATCGTCGGGCTCGCCACGGTCGTCCTGATCGTGGTGCTGCTCGCGCTGATCTTCCGCAGCCCGATCATCTGCCTGCTGCCGATCGTGGTGGTCGGCGTGGTCTCGACCGTCGCCAACGGCTTGATCGCGTGGGCGAACGACGTCTTCGACCTGCAGGCGGACTCCTCGATCGAGGCGATCCTGGTGGTGGTGCTCTTCGGCATCGGCACCGACTACATCCTGTTCTTCCTGTTCCGCTATCGCGAACGACTGCGGGAGGGCGACGACCCACGGCCGTCCGTCGTGCACGCGCTGGAGCGGGCCGGGGTGGCCATCGCCTCTGCGGGCGGGGTGGTGATCGTCGCGTTCATGGCGCTGATCCTCAGCTCCCTGGGCGTCTTCCAGGCCATCGGTCCGGCGCTCGCCATCGCTGTCGCCGTCACCCTGGTCGCCGCCCTGACCCTGGTCCCCGCGATCGCGGTCGTGCTGGGACGCGCCCTGTTCTGGCCGTCGAAGAAGTGGCGGCAGGAGTCCGACGCAGCCCGCTTCGGGCGGATCGGGCAGGCGCTGGGCAGGCGGCCTGCCGTGTTCGCGAGCGTCTCCGGTCTCGTGATGGTCGTCCTCGCGTCGTTCGCGTTCGCCTTCAACCCGTCGTTTGACTTCAACTCCAGCCTGCCGGAAGACGTGGAATCGACCGAAGGACTCGTGGTCTTCCAGGAGCACTTCGCCGCAGGCGCCGCCGAACCGGCGCCGATCCTCCTCGTCTCCGTCGACGACGGCCAGCTCGACCAGGCCGATCTCGACGAGTTCCAGCAGGGCATCGACGGCACCCAGGGGATCGCCCAGGTCTTCCCCGGCCGGCTGTCCGAGGACGGCATGGCGGCCGAGTTCCTGGTGATCCTGGAGCACGACCCGGTCTCGACCGCCGCCCTCGAAGACGTCGGGGGTCCGATCCGAGAGGCCGCCCACGCCGCTGCACCGGACGGCACGGAAGCATTCGTCGGCGGCACCGCGTCGGTGTTCGTCGACCTCCAGGACGCGATGAACCGCGACTACTCCGTCGTGTTCCCCGTCGCCGCCCTCATCATCATGGTGATCCTCGCGTTGCTGCTGCGCAGCCTGGTCGCCCCGTGGTACCTGATGGCCGCCGTCGGCCTCGGCTTCGGCGCCACCCTCGGCGCGACCACTCTCCTGTTCCAGAACGTCCAGGGCGAGTCCGGCCTGATCTTCATCCTGCCGATCTACATCTACCTGTTCGTCACCGCGCTGGGCACCGACTACAACATCTTGATGATCGCCCGCCTGCGCGAAGAGGCCAGGGAAGGTCTGGAGCCGCGGGCCGCCGCCGCAGAGGCGCTCAAGCACGCCGGGCCGACGATCGCGGCCGCGGGTGTGATCCTCGCGGGCACCTTCGCCTCGCTGATGCTGGGCGGCAACGCGTTCTTCCAGGCGATGGGCTTCGCGCTGGCGTTCGGCATCTTCGTGGCGGCGTTCGTGATGGCGATGTTCTTCACCCCCGCCCTGACTGCGCTGATCGGACACGCCGCCTGGTGGCCAGGGCACGGCGACGAGGGGCCGCACCCCGACTCCACCGAGGATCCCCAGCACACGAGCGTCTGATGCGGCACGGCCGGCTCGTCGGGCTGGGGCTCCCTCAGACGCCTGCAGGCGAACGGAGGCGGGCGACCGCCTCGTACGTCGCGAAGCCACCGTCCAGGTAGGCGACGTCGTGGTGGCCGAGCTGGGCGAGCAGGCGCGCGGCGGTGTGGGCGCGCTGGCCCGCTGCGCAGGTCACCACGATCCGACCCACGGGCAGCGATCCGTGCCGAGCCCGCAGTTCGTCGAGGGGGAGGTTGACCGACCCGGGAATCGCACCCGCCGCGAGCTCGGAGGGGTCCCGCACGTCGAGCAGCAGCGATCCCGCGGCCAGCTCGGCGTCCACCTCGTGCCACTGGACCGTCCGGCTCACGCCCACGGACAGGTTGTCGGCGATCAGCCCGAGCATGTTCACGGGGTCCTTCGCGGCGCCGTACTGGGGGGCATAGCAGAGTTCGAGGTCGGCCAGGTCGGAGGCGGTCAGGCCACCCCGCATCGCCGTCGCGATCACGTCGACGCGTTTGTCGACCCCTGCGCGGCCCACGCCCTGCACCCCGAGGATCTCGTCGGTGCGAGCGTCCACGACGAGCTTGAGATGCATCGCCTCGGCACCCGGGTAGTAGCCGGCATGGTCCGACGGGTGGGTGTGGATCACCCTCACGTCGCGACCGGCCGCCCGGGCGCGACTCTCGGTCCATCCCGTCATCGCGACGGTGAGACCGAAGAGCCCGACCACGGCGGAGCCGAGGACCGGCCGAGCCGAGGTTGCTCGACCGGCGATGACGTCGGCGACCAGTCGGCCATGTCGGTTCGCGGACTGGGCCAGCGGGACGAGCGTGCCCTCGCCGCTGACCGCGTCGCGCTTGACCGCGACGTCCCCGGCGGCATACACGCGTGGGTCGCTCGTGCGCATCAGCTCGTCGACGACGATCCCGCCGCGCTCGGACACCTCGAGCCCGGCCGCGCGGGCGAGGCCCGACTCCGGGGTGACCCCCACCGCCGTCACCACGAGGTCCGCCGCCAGCCAGGCTCCCTCACCGAGTCGCACCGAGCCCGGCCGGATCTCCTCGACCGAGGTGCCCGTGCGGACGTCGACGCCGCGACGCAGCAGATGGCGCTGCACGATCGCGGCCATCTCCAGGTCCAATGGCGGGAGCACATGGTCGGCCTTCTCGACGACGACCGGCCGCAGGCCGCGCCGGGCGAGGTTCTCGGCGACCTCCAGCCCGACGAAGCCGCCACCGACGACGACGGCGGGCGCCGCCGGCGCGACCTCGTCGAGCCGGGCCAGGATCGCGTCCAGGTCGGCCACGTCGCGCAGCGTGTAGGCAAGGCTCGCGCCCGGGACGGGAGGGCGCACCGGCGCGGCGCCGGTCGCGAGCACCAGGGCGTCGTACGGCTCCTCGCGCAGGTCGCCGGTCGCGTGGTCGAGCACGTGCACGACCTGCCGTTCCCGGTCGATCGCCGTGACCTCGTGACGCACGCGCACGTCCAGGGCGAACCGCGCCGCCAGCGAGGCAGGCGACTGGAGCAGGAGGGACTCGCGCTCGGCGATCACCCCGCCGAGATGATAGGGCAGGCCGCAGTTGGCGAAGGAGACGTGGTCGCCGCGCTCGAGCACGACGATCTCCCTCTCCTCATCCAGGCGGCGCAGCCGCGTGGCGGCGGACATGCCGGCAGCCACGCCCCCCACGATGACGGTGCGCGAGCGCGTCATCGGCCCAGCAGCGCCTTCAGGTCGAACAGCTTGCGCTGCGGCCGCTCGCAGATGCAGCGGTCCTTCTGCGCGACGGGACCCATGACGGCGTCGACGTGCCGTCCGCATCCCGACCAGGTGGTCTTGCCGCAACTGCGGCAGGTGGTTGTCGTACACATGAGGGCTCCTCGGGAGTCGGATCGAAATACCCCAGGGGGTATTTGACTCCCAGCATACCCCATACCCCGGGGGGCATAGCCCGGGAGGGTTCGCGCGGCTTCCTGCACCTTCGGCGTCGTTGCAACGACGCCAAAGGGTAGGGGCACCCGGCCGACCGGGTGTTCCGGCACTTGGGGGGCTAGAGCACCTCGAAGCGCAAGCCGCCCGCCTGCACGCGGGCGAGGAGGTTTGCGCCCATCGCCTGGGCGGTCGTCGCCTGGCCGGCGACGTCGGGGTTGTCATCGAGGGCGAGACACTGGGCCGCGGCGGCCAGCATCATCGAGGTCTCGGTGTAGCCGGGGTCCCCACCGGACACGCGGGTGTGCACGACCTCACCGCCGCCCTCGCCGACGAAGTCGACGCTGAACCACGAGCGCTCGCGGCGCGCCTCGTCGGGACCCTCCCCGGCGGGCATCAGCCGCCGCAGCCCCTCGCGGGCCGGCTTCACCTGGGCGGCGAGACCCAGCCCCACCACGGCGGCGGCCCCTCCCACCGCGTAGGGCAGGGTCTTGAAGCCGGCGTAGTGCGAGTAGCGGAACCGCGGCCCGTACGTCGGCAGGGCCGCGCCGCTCCGGGCGACGATCGACGGATCCACCGTCGGGAGCGGGAGCAGCCAGAGGTCGAGATCCCGGTCCCGGTGGGGCTTGCCCGACACCGCGCGGGAGGACCGGTCCCCGGGTCGCGGCTCCACGCGGCGACGCGCCTGCGCCGCCGCGCGGATCTGCCGGCTCCGGGACATTCCCGTCAGGGCGGTGCCGAAGGTCCCGCCCGAGGGGATGCCGCCCGCCCGCACCACGCCGCGCACGGTGAGCGGCACGTCGCCCGGCAACTGCTCGACGGTGAACATCGCACCCAGGTCGTGGGGGATGGAGTCGAAGCCGCACGCGTGCACCAGACGGGCCCCACTGGCCACCGCCGTCGCGTGATGCGCGACGTACATGCGGTCGACGAACTCTCCCTCGCCGGTGATGTCGCAGTAGTCGGTGCCCGCCGCCGCGCACGCGGCCACGAGCGGCTCGCCATGCTCGATGTACGGGCCGACGGTGGTCGCCACGACCTTCGTGCGGGCGACAAGGTCCGCCAGCGACGCCGGGTCCTCGGAGTCCGCGACGAGGAGCGGCAGGTCGGCCAGCGCGTCGTCGTGGGCGGCCAGCCGATCGCGCACCCGCTCCAGCTTCGCCTGGCTGCGACCGGCCAGCGCCCAGCGGAGACCCGGGTCGGCGTGCCGGGCCAGATGGTCGGCGGTCAGCCCGCCCGTGAAGCCGGTGGCCCCGAAGAGCACCACGTCGAACTCGCGCACGTCGGCCATGGCCCCATCGTCGCAGCACGGAACCGGCCCGCACCACGCAGCGTCGTACCCCCATGCACCTGCGCCACCGGACCGGTCTCGCCCTGGCAGCGGTGGCCGGGGTCGGCACCGCCTTCGCCGCGGGCATCGCCCTGGGTGCGAACGGCTCGACGGCAGCGGGCCTGCGCCCTGACCGGCCGACGGAGACCTCCCCGGTCCGGCTCGTCAACGCGGACCTGCGCTCCGCCGCATCGTGCGACGAGCTCCTCCAGTGGTATGTCGATCGTGCCGTCGACCGCGTCACGCCGTACGGGTGGGACTATCCCGTCTTCTATGCGGAGGACGCCGTCGCGGGTGGTGTGCTCCAGGACGCGTCCGTGCCCGCGACCCCGGTGCCCGCGACCACGACGGCGACGTCGAGCGACACCGGCACCAACGTGCAGGAGGCGGGGGTGGACGAGCCGGACCTCGTGAAGACGGACGGCCGTCTGCTCGTGCGGGTGCTCGACGGCCGCACCCTCGAGGTGTACGACGTGACCGGCGCCGAGCCGGTCCGGCTGGGCTCGCTGTCCCTCCCCGACCTCGAGACCCCCGAGCTGCTGCTCAGCGGTGACCGCGTCGTCGTGATCGGCGCCGACCGGCAGGCCGACGTCACGGTGGGCGAGCGCTTCTCGTCGATGGCGGACCCGGACACGACGGTGCTGGTCATCGACCTGTCGGACCCGAACGTTCCCTCGGTGACGAGCCGGACGACCTACGACTCGACGCTCGTGGCGGCCCGCCAGCACGGCGACGTGGTCCGCCTCGTGCTGTCGGCAGGCCTGCCCGAGCTCGACTTCGTGCAGCCGGGTGCGCTCCGGTCGGAGGCGAGCGCGCTCCGACACAACCGCGAGGTCGTGCAGGACAGCACCATCGCCGACTGGCTCCCCCAGGTGACCACGGAGGTCGGCGTCGGCTCCGGAAGTCGCGCGCTGCTCGACTGCGACGCCGTCGCGATCCCCGAGGCAGACGCCGGGCTCGGCACGATGTCAGTCGTCGGGCTCACCGCGGCCGACCCCGGCACCGCACGGGCGATCGCGGTCACCACCGAGAGCCGCACTGTCTACATGTCCGCGGACGAGCTCTACCTCGCGTCGGCCCCGCCGGCCTGGGGATGGGGTGGCTGCTGCTGGGCGGTCCCGGACGTCGCCGTCGGGCCCGACGCACCCGAGCCGACCACGTCCACTCCGGAGGACGCCGGCACGACGACCCTCTACGCCTTCGACCTCTCTGGCACCGACACGACGTACGCCGCCTCGGGACGCGTCGAGGGACTGGTGGCGGACCGCTGGGCGATGGACGAGTCGGGCGGGGTGCTGCGCGTGGCGGTCGGTCCGACCCAGCGCACCGGCAACTTCAACTCGATCCTCACTCTCGCCCGAGCCGGCGACGACCTGGTGGAGATCGGGCGCGTGGACAAGCTCGGGGTGGGCGAGCAGATCAAGTCGGTGCGGTGGTTCGACGACCTGGCCGTGATGGTGACCTTCCGCCAGACCGACCCGTTCTATGCCATCGACCTCGCCGATCCGGAGGATCCCCGGTTGCTGGGCGTGCTCAAGGTGCCGGGGTTCTCGTCGTACCTGCACCCGCTCGGCAGTCACCGGATGATCGGGATCGGCTCGGCGGCCTCCGCGTCCACCGGGATCGTCACGGGGGCCAAGGCGTCCCTGCTCGACGTCAGCGACCTCACCGCGCCGCGCCAGCTCGACACGGTCGACTACCCGCGCGGGTCGGTCGCGCTGGCAGGCCTCGACCCACGCAGCTTCACCTGGCTGCCGGACCAGCGCACGGCGCTGACGGTCCTCTCCGAACAGGGCAGCGTCGGCGCCACCGGCTACGTGTCGGTGCTGCGCGTCGACGACAGCGGTCTGAGCGACCGCCTGGTCGAGGTCGAGTACGGCGACGAGGTCGACGACGTCCGCCTCGTCCCTCTGCCCGACGGGCGGGTGGTGCTGGCCACGGGCGACGCCGTCTCCTTCTTCGCCCTCTGACCCCCGCTGGTTGAGGAGCGAGCTTGCGAGCGTCACGAAACCAGCGGAACCGGAGAGGTCACCTCACTCGCCGGGTCTCGTGACGGTCGCTGCGCGACCTCCTCGACCAGCGGAAGGGCCAAGCGTCACCGGGCGCGTCGACGTACGCTCGACGACATGTGCCGCAACATCCGGACCCTCCACAACTTCGAGCCGCCGGCCACCGACGACGAGGTGCACGCGGCGGCGCTCCAGTTCGTGCGCAAGGTGAGCGGCACGACGAAGCCGTCGCTGGCGAACCAGGCAGCCTTCGACCTCGCGGTCCACGAGATCGCCCACATCACACGGCACCTCCTCGACGACCTGGTCACCCCCGCGCCGCCGAAGAACCGCGAGGTTGAGGCGGAGAAGGCACGGGCCCGGGCCCGGCTGCGGTACGGCGCGTGACGCTGCCGGCACCCGCCCGCCACCCGTCGTACGACAAGGCGCTGGCGCTGCTCTCCGACCGTCCGCTGGTCGTGCTCACCGGCGCAGGACTGTCGACGGACTCGGGGATCCCCGACTACCGCGGGCCGGGCGCGACGCCGCACCGGCCGATGACCTACCAGGAGTTCGTCTCGGGCCTGACGGCCCGGCAGCGCTACTGGGCACGCAGCCACGTCGGTTGGACGCGGATGGGGACGGCCGTCCCCAATGCGGGCCACCGCGCCCTGGCCGTCCTCGACCCTGCCCTCCTGATCACCCAGAACGTCGACGGGCTGCACGAGCGGGTCGGCTCGCGCCGCCTCGTCGCCCTGCACGGGCGGATCGCCGAGGTGGTGTGCCTCGACTGCCGCGCCACGACCTCGCGGTCCGAGCTCCAGGAGCGGATGAGTCTCGCCAACCCCGGCTGGCTGGAGCGGCACGCCGAGGTCGCCGTCCGTCCGGACGGGGACGTCGACCTCGAGGCGACCTCCGGCTTCGTGGTGCCCGGCTGCGCCTCGTGCGGAGGGGTGCTGAAGCCGCATGTGGTGTTCTTCGGGGAGAACGTGCCCGCCCCCCGCGTCGAGCGCTGCTATGCCGCGGTCGACGCGCTGCCCCAGACCGGCGGTGCGCTGCTCGCCGTCGGCACCTCGCTGTCGGTGATGAGCGGGCTCAGGTTCGTACGGCGCGCCGCACGGGCGGGCACCCCGGTCGTGATCGTCAACCGAGGGGCGACCCGTGGCGACGAGCTGGCCGCCGTACGCGTCGAGGTGGGCTGCTCGGAGTTCCTGACCGCACTCGCCCACGCGCGCCGACCGACGGGCTTGTCGGCCTCTCTCTGAAGTTGTCGGCCCTCGCGAGGGCTGACAACTTCAGGAATCCCCGGCTGACCGGTGATTCCTCGCCGGCCCTACTGCCGCCCCACGAAGATGTGACCGGCGGACTCGAGGTCGATCTCGGCGGTCTCGCCTCCGGAGCCGACGAGCACCCCCAGGTCGGTCGCGGTCACCCCGACCACCTTGTCGGGCAGGGCGCCGATGCGGCGCAGCGTGCTCATCAGCTCCTCGTCCTTCTGGAGCTCCTCGGAGATCCGGCGGACCCGCACGCTGGAGCCGTCGTCGCCGGGCTGTCCGGAGGCCTCGGCGAGCGAGACCATGCCCTCCATGAACTCGTCGGCCGGGCGAGCCTCACCGAGCTCGGCGAGCCCCGGGATCGGGTTGCCGTAGGGCGACTCCGTCGGGTGCCCGAGCAGCTCGACCAGGCGGCGCTCCACCGTCTCCGACATCACGTGCTCCCAGCGACACGCCTCGGCGTGCACGAGCTCCCAGTCCAGCCCGATCACGTCGGTGAGCAGCCGCTCGGCCAGCCGGTGCTTGCGCATCACCCGGGTCGCCAGCCGCAGCCCCTCGTCGGTGAGCTCGAGGTGCCGGTCGCCCTCCACGGTCAGCAGGCCGTCGCGCTCCATCCGCGCCACCGTCTGCGACACGGTCGGACCGCTCTGGTGCAGCCGCTCGGCGATCCGCGCCCGCAGCGGCACGATGCCCTCCTCGACGAGCTCGTAGATCGTCCGGAGGTACATCTCGGTCGTGTCGATCAGGTCGCTCACGTCGCCATTCTTACCCATCCCACCCGACGGTGGCAGAGTGGAGCGATGCCGTCGGTCGTGTGGTTGCGCCGCGACCTGCGCCTGGCGGACAACCCGGCTCTGGTCGAGGCGGCGGCCGAGGACGGGCGGGTGCTTCCACTCTTCGTCCTGGATCCCGCCCTCTGGGGCCCGAGCGGACCCGCCCGCCGCGGCTATCTCGTGCGGTCGCTGCGCGACCTGGACAGCCGGATCGGCCTGACCGTGCGCGCGGGCGACCCCGCGATCGAGGTCCTGCGCGCAGCACGCGAGGCGGGCGCGGACCGGGTGCACGTCGCGGCCGACTCCGGCCCCTACGGCCGCCGGCGCGACGAGCGCGTGGCCGGCGCCCTCGAGGCCGCGGGGATCACCCTGCTGCGCACCGGCTCGCCGTACGCCGTGAGCCCCGGGCTGGTGACCAAGGCGGACGGCGATCCCTATCAGGTGTTCACGCCGTTCTTCCGCGCGTGGGTCGAGCACGGGTGGGAGCTTCCCTGCCCGGAGCCCGCGAGGGTCGACTGGCTGCAGCTCGACGGCGACCGCATCCCGGAGGTGACGCTCCCCCGGGGACTCGACCTTCCGGAGGCCGGTGAGGCGGCCGCGCTCGGGCGATGGCACGCGTTCCTGGCCGACCGCGTCGAGGACTACCACGAGGCTCGCGACCGACCCGACCTCGACGCGACCTCACACCTGTCGGTCCACCTCAAGTGGGGCGAGATCCATCCGCGCACGCTGCTCGACGACCTCGGCGCACTCGACGGAGAGGGACCGGCCGCCTTCCGCCGCGAGCTCGCCTGGCGTGACTTCTATGCCGACGTCCTCCACCACCGGCCCGAGACGGCGAGGGACTACCTGCGACCGGAGTTCGCGCGGATGGAGTACGACGCCCCCGGCGCGCTCTTCGACTTCTGGCGCGAGGGCCGCACCGGCTACCCGATCGTGGACGCCGGGATGCGGCAGCTGCGCGCGACCGGTTGGATGCACAACCGGGTGCGGATGATCGTCGCGAGCTTCCTGGTCAAGGACCTGCACATGGAGTGGCAGCACGGCGCGCGGCACTTCCTGCACTGGCTGGTCGACGGCGACCTGGCCTCCAACCAGCACGGCTGGCAGTGGACGGCGGGCTGCGGCACCGACGCGGCGCCGTACTTCCGGGTGTTCAACCCGGTCAGCCAGGGCCGGCGCTTCGACCCGGCGGGCGACTACATCCGCCGCTGGGTGCCCGAGCTGCGCGACGCCGACGACCCGCACAAGCCGGTCGCGCCGATCGTCGACCACGCCGTGGAGCGGCGCGAGGCACTCGACCGATACGAGAGGATCCGACGGTGAGTACTCCGATGAGCGATCTCCTCGTGCCCGCGCGCTTCTGCGGGCCGCCTGTCTCGGGGAACGGCGGCTGGAGCTCCGGCGCCATGGCGGAGCTCGTGCACGGTCACCCCGTCGACCACGGCACCGCCTGGCCCGCGATCACGGTCACCCTGCGCCGCCCGCCCCCGCTCGACACGCCGGTCCCGGTCACCGAGCACGACGGGCTCAGCGTTGCGGAGGACCCAGCAGGCGTCGTGGCCGAGGCCTCGCGCACTCAGGTCTCGCTCGTCGAGGTGGAGCCCGTCCCGGTCGAGACCGCCCGCGCCGCGGAGGCGTCGTACGCCGGCAGGGTCGATCACCCGTTCCCCACCTGCTTCACCTGCGGGCCGGCACGGGCCGAGGGGGACGGCCTGCGCATCTTCCCGGGGTCGGTGGGTGAGGAGGACGGCGGGCTCGTGGTGGCCGCGGCCTGGCGCCCGGACCCGAGCACCAGCGAGGACTACCACGCCTACCACGACGACCATCGCCGGACGTCCCTGCCGATCACCTGGGCGGCCCTCGACTGCACGGGCGGGTGGGCAGCCGACATCAGCGTGACCCCCGCGGTCCTGGGACGGATAACCGCCCGCGTGGACGCCCTCCCTGTCGTCGGCGAGGAGCACGTGCTGGTCGGGCACCTGCGCGGCCGCGAGGGTCGCAAGCTGCTCACCGCCTCGACCCTCTACGACGCCGACGGACGGGTGGTGGCCACCGCCGAGCACGTCTGGATCACGGTCGACCCCGCCGACTTCCGCTGACACGCCCGCGGGGATTGGACCGCGTCGAACCGCGGCTGGAAGGGTGAGGCCGCGTGTGGTGGCACGACGCGGTGATCTATCAGGTCTATGTCCGAAGCTTCGCCGACGCCGATGGCGACGGCGTGGGTGATCTGCCCGGCATCACCAAGAGACTTCCCTACCTGCGGGACCTGGGTGTGGACGCGATCTGGATCACGCCCTTCTATCCCTCGCCCCAGCACGACGCCGGCTACGACGTCGCCGACTACGTCGACGTCGACCCGCTCTTCGGCACCCTCGCCGACGCCGACGCCCTGATCGCCCGAGCCCACGGGCTCGGGCTGCGAGTGGTCGTCGACCTCGTCCCCAACCACACCTCGAGCGAGCACCGGTGGTTCCAGGAGGCGCTCGCCGCGGCCCCGGGCAGCCCCGAGCGCGCTCGCTACCTCTTCCGCGACGGCAAGGGCCGAGGCCGCAAGCAGCCGCCCAACAACTGGAACTCCATGTTCGGCGGCATCGCCTGGACCCAGGTCGACGACGGGCCCGACCGCCCGGGCCAGTGGTACCTCCACATCTTCGACCGCACCCAGCCCGACCTGAACTGGCGCAACCCCGAAGTGCACGAGATGTTCGAGGGCGTGCTGCGGTTCTGGCTGGATCGCGGGGTCGACGGCTTCCGCATCGACGTCGCGCACGGGCTGTACAAGGACGCGAAGCTGCCGGACGAGCCGGACCCGACGACCTACAGCCTCGACCTCGAGCACACGATGGTCGAGCACACCCACCACAACGAGCCGATGTGGGGGCAGCCCGAGGTTCACGACGTCTATCGCGACTGGCACCGCATCCTGGCCGAGTACGACGGCGACCGGATGGCCGTCGGCGAGGCATGGACCCCCACGGCCGAGGCGAGCGCGGCGTACGTGCGCCCCGACGAGCTGCAACAGGTGTTCAACTTCGCCTGGCTGCTCGCGCCCTGGTCGGCGCAGGCCTTCGCCGAGGTCATCCGCTCGACGCTCGCCGCCCTGGAGCCGGTCGGCGGGGTCCCCACCTGGGTGTTGTCCAACCACGACGTCATCCGCCACGCCACCCGGTACGGCGGGGGCGTCGTCGGGCGCGCACGGGCGCGGGCCGCGACCCTCGCCATGCTCGCGCTGCCCGGCTCGAGCTACCTCTACCAGGGCGAGGAGCTGGGCTTGGAGAGCGTGGAGGTCCCCGAGGAGCTGCGCCAGGACCCGGCCTGGCTGCGCACCGGCTCCGAATGGCGCGACCACTGCCGGGTGCCGATGCCGTGGAGCGGCACCCGCCCGCCGTTCGGCTTCGGCGGTCGCAAGCAGCCCTGGCTGCCGATGCCCGCGGAGTGGGCCGACCTCACGGTCGCCGCCCAGACCGGCAGGCGCGGCTCGACCCTGGAGTTCTACCGCAAGACCCTCAGGGAGCGGCGCCGCCTCGTGGCCACGGCCGGCCCCCAGGTCGAGATGCTCGACCGGGGCAAGACCGTACTGGCCTTCCGCCGCGGCCCCCTCACCGTGGTGCTCAATGCCGGACGCCGGCCGGTGTCCCTCCCGAAGGGCCGGGTCGTGGTCAACAGCGGCCGGCTCGCGGGCGGCAAGCTGCCTCCCGACACCGCCGTCTGGATCCGCTGAGGCCACGGGGTCTCGACACCGCTCGCTGCGCTGTGAGTGGGTTCGACCACCGAGGTCACTGCTGGTTGAGGAGCGAGCTTGCGAGCATCACGAAACCAGCGGCGCCGGGGCAGGCACTCGTACTCGAACAGGCACAACTCCCCGGATCCGTGAAAGATCCAGCGTGGGGGCCTTCCAGGGTCGGCACTTGTGCCTGTTCCACTACGCGCGGTCGTCCAAGGCTCGGTTGTAGCGACCGAGACCCCCGACGAAGCCGGCGAGGTCCTCGTCCGACCAGTCGCCCAGCCGCTCGTCGAGCCACTTGCGGCGGTGCGCGGCGACGTCGGAGAGCCGCGACCGACCGTCGTCGCTGACCGAGACCAGCATCGCCCGTCCGTCGTCGGGATCGGCGATCCGGTCGAGGAGTCCGAGCTCGGTGAGACAGGTGATCTGCCGGCTGATCGCGCCCTTGTCGATGTCGAACTGCTCGGCGATCTCCGAGGCGCGGAGCGGGCCGCGCTCCGCGACGTAGGAGAGCATGAGGTACGCGGACGGCGCGAGGTCCGGGTGGACGGAGCGCGCCCGGTCGGCGATCACCCGCCGGATCCGGCGCACCATCACCCCGACCTCCCGCTCGAGGACGCCCAGAGTGTCGGACCGGGCGGTCACCGGGCCCTCACCCTCTCGGGCTGCTCGAGGTCGAGGACGGCCTCAGGGGCGATCTCGTCGGCACGGTGGATGGTGGTCCGCAGCGGCACCTCGCGGATGAAGATCGTGCAGAACAAGGCGGCCACGGCGAAGGGCACGGCCACCAGGAACAGGTGTCCGGTCGCCTCGCCGAAGGCGTGCTCGAAGACCGCCCGCACCGGCTCGGGCAGGGAGCCGAGGTCGGGGATGGAGTGGCTCTGGCTCCCGGTGGTGCTGATGCCGAGCGCCGTCAGCCCGCTGATCACGTTCGCGGCGACCTGGTGGGCCAGCACGGCCCCCAGGGCCGAGACGCCGATCGAGCCGCCCATACTCCGGAAGAATGCCACCACCGAGCTCGCGGCGCCCATGTCTGCCTGCGCGGTGTTGTTCTGGACGGCGAGCACGAGGTTCTGCATCGTGGCTCCGAGCCCGACCCCGAGGACTGCCATGTAGCAGCCGATCAGCCACAGCGAGGTGTGCTCATCGATGGTCGCCAGGAGCGACAGGCCGACGATCACGAAGACCATGCCGCCGACGAGGTAGCGCTTCCAGACACCGGTCCGCGTGATGATCCGCCCCGTCGACATGCTCGAGAGGACGAGCCCGCCGACCATCGCGATCGACATCAGGCCCGCGTGGGTCGGGGTCATGCCCCGCGAGAGCTGGAAGTACTGGCTGAGGTAGACGGTGGACCCGAACATCGCCACGCCGATCAGCACGGAGGCGGCGGTGGCCAGGCTCGTGGTGCGGTCGCGGAAGAGCCGCATCGGGATGATCGGCTCCCGGGCGACCTTGGCCTCCACCCAGATCGCCGCGGCGAGCACCACGAGACCGGCGACCACGAGCGCGATGCTGGCGGCCGAGTCCCAGGCGAACTGGTTGCCGGCCAGCGAGACCCACACCAGGAGGAGGCTGACACCACCCACGATCAGGGTCGCGCCCAGGTAGTCGATCGACACCTGACGGCGGACGACGGGCAGGTGCAGGGTCTTCTGCAGCACCGCGAACGCTGCCGCGGCGACGGGCAGCCCGATGAAGAAGCACCAGCGCCAGCCCAGGCCGGGCGTGTCGACGATGAGGCCGCCGATGAGCGGCCCGGACACCGTGGCGAGGGCGAAGACGGCGCCGATGTAGCCGGCGTACCGCCCGCGCTCGCGGGGCGTCACCATGCTGGCGATCACGACCTGCACGAGAGCGGTCAGGCCGCCCACGCCGAGGCCCTGGATCGCCCGGGCGCCGATCAGCACCTCCATGGAGGGCGCGAACCCGGCGATCAGGGAGCCGATGGAGAAGATCACCAGGGCCGACTGGACCAGGAGCTTCTTGCTGAAGAGGTCGGCCAGCTTGCCCCAGATGGGGGTGGTCGCCGTCATCGTCAGCAGGGTCGCGACGACCACCCAGGTGTAGCCGGTCTGGCTGCCCTCGAGGTCGGCGACGATCGCCGGGAGCGCGTTGGAGACCACCGTGCTGGAGAGCATCGCGACGAACATCGCGAGGAGCAGCCCCGAGAGCGCCTCGAGGATCTCCCGGTGGGTCATCTGGCCGTCGGCCTCCGGCGGCACGGGGGTGGTGGAGCTGGACAAGTCGGTCTCATTTCGACGCAGGTCGTTGATTCGTTGACCATATCAACAGTTGCGACTGTCAACCAATTCCCCGGGCCCGTCCCCTGCCCCGGTCCGGACATGCAGCGACCCGCAGGTGCGGTCGGCCCGAAGAGCTCGGGCGACCCCTCCGGCCGGACGGTGGCCGGATCACCTGCGGGTCGGGTGTCTGCGTTGGATTGCCAGCAGTACTTCGGTGCAGTACGAGACTGGCCGGTTGCTGCTAGACCGCAGCCACCTCACGCGTCCTGAAAGTATTCAACTTCGGACCACCTCCTTTCCCGTGTACGACGACGGTAGCCCCCGGCGCGCCGGGCACTCAAGGGAATTCGCGCGTCACGCCACCGGCTCCGGCTCAACGGCCGCGGCGAACTGCGACCGGTAGAGCCGCGCGTACGCCCCGTCCGCCGCCAGCAGCGACTCGTGCGTGCCCTGCTCCACGATCGACCCGTCCTCCATCACCAAGATCAGGTCGGCGTCGCGGATCGTGGACAGCCGGTGGGCGATCACGAACGACGTGCGGTCGCTGCGCAGCGCCGCCATCGCATGCTGCACGAGCAGCTCGGTGCGGGTGTCCACCGACGAGGTCGCCTCGTCCAGGATCAGCAGGTCGGGGTCGGAGAGGAACGCCCTTGCGATCGTCAGCAGCTGGCGCTCCCCCGCGGCTAGGTTGGTGCCGTCCTCGTCGACGAGGGTGTCGTAGCCGTCGGGGAGCGAGTGCACGAAGCGGTCCACGAACGTCGCTCGGGCCGCGGCCAGGATCTCCTCGTCGGTGGCCTCGGGCCGCCCGTAGGCGATGTTGTCGCGGATCGTCCCGGCGAACAGCCAGGTGTCCTGCAGCACCATGCCCGTGCGCCGGCGCAACTCGGCCCGCGGCACCGACGCGATGTCCACCCCGTCGAGGCTGATCCGCCCCGCGTCGAGGTCGTAGAACCGCATCACCAGGTTGACCAGGGTCGTCTTGCCGGCCCCGGTGGGTCCGACGATCGCGACGGTCTGCCCCGGGGCCGCGACGAGGGACAGGTCCTCGATCAGCGGCCGATCGGGCGAGTAGGCGAACGAGACGTGCTCGAACCGGACCGCGCCCCTGGTGTCCTCGGGGTCCGCCAGGCTCCCGTCCCTCCGGTCGGGCGCCTGCTCCTCGGCGTCGAGCAGCTCGAAGACCCGCTCGGCGGAGGCGACGCCCGACTGGAGGAGGTTGGCCATGGAGGCCACCTGGGTGAGCGGCTGGGTGAACTGCCGGGAGTACTGGATGAACGCCTGCACGTCGCCGAGCGAGATCGACCCGTTGGCCACCTTGAGCCCGCCCAGGACGGCGATCACCACGTAGTTGAGGTTCCCGATGAACATCATCGTCGGCATGATCAGCCCACTGACGAACTGCGCCCCGAAGGACGCCCGGAACAGCTCCTCGTTCTCCTCGGCGAAGATCCGCTCGACCTCGTCCTGACGCCCGAACACCTTCACCAGCGCGTGTCCCGAGAAGGTCTCCTCGATGTGCGCGTTGAGCCGACCCGTGCGCCGCCACTGGTCGATGAACATCCCCTGGCTGCGCTTCATCACCGCGGACGCGACGACCATCGTGATCGGCACGGTGATCAGGGCCACCAGCGCGAGCTGCCACGAGATCGAGAACATCATCACCACGACGAACACCACGGTGAGCAGCGAGGTCAGCAGCTGGCTCATCGTCTGCTGGAGGCTCTGGCTGATGTTGTCGATGTCGTTGGTGACCCGACTCAGGAGCTCGCCGCGCGGCTGCTGGTCGAAGTAGCTCAGCGGCAGCGCGTTGACCTTGTCCTCGACCTCGGCCCGCATCCGGCGCACGGTCCCCTGGACCACATCGTTGAGCAGGTACCCCTGGAGCCACGCCAGCAGCGACGCCGCGACGTAGACCGCCAGCACCAGCAGGAGCACGTGGCCGACGGCGGTGAAGTCGACGCCCTGGCCCGGCACCAGGTGCTGCATCGAGGCGATCATGTCGGCCTGCCGGACCTCGCCCTGGGCCCGGAGCGCCTCCGCCGCCTGCTCCTGGGTCACCCCCGCCGGGATGTTGCGCCCGAGGATGCCCGCGAAGATCAGGTCAGTGGCCCGACCCAGGATCCGCGGACCGATCGACATCAGCGCCACGCTGACGACGGCGAGCAGCACGACCAGGATCGCCTTGGTCCGCTCCGGCGCCAACTGACGAACCAGCCGCTTGGCCGACGGGCCGAAGGCACTGGCCTTCTGGCCAACCATGCCTCCGCCCATCGGACCGCGGCCGGGGCCGGGGCCGGGGCCCTGGGTGATCCGCTCGGTCTCCTTGAGCTGGCCCGAGGTGCCCTCCCGGGTGACAGGTGTCTCCTCGCTCATGCCGCCTCGTCCGCGCTGAGCTGGGAGGCGACGATCTCCTGGTAGGTCTCGCAGGTCCCGAGCAGCTCGTCGTGGGTGCCGCGGCCGACGACGGCGCCGTCCTCGAGCACGAGGATCACCTCGGCATCGCGGATCGTGGTGACCCGCTGGGCGACGATCAGCACCGTCGCGTCGCGAGTGGCCGGCCGCAGAGCCGCCCGGAGCCGGGCGTCGGTCGCCAGGTCAAGGGCGGAGAAGGAGTCGTCGAAGAGGTAGATGTCCGGCCTTCTCACCACCGCCCGGGCAATGGCGAGGCGCTGGCGCTGGCCCCCGCTGACGTTGGTGCCGCCCTGCGCGACCGGGGCGTCGAGACCGTCGGGCATCTCGCGCACGAAGTCGGCCGCCTGGGCGATCTCGAGTGCCGCCCACAGCTCCTCGTCGGTGGCCTCCGGCCGCCCGTGCAGCAGGTTGGAGCGGACCGTTCCGGAGAACAGGTACGCACGTTGGGGCACCAGCCCGATCACCGAGGAGAGCCGCTCGGGAGCCAGCCGGCGTACGTCGACCCCGCCGACGCGCACCTCGCCGCCGGTCACGTCGAAGAGGCGTGGCACCAGGTTGACCAGCGTCGTCTTGCCCGCGCCGGTGGAGCCGACCACGGCCACGGTCTGCCCCGGCTCCGCGTGGAAGGAGATGTCGCGCAGCACCGGCTCGTCGGCCCCGGGATAGGTGAGCTCGACCCCGTCGAACTCCACCGTGCCGCGCAGCGGAAGGTCGGTGACCGGGTCGACCGGCGGCGGCACCGAGGTCTCGGTGTCCAGCACCTCCATGACGCGGTCGGCGCAGACGGCCGCCCGGGGCAGCATCATCATCATGAAGGTGCCCATCATCACCGCCATCACGATCTGCATGAGGTAGGCCAGGTAGGCCGTCAGGGCGCCTACCTCCATGTCACCGGAGTCGACCCGGTGGCCGCCGAACCACAGCACGGCGACGGACGCGACGTTGGCGACCAGCATCACGACCGGGAACATCCCGGCCAGCCACCGACCGGCCCGGGTGGCCACGGCCGTGAGGTCGTCGTTGGCCGTCGCGAAGCGCTCGGTCTCACGGCCCTCTCGCACGAAGGCGCGGACCACACGGACGCCGGTGATCTGCTCGCGGAGCAGCCGGTTGACCTCGTCGATGCGGGTCTGCATCAGCCGGAAGCTCGGCACCATCTGGGTGATGATCAGCGCCATCGCACCCGCGAGGACCGGCACCGTGACGACGATCAGCCAGGAGAGCCCGAGGTCCACGTGCATCGCCATCACGATGCCGCCGACCATCATGATCGGCGCCATCACCATCAGGGTGCACGACATCAGCACGAGCATCTGCACCTGCTGCACGTCGTTGGTCTCGCGGGTGATCAGGCTCGGTGCCCCGAAGTCCTGGACCTCGCGCTGGGAGAACGAGCCGACCCGGTGGAAGATCGCGGCCCGCACGTCACGGCCGAACCCCATCGCCGTCCGGGCACCGAACCACACCGCTCCCACGGAGCACAGCACCTGGACCAGGGCCACGGCCAGCATCAGGCCGCCGACGCGCAGGATGTAGCCGGTGTCTCCGGTGACCACGCCGTTGTCGATGATGTCGGCGTTGAGCTTGGGGAGGTACAACGCGCCGAGCGTGCCGACGAACTGCAACAGCACCACCGCGGTGAGCTGCCGCGTGTAGGGCGCGAGGTAGGTGCGCGCCAAGGTGAGGAGCATTCAGTTCTCCCGAGGGTCGGGTCGGGTGCGGACGCCGTCGAGCAGCACGTCCGCGATCTGGTCGGGGGTCATCGTCGGCTCCATGCCGAACTCGGGACGGGCCGAGCCGAAGACCAGGCTGCGCAGCGCGAGCGCGGCCGTCGGCGGGTCGACGGCGAGCTGCGCGGCGTACGGCTCGAAGAGGCGCGTGAGCCGCTCGTGGAGGTCCAGGTGTGCCTGGACCACGAACGGCGGCGGGCCGGGCTGTGCCTCACCCTTGACGTGGGCCTCGTGGAACTTGGCGGCGAGGTGCGGCCGGACGGCCACCAGCACAGCCATCGTGAGCCGCATCCGCTCCTGCACCCGGGCCGTCACCAGCATCACGCGGTCCCGCAGGTCGGGGGTCTCGGCCATCACCGCGTCGAAGGCCTCGGCGCCTCCCGACGGGTTCATCGCCTCCTGGGCGGCGGCCATCAGCAGGGCGGCCTTGTCCGGGAAGACCCGGAAGATGGTGCCCTCCGCGATCCCCGCCGCTCGCGCCATCTCCTTGGTCGTCACGTCTCCGCCGCGGGCCACCAGGAGCGGGATCACCGCCTGCACGATCGCCCGCCGTCGATCCTCCGGAGCCATCGCCGGTGCGCGGGGAGCCATCCCGCCACCGTAACTGAGTGAGGACTCACTCACAACCGGATTTCGGGCCGCTGCCCCGAGGAATCCCCGGCTGACCGGTGATCCCTGAAGATGTCGGCCCTAGGGAGGGCCGACAGGTTCAGGAAGAGGCTGACCGATCTGCTCGTCAGGGCGCGAGCCGCACGGTCACCCAGCCGTCGGGGGTACGCCGGTAGACGAGGCGGTCGTGCATCCGGCCGGGTCGCCCCTGCCAGAACTCGACGGACTCGGGACGCACCCGATAGCCGCCCCACTCCTCCGGGACCGGCACCTCGCCGGGGTAGGCCGCCTCGGCCTCGGCGTACGCCGCGTCCAAGGCACCGCGGGACGCGACCTCCCGCGACTGGTGCGAAGCATGAGCGCCCAGCTGGGCGCCACGCGGGCGGGTCCGGAAGTACGCCGCCACCTCGGGCGCCGGCAGCCGGGAGGCCACCCCCTCCACCCGCACCTGCCGCTCGAGCGGATGCCAGGGGAAGAGCAGCGCGCAGCGCGGCTCGGCGGCGAGGTCGCGACCCTTGTGGGACGCCAGGTTGGTGAAGAAGACGAACCCCTCGTCGGAGAAACCCTTGAGCAGCACCATCCGTGCGCTCGGTGCCCCGTCCGGCGAGACGGTCGCGACCACCATCGCGTTGGGCTCGTGGAGACCGGCGGCGTGCGCCTGGTCGAACCAACGCCGGAACATCGACACGGGATCGGCCTCGAGGTCGGACTCGGTGAGCCCGGTGTCGGCGTACTCGCGCCGGAGTCCGGCGATGTCGTGCCCCTCCATGGCCCCGATGCTAGGCCGCGGCCGGGTCGGTGGCCGTCCCGTGTCGGACCATCAGAGCCGTCGCTGGAAGAGGAGCTCCTCGGCCAGCACCCGATAGCCCAGGAGCTTGTTGATCGCGACCATGTGGTCGTTCGACGCCGCGTTGAAGGTGTCGATGGTGCGCAGCTCGGGCTCGGCCTCCGCCAGCCATCGCAGCATGTCGGCCTTCAGCAGCATGCCGAGCCGATGACCGCGGTGCGCGCGCACGACCGAGGTGTCGTGCTGGTCGCCGATCGCCGGCTGCGTGGAGTCCACCGTGACGATCGAGAGTCCGCCGATCTCGCCGGTGCGCTGGTGCCGGGCGAGGACCCGATAGAAGCGGTAGCCGCTCTCGATCTGGGCGTTTTCATAGGCCTTGATGCGGTCGACGGTGAAGACGTCGTCCTCGAGGTCGAGGTCGTCGAGCGGCGCGTCGTTGATCGCGTCGGTGGCCGAGACCAGCGGCTCCAACAGCTCGTCCGGGCTGCGTCCCAGGATCCGCAGCAGCTCATAGTCGCCCGCATGCGCCTCCGCCTCGGCGAAGAGCCCGTCGACGAGTCCCGGCGTGAGCTCGTCCAGGTGCTGTCGGCGCATCACCGACCGCGACTTGGGCTCATAGCCCGCCGCTGCCGCGAAGGCCGTCGTGGTCGGGTTGTCCCAGCCGAAGGAGCCGACCTTCGTGCGCCCCATCGCCCTCACCACGTCGTGGGCGGCCTCGAGGGCGGCCAGCCCGTGGCCCTGTCCGCGGTGATCCGGGTGGATGGCCATCGCGATCCAGGCCGAGTCGAGGTTCTCGTAGCTGGAGTGGTAGACCGCCACCGTCCCCACCGGCTGGGAGACCCCGCCCGCGAACGCCAGGAAGTGGCGGCCCGGCTCGCCGTCCCACCCGTGCCGCATCGCCATCTCGAGCCGGTACGGCGTGACCGGGTGCATCCACGGCTGCTCGGCGCCGCGCGCGTTGTCGAGGTCGACGTACAGGCCGATCGCCTCGGCGTCGTCGGGTCCGAACTCGCGCAGCTCCACGATCCACCAGCCTGACCGCTCCGACCGCCATGACGCCACCGGTTATCGCGAGGCAGAATGCCCGGGGGCACCCCCCGGCCCACCCAGCGACGAGGAGTCGACATGACCGAGGTACACCACGGCCTGGAAGGCGTGGTCGCGTTCCAGACCGAGATCGCCGAGCCCGACAAGGAGGGCTCCGCGCTGCGCTATCGCGGGGTCGACATCGAGGAGCTGGTCGGCCGAGTGCCGTTCGAGAAGGTGTGGGGGCTGCTCATCGACGGCGCCTACGACCCCGGACTCCCGCCGGCCGAGCCCTACAACATCCCGATCCACACCGGTGACGTGCGCGCCGACGTGCAGGCCGGCGTGGCGATGCTGGCACCGATGCTGGGGATGCGGCAGACCTACGACATCAGCGACGAGCAGGCGCGCCTCGACCTCTCCCGGGTCGCGGTGATGGTGCTCTCGTACGCCGCGCAGGCGGCGCGCGGCCTCGGGCTGCCGATCGTGCCGCAGCGCGAGGTCGACCGCGGCAACACCCTCGCCGAACGGTTCCTGATCCGCTGGAAGGGCGACCCCGATCCCCTGCACGTGAAGGCGATCGACGCCTACTGGAGCTCGGCGGCCGAGCACGGCATGAACGCCTCGACCTTCACGGCCCGCGTGATCACCTCGACGGGCGCCGACGTCGCGGCCGCCTTCTCCGGGGCGATCGGCGCGATGAGCGGCCCGCTGCATGGCGGCGCCCCGTCCCGCGTCCTGCACATGATCGAGGAGGTCGAGCACCGCGACGGCGACGCCGCGTCGTATGTCAAGGAGCTGCTCGACCAGGGCGAGCGGCTGATGGGCTTCGGCCACCGCGTCTACCGGGCCGAGGACCCACGCGCCCGGGTGCTGCGCCGGACGGCACGCGAGCTGGGGGCACCCCGCTACGAGATCGCGGAGGCTCTCGAGAAGGCCGCCCTCGCCGAGCTGCGCGAGCGGCGGCCCGACCGCGTCCTGGAGACCAACGTGGAGTTCTGGGCCGCGATCGTGCTCGACTTCGCCGAGGTGCCGGCGCCGATGTTCACCTCGATGTTCACCTGCGCGCGGACCGCCGGCTGGTCGGCGCACATCCTCGAGCAGAAGCGCACCGGCCGGCTGATCAGGCCGTCGGCGGTCTACACCGGCCCTGCGTCGCGACCGGCCGACTCCGTGCCCGGCTGGGACCCTGCCTGGGCGGACTGACCCTCCCCCAACGAGGGGCCGGACCCGAGACCGGTCAGGAGCTTGGCGTAGCACCGGTTCTCGGGGTCGCCCCGGTAGAGACCGAAGCCCGGGATCGGCTCGTAGCCGGCGGCCTCGTAGAGCGCGATCGCCTCGGGCTGCGGGAGGCCGGTCTCGAGGATGACGACCTCGACGCCCGCCTCGGCGGCCGTGCGCTCGAGGTGGGCGAGCAACCGCCGCGCCAGGCCCGTACGCCGGACGGACGGCGTGACGAACATCCGCTTGAGCTCGGCGGTGTTCCGGGTGCCACCCGCGACGACGTCGTCGCGCCGGCGCCACGCGCCCATGCTCACGGGCACCTCGTCGCGATAGACCACGTAGAACGCGCCGCGCGGCGGCCCGAACTCGCTGTCCTCGTACGGCGTGTCGTCCGAGCCGCCGTACCGCACGCGGTACTCCGCCTGGATCTCCTCGATCAGCCGCTGCGCGTCGGGATGGGTGATCGGGACCCGGACCACACTCTCGCCGGCGCCCAGGGGCGTCGCCGTGGTGTGGCGGATCTCGCTGTCCATGGGTGTCCTCGGTGCGATCGGCGGCTGCCCGGCCTGCCACAATAGGACCTCTGACAGCGTCGTCAGCGACCACCCCGAGAGACCACCGGAAGGCAGTCATGACCGACGCCCTCACGATCCCCGCCGACCTCAAGCCCGCTGACGGACGCTTCGGCGCCGGGCCCTCGAAGATCCAGACGGGCCACCTCGACGCCCTCGCCGCCACCGGCACGTCCCTCATGGGCACCTCCCACCGCCAGGCGCCGGTGCGCTCCGTCGTCGGCCGCGTGCGCGAGGGTCTCGCCACGCTCTTCACGATGCCCGCCGACTACGAGGTCGTGCTCGGCAACGGCGGGGCGACGGCGTTCTGGGACATCGCGACCTACGCCCTCATCCGCGAGCGCAGCCAGCACCTGTCCTTCGGCGAGTTCTCCTCCAAGTTCGCGGCAGCGGCCCAGGCGGCCCCGTGGCTGGCGGACCCCTCGGTGATCGCCAGCGAGCCGGGCTCGCGTCCGGTGGCCGCGGCCGAGGAGGGCGTCGACGTCTACGCCTGGGCCCACAACGAGACCTCGACGGCCGTGATGGCGCCGGTCGTGCGCCCCGCCGGCACGACGGCCGAGCAGGCCCTGGTGCTGATCGACGCGACGTCCGGAGCGGGAGGGCTCCCGGTCGAGCTCGACGAGGTCGACGCCTACTACTTCGCGCCGCAGAAGTGCTTCGCCTCCGACGGTGGCCTCTGGCTGGCGTTCCTCTCCCCGGCCGCGATCGAGCGGGTCGCCGAGCTCAAGGCCAGCGGACGTCACGTGCCGGCGTTCCTCGACCTCGACACCGCGATCACCAACTCGCGGCTCAACCAGACCTACAACACCCCGTCGGTGGCCACCTTGTTCCTGATGGCCGAGCAGCTCGACTGGATGAACGGTCAGGGCGGGCTCCAGGCGATGGTCGAGCGCACCACGGCCTCCTCCGACGCGCTCTACGGCTGGGCGGAGAAGACCCCTTACACCACGCCGTACGTCGCCGACCCCGACCACCGCTCCCTCGTGATCGGGACCATCGACTTCGACGACGAGATCAGCGCCGACGCGGTGGCCAGGACCCTGCGCGCCAACGGGATCGTCGATACCGAGCCCTACCGCAAGCTGGGCCGCAACCAGCTGCGGATCGCGATGTACCCCGCGGTGGACCCGGCCGACGTCGAGGCGCTGACCGCCTGCGTCGACTGGGTCGTCGAGCGGCTCTAGGAACCTCAGGACTCCAGCACCACGACGGCCGAGGCGATCCCCGCGTCGTGGGAGAGTGACAGGTGCACGTGCACGGCCCCGAGCTGCCTGGCGCGGGCGCGCACGGTGCCGCGTAGGGTGAAGACCGGGCGCCCGGACTCCTCCGACACCACTTCGGCGTCGTGCCAGCTCAGGTTCCCGGGAGCACCCAGGGCCTTGGCGAGCGCCTCCTTGGCGGCGAACCTCGCCGCCAGGGAGGCCGGCCCGCGGGCGGCCTCCGCCGGGGTGAACAGCCGCTCGACCAGGCCCGGCGTGCGCTCGAGGGAGTCCTCGAACCGCTCGAGGTCGACGACGTCGATCCCGACGCCGATCACCGCCACGGGTGGGAGCCCTACTCGACCGTGACGGACTTGGCCAGGTTGCGCGGCTGGTCGACGTCGTGGCCCAGGTTGCTGGCCAGCTGGCAGGCGAACAGCTGGAGCGGGACCACCGCCACGAGCGGCTGGAGCAGGACCGGCACGCGGGGCAGGTAGATCACCGAGTCGGCGTACGGCGCGACCGCCGGATCGCCCTCCTCGGCCAGGAGGATCGTGCGTGCACCCCGGGCCCGGATCTCCTGGATCGCGCTGATCATCTTGTCGTGGAGCTGGTCGCGTCCACGGGGCGGCACCACGCAGAACACCGGGAGCCCGTCCTCGATCAGGGCGATCGGGCCGTGCTTGAGCTCGCCGGCGGCGAAGCCCTCGGCGTGCAGGTAGGCGAGCTCCTTGAGCTTGAGGGCGCCCTCGAGCGCCACCGGGTAGCCGGCATGGCGGCCCAGGAACAGCACGGACCGCGCCCCCTTCAGCTCCTCGGCGAGGAGGTAGACCTCCTCCGCGCGGTCGAGCAGCGCCTGCACGTGCATCGGCATCTGCTGCAGCTCCCCCACGACGTCGGCGATCTCGTCGAGGAACTTCGTGCCGCGCAGCTGCGCGAGGTAGAGCCCCAGGAGATAGCTCGCCACCAGCTGGGTGATGAAGCCCTTGGTGGACGCCACGCCGATCTCGGGGCCCGCGTGGGTGTAGATCACGGCGTCCGACTCGCGCGGGATCGTGGAGCCGTTGGTGTTGCAGATCGCCAGCACGCGTGAGCCCTGCGTGCGGGCGTGGCGGATCGCCATCAGCGTGTCGGCGGTCTCGCCGGACTGGCTGATCGCGACCACCAGGGTCGTCGACGTCAGGATCGGGTCGCGGTAGCGGAACTCGTGGGCGAGCTCGACCTCGCAGGGGATCCGGGTCCAGTGCTCGATGGCGTACTTGGCGACCAGGCCGGCGTAGAACGCCGTGCCGCAGGCGATCAGGATGATCTTGTCGACCTCCCGCAGCTCCTGCTCGGTCAGGCGCATCTCGTCGAGCTGGAGCCGACCCTCGGCATCGTGCCGGCCCAGCAGCGCGTCGGCCACCGCGTGCGGCTGCTCGAAGATCTCCTTGCGCATGAACCAGTCGTGGCCGTCCTTCTCGGCCGCCGACAGGTCCCAGTCGACGTGGTAGCGACTGCCCTCGGCGGGCGTGCCGTCGAAGCCACTGACCTCGACGCCCTCACGGGTGATGGTGACGACCTGGTCCTGCGCGAGCTCGAGCGCCTCACGCGTGTGCTCGATGAACGCCGCCACGTCGGAGCCCAGGAAGTTCTCGCCCTCGCCGAGCCCGACGACCAGGGGCGAGTTGCGGCGGGCCGCCACGACCCGGGACGGGTCCTCACCGTCGACCGCGACCAGCGTGAACGCTCCCTCGAGACGCTGGCACACCCGCTGCATGGCGGTGGTCAGGTCGGCTCCCGTCTCGACCTCGCGCTCGATGAGGTGGGCCGCGATCTCGGTGTCGGTCTCCGAGCGCATCAGCACCCCGGCGAGCTCGAGCTCGTCGCGGAGCTCGGCGAAGTTCTCGATGATGCCGTTGTGCACCACGGCGATCCGGTCGTGACGGCCCAGGTGCGGGTGGGCGTTGCCGTCGGTCGGGGCGCCGTGCGTGGCCCAGCGGGTGTGGCCGATCCCGGTCGTCGAGGGCGGCAGCGGCTGCTCGTGGAGCGCCTTCTCGAGGTTGGCCAGCTTGCCGGCGCGCTTGTCGGAGAGCACCTCCCCGTCGTGCACGAGGGCGATGCCCGCCGAGTCGTAGCCGCGGTACTCCAGGCGGCGCAGGCCGTCGATCACGACGTCCTGTGCCTGGCGCTCCCCGACGTAGCCCACGATGCCGCACATGGGCCGCAGTCTATCGAGGCACCGGCCACGCCCCGACCAGATCAGCGCGGCTGCAAGAATGCCGGGCACCATGGCCGGAACGTCCCCCGACGCCTCCGCTCTCGGCTCGGCCGAGCGCGAGCCCTCGCCGTACGTCGAGCTCGACCGGGACACCTGGGCCTCGCTCGCCCAGCACGAGGACTCCCCGCTGACGGCCGAGGAGGTGGCCCGGCTCCGGGGTCTGGGCGACGCGCTGGACCTCGACGAGGTGCGGCAGGTCTACCTGCCGCTGTCGCGGCTGCTCAGCCTGCGCGTCAAGGCGGCCGGGCGCCTGCACCGCAAGCAGGAGCAGTTCCTGCACCGGCCGCAGCCGCCGCGCACGCCGTTCGTGATCGGGCTGGCCGGGTCGGTGGCGGTCGGCAAGTCGACGACCGCCCGCGTGCTCCAGCAGATGCTCGCGCACTGGCCGGCCCATCCCCACGTCGCCTTGGTCACGACGGACGGGTTCCTGCTGCCCAACGCCGAGCTCGAGCGCCGTGGCCTCCTGCACCGCAAGGGCTTCCCGGAGTCCTACGACCGGCGAGCCCTGCTGCGCTTCGTCATCGACATCAAGTCCGGTCGCGACGAGGTCAGCGCGCCGACGTACTCGCACCTGGTCTACGACGTCGTGCCCGACCGACGAATTGTGGTCAAGCGGCCCGACATCGTCATCGTCGAGGGCCTCAACGTGCTCCAGCCGCCGCGGCTGCGCGACGACGGCCGCACCGGTCTGGTGCTCAGCGACTTCTTCGACTTCAGCGTCTACGTCGACGCCGCCACCTCCGACATCCGGCAGTGGTACGTCGAGCGGTTCCTGCGGCTACGCGAGACGGCCTTCCGCGACCCGGCGTCCTACTTCGCCCGCTACGGCGACCTGTCCAGCGAGGAGGCCGTGACCGAGGCGACCCGGATCTGGGACACGATCAACGGCCCCAACCTGCGCCACAACATCCAGCCCACCCGGAGCCGGGCCGACCTGGTGCTGCGCAAGGACCGCGACCACTCGGTCCGCTACGTCCGCCTGCGGAAGCTCTGACTATTCATTACGCGCGAGCGCAAACCCTGTCGAGGATGGGGTCACTGGAGGAGGGTGAGCTGGCGGCGGACGACCTCGGCGAGGCGGTACGCGATCGCGTCCGCCTCCTCCTGGGTGGCGGCCTCCACCATCACGCGGACGAGCGGCTCGGTGCCGGAGGGCCGGAGCAGGATCCGGCCGGAGTCGCCGAGGCCGGCCTCCTCCTCGGCCACGGCCGCGGCGAGGATGCCGTCCTCCTCGACCCGGCTCTTGTCGACGCCGTCGACGTTGACCAGGGTCTGGGGCAGGCGCTGCACGACGCTCGCCAGCGTCTTGAGGTCCTCGCCCGTGGTGACCATCCGCTCGAGCACCTGGAGGGCCGTCAGCAGGCCGTCGCCCGTGGTGGCGTAGTCGCTGAGGATCACGTGGCCGGACTGCTCACCCCCGAGGTTGTAGCCCGACACCTGCATGGCCTGGAGGACGTAGCGGTCGCCCACCTTGGTCTGGCGCACGCCGATGCCGGCGGCGCGCATCGCCTTGACGAACCCGAGGTTGCTCATCACCGTGGCCACCACGGTGTCCTTGGCGAGGGTGCCGGCCTCGTGGCGGGCGATCGCGAGCACCGCGAGCAGCTGGTCGCCGTCGACGACGGTGCCCTCGTGGTCGACCGCGAGGCAGCGGTCGGCGTCACCGTCCACGGCGAAGCCGACGTCGGCGCCGCGCTCGAGCACCGCGGCCCGCACCGCATCGAGGTGGGTCGAACCGCACCCGTCGTTGATGTTCAGGCCGTCGGGCTCGGCGTGGATCGCGATCACCCGCGCGCCGGCGTCCTCGAAGGTCCGCGGCCCCACGGTCGACGCGGCGCCCTCGGCGCAGTCGAGCACGACCGTCAGCCCGACGAGCGGGTGGTCGATCGAGCGCACCAGGTGGGCGGCGTACTCCTGCACCGCAGCGGGGTACGGCGTGACCCGGCCGACGGCGGCCCCGGTCGGCCGGTCGAACTCCTCGGTGAGTCGACGCTCGATCGCGATCTCGATGGCGTCGTCGAGCTTGAGCCCGCCGCGGGCGAAGATCTTGATGCCGTTGTCGGGCATCGGGTTGTGCGACGCCGAGAGGACCACGCCGAAGTCCGCCCCGAGGGTGCCGGTGAGGTAGGCGACCCCCGGAGTCGGCAGGACGCCGAGCAGGAGGACGTCCACCCCCGACGACGCGAGCCCCGCGACCACCGCGGCCTCGAGGAACTGCCCCGAGATGCGGGGGTCGCGCCCCACGACGGCCAGGGGGCGGTGCCCCTCGAACTCGCCGCGGTCGGCCAGCACATGGGCGGCCGCCATCGACAGGTCGAGGGCGAGCGAGGCCGTGAGGTCGCCGTTGGCGAGACCCCGGACCCCGTCGGTGCCGAAGAGTCGGGCCACCGTGGTGCTTCGACCGTCCGCGATCAGCGCTTGCTGTACTGGGGCGCCTTGCGGGCCTTCTTCAGGCCGGCCTTCTTGCGCTCGATCACGCGGGCGTCGCGGGTCAGCAGCCCGGCCTTCTTCAGGGCCGGGCGGTTGGCCTCGACGTCCACGTCGTTGAGCGCACGCGCCACGCCGAGCCGCAGGGCACCGGCCTGGCCGGTGATGCCGCCGCCGTGGATGCGGGCGATCACGTCGAAGCGCCCCTCGAGCTGGGTCGCCACGAAGGGCTCGTTGACGACCTGCTGGTGCAGCTTGTTGGGGAAGTAGGAGTCGAGCGTGCGCCCGTTGAGGCGCCACTGCCCCGTGCCGGGCACGATGCGGACCCGGGCCACGGCCTCCTTGCGCCGGCCGGTGGCCGCCGCGGGGGCGATGGTGGCCGGGCGCAGCGGCGCGTCGGCGGACGGAGCGGACTCGGAGCTGTAGGCGACGCCTCGCTCGTCGGTCGTGTAGGTCTCGTCGACGTCGAGGTCGGTGGTCTCGTTGGTGGTGTCAGTCACGACTGCAAAGTCCTTCGCGTGCTTACTGAGAGACCTGGGAGATCTCGAACGGGACGGCCTTCTGGGCCTGGTGCGGGTGAGTGGGGCCGGCGTACACCTTGAGCTTCTTGAGCTGCTGACGACCCAGACGGTTCTTGGGGAGCATGCCCCAGACGGCCTTCTCGACGACCTTGCGGGCGTCCTTCTCGAGGAGCTCGCCGACGGGCGTGGCCCGCAGGCCGCCCGGGTAGCCCGAGTGCCGGTAGGCCATCTTGCTGACGGCCTTGTCGCCGGACAGGGCGACCTTCTCGGCGTTGACGATGATGACGAAGTCGCCGGTGTCGACGTGAGGGGCGAACATCGGCTTGTGCTTGCCGCGCAGGAGATTGGCGGTCTGGACGGCGAGGCGTCCGAGCACCACGTCGGTGGCGTCGATGACGTGCCAGTCGCGCTGGATGTCGCCCGGCTTGGGGCTGTAGGTGCGCACGGTTGCTACCTTCTCGTTCGTGGATCGCCCGCGGGGTTCCGCGGCCGAGGGGTGGGGCCTCGTCTTCTGACGAACACTGCCCGGCTGCCGTCCACCCACGGCGGGGCACACGGGACCGGGTCTGCACCTCGTCCCCGTGCGGGGGTGGCGAGACGCGGCAGGAGACGCGACCGGCAAGTCTACGGGCGGCCTCTCCACCCGGTCAAAACGAGACCGCCGTTCGCGCCCCTGGGAGCAGCGGTCTAGGTTGAGGAGGACGAACCGGGGTCGGCAACCCCCGCGTGACCCGCGTGCCGCGACCGGTTCCCCTGCTGTGTGCGTACGAAGGAGTCACCGTGCCCGGAACCCCGAATGGCGAGTCCTCCCTCACCGTCCGTGACAACCGGACGGGCCAGGAGTACCTCCTCCCGATCACCGACGGCACCATCCGGGCCGCCGACGTGGGTCAGATCAGGACGGACGCCGAGGAGCCCGGACTCGCGGTCTACGACCCGGGCTTCGTCAACACCGCGTCGTGCAAGAGCTCGGTGACCTACATCGACGGCGACAAGGGGATCTTGGAGTACCGCGGCTACCCGATCGAGCAGTTGGCGGAGGGCTCGACGTTCCTGGAGGTCGCCTACCTGCTGGTCTACGGCCACCTCCCCAGCAAGGCCGAGTACGACGCGTGGGTGCACGAGATCACCTACCACACCTTCGTCCACGAGAACGTCCGCAGCTTCATGCAGGGCTTCCGCTACGACGCCCACCCGATGGGCATGCTGATGGCCTCGGTGGGTGCGCTCTCGACGTTCTACCCCGACGCCCGCAACATCCACGACGCCGCCAACCGCCACATCCAGATCGTGCGGATGATCGCCAAGATGCCCACGCTGGGCGCGTGGTCGTTCCGGCACGCCCAGGGCAAGCCCTACGTCTACCCCGACAACGACCTGGGCTACACCGCCAACTTCCTCTCGATGCTGTTCAAGATGAGCGAGCAGAAGTTCGAGGCCGACGAGCGACTGGTCAAGGCGCTGGACGTGCTGTTCATCCTGCACGCCGACCACGAGCAGAACTGCTCCACCAACGCCGTCCGCTCCGTCGGCTCGAGCCAGGTGGACCCCTACTCGGCGGTGGCCGCCGGCGTGGGCGCGCTCTTCGGCCCGCTCCACGGCGGCGCCAACGAGGCGGTGCTGCGGATGCTGCGCCGGATCGGCTCGATGGAGGCTATCCCCGCGTTCATCGAGGGCGTCAAGAACGGCAACGAGCGACTGATGGGCTTCGGCCACCGGGTCTACAAGAACTACGACCCCCGCGCGAAGCTGATCAAGAAGGCCTGCGACGACGTCTTCGAGGTGACCGGGGTCAACCCGCTCCTCAAGATCGCGCAGGAGCTGGAGAAGATCGCCCTCGAGGACGAGTACTTCATCAAGCGCAAGCTCTACCCCAACGTCGACTTCTACTCCGGGCTCATCTACGAGGCCTTCCAGTTCCCGCCCGAGATGTTCACGGTGCTCTTCGCGATCGGCCGCACCCCCGGCTGGCTCGCCCAGTGGCTCGAGCTCGTGCAGGACGGCGAGCAGAAGATCGCCCGCCCCAAGCAGATCTACACCGGAGACCGCACCGTGGACTTCGTCCCGCGCGACGTCCGCTGGGCCTGACCCGTGTCCGTGACGGCCGCCGAGGCGCACCGGAGCACCGCAGAGCTGGTCGGCGCCCTCGACCACCTGCGGGCGGCACCCGCGGACGAGGGGACGCTGACCCTCGTCGTACGCCGGCCCGAGACCCTGGCCCGCGAGATCCTCGCCGAGGGGAGCCTCGACACCGCCGACGGTCTCGTGGGTGACAACTGGCTCTCGCGCGCCACGTCGCGGGCGATCGCCGACGGCCGTCACCTGGACGCCCAGGTGACGGTGATGAGCGCCCGGATGGTCGGTCTGATCGGCGGCACGGACGAGGAGCAGGCGCTGGCGGGTGACCAGCTCTACGTCGACCTGGACATCTCGGTGGCCAACCTGCCCGCCGGGTCGCGCCTGCGCTTCGGCGGCGAGAACGGTCCGGTGATCGAGGTCTCGACCAAGCCCCACAACGGCTGCGCCAAGTTCACCCGCCGGTTCGGCGAGGAGGCGATGCTGTTCGTGAACGGCGAGCACGGCAAGCCGCTGCGACTGCGGGGCTTCAATGCGCGGGTCGTGCGGTCCGGCACAGTCAGGCCCGGTGACCCGGTCACGGTCGTCCACCGCGGCGAGGCCGGCTGACCCGGCTCCGCCGAGACGCGATCTTTCAAAAGACGCCCAGCGGTCTCTCAGCCTGGTCACAGGCAGAGGGACGACGCTGGGACACGTGACCGAGAACCCGCAGCCGCCGCACCAGCCCCAGCCGCACCCGCACCAGCCGCACCCCCTGGGGGACTCGTGGGCCACGCCGGGCCCCGCCGCCGGCCAGCACCACGCGCCGTACGCCCAGCCCGAGCACACCCAGCCGATCCAGGTGCCCTACGAGCGTGCGACCGTCGCGACGCAGCCGGTGCCGACCCAGCCGGTGACGGCGCGCAAGACGCCGCGTCGGGTCGGCCTGGCCGCCGGTGTGGTCGCCGCGTCGCTCCTGGTCGGCGGGGGCGCGGGCGTCGCCGGCGCCGCGCTGTGGACCGCCCAGCAGGAGGACACCGCCACGGCGTCCGCCTCGCCGAGGTCGACCTCGCCGGTGGTCGACAGCTCGGCCGCCCGGTCCGGCGACGGCTCGGTGGAGTCGGTCGCGGCCGCGGTCCTTCCCTCGGTCGTCGAGATCGACGTCGCCGGCGCCCAGGGCTCCGGCTCGGGCTCGGGCATCATCCTCTCCTCCGATGGCCAGATCCTCACCAACAACCACGTGGTCGAGCTCGCCGGCGACGGCGGCACCCTGGAGGTCAAGTTCAACGACGGCTCCCACGCCAAGGCCACGATCCTGGGCACCGACCCGCTCACGGACACGGCCGTGATCCAGGCCGAGGACGTCAGCGGCCTGACCCCGGCCACCATCGGCTCCTCGTCCTCGTTGCAGGTCGGCCAGAGCGTGGTCGCGATCGGCTCGCCGTTCGGGCTGGACGCCACCGTGACCAGCGGCATCGTCAGCGCCTTGAACCGCCCCGTCGACGTGGGCTCCGACGGCCAGGGCAACAGCACCGTCTACCCGGCCGTGCAGACCGACGCCGCGATCAACCCCGGCAACAGCGGCGGTCCGCTGGTGGACATGAACGGCAACGTCGTCGGCATCAACGCCTCGATCCAGACCACCCAGTCGGGCGGGGAGTCCGGCTCGATCGGCCTCGGGTTCGCCATCCCGATCGACGAGGTGATGCCGGTGATCGAGCAGATGATCAAGGGCGAGACCCCGACCCACGCGCGGCTCGGCATCTCCGTCGAGGACGTCGCGGCGAACAACGGCGCCCTGGTCGCCGACGGCGCCCAGGTGCGCGAGGTCAGCGCGGGCTCCGCCGCCGACGGTGCCGGCCTGAGGGACGGCGACGTGATCACCAAGGTCGACGACCACCTGATCACCGGAGCGAACTCTCTGGTGGCGACCGTGCGGTCCTACCGCCCGGGTGACGAGGTGACCGTCACCTACACCCGTGACGACGAGGAGCACACCGTCACCCTGAAGCTGGACTCCGACGCCGACAGCACCAACTCCTAGGGCGCGAGGCTCGGAAGCAGGGGGCAGGCGGGTCCGCTGACCATGGGGTCAGCGGACCCGCTCGACCCGTCCCTCGTCCCACACGGGCTGGTCAGACTCGTAGACGTCGCCGGACGCGCCGAAGACGAGGAAGCGGTCCAGGCCGCGGGCGAACCAGCGGTCGTGGGTCACGGCCAGCACGGTGCCCTCGAAGGACTCCAGACCTGCTTCCAGCGCCTCGGCCGACTGGACGTCGAGGTTGTCGGTGGGCTCGTCGAGCAGCAACAGGGTCGCTCCGGACAGCTCCAGCAGGAGGATCTGGAAGCGGGCCTGCTGCCCACCGGAGAGCGACTCGAAGCGCTGCTCGGCCGCGTGCGCCAGCTCATAGCGGTCAAGGACCCTGGCAGCGGCCTCGCGACCCATCCCCTCGCGGTGCTCGTCCCCGCGGTGCAGGATCTCGAGCAAGGTCCGGCCGACGAGCTCCGGATGCTCGTGGGTCTGCACGAACCAGCCGGGCCGCACCCGGGCTCCCAGCTTGGCCTTGCCCGCGTGGTCGACGGGCGCGATCTCGACGGTGTCGACGGGCTGGTGCTCCTTGTCCGGGTCACTGCCGCCGGCCGCGAGCAGCCGCAGGAAGTGGGACTTGCCGGAGCCGTTCGATCCCAGCACGGCGACGCGCTCGCCGTACCAGACCTCCAGGTCGAAGGGCTTCATCAGCCCGCGCAGCTCGAGCCGCTCGCACACCACGGCACGCTTGCCCGTGCGTCCCCCCTTGAGCCGCATCCTGACCTGCTGCTCACGCGGCTGCTCGATCGGCGGACCCGCCTCCTCGAACTTGCGGAGCCGGGTCTGGGCCGCCTGGTAGCGCGAGGCCATGCCGTCGTTGTAGGCCGCCTTCTGCTTGTACATCTGCACCAGGGCCTTGAGCTTGGCGTGCTCCTCGTCCCAGCGCCGGCGCAGCTCCTCGAAGCGCGCGAACCGATCGCGCCGGGCCTCGTGGTACGACGCGAAGCCGCCGGGATGGGTCCACACCAGATTGCCCGCGCCCCCGAGCTCGACCGTGACCACCCGGGTCGCGGTGTTGTCGAGCAGCTCCCGGTCGTGGCTGATGTAGAGGATCGTCTTGTCGGACTCGCGGATCCTGCCCTCGAGCCAGACCTTGCCCGGGACGTCGAGGAAGTTGTCGGGCTCGTCGAGGAGGAGCACCTCGTCGGGACCGGACAACAGGCACTCCAGGACCAGCCGCTTCTGCTCGCCGCCGGAGAGGGTCGAGAGGGAGCGGTACTTCGCCCGGTCGTAGGGCACGCCGAGGCTCTTGACCGTGCAGACGTCCCACGTGACCTCGACGTCGTAGCCGCCCGCGTCGGCGTACTCCGCCAGGGCGCTCGCATAGCGCAGCTGCGACTCCTCGTCGTCCACCTCCATCAGCGCGCGCTCACACCGGTCGACCTCGACCGCGGCCACGCGGACGCGCGCGGGTGCGACCGAGAGGAGGAGGTCGGCGACGGTCGGATCGCCGTCGCCGCTCCCGACGCCTGCTCCCACCATCTGACGCATCACCCCGAGACCGCCCGAACGGGTCACCACGCCGGCGTGTGGCTGCAGGTCGCCCGTGATGATCCGCAGGAGCGTGGTCTTGCCCGCGCCGTTGGCGCCCACGAGGGCGACCTTGGCGCCCTCCCCGACGCGGAACGAGACGTCGTCGAGCAGGACCCGACCGTCCGGCAGCTCGTAGCGGACTCCCGCGACGTCGACATGACCCACGAGACCCGATTCTCCGGTACGACGGTCGCTCGCGGCACCTGCATTCCGCGCTTCCGCCGGTCGAGGACGGCCCCTCGGCTTTCGCTGGTCGAGCCCCCGCGACCCCGTGACCGGTGCAGGGGTCTCGACACGGGCTCGCCTGGCGGCTCGCCCGGCTCGACCACCGAGATCTGCTGCCGCGTCAGTGTGACGTGGCGACCAGGTTCAGGCCGACGACGCCGGCGATGATCATCGCCAGGCTCGCGACCTTGACCCACGTCATGGACTCCCCCAGGAAGAGCAGGCCGACGACGGCCACCAGGGCCGTACCGGCGCCGGACCACACGGCATACGCGACCGAGACCGGCATGTCCCTGACCACGAGGGTCAGCAGCCAGATCGAGAATCCGTAGCCGACGATCACCAGAGCAGCCCACCCGGGCTGGGTGAAGCCGTCCGTCTTGGGAAGCAGCGCGGTCGCCACTACCTCGACCGCGATCGCGACCCCGAGAAGCAGGAACGCGCCGAACATCTGAGTCATCTCCTCTTTGCCTTCTGTAGCAGTCGCTACAAACAATGAGTGTAGCACTCACTACAGACCGCGAGCGAGTCCTGACGAGCGCGAAACCCCTTGCGGGGAAGGGCTCAGGCGTCGCTGGAGCGCGCCCAGAGATTCACGCCAGACTCCACCGCGTGCCGGTCGATCTCGGCCAGCTCCTCCTGGTTGAGCGGCGGGAAGGAGAGCGCGTCGAGGTTGGTGTCCAGCTGCCCGACCGACGAGGCGCCGATCACCGCGGACGTGACGCGGGGATCCCGCAGCGCCCACTGGAGGGCGAGCTGGGCGAGCTTCTGGCCGCGGCGGCCGGCGATCTCGTTGAGGGCCCGCACCCGGTCGAGCACGGAGGCGTCGAGGCCGGTCAACGACGAGTTCTCCCTGGCGGCCCGCGAGTCGTCGGGCACGCCCTTCAGGTAGCGATCGGTCAGCAGGCCCTGCGCCAGCGCGGTGAAGACGATGCAGCCCATCCCCTGGCGCTCGAGCTCATCGAGCACCGGGCCCTCGATCCAGCGGTTGAACATGTTGTACGACGGCTGGTGGATCAGCAGGGGCGTGCCGAGGTCGCGGGCGATCACCGCCGCCTCCGCGGTCTTCTCGGCGGAGTACGACGAGATGCCGACATACAGTGCCCGTCCCGACCGGACCGCGGTGTCCAGCGCCCCGATGGTCTCCTCGAGCGGGGTCTCGGGGTCGAAGCGGTGGCTGTAGAAGATGTCCACGTAGTCCAGGCCCATCCGGACCAACGACTGGTCGAGGGACGCCAGCACGTACTTGCGCGAGCCCCCGCCCTGGCCATAGGGACCCGGCCACATGTCGTAGCCGGCCTTGGTGGAGATCACCAGCTCGTCGCGGTAGGGACGGAAGTCGTCGGCGAGGTAGCGACCGAAGTTCTCTTCGGCCCGGCCATACGGCGGGCCGTAGTTGTTCGCGAGGTCGAAGTGGGTGACCCCGCGGTCGAACGCGCGACGCAGGATCGCTCGCTGGGTCTCCTCCGGCCGGTCCGTCCCGAAGTTCTGCCAGAGGCCGAGGGACAGCGCCGGCAGCTGCAGGCCGCTGCGCCCGCAGTGGCGGAAGTGGTCGGTGTCGTAACGGTCGCTGGCGGCCTCGTAGCTCATGACCACCATCCTGCCCGGTCCCCGCGATGGCGGTCAGGCCGGCCGCGACTCGAGCACCCGGAACCCCTTGGCCGACGCCAGCCGCGTGGTGGGGAAGCCCTGCTCGCCCAGCCAGCGCTGCAGAGAGTCGGCCCCGAGGTTCTTGCCGACCACGAGAACCGCCCGGCCCTCGGGCGCCAGCCGCGCGAGCCACCCGCGCAGCAGGTCGTGCAGGGCCTGCTTGCCGATCCGGATCGGGGGGTTGGACCAGATCTCGTCGTACGTCGCGTCGACCCGGACCGCTCCGGGCGTCACGGCGTGGAAGCGGTCCGCCACACCCAGCGCCTCGGCGTTCTCGTTGGCGAGCAGCACCGCGCGCTCGTTGACGTCCATGCCCGTGACCGTCGTGAGGGGCGACACCGCCGCGATCGCCAGCCCGATCACGCCGTAGCCGCAGCCGAGGTCGAGGATCCGGCCCTCCCGAGGCGGGTCCGTCTCCCGGAAGAGCACGGCCGTGCCGGGATCGAGCCGTCCGCGCGCGAACACCCCCGTGCCCGTGCTCAGGGTCAGCGCACGGCCCCAGACGTCCGCACGCATCGGCTCGCGCGCGAACGGCACGGAGGGGTCGGCGGTGAAGTAGTGCTCAGCCTCCACCCACGACCCCGCCGTCTGTCGTCGTCAGGCCGCGCGCGGCAGCTTCATCAGCACCGACCCGATCAGGGCCAGGACGATGCCGAGCACGAAGGCCATGAACGCCACTCCGAAGGCCACCACCGATGTGAAGAGGCTGGCCTGCAGGAACGAGGCGTTCATCACCGTGTCGCGGTTCGGATCGTCGCGGTCGAGCTCGGCGTAGGTCTTGCCACCTGCTGCCTCGGTGGCGTGCTTGCCGATGACCATGGCCTGCGAGTACGCCGTGAACGGCCCGTTCACGTCGCTGCCGGCGAACATGTCGGCGTCGTCGGACACCACGATCTTCTGGTCGGCGAGGGTCTGCTGCACCACGACCCACGTGAAGGCACCCGCGACGACCATCACGATGCCCACGATCATGGTGATGATCCCGATGATCCGGGCGGATCCCGAGCCGGAGGCCTTGCGACCCCCGGTCGGGGTCGAAGCGGCAGAGGCTGATGGATCGGACATCTCACGTCTCCGTTTCGCTGGGGGGATTCCCTCGCACCCTACCGAGGGGGGACCGCGCGACGCACCCACCGACGCACCGGCCGCGCTCGGTCCCGGAGGGCTACCGGCCGATGGCCACGACCGGCCGACGCGAGGGGTCCAGTCGACGCACCAGCATCCGCACGAAGGCCCGCGGCGCACTCACACATCCGGCCGTCGCTCCACGACCGTTGACGTGGACGAAGATCCCGGATCCGCGGTGTCGCACCTGATCCTTGTTGAACGCCGTCACGATGGCCCACTCGTACTGCACGGGATAGGACATCAGGCGCTCGGACGAGTTCGGGTCGCTCGACGGGAGCCACCACCGGAATCCGCCCTGGGCGCGGTTGCGCAGGCGGTTGTAGTGACGGGAGGCGTTGTCCTGCACCCAGTAGTCACCGGGCCGGATCCGGTGGTAGCGCAGGTCTCCTGCGTCACGGGCAGGATGCCGGCCGAAGGCCCACGGCAGCCGGAAGGTGCCGAGCGGGGTGGTGCCGCTGCCCTGACGCCGGTATGCCGCCCGCACCAGGCCGCCGTACCCGATCCGGCCGTCGGCGGCCACCCACCTCTCCTTCCAGGGACCGCCCGGCGCCCGGGTCCAGTAGGTCACCCGGGCGTGGTGGCCGCGCGTGTGGTTGACGGTGAGCGCCTGGGTGGTGTCAGCCGTGGTGCGGACGCGCACCCCGTCGAGCGTCGCGTCCGCCTGGGCCGGGGCGACCACCGCCCCGACCGAGAGGAGCATGCCGAGCACCACGACCACGGCTCCCCCGAGCGGACTCATGCCGCCCCACCAGCCTCGCGTGGTCGGCGGGTGATCTCGGCCCGACCGGCGAGCTCGTCGTCGGCCGGGTAGCCCACCTCTTCCAGGGTGAGCCCGTGCGGAGGCACGACCGCCACCGCTGGGTCCCGCACGGCCGCGGCGAGCACCTCGGCCGGCCACGTGGCTGGGCGGCGGCCCTCGCCGACGGCCACGAGGCAGCCGACGAGGGAGCGCACCATGTGGTGACAGAACGCGTCGGCGCGGACCCTGGCCTCGAGGACCCCGTCGTCACGGCGGGTCCAGGCCAACTCGTGCAGGGTGCGGATCGTGCCGGCCCCCTCTCGTCGCTTGCAGAATGCGGCGAAGTCATGGGTGCCGTGCAGCGGGACGGAGGCGTCGTCCATCGCCTCGGCGTCGAGGGGTCGCGGCCAGGCCAGCACGTGCCCGCGGGCGAGCGGGTCGACCGCCTCCGCCCGGTCCGCGATGCGATAGGCGTAGCGGCGCCAGAGTGCCGAGAAGCGGGCGTCGAAGCCGGGTGGGGCAGCGACCACGCGGCGTACCCGGAGGTCGTCGGCGAGCACGCCGTCGAGCCGGCGGCGCAGCGCGTCGACCGGCCTCCCCCCGGACCGGCCCGCGGCTGCGGCCACCGACGCCTCGTCGAGGTCGACGTGCACCACCTGCCCGCGGGCATGGACGCCGGTGTCGGTGCGGCCCGCACAGGTCGTGGGCGGAGGCGGGATCCGCAACACGGTGCCCAGCGCCACCTCGAGCTCGCCCTGCACGGTCCGCAGCCCCGTCTGCCGGGCCCAGCCGTGGAAGCCGGCCCCGTCGTAGGAGAGGTCCAGGCGCAGGCGCACGGGCCCCAGTCTCGCACCGCGGCCACCGTCGCCGGGGATACTGGCGGGGTGCAGCCGGCGATCATCCTGGTGTCCGACGACCACGCGGATCTGCTCCTCGACGAGTTCGGCCGCTACGCGCGCGACTACGACCTCGTCCAGGCTCGCTCGTCGAGCGAGGCCCTCGACGCGTCGACCCGGATCGAGGCGACCGGCGGCCAGATCGCGATGTACGTCGCCGACTCGTCGGTGTTCCCCGCCGACGACGTCAGCGTCCTGGAGGCGTTCCACGTGTGGCGTCAGGTGGTGCCCAGCGCGAAGCGCCTGGTCGCGGCGCCCTGGGACCGGTTCCTCGCCGACGCCGAGCGGCTACGTCCCGGTCTGGCGAAGGGCAAGTACGACGCCTTCCTGCTCATGCCGCGGGGCCGGCGGGACGAGGAGTTCCACACGGCCGTGTGCGAGCTGCTCTCCGACTGGGGGTCGACCGTCGCCCAGCCGGAGGTGACCACGGTGCGCGTGGTCGCACCGGAGCAGGACGGCCTGACGCTGGCGATCCGCGACTTCCTGGCGCGGATGGGGATGCCCCACCGCCTGTTCCATCCCGACTCCGAGGAGGGGCGCGAGATCGTCGCCCGCCACGAGGGTGACCAGCACTGGCCGCTCGTCGAGTCGCCGTACCGGGGTGTCCACGCACCGCAGAGCGTTCGCGAGGTCGCCGCCGCGATCTACGGCCGGCCCGAGGACATCGTGGTGGACAGCGTGGTCGACCTCTGCATCGTGGGTGCAGGCCCCGCCGGCCTGGCGGCCGCCGTGTACGGCGCCTCCGAGGGGCTGTCCACGGTAGTCGTCGAGGTGGAGGCGGTGGGCGGACAGGCGGGCACCAGCTCGATGATCCGCAACTACCTCGGCTTCCCGCGCGGCATCTCCGGCATGCGGTTGGCGCAGCGGGCCCGCAACCAGGCGATCCGCTTCGGGACCCGGTTCTTCACCGGCTGGGAGGCGACCGGGATCGGCGCTGGGGACGCCCACCACGTCGTGCACACCGACGGCGGGGACATCCGGGCCCGCGCCGTGGTGGTCGCGAGCGGAGTCGCCTACCGCAAGCTCCGCGCGCCGGGCATCGAGGACCTGACCGGACGCGGAGTCGTCTACGGCAGCGCGATGATCGCCGCCCGGGAGATGGAGGGTCAGGACGTGGTCGTGGTCGGGGGCGGCAACTCCGCCGGACAGGCCGCCCTCCACCTCGCGCGCTTCGCCAAGAGCGTCACGATCATGGTCCGGCGCCCCGGACTCGGGGAGACGATGTCGGCCTACCTCGTCAACGAGATCCAGTGGAGCCCGCGCGTGACCGTGCAGACCCGGGCCGAGGTGGTCGCGGCGGGCGGCGAGGGTCGGCTCGAGTGGCTGGACGTGCGTGACTGCGACACCGGGGACGTCGTCCGACGCAACGCCGAGGGGCTCTTCCTGCTCCTGGGCGCGGAGCCGCACTGTGACTGGCTGCCGACCGGGGTGGCCCGCGACGAGCGCGGCTTCGTCCTCACCGGCCGCGACGTTCCCAAGGAGCACTGGGTCGACGGCCTGCCGCCCGAGAGCCTGGCCACCTCGATGGCGGGCGTCTTCGCGGTCGGCGACATCCGTGCCGGGTCGATGAAGCGGGTGGCAGCGGCTAGCGGCGAGGGCTCGTCGGTGGTGCCGCTGGTGCACGCCTGGCTGGCGGACTGAGCCGCCGCGCTCAGGGCGGCGCGGCGCTACAGGCCGGCGAGGTTGTCGACGAGGTAGGCGCCGAGCTCGTGCAGGCGCGCCTCGGGGAGCCTGCTGGCGGGTCCCGAGATGCCGGCCGAGCCGATCAGGGAGCCTCGGATCCGCACCGGGGCGGCGACGCAGCGGACCCCGTCGAAGGTCTCGTCGGCGTCGATCGCGTAGCCGCGGTCGCGCGCGCGGTCGAGTCGCTCGCGCAGTTCGATCGGCCCCCGGGCCGCTTGGACGGTGCCGCCCTCGAACGACAGCCTCGCGAGCTCGGCCTCGAGCGCATCGGGCTCGAGGGCGGAGAGATAGGACTTGCCCAGGGCCGAGCAGTGCATGGGGCGCACGGTGCCCAGCTGCTCGGAGACCGCCACCACGTGACGGGTGGGGAAGAAGGCGAGATAGACCATGGTGTCGTTGGCCGGAACGCCCAGGATCGTCGAGTCGCCCGACTCGTCGCGCATCCGCGACAGGATCGGGTCGATGATCTGGCTCCAGTCGGTGTGCGGCTCGCTGATGGTGACCAGGTCGAAGAACTTGGCCTGGACCGTCGTGAACCTCTTGCTGGCGGGGTCGCGGGCGACATAGCCCGTCGTCACCAGCTCACTGAGCATCCTCAGGGACGTGCTGCGGTTCATGCCCAGCTCGCGGGCCACCTCGGCCGCGGTCAGCGGCTGCGCCGCCAGCAGCTCGATGGCGCGCATCGCCCGCTGGATCGGGGAGGGGGTCTGTCGTCCGCGCTCGCCCGCGACCTCAGTCATGGCGCACCTCCTCCGAACCCGGTGCGAAGAGCTCGCCGACCGCCCTCCTGTTGGCGCGGAACGACCGCTCCGCCTCATCATTCCAGCAGAAGACCTGCACGGTGAGGATGCCGTCGAAGCCCACCCCGCTGAGCGCGTCGCGCACCTCCGCCCACGGGATCTCACCCCGTCCCACGTCGAAGTGCTGGTGGATCCGGCACTCGACGCCCGGCGGATTCACGATCGTGCGTCCGGGCCGGAACGTGTCCGCCACGTGGACGTGGTCGAGCGAACCGCCGGCGTACGCGACCTGCTCGACGACGCCGTCGCCCAGGTGGAAGGTGTGCGGGACGCAGTGCAGGTAGCGCAATCGCGGGCTGCCGATCTCCCTGAGCAGGTCGACTGCGGGCACGGTCTGCTCCAGGAAGTCCCACGGATGCGGCTCGACGGCGACCTCGACGTCCTCCCGCTCGAGGGTCGGGAGGAGCTCCTCGACGGACCGGAGGAACGACTCCCGACATTCGCGAGGCTGCTGCGGGGTCCCGGTGAGCTCGGTGTTGATCCGTCGGACGCCGAGCTCCACGGCAGCCTGGAGACCCTCCCGCCACCACTGGACCGCCTGGCTCCGGAGGTCGGGCGACGGGCTGGCCAGCTGCTGGATGACCGCCAGGGAGACGAGCTCGACTCCCGCCGACTCCGCGGCCCTTGCGGCCAGCCGCAGGTCGTCGCGGGCGACGGGGATGGCGGCGTTCGCGGCCACGAAGTCGGGGCGGTTGCTGAGCTCGACGTGCTCGTAGCCGGCTGCGGCAGCGAGGTCGAACGCCGCGCCGATCGGCCGGTCGTAGGCGAGGGCTGGGTCCAGCGCGATCTTCACAGCGTTCCTCTCTGGTCGGGCACGACGACCGCCTTGCCGGGGACCTCGCCCGCGCGCAGAGCGGCCAGGGCCTCGTTGACTTGCTCGAGTGGCCAGGTGACCGTCTCGGGCAGGCGGATCAGTCCCGCGGCGGCCAGATCGAGGATCGACTCGAGGTCGGCCCTGCTCCCGGATCGGATGCCCTGCAGCGTGGCCTCCTTGCGGGCCAGCACGGCGAAGTCGACGTCGGGGACGCGGGAGTAGCCGGCGAGGAGGTAGAGGCCCCGCGGTCCCAGCATTTCGAGACCGGGGCCGACGGCCGCCGGTGCACCGGTGCAGTCGACGACCACGTCGGCACCGGCGTGCTCGACGTCGAGCTCGGCGGCGACGTCGTATCCCAGGGCTGCGATCGCCTGGAGGCGCGTGGGATGCGGCTCGACGAGGCTGACGGGGACCCCCGCATGACGCAGCAGCTCGGCGGACAGGTGTCCGATCGGACCGGCTCCGAGCACGAGGGCCCGTTCAGGACGTCGCGTCAACGCGTGCCGGACGCTGTTGGCCGCGGTGGCGCCGGCGTCCACCAGGCCCGCTGCGGACAACGGGTCGAGGGCCGCCGGCACCTCGACGAGCTGGGGCGCGTGCACGCGGACGTACGTCGCGTACGCACCCCACTCCCCCAGGACACCGGTGATCGAGACCAGCCGCGTGCACAGGCGCTCGTCCCCCACCCGACACTGCGGACAGGCGCCGCAGCCGGTGAAGAGCGTGATGGTCGCGCGCCGGCCCAGCCAGTCGTGCGCCTCGGGGCCCGTCTCGACCACGACCCCGACGGGCTCGTGCCCGAGCACGAACGGGAGGCTCGGCGCGTACGAGCGGCCCTCCAGGATGTGCAGGTCGGTGCCGCAGATCCCACAGGCCTCGATCCGCAGGATCGCGTCAGCCGGCCCCGGCATGGGCACCGGCACGTCCAGGAGGTGCACGAAGGTCGCCGGGAGCGTCGAGACGACCGCGGCGCGCATGCTGGTGGATCCCGCGACACTCACGACGACGATGGCTCCTCCCCAGCGTCGTGTGGCGCATGTGTTGCACCAGACGAGCTGCTCACATCGGGAGGAACTCTCCCACTATGTTGCAGCGGACGCAACATGGTGCCGCGAAGAGGCCGCCTGACACCCAGATTGGACGAAATTCTCGCCGTGGATGCGTTGACCGCGCTCCGCGGAGTGCCTACTGTGACCGTCGTAACAGCACGTTTCATGCAACATGATTCGCCTCACGCAACACATCTCGCAACCGGGTAGGAGAGGGAAGATGTTCAGGAACCATCGCTCGGCCTTGGGGCTGGCGGCTCTCGCACTGGGCGTGGCGGCGACGACCGCGGCCTGCGGCGGCTCGGAGAGCAGCAGCGACACCAGCGCGACCCCGGACAACGTCGGCACGTCCTGCGACGTCTACGGCGACGACGTCACGATCAAGGCTGCCATGTCCGAGGCGGGCGAGGTCATCGCCCAGGAGTTCGACAAGCTCGTGGCTGCGTTCGAGGACGCGAATCCGGGAGTCACGGTCGAGGTCTCGAAGAAGGACTGGGGCTCGGCCTCGACCACGATCACCAACGAGATGTCCAGCGACAGCGCCCCCGACGTGGTGATGGGCAACCCGGGCTGGACCATCAACGGTGCCCTCTGGGAGGCGGGTCTGATCAAGGACCTGGACCCCTACGCCGAGGCGTTCGGCTGGTTCGACGAGTTCCCCGAGTCGATGCTCAACCAGAACCGGTTCTCCGACGACGCGAAGACGCTCGGCGAGGGCAGCCTGGTCGCGGTCTCCCCCGCCTCTCAATACGTCGGCGTGTTCTACAACAAGGACCTCCTGTCCGAGATCGGCATCACCGACCCGGCGACGCTGGACGACCAGGCGGTCTTCCTCGACGCCCTCGACAAGGCCAAGGCCGCCGGCATCACGCCGGTCATGCTCGGTGACTCCGAGGGCTGGCCGATGCTGCACAACATCTCGCTGTTCAACGGCTGGCACGTCACCGCCGACGACATCAACGCCTGGGTCTACAACACCCCGGGATCGACGTACGACGACGACGAGCACCTGCAGGCGTCCGAGGACTTCGTCGGCTGGGTCGACGGCGGCTACTTCAACAAGGACGCCCTGGCGACGACCTTCGCCGATGCGACGGCCCGCTTCGGGCAGGGCGAGTCCGTCTTCTTCATCACCGGGACCTGGGCCCTCGGCGACGTCAGCAAGTCGCTGGGCGACACGGCGGGCTTCATGCTCTTCCCCGCCGGCGACGTCGGGAAGCACCAGGCCGTGGGTGGCTACAGCCTGCCGTGGTCGATCTCCTCGAAGACCGACTACCCGGACTGCGCGGCGGCGTTCATCGACTTCGTGACGGCCAGCCCCGAGGCCATCGCCGCCCAGATCGCCGCCGGTCGTCCCTCGTCCACCCTCGCTGGTGAGAACGCCGAGATCGACGACCCGCTGCTCAAGCAGATGGTCACCGAGTACGGACGGCTCAGCGCCGACGGCGGCCTCTTCACCTGGGAGGACTGGCCGACCACCACGATGTTCGAGCTGATGAAGTCGGAGGCCCAGCGCCTCTACAACGGCGAGATCACCCCGGCCGAGTACAACGCGACCATCCAGCAGGACTGGGACGACTTCATGGCCACCCGCGAGTAGCGCCCCTCCCGGTGCCCGCCCGCCAGGACCTGGTGGGCGGGCACCACTCTCGCCCTCGTCTCGCACCGTCGTCTCGCCTCACGCGCGTAGGAAAGAAGACCCTCGATGGACAAAGTCATCATCACCGTGACCGTGGACTGCTCGATGTCCTATCCCGGCTTCAAGGGGATGCCGCCGATCGACGACGTCGACGCGGTCGCCGACGAGTACATCCGCGCGATCGACGCCGGAGCGTCCCTGGTCCACCACCACGGCGTCCACTATTTGGAGGACTCGATCCAGGAGGACGGCCGCCAGTTGTCGAAGACCGACTTCAAGGGCTGGTCCGACCTCACCGAGAAGATCCGCTCGGAGCGCGACGCGATCATCCAGTTCGGGATCGCCAGCGCGCGCCTGGAGGAGAAGGTCGCGCTGATGGCGCTGAAGCCGGACATGATGTCCTACGCCTTCAACGTGCACGACGAGTACTTCCGCCCCGACCCTGAGTACCCCGCCAACGAGCAGTACGCGATCCACCCGCGCTCCGAGCTCGAGGCGTTCAGCAGGGCGGCCCAGGAGCACGGTGTGAAGCCCGAGCTCGAGTGCTTCTACTCGGGCGCCTTCTGGAACCTGGAGTTCATCCGCGCCCAAGGGCTGCTGGACGACCCGATCTGGGCCACGCTGTTCCTCGGCTGGCCCGGTGGTGCGTGGACACCGCCCACGCCGGACTCGCTGATCCACTTGGTGAACCACCTGCCCGAACGGGTCAACTGGAACTGCAGTGTGATGAACTCACAGCAGCAGTGGCGCATCCTGGCGGTGGCCCTGGGACTGGGTGGCCACGTGCGCGTGGGCTGGGAGGACAACCCCTACCTCCCGGACGGGACGCCCTCGCGGTCCAATGCCGAGTTGGTGGAGAAGGTGGTCGAGTTGGCGCACCTGATGGGTCGCGAGGTCGCCTCCCCTGACGAGGCGCGGGTGATCACCGGCCTGGCGACAGCCGAGGCATGACGGCGGCACTCGACCGCACTCCGGTGACGGAGGCGCCCGAGGAGACCCCACGGCGCGGTGGTCCGCAGGACGCCGGCATCCTGCCGTACCTGCTCCTGTTGCCCGGACTCGTCTTCTACGTCGCGTTCGTGCTGGTACCGATCGTGGCGACCGTGCGCCTGTCCTTCTTCCGCTGGAACGGGCTCGGTGTGCCGGCGTGGGTCGGGCTCGACAACTACGAGCGGGTGCTCACCGACTCTCGGACGTGGGAAGCCTTCAAGGTCGGCCTGGTGTTCGTGGGGTTCGGCTGCGTCCTGCCCGTGCTGGTCGCCTTGCTGCTGGTGGGACTCATCGTCCGCACCCGCGTGCACGGCCTGAGCCTGTTCCGCTTCGTCTACTTCCTGCCCTACACGATCGCCCTCGCGGTCGTCGGCATCGCCTGGCGCTGGCTGTACGCGCTCAACGGCTCGCTCAACGAGCTGCTCAGGGTCTTCCTCGGCGGCGACTTCGAGAAGGTCTTCCTCGGCGAGCCTGGCTGGGCCCTGCCGTCCCTGGGAGTCGTCGCGATGTGGGGGACGTTCGGATTCGTCCTCGTCATGCTGATGTCGGGAGCCCAGCACATCCCCCGAGAGCTGTACGACGCCGCGCGCGTCGACGGCGCCGGTGCGGTGAGCGAGTTCTTCGCGGTGACCCTGCCCGGGATCACCTACGAGCTGCGGGTCGCCGTGGTGATGACGTTCATCATGTCGATGCGGATGTTCGACCTGCCGCTGATCATGACGGGTGGTGGTCCCGGCTACGAGACCACCACCCCGGCCGTGCTGATGTACAACAACGTCTTCAAGATCCGTGAGATCGGGCCGGGCTCGGTGATCTCGGTGCTGCTGACCGTGGTCATCTTCGTCGGCGTGCTGGGCATCAACCGGGCGCTCCGCACGGAGGACGAGTCCTGATGGTGGCCCGTCGCGAGCAGCTGATCACCTACGTCGTCCTGGCGTGCTTCGCGGTGTTCGCGGTCTACCCGTTCGTCTCGACCCTGCTGGTCGCCTTCAACGCTCCGGGCGTACCGGTGTACGGCCTGGCCTGGCCTTCTGACTGGAGCCTGGGGAGCTTCAAGGCCGCGTGGACCGACCCCGACGCCGGCATCGGCCGCTCCCTGCTCAACAGCATGTTCCTCGCCGTCGTCGTGGTGGTCGCGTCGGTATTCTTCTCGATCCTCAGCGGCTACGCGATCGGCACGATGCGCTTCAGGTTCGCGCGGACGATCTACTACCTGTTCCTCGTCGGGCTCATCGTCCCCTACGAGGCGACGATCATCCCGCTCTACCACCAGTTCCGCGCGATCGGACTGATCGACACCTACTGGGCGATGATCCTTCCCGACATCGGCGGCTCGATGGCCTTCGGCACGTTCTGGATGGCGGCCTTCTTCCGCGCGTTCCCGCGCGAACTGCTCGACTCCGCGTCCGTGGACGGGGCCTCGCGCTGGCAGACGCTCTGGCGGGTGATCGTCCCCACCGCCGGGGCGCCGATCTTCGCCTTGGCGACGATCCTGTTCATCTGGACCTGGAACAACCTGTTGCTCGCGATCATCATGATCACCTCGCCCGAGAAGCGGATGGTGCCGGCCTCCCTGAACTTCTTCGTCGGGCTCCAGTACGGCAGCAGCTACCAGATCACCTGCGCCGCCGCGATCATGGTCGCCCTCCCGGTGATGGTCATCTACTACCTGCTCCAGCGGCGCTACGGCGCCGACGTCCTCGCCGGCTCCCTCAAGGGCTGACCGGCGTCCATCAGACGCATTCACCTCCGAAGGAGCACGTCATGGCAGACAAGAAGCCCGGGGTCGGCATCGCCGGACTCGGCCTGATCGCCAAGACCCACGCGGCCGCCTACCTCGCCTCCGGCGACCTGGTCGACCTGGTGGCCGGCTGTGACGTCGACGCGAGGGCGGCCGGGGCCTTCGCCCAGGAGTTCGGGGGACGTTCCTACGACGCACTCGACGCGCTGATCGCAGACCCGGACGTGGACATCGTCGACCTGATCCTGCCCCACCACCTCCACTTCGAGGCCGCGATGAAGGTCCTCGACGCCGGCAAGCACCTGATCCTCGAGAAGCCCGCCGCCCCGACGTTCGACGAGTCGGTGGCGATCTACCAACGGGCGCGGGAGTCCGGGGTCCACTTCATGGTCGCCGAGAACACGCGGTACATGTCGGCCTACCGAGCGGTGAAGCAGTTGCTCGACGACGACGTCATCGGCGAGGTCATCCAGGCCCGCACCTACCTGCGGTCGAACGAGAAGAGCCACCTCTCGATGCCCGGGTACTGGCGGACCGAGTTCAAGATGGGCGGCGGCCTGGTCATGGACACCGGCGCCCACTCGTTCTACCTGCTGAAGTGGCTGCTCGGCGACGTCGAGCGGTTGACGGCCTTCGCCACCAAGGTGTTCCCGCTCGACAACGAGATCGAGGACACCGCGGACGTCGTCGGACGGATGCGCAGCGGCGCGCACTTCTCGTGCGGCTTCACCTCCGTGTCGGAGATCCCGCACAGCGAGCGGCTCGAGCTCTACGGCACCAAGGGCGGCATCCTCGTCGACCAGATGTCGGATCCCGTCGTCAAGGTGTTCCGCGGTTCGCACGACTTCACCGCCCAGGCGGCCGAGGTGCCGTTCGGTCCGGACGCCTGGCACCCCGGAGGCTGGCACTACGAGTCCGTGTTCGCCGAGGTGACCGACTTCGTGCAGTCCCTGGTGGCGGGGCGGGAGCCCCTCATCGACTCGCGCGACGCGGTCTATGCGCTCCGCGTCGTCGAGGCGGCGTACGAGTCGATCTCGTCGGGCGGGTCGGTGACGATCGAGCCCCATGCGTCGCAGTTCTGACCCGATGGGCGACCACCCCGGCGCGATCGACGCGTCCCGTCGATCCGAGCATCTGACCGCTCTCGAGGACGGCGTCTTCGACCTGTTGGTCGTCGGCGGCGGCATCACGGGCTCAGGCGCCGCTCTCGACGCCGCGGCTCGGGGACTGCGGGTCGCCCTGGTCGAGGCGGGAGACCTGGCCGCGGGCACGTCGAGCCGGTCGAGCCGACTCCTGCACGGCGGCGTGCGCTACCTCGAGCAGCTGGAGTTCGGTCTCGTGCGCGAGGCACTCCGCGAGCGGGCGCTGCTCGCCGGTCGGCTGGCACCCCATCTGGTCCACCGAGTGCGGTTCGTCTATCCCCTCCGGCACCGGGTCTGGGAGCGTGCCTACGTCGGCGCGGGCCTGTCCTTGTACGACGGCCTCGGCCTGCCCGCGGCACGGGCCGACCACACCTTCCGCAGGCACCGCCACCTCGGCCGGCGCCGGCTCGCGAGAGAGATGCCGGCCCTGCGGATGGAAGGCGTCGTCGGGGCGCTCGAATACGACGACGGGCAGGTCGACGACGCCCGGCTGACCGTCTCGGTGGCCCGGACCGCGGTGCGGGAGGGCGCGGTCGTGGTCACCAGGGCCCGGGCGGTCGGCTACGAGAACGGACCCGGGTGCGCTCTGGTCACCGTGCGCGACGAGCTCTCCGGCGACCTGCTGTCCGTTCGCGCCCAGCAGGTGCTGACGGCTGCCGGCGTCTGGACCGACGAGCTGCAGCAGCGGGTCGGCGGATCGGCGCTGCGGGTGCGCGCCTCCAAGGGCATCCATCTCGTCGTGCCTCGCGCGGCACTTCCGGTCGACCGTGGTCTGGTCACCCGCACCGAGCGCAGCGTCCTGTTCGTGATCCCGGTCGGTGCCAGCGTCATCGTCGGCACGACGGACACGCCCTTCCACGGTGACCCACGGGAGGTGGGTGCGGACGGCGAGGACGTCGGCTTCCTGCTCAACGAGGTGAACGCCTGGCTGCGACGCCCGCTCGAGCGTGCCGACGTGACCGGCGTGTACGCCGGCCTGCGACCGCTCCTCGACCCCCTCGGCGCCACGGACACGGCCAAGCTCAGCCGCGAACACGTCGTCGCCGAGCTCGAGGAGCGCTGCCTGGCCGTCGCCGGCGGCAAGCTCACGACGTACCGCGTGATGGCTCGAGATGCGGTGGACGCGGTCGCCGAGCGCCTCGGGGGATCCGTGCCGGCGTCCTGCACCGACCGGCTCCCGCTCGTCGGCGCGGACGGCTACCACGCGGCCTGGAACCGGCGCGAGCAGCTCGCCCTCGAGTACACCCTCCCCGTGGAGGTGATCGAGCGGCTGCTGTCCCGGCACGGAGCCCTCGCCGAGAGGATCCTCGCGACAGCAGACCCGGCCGACCTGCGCCCCATCGGTGGCGCCGGCCTGCTGCGCGTCGAGGTCGAGCACGCCGTGCGCGTCGAAGGGGCGCTCACGCTCGAGGACGTCCTCCTGCGACGCAGCCGCGCGGGGGTCGAGGCGGCGGCCGACTCTGTCGGAGCGGCTGACGAGGTGGCCGGCCTGACGGCACGGGCGCTGGGCCGCGACCGCTCCTGGGCCGCCGTCGAGGCCGACCACTACCGCACCACTCACACCCGGAGGGAGACCCACCCATGCGTCTGATGCGTATCGGCGACCAAGGCGCCGAGCGTCCGGTCGTCGCCGTCGGCGAGCACGACTACGTCGACGTCTCCGACGTCGTCGCCGACTTCGACAGTGCCTTCTTCGCCGATCCGGCCGCCATGACATCGCTCTCGCTCGTGGTGTCGGAGCGTGTGGCCCGCGGATCGGTGCGCACGTTCGGCAACGAGCGCATCGGCGCCCCGATCGCCCGCCCGCACCAGATCCTGTGCATCGGACTCAACTACGCCGACCACGCGGCCGAGTCCGGCGCCGAGGTGCCGAGCGAGCCGATCATCTTCAACAAGGCACCCAACACGATGGTCGGTCCCCACGACGACGTGTGCATCCCGCGCGGCTCGGTGAAGACCGACTGGGAGGTCGAGCTCGGAGTGGTCGTCGGCACCCGGGCGCGCTATCTCGAGGACGACGACGCCGCCCGGAACGCGATCGCCGGCTTTGTCCTGGTCAACGACGTGAGCGAGCGGGAGTTCCAGCTCGAGCGCGGGGGCCAATGGGTCAAGGGCAAGTCGGCGGAGACCTTCAACCCGTGCGGCCCCTGGCTGCTGACCCCCGACGAGGTCCCAGACGTCGGGGAGCTCGGGCTCTGGCTGGACGTGAACGGCGTCCGGCGCCAGACCGGCTCCACCAGACAGATGGTCTTCGACCCGGTCCACCTGGTGCGCTACCTGAGCCGTTTCATGGTGCTCGAGCCCGGCGACCTCATCAACACCGGGACACCCGCCGGCGTCGGGCTCGGCCTCGATCCGCCGGTCTACCTCGCCGCTGGCGACCGCATGGAACTGGGCATCGACCTACTCGGGACGCAGCGACAGCGAGTGCGCTCCGCTGCGTGACGCGGCGGTCTCAGCTCGGCGTCTGCGCATCGCTCAGCAGCCGACGCAGAGCAGGGAGCAGTCCCCGGCCTTGGCCGTGACGATGTAGAGGAACAGTTGGTCGCCCTTCTCGGCGGCGAAGCCGTCCCTCGTAGCCAGCCCGTCGAGGCTCCAGACGGCCACGCCATCCTGGTCCTCGGCGACCGTCCCCCCGCCGTCGTCGCAGTCGGTGAACATCGCGCGACCGAGGGAGTCGCCCTTCGTGAGCGGCCGGTCGGCCCGAGTCACCGTGTAGACCCGGCCGTCCCAGACGAGCTCGTCCGGACACACGCTCCCGCCAGACTCGGACGTGGGCTCCCCCGTGCCACATCCCCCGAGCAGCACCGTGGCGAGCCCTGCACCGAGGAGGGCACACGTCCGCGAGAACCTCACGGTGGGTGGCTTCCTTCCTCTCCGGGACGGGCAGTTCCGTGGTGCCGGATCGCGACGGATGACCTGCTCCGGCCGGTCTTCTGGCGACCATTCTCCACGCGTGGACCTTCTGCTTGATAATCGCTGCTATGTTCGGTAAGATGTCCCCCATGTACAGCGACTCGGGAGCCGACGACGACCTGACGGTCCTCGACGTCGACGCGACGCTGGCCCGCGCCGAGGGCGTGGTGGGGCGCCGCCGGGCCGTCGAGGTGGAGGACCTCCGAGTGGCAGCTCACTGGGCCGCGCTGCACTCCCATGACCCCCGGCGTGCGTCGGAGGGCCGGCGCGCCTGGTCCGAGGACCGGCTGGTCGAGGTCGGCGGCGAGGGCACGCCCCGCGTGCAGGAGTTCTGCCTCGCGGAGCTGGCGATGGCTCGTCAGGTCCATCCGGCCAGTGCCCAGGCGTTGATGGCCGACGTGCTCGACCTGCACCACCGGCTGCCGCTGGTGTGGGAGCGGGTGGCGGCGCTCGAGGCTGAGTCCTGGGTGGCTCGCAAGGTGGCCGCGATGACTCGCTCTCTGCCTTTGGGGGCCGTCGGCCTCGTCGACGAGGCGGTCGCCCCGATCATCGGCACCGAGGCGCCGACTCGAGTGCTGACGGTGACCCGCGCCAAGGTCATCGAGGCCGATCCGGCGGCTCACGCCGCTGCGGTCGACCGCGAGCGCCGACGCCGCTACGTGACGTTGTCGCGCACCGACGAGTTCGGGCTGCGCCACCTCATCGCACGGGTCACGGCCGGCGACGCCGTCTGGCTCGACGCGATGGTCGAGCGCGTCGCGGACCTGATCGCGGCCGACCACCCGGAGGCCGCGTCGCGAGACGAGCTCAGATCGCTCGCGCTCGGGTGGCTGGCGCGACCGGTCGAGCTGCTGGAGCTCCTGTCCGCCACCACGCCTGAGGGCTCGAGCATCGACCCCGACCGCCTTCGCCCCCGGGTCGTCCTCTACGTCCATCTCCACGAAGCTGCGGTCACCGGCCTGACGTCGGGCGTGGCGCGCGTCGAGGGGCTCGGTCCCCTGGCGCTCGCCCAGCTCCGGGAGCTACTGGGCAACGCCAAGGTCACGATCAAGCCGGTCCTCGACCTGGCCGACCGCATCCGCCTCTCGAGCTATGAGCACCCCACCGGCCTGAAGGAGCGGGTGCGGCTGATCACGGGGGGCGACCGCTTCCCCTACTCAGGCAGCGAGGGCTGCGGCGCCGACTTCGACCATCCCACCCCGTTCGACCGTCAAGGACCGGAGGGCCAGACCGGCGAGCACAACAGTGCCCCGCTAGGCCGTCGACATCATCGGTGGAAGACCCATGCCGGCTACACCAGTCGTCAGTGCGGAGACGGGCGATATATCTGGCGGACACCCCACGGCCGCTACTACCTCGTCGACCACACCGGCACCCGACCCTTGCCAGCCGAGCACGGAGAGCTCATCGCGCACGCCCCACCGGGACTGGCCCTCTACGTGTCCGACGTGATCCTCGACTACGAGTCTTCCGACAGCTCGTGAGCGTACGGCGGGTCGGCCCCCGGCCGTGACACGGTGACGGCCGCCGCACGGGTGGCGAACTCCAGCACGGCGGCGACCTCGTCGCGCACGAGAGCGCGGATCGCGTCGACTCCCCCACCGAGCGCGCCCTGCAGGGCCAGGGCATGGATCATCGCCGCACCGAAGGTGTCACCCGCGCCGATGGTGTCGGCCACCTGGACGGCGACGCCGGGCGCGGCGACGGCCAGGTCGTCGGCGTACCACACGGCCCCGTCCGCCCCCCGGGTCACGACCACGGCCGCCGGCCCCAACGCGAGGAGGCGCCGGGCCGCAGCGGCCTCGGACTCTCCGGGGTAGAGCGCCTCGAGGTCCTCGTCCGAGGCTTTCACGACATCGGCGAGGGCGACCGTCCGCTCGACGGTGCGGGCGATCTGGGCGCCGACTCCCGTCACGCTGGGACGCATGTTGATGTCGTAGGACGTCGTGGTCGTCGGCCGGAGCCGCGCCATCAGGTCCCGCACGTCGTCGGACCCGGGGGTGATCACGGCGCCCAGTGAACAGGCGTGCAACGCCAGGGGCGGATCGGCCACCTCGACCGGCCCGATCCGCCAGTCGATGTCGAAGGTGTAGCGCGCCGAGCCGTCCGGCTGGAGCGTCGCCAGCGCCGACGAGGTGCGCTCCACGACATGCGGGTCGACCACCATCCGCACTCCCGACGCCTCCAGGTGCGCTGCGATCAGGCGTCCATGCTCGTCGTCGGCGAAGCTGGTGACGAATCCGGTGTCGCGCCCCAGTCGCGCCATCGCGACCGCGACGTTGGCGGCGCTGCCGCCCGGGAACGTCTCGGTGTCCCCGTCCTCCCGGGACACGATGTCGACGAGAGACTCCCCGACCACGAGTACGGCGTCGCCCATGGCCCGTGTCTAGCGGAATCGACCGCACGGACGCCAGGTCCGTCTCGCGCGACTGGCATCATGACGGCCATGGCCGCGCGGGACGACGGGCCGCAGGCCGTGGGCACCTCGCCCGACGCCCGCGGCGAGGTGTGGGCCTCGGTGATGCTCGTCACGGGACTCTCCCTGCTCCATCTGGGGATGGCGGCGAGCCTGTCCACACTGCCGGACGCCGTCTACGACCTGGTGGTCCGGCTGGGCAGCACGCGATTGGCGACGTTTGCCGTCGTGGCGTTGCCTTGGGCGCCGCTGGGCCTGGTGGTGCTCTGGTGGGCGCGCACTCGCGAGCGTGGCTGGGCGGCTTCGTCGATCGTGGCCACGGTCGTCCTGCTGCTCTACCTGCGCGGCGTGGTCGCCGAGCGCCTCGCCGAGCCGTCGGACTTCCTCGAGGTCACCGGCTGGGTGTTCACGGGGCTGCTGCCGTTGGCCGCGGCGCTGGCGTGGGGACTCGCTCGCCGGCGCGGAACGCGCTGGTGGCCCGGGTTGCTCGTGGCGGCGGCCGTCGCGCTGCTCTTCAGGACCCTCCACACCGCGGGTCCCTTCGCGGACCTCGCGTTGTCCGCTGCCGGGCTCGCCCTCGTCTTCCACGTCGTTCCAGCGGTCGCAGCGGGCCTGACCTGCTGGTGGCTGGACACGGACGACGACGGGCCCGCCACCCTGGGGTGACGGGCCCGTCGGTCGGGATCGGTGCTCAGCCGGCCTTGACGAAACCTGCGTTCTCGGCGGCCTGTTCGGTCTTGAACCACACCTCGGCGATGGTCTGGTCGTACCACTGGGAGTCCGGCGTGTGGTACTTGCCGGAGTCCTTGTTGCCCTTGATGGTGAAGCCCTCGGGAGCGGAGCCGTCCTCCAGCGGCTCGGCGACCTCGTCGCCGTACTGCAGCTCGGCGAACGACGGCACCGCGAGCTCGTCCGCCTCGGCCAGCGTCTCGGCCGGCGCGGCCTCGGCCGGGGCCTCCTCGCCGACGTTGGTGACGGCCTCGTCCTGGGTCGTCTCCTCGGCGGGGGCGGGCTTCTCGGCAGCCGGCGCAGTCTTCTTGGCGGACTTGGCGGGCTTGGGCTTGTAGGGCTCCTGGACCAGCTCGATGACGGCCATCGGGGCGTTGTCGCCCTTGCGCGGGCCGATCTTGGTGATCCGGGTGTAGCCACCAGGCCGCTCACCCATCGCCGGCGCGATCTCGGTGAACAGCACGTGGACCACGGACTTGTCGCGGATCGTCTTCAGCACCTCGCGGCGCTGGTGCAGGCTCTCGACGGTGCCCAGCGGCGCCTTCCTGGCCTTGGTGATCAGCTTCTCCGCGACCGGCCGCAGCGTGCGCGCCCGGGTCTCGGTGGTCGTGATCCGACCGTGCTCGAACAGCTGGGTCGCCAGGTTGGCCAGGATGTGCCGCTGGTGGGCCGGGCTGCCGCCGAGGCGGGGGCCCTTCTTCGGGGTGGGCATCTCGTGTCCCTCATTCCTCTCGGGCCGTATCAGGTACCCGGGTAGACGGCCTGCAGGTCGCCGGCCGATTTCGGTTGTTCGCGTGCGCGCCGATGGCGACACGCTCGCGCCTTTTCAGTTGTGGTTTCCGTAGGACGCCAACGGACCGCAAGGGCCCGCCGACGTCGA
>CAZIVD010000020.1:0-63801 GCA_964542635.1 uncultured Nocardioides sp. | reverse complement strand
GAGGGTGAGACCGACGAGACGACCGTCGGCACCTTCGAGGCCGACGAGTACATCCTCACGTTCCTCGACGTCGACTGGGCACCGGTGAAGGACTTCGTCTGGGTCGAGCTCGGCGGCCACCGCTTCAAGCGCGGCAAGGTCACCTACCCGCCGGGGCTCAACGACGTGACCATCATCCAGGTCCGGGTCGAAGCCGACCCCGACGCCGGGGATTCGGCCGGCTGATGGAAGGCGGCCTGTTCGACCGGTTCGTCGAGGAGTCGGTGTACCAGCTGATCGAAAGCTCGATGCTGGAGCTGGGCTGGGGGGCGATCAACGACCCGGCCCAACCGCCGATCACCTGGCGGGCCGAGCCCTATGACCTCGACGAGAAGATCGAACTGAACACCCTCGTCGTGGAGATGGAAGTCAGCGAGGACGAGGAGCACGAACTGGGCGGCGCCTCAGCGATCGAGGACCGGCACCTGTGCTACGCCGACTTCTACGCCAAGGACATGGGCATCGGCCGGAACGTCGCCGGGGACATCCGAGGGATCCTCCGGGGGAAGATGCCGTCGATCGGGCGGCTCACCCCCACCCTGCCCGTCTACAACTTCGACCTGCCGACCCCTGCGCTGATCACCACCGGGGTCATCCTCGAGCCCCGAACCGAACGGCCCATGGTGTTCTCCCGGCCGTGGAAGGGGATCCTGTTCTCCACCCAGTTCGTCGTCCTCGTCGACCCGAACGAAGGACTCGACCTCGATGTCTGACTCGGCGGCCGTCGAGGAGATGATCGACAAGTTGATCCGCAAGGCGATGTTCGAGATCCTCACAGCGAAGGAGACCCACCTCGACGGCCACCTGCCCCGCGCCGTCAGCCAGCGGTTCCGGAAGACGGTGATGGATACCCTCAACGAGATGGGTGAGGTCATCAAGTTCATCGCGGTCGCGGAGCACGACGGTGCCATGGTGAACGAACTCGCCTTCGATCTGATCAAGGAGGTCCACCGGGCGGTCGTCGGCGGCGACGCCGACGCCCTGGAGGTCTCGCCGTGAGCAGCTACCGCCAGGTGTCGATCGCCAGCGCGTTCTCGCTCACCGCGATCCTCGCCGACGCCTACGCCAAGATGGGCCAGGCCGTCTCGAAGGGGATCACCGAAGCCATGGACCGGGTCGGCAGCCCAGCGTCCCGGGCCCAGCAGAAGGCCATGTTCGAGAAGGTCGGCGAAGCCACCAAGGACGCCGTCCTCACCGCCTACGACCGGGAGATCGGCGGCAACGGCCACGCCACCGGCTACCGGCGCGGCACCGGCCGCAACGGCCGCCTCACCGGCCGCCTCCGGCCCGTCCTCGCCGCCAACCGCAACGGCACCATCTACAAGGTCGTCGCCGGCCCCCAAGCCAGCGGCGGCGTCCGCCTGCAGATGTTCGACACGAAGACCCTGGACGACCGGGCGCGGCACTGGGCTCGCCTCAACTTCGGTGCCGGTGTCGCCGGGGCGGGTTCGCCGCGCAGCTACCGGCTGAAGATCGGGCGCAGCACCGAAGACCTGTCGTTCGGGCAGGGCCCCCGCCCCGGGTTCCGGATCCCGCGGGGCTACTGGTACGCCGGGCCCGGCGGCGAGAACGTCGCCCCGTCGCTGCCGGTCGCCGGTGAGGCGTTCTACCTGCGGCGCCAGCCCGGCGGCGGCCAGTTCAAGCAGGAGTCGAAGATCACCCGCGGCATCGGCGGCGTCCACTTCCTCGACGAAGGGCTCCGGACTGCAGCCCAGGCCCTCCCGGTCGGGATCAACCAGCTGCTCGTCGAGATGCTCGGCTCGAAGTCCCGGCTCCGGCTCCGCTACGACGTGGCCGGCTCGTCCCGACTTTGACGTAGCCGTCGGCCTTCTCCCACAGCCCGGCGTACAGGTCGACGCCGATCCCGATGCGCTGCAGCTTCTCCGCGGCCCGCAGCGTGGTGCCCGACCCGACGTACGGGTCGAGGACGATGTCGCCTGGGTTGGTGGTCAGCAGGATCGCCCGGCGGGGCAGCTCCTCGGGGAACGGCGCCGGGTGGCCCGTCTTGTTCCGGACCGGCCGGATCGACCAGACGTCGCCCAGGTGGACGCCGAGCTGCGCATGGGCCTCGGACCGGTACAGGTAGTTCTTGGTCTTCACCGCCCAGATGATCACCTCGTGCTGATCGAGCGGGCGGCGCACGTGGCGGACGTCCTCGGGGCGGAGCACCCCGTCCTTCTCCCACACGATGATCCGGCGGATCAGCCAGCCGTCCTCCTGCAACGCCAACGCGATCCGCTGTGGGACCAGGGCGTGCTGGTTGCCCTTGATCCCCGACGCCCCCTGCCGGTACTTGGGGCGCTTCGCCTTGCGGCCGCCCTTCGAGTGGTCGCCGCCGGCGCCGCCGCTGTTCGCCATCGTCTCGCCGACGTTCAAGAAGAAGCTGCCCCGGTCGTCGAGCGCGTCGTAGACCGCGGTCGACATCCGGCGGATCTCGGTCAGGTAGTCCTCGAGCGAGCTGCGGCCGTGCTCGGCGCGGTGGTTGCCGTAGTGGATCTTCCCGAAGTACGGGGGTGACGTGACCGCCAGCTGGACCGACCCGGGACGGACCGGGAGCAGCGCAGCGTCAGCCCGGACTTGGCTCACGGGCGGCGACCGATCGTCGCCGGGAACATGACCCCGGTCCCCTCCGAGTGGGTGGTCGTCAGGGTGATGTCCCGGCGGCCCGACGGGCACACCCCGCACGACACGCAGGCACCGCGGCCGTCGTCGCCGACGAGCGGGATCCGGCCGTCGTTCTCCGGGCACGGCGCCGCCGGCCAGAAGCTGCGGGCCTCGGCGAACGTCTCGGCGCACACCGCGACGAGCAGTTCCGGGTGGGCGGCCACTTGGCGGCGGGCGTCCTCGTAGTTCCACACGTCGACGGACAGGTAGACGGCCAGGTTCGGGATCCCGACGATCAGGTCGATCACGTCGACCGGTGGCCGGAAGCTGCGGGTGTAGACCCAGTTGGCGATCTCGGGGTCGGCCCGGCAGGTGTTCGCGATCGCCTTGGCGTACAGCCGGGAGAAGATGTCGCCGTCCCAGTGCCAGCGGAACACGATCGGGAGGGGGACGTCTGCTGCCAGCCACGTCCGCTTCAGTCGGGCCTGCATGTCGACGAGGAGCTCGGTCATCGCCTCCTCGGTCCCGGCTTCCTGCAGCGTGGCCAGGTTGCGACGCAACCGGGCGGCGACCGCCGGGCGGATCTCGCACTTCTTGCCGTAGCAGGACCGGCAGAACTCCGTCTCCCCCGGGCACGACGTCCCAGCCGGCAGGCCGAAGCTGTTCGGGATCCGGGCGTTGTAGAGGTCGTAGCCGCCCCTCCACACGTTGACCGGCGACACCTTCCGGTCGTAGGTCAACTCCAGCTTCGGCTTCACCGGCGACGGCACGTCCAGCACCCGCAGAGGCCGCGGCGGTGCTGCCACTCGTTCAGCAGGTCGCCAGCGAGCGGGCCGGTCAACGTGACGCCGCCCAGGATGCAGCCGATCAGCGTTGACAGCCGGCGCTTCGTGGACGTCTTCACGACCGGCGACCCTTGAAGACGTCGACGCCTGGGTTCGCCAGCGCGAAGCGCCACACCTTCCAGTGCGGGATCCGGTCCGGCGGCGGCGGCGTGTACTCCGGCAGCCGATGCAGGTTGCCCTCCAGCTCCTTGGCCTTGTGCTTGCTCACGACGGGAGATCCTCCACGGGCATCAAGACGGTGCGGGTCTTCGACCCCTCAGCGGGTCCGACCACGCCGATCCTCTCCAGGCCGTCCATGATCCGGCCGGCACGGGCGAAGCCGATCTTCAGTTTCCGCTGCAGCATCGCCGTCGACCCCAGCTGGCTTTCGACCACGAGCCGCATCGCCTGGGACATCAGCTCCTCGTCGGACACCTCGTCGCTCTCTCGGCCTGGCAGCGACTCGTCGACGTCGTCGACCTCGTCCTCGGGCTGTTCCCAGTGCCACGCGACCGGCATCACGATCCCGGTCAGGTGCGGCAGCGACCCTTCGACTTCGACCAACGCTGGACGGTCAGCACCGGCGAACTGCCACTTGATCGGCGCCATGTCGTAGATCTTCCCGACCCTGGCCAGCGCGGCGAGCCGCCCAGGGTCGAGCGCCAACACCGACGTCTTCTTCGCCTGGTGCTCAGCGACGATCGGCTGCCACACCGGCCACGTCCCGTCGTAGGACGGGACTCGCACCTCTTCGGCGCCCGGGTAGGCGAGCAGGACGTCACGGGGGTCCATCCCGTCGAGGATCAGGCCGCCGTCGGGCGGCAGGATCGCCGGGCCGACAGCGATGCGCGCCTCGATCAGCGGGGCGTCCTCGACGGAGGTCAGCTTCTTCAGGTGGCCCATCAGCCCGGCGCCGCGGCCGTGGAAGTCCTTCGCGGTGGCCACCTCGAAGGGCTCCTCGGCCAGCGGCGGCTCGGGCTCGAGCTCGGCGAGCGCCGCGTCGAGCGACGGCACCCACGCGGTCAGCAGGATGTACCGGTCCAACGCCGTGAGTCGCACCCCGTTGGGGTACATCTCGATGTGGATGGCGTGGCCGATCACCGGGTCGTTCTTGTTGTGCGACGCGGCGCACTCCACGGCCAGCCACGCTCTCGCCAGCCACTCGGCGTTGAACTGCACCCGGATCCTCCCCGATCGACGACGCCGGAGACTACATCAGCGTCGGTTGTAGGGTGCAGGCCATGGCCGCGAAGCACACGCTGAAGCTCGCGACCCCCGGGTTCCAGCCCGACGGCCGCCCCTGGCGGGCCCGCCGGTACGTCGGCAGCTGCACGTGCGGCGAGTGGACGACGCCACCCCAGCGGCACCTCGTGACCGTCGAGCGGGCCTACCGAGGTCACGTCAAGCAGGCCACCCAGACGGTCCGCCGGCGACGTCGACGCCGGAACCCGCCGGTGCCGAAGCCGGTCACCCCGCAGGAGCAGCTCCCGCCCGAGCTGCGCTCCGACGCGACTCGGCCCCCGGCCGAAGCCGAGGGCCGAGCAGGCTCTCCTGGAACTGGTGTCGCTGGGCCGGAGCCTAGCGGCTAGGCGGCGACCGGCAACACGGCCACCGGGTCGGCGTCGAGCCGGGCTGGCAGCAGCGCGGCGGTGCCGTTCTGGCCGATGTTCTTCGCCAGGCCGGCCTTCACGACGGCGAGCGCAGCAGGGATCGCGCCGACGAGGGCGGCCTTGCCGAGCGACGGGTCGAGGCTGAAGGTCGGAGCGGCGACGAGCAGGCCGATCACGGTGACGACGTAGGTGCGGCCGGTGCGGAACACGAGGTCGACGTAGAACGGCAGCCCGGCCGAGACCTGGGGCAGCAGCGCGGCGAGGGCCGTCAACGCGGCCGGGACCGCGGCGACGGCGGCCGCCTCGGCGGTGCCGCTGGTCAGCTCGGTGGCCGGGATGAGCAGCGTGACGAACGTCTGGATGTAGGTGGAGAGGATCTTCTCCACCGCGACGTAGAACGGGGCAAGGTTCACGGGACCTCCTCGGTCCGGTAGGCGGTTCTCCCCGTACTTATCGGCACCTCCAGGCCATCAATGGAGGGTCAGGGCTGGTCGTGGAACGACCACTGGCCGGGCCCCGGCGGCCCGCGCCGGCGGCTCAGGTAGGCCCGGACGGCGGCCTCGACGAGCCGCGACACCGACACGTCGTTGGCGGCCGACAGTGCCAGCAGCTCCTCGTGCAGCTCCCGTGGGAGCCGGACCCGCAGATGCGGCCGCTCAACGTCAGGCACAGGCAGGCACAGGAGGGTACACGGACGGTTGATTACCGGGCCGGACGTGCCGATACAGCAGTGAGAACATCGGTCGACCCGAGGGAGCACGACATGGCAGTTCGCGGCGGTCAGATCCTGACCTACGGCGGCGACTACCTCTTCAGCCGCATCAACCAGGCCGGCGCCGGGGAGCCGAACCGCCAGGAGGAGCGCACCTACGAGCTGGGCAACTACCAGTCGACGGGGCGCACCAAGGACATCCCGCAGGTCCCGTGGTCCGTCGAGTCCCTCGACGCCACCACCAACTTCGAGGCGGTCATCACCGGCCTCGACCCCGACGCCGTCGTCGAGGGCCAGGAGATCGTCCTCACCTCGGCGAAGCCGCTCGACGTCGTGTCGCCGTGGAAGGCGCCCTACCAGGGCTTCGCCGCCAACACCGGCACCATCGTCCCGTACCTGCTGCTCAACAGCGCCAGCTACCGGTTCGGTGTCCGGCAGAACGCCACCCAGTCCTTCGAGTTCGTCGGCGACTCGATCTACTTCGCGACCGGCGGCGTGCCCCGCTCCCAGACCATCACCGGCACCACTTCGGCCGGGCCGCACGCCTTCACCGACGGGCCGGCCATCGTCACCAACGAGCAGGGCGACGACGTGTACGCCTACTCGGTGTGCATCATCCACCTCGACGGCAGCTTCGAGCGGCTGTTCATCGGCGAGGGCTTCACCAACGACGCCAACGGCTTCACCCTCACCGAAGCGCCGGTCGCGACCGACATCATCCACGTCACCTACGCGTCGGCCGGGCCCGTCAGCTTCCCGCAGTCGATCCACCCGTCCAACTCGGTCATCCCGAACGCCCTGCGCGCCAAGGACATCGACTTCTACGTGTCCGACGGCGCCGCGACCCCCACCTACCACCGGTGGCGGGGCGTGCAGGGCGTCGAGTTCACGTGGCGGGTCAACCGCGACCCCGACGAGGAGCTGGGCAACGCCCACTACGTCGCCTACGACTACGACGTGCCCGAGCTCACCGGCTCGGTCACGATGCGGGCCGCGGATGTCGGCTACCTCATGGAGATCGTGGCGCAGATCCTCGGCGTCTCCGTCGGCGACACCGCCAACGTCCTCGCCGACGTCCCGCTCGAGACCTACGCGGTCCTGAAGCACCCGTCGACCGGCGTGCCCCTGAAGACGCTCTACACGCCCGACGCCCGGTTCAACCCGCCGGGCACGCAGGCGCAGGCCAACGCCAAGTACGAGCAGACGCTCAACTTCTCCTCGGACACCGGGGCCTTCTCCATCTACAAGGGCGAGCGGCCCTAGGCTCCCGGCCACCAAGGATAGGCGGCGCCCACAGATGGTGGGCGCCGAGGCCGCCGCAAGGCGGGGACCAAGCGAGGAGAACCACGATGGCTGGACAGCCGCGCGCCAGCGACCTCTTCCGACGAGGGACGTCGCACACGATGGAGGACCCCGACGTCGGGGCCGTCACCGTGTACGTCCGGAAGCTGCGCCCGTTCGAGTTCGAGAAGTGCCACCTGGCGGCCGGCGCCGCCCAAGCCCGGGTCCTGGCCGTGTACCGGGACACCGACAGCGACGAGGCGGTGCTGCTGAAGCAGCAGATCATCGAGATGGGCGACGACCCCGGCCCGCTCGCGGTGATCCTCGCCACCGACGAGGTCAACCAGCGGCTCCGGGAGATCGAAGCCGAACTCGCCGGCGAGAAGCAGTGGGAGAAGGACGGCTACCGGGAGGGGCTGATCACCGCGTGGGTGGGCAGCGAAGAGGGCCCCCGGCCACTGAAGGAGATCTTCGCGTTCGTCGGCGAGGAAGGCGACGAGTGGCGAGAGGACACCGAGCTTGCCCTCGACCCCGCGGACGTGATCGAGGCACGCCGGGTGTTCTCCGAGATGAAGCGGTTCAACGAGGAGTTCACCGCACGGGCCAGCGACGAGCTCGAGTCCAAGAAGGCGTACTACGAGTCGATCGACCTGGAGCACCTCCGCGGCCTGATGTTCGACCTGATGGTCAAGGACCAGGCGATGGTCGCCTGGACCAAGATGTTCGAGTGGGCCCGCATGTTCCACGCGACCCGCCAGAAGGACAACCACGACAAGCCGTACTTCGCCAACCCGCAGGCCCTGGAGGATCTCGACGAGGAACTCCGTGCCGGGCTGAAGGCCACGATCGACTTCCTCGCGATCGACCCGCTGGCGGGAAAAGACTCGCCGCCTCCCCCGAGTTCCTCGCAGCGGTCCGACTCGCCCGACGCACAGGGGGAATCGGGCTCCTCTTCCAACGCTTCGGCAGCTTAGAAGAGGCCCCGCATGACCTCGTGCTCGCCGTCCAGCACGCCGACATGCTGTGCGGCTGGCAGGAGAACTACAGCCGGGCGGAGATGCCGCCCCGGTGGATGTGGCCGTTCCCGAAGCTGTGCCTCGCCCACTTCAAGGAGGTCGAGGAGGACCGTAAGGCCGGCCGGAAACGAGCCGACGACGATGACGACGAGGACGGCCCGACCGTTGAGCGGAACCCGCTGGAAGCCCAGTGGCTCGCTGAACGGGGCATCCCTTCACGCCGGTAGGTAGCGCATGGACATCAGCATCCTGGTCGACGCGAACTTCGCGAAGGTCATCCGCAACGCGTCGGAGACCGCGCGGCAGGTACGCGCCCAGATGCAGTCCATCGACCAGCAGGCGCGGCAGCTGGCGGCACGAGGGGCGTCGCCGGCGGCGATCAGCCAGGCGGTCGGCGCGGCCCGCCAACAGGTTGCCACCGGCGTCAACGAGGCGGGCCTCGCCGCTGGGCTCAGCCAACAGAAGCGGGACCAGCGGGCCGAGACGGTCCGCCTCGCCGACGACCGGATCCTCGCGAAGCTCCGGGGCTACCTCGACAGCCTGGAGCAGACCGAACGGGCCGGCCGGGCGCAGGCCCGGACCGCGCAGACCGCCGCCACCGAGGCGGCGGCGTCGGAGCGGCGGACCCGCAGCGCACGGGAACGGAAGGTGTCTGCGGAACAGCGGGCCGCGGCGGCCGCGGAACGGGCCGCGCAGCAGGCGGAACGGACATCGACCGGACCGCGGGGCGCGGCTGCCGTCGGTGCCGCGGCCGGCGCCCCCAGCGACCGGGCACGCCAGTCCCGCCTCGAGCGGGCACGGGAGGTGCAACGCCTCGCCGATGACGAAGGCATCAGCTTCGACGAGGCACGCGCCGCGGTCCGGCGTTCCGAGGAGGCGATCACCGGCTACCACCGGGACGTGTCCGAACGGGCACGGCTCCTCCTCAACCAGCTGGCCGCCCAGCTGGAACGGAACTTCGGGATCGTCAGCAAGGAGATCAGCGGCCGACCCCGCGACCAGCGGTACCGGGTCTACTGGGACGACGAAGACACCCGACGGTCCCTCGGTCTCGGCCAAGCCGACCCCGACGCCCCCTACGGCCGCCGCCTGCAGCTCCCAGCGCACCTCCGGAACTTCTTCCAGCTGATCGACCGGCCCTCCACCCTCGGCCAGCTCGGCGTCGACCCCGCCGACGTACCCAGGGCCCGGCCCGGCGACGACCTCCACCAGCTCCTCACGCAGCTCGGCGGCCGCGGCCTCCAGGCCGAAGACGACAGCAGCGACGGGGCCCTACGGGCCCTGCGGGAACTGACCGACGTCATCACCCAGCTGCGTGCCGTCGTCCGCGACCGGGACACCGCCGCCCGGGAAGGCGCCCGCCTCGGTCTCGCCGAACAGGACCCGCTCACCCAGTACGCCCTCGGCGCCCGCAACCAAGGCCCCTACGCCCTCGGCCGCGCCGCCCGCGACTACCTCCGCGACTACGAGCTGTCCGACATTCAACGGCTCGAACAGGACCGCGGGCTCGGCGGGGTCCGGGCTGCCGGCACCCGCCAGGCCGCCGAGCTGGAACGGCTCGCCAACGCCGAACGCCTCCTCGTCCGCCAGCAGGAGGGGTACAAGACCCCTCGGGAGAACCAGCAGCGGATCGACGCCGAACGGCGCGCCGAGGCCGAAGAGATCCGCGCCCAGCAGCGCGCCGCGGCCGAACTCAACGCGCTGCAGGGCGAGATCGAGGACACGATCAACCGGCTCGCCCGGTTTGGGATCGGCGTCGAGGACGTACTCGACCGGTTCGGCGGCGGCGGCCGCGGCGGCGTCCCGCCCGGCGGCGGGCCCGGCGGTCCCGACGACGAAGACCCCATGGACCGGCTCCGGCGGCTCCTTGCCGAGCTGACCGCCCGCCTCGGCACCGCGACCGCTGCCGGGCAGGCCCCCAGCGAAGACATCATCCGCCAGTACGGACGCGCAGCCGAGGACCCGGCCGGCTACCTGGACGAGCTTCGCCGGCGCGAGCGGTACTTCGCCTCACAGCGGGAACTGCAGCGCGGCGGCGGCGCCAACATCTTCGACCTCCGAGCCTTCGAGGAAGGCATCAGCCGCCGCGCTGGGCTCCTGTTCGGCAACGCCTACGAGCAGGAGTTCCGCCGCCGTGATCAGGCGGCACTGACCGGCCCCGACGACCGGCAGCTGTTCGCCGGAGCGGCCCGGGGCCGGGACATCATCGAGCAGCTCGGCATCGACCCCGAGTCCGATCTCGGGCTCCGGACCATGAAGGACATCCTCGTCCGGGAGCGCGAGGCCCGCGAGGAGATCGTCGACCAACTCGCCCGGCAGGCCAATGTCGAGGAACGGGAACAGCGGGCGTACGCGGCCGCGCTTCGGCGCCTCACGTCGGCAACCCAGGACACCGCGAACGTCCGGGCCGCTGCGGCCGCCCGCACCGAGACCGGCCGCAGCCTCCGCGACGTCGAAGCCGAAGCCCGCGCCGAGAACGAACGGGCACGAGCGCAGGCGTCGATCGACGACGTCGCCGCCCGCCGCCGCCTCGGGGTCAACGACGTCATCAACGAGCAGCAGCTCGTCGCCCGACTCGAGCAGCAGCAGAACCGCCTGGCCCTTGCCCAGCGGCTCGAATCGAACCGGGACTACATCCAGGCGCAGGCTGCCACCGTCGCCTCCGAACGACGTCTCCAGGCTGCGATCAACCAGCAGGCGCAGCAGATGCTGCTCGCGGAGCCCGGCATCGGCGGCTCCGGCACCCGCTTCCAGCGCCTCCAGGCCACCTTGTCGCAGCGGACCGGCGGCTCGCCCCGCACCCCCGGCGACTACCAGCAGTTCGGCCAGTTCCTCCAGTCGAGGTTCCTGACCACCGCCGGCTTCGCCCTGTCCGGCGCCGCCACCTACTTCGCTCAGGCCCAGATCCGGGAGATCATCCGGGAAGCCACCGAGCTGCAGACCGAGTTCCGGATCATCGAAGGCGTTCTGCAGTCCGTCGGCATCACCGGCCGCCGGGCCTGGAACGAGGTGCGCCAAGGCGTCCTGGAGGTGTCGAAGGAGACCGCCACCAGCGCGGATGTCGTCGCCCGAGTCCAACGGCAGCTCGCCGGCGCGTTCTCCGATCCGCAGACCCTGCAACCCAACTTCGACCGGGCCCGCACCGAGTCCCGCTCCGCGTTCCAGCTGGCCCGGGTCGCCGGCCTGCCCGAACAGGAGATCACCGACAGCCTCACCGCCGTCGCCCTCGCGTTCGAGCAGTCCGGGATCCCGATCACTTTCGAACAGGTCGGCGACCTGATCGTCGGCCTGGAGAACCGCTTCGGTGTGCTCTCCACCGAGATCGTCCGCTTCACCGCCGACCTCGCCCCCCTCGCCGCGGAGCTCGGGTTCACCGCCCAGGAGATCTCGACCATCGGCGCCGCCGCCCAGCAGGCGTCCGGCCAGGCCGGCGGCGCCCTCGCCGAGCAGTTCCGGCGGATCATCCCCGGGCTGCAGCAGCGGGCCACCGAAGTCGTCGCCCTCTTCCAGCAGGTCGGCTCCGCCGGCGAACTCGGCGAGGCGTTCGGCGCCAACGATCTGTCCCAGGTGCTGCGCATCCTGCTGCGCGACTACGACCAGCTCAACGCCGCCCAGCAGAACCAGCTCGCCACCCTCGTCGGCGGCCGACGCGAGGCCGGCGCCTTCTTCGCCCTGCTCAACCGTGGCGACGCCGTCCTCCAGTCCCTCGAAGGCGGGACCGGCCAGTTCGCCGGGTCGCTCGAGGAGCGGTTCGGTGCCGTCTCCGAGTCCGTCCGGTTCTCGATGGACCGGCTGGAGCGTGCCGTCGAGGAGCTCGGCATCGCCATCTTCGAAGCCGGTCTCGCTGATGCCCTCTCGGGGATCGCCGATGCCGGGACGTTCCTGGTGACCATCTTCGGCGGGGTCCTGCAGGTCTTCGGCGAGCTGAACGACCTCCTCGGCGGGATGCCCGCCAAGGTGATCGGCCTCGTGCTCGCCTTCGAAGCCCTCCGCCGGGCCGGCGGGTTCGCCGGCGGCCTCGTCGGCACCCTCCGCGGCGGCAGCCCTGCAGCCGCGGCCGGGCCCGGAGGCGGCCTCAACCAGCTCGCCCTCCTCTCCGGTGTCGGTCTCGGGCCCGTAGGGGGCCGCTCAGCGGCCGCTCAGCAGACAGCGGCCGCCGCCCAGCAGAGGAACTTCCTGCGGCGCCTGCTCGGCTCCCAGGCGGTCCGAGCGGGAGGCATCACAGCCGGCGGCTTCCTGCTCGGCGGGCTGGCTAACAGCGCCGGGCAGCAGCAACTCGGAAGCACCCTGTCAGGCGCCGCGACCGGCGTCGGCATCGGGTCGTTCTTCGGGCCGTGGGGGGCCGGGATCGGCGGGATCGCCGGCGCCGGCTACGGGTTCCTCCAGGGCCGCAACGACCAGCAAGCCTTGCGGGCGGTCAACGCCCAGCGCGCCCGCGACGCCCAGCAGTACGCCTCGGCACTCCGGCATCTGGCCCGCACCCAGGACAACGAGGACGCCGAACGGCTCCTGGAGGCCATCTACAGCCGGGAAGGGCTCAGCGAGGAGCAGCTCGAGGAGCTCAACCAGATCATCTCCGACCAGTCGACCCTGGGGAACACCCGGTTCCAGAACGCGGCGGAGAGCGACGCCGAGCAGCAGGTGCGGCTCCTTGAACGCGACGCCCAACGGCGGCAGCTGTCGTTCCAGGAGGCGATCACCAGCTACGAGTCCGGCCGTGGCGACCAGCAGGACGTCCTCGCAGCGTTCGCCGCTGAGCTGTCGGCCATCAACGACCAGATCGCTGGGGCTGAAGCGGCCGGCAACGACCCGACCGACCTGCTTCTCCAGCGGCTCCAGGTCGAACGGGAACGGGCCCAGTTCCTGGCCCAAGCGATCAACGCCCGGTTCGACCTGGCCGACCAGACCGCCGAGCTGTTCGGCGGGCAGGGTGCTGGCAGCCAGGCTGACCTGTCCCGGGCCCAGCAGCGCCTCGCTGCCCTCCAGGCGGCCGGTGCGGACCCGGCGGCCATCACCGAGGCAGCGTTCGCGGTCCTGCAAGTCCAGCGGGACATGCTCGACGCCCAGATCGCCGCCACCGAAGACGCCGGCGAGCAGATCGCCATCGCCAACCGCGGCATCCAGGCCGACGCCAACGCCGCCGCGGTGATCGCCGAAGCCCAACTGCGGGAGCTGTTCGCCAGCGGCATCCGGGACAACATCAACATGATCGTCGGGTCGATGGCCGACGCGTTCCGCGAGTCGCTTCAGGCGCTGAACATCAACGGTGCCGTGTCCGTCGCGAACCTCCGGTCCGGGCGGGCCGGCGGGCTCGGCACCGGCGGGTCGAACAACATCGACCAGTACGGTCTCGGCGCCGGCGCCCGCAGCGAAGCGCAGCGGGCGGCCCGGGAAGCAGCCCAGGTCGTCGAAGAGTTCGGGCTCAGCGACCAGGACGTCGACGAGATCATCGACCTCGTCGTCGCCACCGGAGAAGCCGAGACCGAAACCGTCCGCCGGATCTTCGAGGCCCTGTTCCGCCGGATGATCAACCTGGCCCGCCTCATCTCAGCAGCGAAGCTCCAAGGGCCCGAACTGCTCGCCGCTTTCCAGCAACTGCTGGAGGTACAGCGGTCCATCGGCCAGTTCGCCAACCTCATCAACCAGATCGAGGACTCGGTCCCCGACAACAACATCATCCAGGGCGACCCCGAGACCGGCCAAGGTGGCGGTTCGGGGCCCGACCCCAACGACCTCGCCCGCCGGATCGCCGAAGCCCGACTCGCAGTGCAGCGCGCCCAGGCCGACGGCGACCCCGTCCGCCTCGCGCAGCTCGCCATCCAGGCCGCGCAGATCCAGATCCAGTTCGCGAAGGACGAAGCCGAACGGCTCCAGGGGTTCGCCGCCCTGATCGAGGCCCAGAACCAGCTGCGCGACGCGCAACGCGACATCGAGACCGCCTACATCGAGCTCGTCCAGGCCCGCATCAACGACCCCGTCGCGAACGCAGCGTTCGCGTTGGCGCTCGCCACCCGGGCCGTGTCACTCGCCAAGGGTGAGGCCGCCCGCCTCCGGGCCCTCGCCGAGCAGGTCGCCGCCGAACGTGCCTACCGGGACGCCGTCGCCGAAGTCCTCGACTCGAGGGTCGAGCTGGCCATCGCCATCGCCCAAGCGGCCGGCGACGACGTGAAGTCCGCCGAACTGGCCCTCCAGCTGGCCCAGCAGCGGCTGCAGCGGGCCATCGCCGAAGGCGACGGCGAGGCCGCCATCAACCGGGCCCGGCAGGAAGTCATCTCCACCCAAGCCGCGCTCCGCGACGCGCAGCTCGCCAGCCAGCGGGCCGACATCGAGTTCGCGCTCGACATGGGGCGGGCCACCGTCTCCCAGGCGATCAGCCAACTGCAGGCCCTCCTGCAGATCCCGGGCCTCACCGAGCAGCAGACCCGCGACATCCTGCTGCGGATCCGGCAGCTGCGGGAGCAGCTCAACCAGGATCTGTCGTTCAACCTGCCGACCGACCTGCGACTCCCCACCCTCTACGAGACCCGCCGGCTCGTACAGGCCCAGGAGCAGGGCACCAACTACCAGGGCGCCCAGGTGCAGTCCAACGACAACCGGATCATCACCATCACCCTCAACGGCGGAAGCGAAGAGGCGCTCACCCAGGCGGTCGAGACGATCGTCCAGGCCATCGACGCCCCGCCCCGCACCGGCACCTACGTCGGCATCCTGGAAGGAACGCAGTAGCCATGCCCGTCCAGCGGTGGGAGCTGTACGACCCGATCGACGACGAGACCCTCGTCTTGCACATGAACCCGCCCGAGGTCGACGACCACGAAGGCGGCAGCAGGAACTTCACCTTCGAGGAGACCTGCGCGCCCGACGGCCGCACCGTCATCTTCGAAGGGCAGGAAGAGGTCAAGCGGCTCGACTGGGACGGCAAGTGCCGGGTCGCTTCGGACTGGACGAACCTCGTCGCGTGGCGCCTGAAGCGCCACCAGATCCGCGTCACCGACGACCTCGGCCGCCAGGTCTGGGTCCTGATCCAGTCGATCTCCGGCCGCCGCAAGGTGAAGGGCGGGCTGCCGTACTACCGCGAGTACCAGCTGAAGGCCGTCGTCCTCAACGTCCCGGGCTGACCATGCGGAACATGCCGGGCCCCATCTCGGACGCCTACGAGGCCGGCGTGTTCGCCGGCTCCAGTGCCGTCATCTGGCGCGTCACCGTCGAGCCCGACTGGTTCCTCAACCCCGAAGGCAGCCCGTTCGAAGTCGGCTACTGGCCACTGACGAAGGTGCCGATCCGGTGGTGGCAGCACGAGGACAACAACCAGGTCGAGATCGAAGTGCCGAACGTCCTGGAGGTCACCATCCAGGAAGATCTCGACTCGATCGCAGCGTCGTGCAACATCACCATCCAGAACACGTGGATGGACAACAACCTGGCAGGCCGCAACGACCGCCTCGGCCAGCGCGGCTACTTCACCCCCACCCAGAACTCCACCGCCGAAGCACGAGCACGGTGGGGCGAAGACGACTCCCCGTGGCAGGACATCCTCGAAGGCAACGCCCTGCTCCGCGTCTACAAGGGCATCAAGGGCCCCATCAACGCCGAGACCGGCGCCCCCACCCTCGGCGTCGCAGAAGCAGTCGCCGACGGCTACCTCATGCTCGCCGGCGTGTTCGCCATCGACGACGTCGACACCTCCAGCGCCGGCACCCTGAAGATCGACGCCCGCAACATGGGGATGCTGCTCCTCGACCAGCCGATCTACTCCGGGCTGATCCCCCCCAACCTGTACCCGCTCGAGTACTACCGCTGGACCTACGAGACCGACGACGTCAACGCCCGAGCCATCGACACGTCGATCGTCACCCCCGGCCAACCGGTCGGCCCAGGCGACCGGCGCACCATCTTCGAACTGTCGTGCAACGACCTCTGGTACCCCGGCCACATCAGCGAAGGCGGCGTCAGCCTGCACGGCCACCGCGGCCGCGACGCGATCGACGGCAACGCCGCCACGTTCTGGATCTCGGTCGGCAACTCCGGCCCCGACCGGCCCTTCACCACCGACTGGCTGCAGACCACCTGCGGCGAACCGATCAACGCCATCCGCCTCCAGACATGGCAGTGGGGCTACCAGCTCTACATCTCCGTCATGGAGAACAACCGGTGGCAGGGCGACGCCATCATCCCGTACGACCACGCGCCGCTCATCGGGAACCAGCCCCACGTCGTCGACACCGGCGCCGACATCCCGTACGTCGCCAGCTACGGCGTCGGCCCCGGCGAAACCATGGCCACCTACATGCTGCCCCGCGTCTACCAGGCGCAGCGGGTCCGCTACACGTTCCGCCACCACGCACGCAGCCCCTGGGGCCCCAACTACTACCGGTGCGGCATCCGGGAAGTCCGCAACCACCTCACCGTCCCCGCCACCGTCGGCGGCGGCACCCGCGACGTCACCATCTCGCCCGTCTTCCTCGCCGCCGACGCACTGATCGACCCCACCGACCTCAACCGGACCGGCTACATCACCGTCTCCCAGCACGGGCAGATCGACGCGTTCGGCGACGCCCAGATCCTCCCGGTCTCCAACGGGCCCGGCCAGACCAGCGGTGCCGTCACCAGCGTCCGGATCAACGACGCCGGCGACGGCTACTGGGTCATGGACGACCACGGCCGCATCACCAGCTACGGCAACGCCGGCCACTTCGGGGACCCCTACGGAGCCGGGTTCGTTGCCGTCCCCGACGTCGCCGGCACCTTCGACTTCGCCGTCACCCACACCGGCGAGGGCTACTGGGTCGTCGACAGCCAGGGCGGCACCTGGGCGTTCGGCGACGCCATCGACTTCGGGCCAGCCGGCTTCCCGTCCGGGACATCCGGAGTGTTCATCTCGATCGAGGCCGACCCCAACGGCATGGGCTACTGGCTGATGGACACCAACGGCGTCGTCCAACCGTTCGGCACCGCCACCGACTACGGCTCGTGGAGCGAAACCGTCCTCGACCACGTGCCCGGCGAAGACGGCCCCGCCGCCGGCCGGATCCGCGCCAACGTCGACGGCGACGGCTACTGGATCCTCGTCAGCTCGGGCCGAGTCGAAGCGTTCGGAGCCGCCACCGACCACGGCCAGATCGCCACCCCCTACGAAGAAGGCCGAGACTTCCTCCGCAACTACGGCAACATCATCCCGTCACCCACCGACGGCGGCTACCTCATCATGCAAGGCGACGGCCACATGTTCGAGTTCGGCGACGCCATCAACTTCGGCGGCCCCGTCCCCGGCACCGTCGGCACCATCCGGCGCGACGGCAACATCCGCGACTACACCGACATCGTCCGCGACCTCGTCCTCTGGTCAGGGTTCTGGCTCGGCGGCGCACTCGACGAAGTCACCAACCTGCCCGAAGTGTTCGGCAACCTCGAGACCACCGGAGCGTTCCCGCCCGACGCCATCCCGATGGAGTTCTTCGACAAGAAGCCCCCCGCCGACGTCATCAAGCAGATCGCCGAGATCGTCGGCTACGTGTTCGGCATCAACGACGACGGCAGCTTCTTCTTCCACACCCCCAACTGGTGGAACTTCGGCAACTTCCTGCCCGACGGCACCCACACGCCGGTCATCCCCGAGCTCGACGAACGATGGAACCTGACCGCCGCCGGCGTCCGGCACACGAAGCGGTACGACCGGTCCGAGATCATCATCTCGACCGAGGAACCCACCGAAGCCCTCGACGACACCGTCACCACCCGGTTCGTCCCCCCCAACCAGCAGCGGCTCCGCGGGATGCAACGCCCCGCGATCGTCGTGCACGGCGCGCTGTCGGACCCCGTCGAGCAGCTCGTCATGGCCGAACTCGCCGCCATGCACATGTGGTTCCGGCAGCGGACCGCCAACATCACCGGCCCCGACCGGCCCGGGCTCGGCATCAACGACCAGGTCCGGCTCCTTGAACGGACCACCGGCGAGACGAACGTCTTCTACGTCCTGTCGAAGACGTCATCGTGGACACGCAAGACCGGCGTCGCCCAGATGACCCTCAACGCCCACTGGCTCGGCGACCGCGACGCATGGGCCGTCGCCCTCCAAGAACCCGGCACCGGCCCCGTCGGCCGCTGGCAGTTCCGTCTCTCCGACACCACCCAGGCAGTCCTGCAGCGCCGCGGCACCAGCCTCGACAACCTGCGGGACCGTCCCTTCGTCCCGCACGCCACCCCCTACGAACCCGATCCCGGCGGCGACACCGCCGGCCCACCGGAGGAACCGTGACCGCACCCATGCGGCGTTTCGCAGCGCGGACCGCCATCGGACCAGCGCTCGTCCGGGGCGCCGGCACCCGTGAACGGTCGGCGTCGATCCTCGGCGGGGTCTACGTCCAGACCGGCACCATCCTGCTCGAACCCATCGAGTCGGAGAACGTCGAGATCGACGTCGACATCCAGTTCCCCGTCAAGTACCTCGGCTCCGCCACCGAGCTGCCCCACATCGACGGCAGCGGCGGGATCACCCCCGGACAGCAGCCGATCGCCGGAGCGTTCCCCACCTGGACCGTCGGCACCTCCGGCCTGTACTTCCAGCAGTCCGACGGCGGCAACCGGGTCTACACCGGCGCCCGGCTCTGCGTCGTCGTCACCGGCCCGATCGGCCTCCGGTCCTACGTCACCTACCTTGTCGCCGGCCGGGCGCTCACCAACCCCACCCGGTCCTCGGCGCTGCCCGGCCTGTAAGGAGCCACCATGGCACGAACCCCGCACTTCAACTTCGCCACGTTCAACGCCAGCGACCGCAACTTCGAAGAGGCCAGCTGGAAGTTCTTCGACGCCGACCGGCACACGATGGACACCCTGCTGTGGGCGGTCCTCAACCATCGGCACAACGGCACCGGCTCGGACTTCCCCGAGCTCCTGCCCCCGAACCTCGCCATCGAAGAGGCCCTCGGCGGCGGCCTTCCCGCCGGGACCAGGCTCTACTACAAGTACACCCTCGTCGACGCCAACGGCATCGAGTCGACACCGTCGGTCGAGTCCTACATCGACACCCCGTCGCCGGTGAACAACCCCGCTGCCCCCGCCGGGATCACGTTCGCGAACACCGGCGGCACGCTCCTGCCCGGCCCGTACTTCTACCGGCTGTCGTCGTACGTCGGGGAGAACACCGTCGAGACCCGCCAGTCCGACCCCGCCCAGATCACCGTCCCGGCCGGTTCCACCACCAACCAGATCAGCTTCAACCTTCCCAGCCTCCCGGCCGGCGCCGACGGCTGGAACATCTACCGCCGCAAGCCCGGCGGCGACTACGCCTACCTCACGTCCCTGCCGTCGAGCGCGACCGACTTCACCGACGACGGCTCGATCGAAGACGACTGCGTCCGGTTCCCGCCGACCACCAACGGCACCGGCCGCGACAACGCCGTCGTCGTCACCTTCCCGGGCGCCACCCCGGTCGTCCCGGAAGGCTTCACGTGGCGCCTGTACCGGACCACCACGCCAGCTATCTGGACTCAGTCGCTCGTCGCCCACGTCGTCGAGGAAACCTCCGAAGGCTCCGGGATCATCACCCCCGAGTTCATCGACATGGGCGGCCAGTCCGGCTTCGGTGAACCGCCCGAGGTCGGCGTCGCCATCCCCGGCTTCGCGAAGATCGACCTCACCGACGGCGTCGAAGTCGACGGCTGGCTGCCGCTCGCCAACGTCTCCGCCCTCCCGGAGATCGTCTGGTTCGACTGGGGCTTCGAGGAGCCCGAGACCGCAGAGGTCCACCCCTCCACCTGGGTCGCCACCTTCTACGGCCGCGTCCTGCTGACCCGGCTCGTTCTCGCCAGCGGCGCAGCCCCCGCCGTCGACGACGTCATCGTCGACATCCAGAAGGGCACCGGCGTCACCCCCAGCTACGCGACCATCTTCACCGACCCAGGCGACCAGCCGACCATCCCCGTCGGCGACCAGATCGGCAGCTACGCCTACCCCGACCCGGTCGAGTCGTTCATCACCCCAGGCGACTCCCTCATCGCCGTCTGCGACCAGCACGGCGGCGGCGCCACCCGCACCGACCGCGGTCTCCGCGTCCAGCTGCTGATCTTCAGCTACGACTTCAACGCCACCGTCGGCGTCACGTCCAGCTTCTCGTTCCAGGAGTGATCAGGCCGCCCTACCGTCGGATCGCCCAACGGCGGCTCCCACCCCAGCCGAACACGCCACGCCCTGTGCCGGCCGTCGGCCAGGCGTTCTCCTACTACCGGGGCGTCACCCTCGAGCAGACCGTCCCCGCCCTCGGCGGCCGAGACGAATGGCCGTTCACCACCCGGTGGCAAGTCGGCTGCACCATGGCCGACAACGGCTGGCTGTACCCATCCGACAGCGAGTTCCCCGACGGCTCCATGTGGGAGATCTCCGCAACCCTCCACATCCGCGGGCTCGGAGGCACATCACTCGGCTACGTCTTCCCACGGATCTACAGCCGCGACGAGACCCCACACGAAGACGCGCCTCTCGGGTGGATCGACGAACCGCAGATGACCCAGCGCCCTCTCCGGGTCACCGACGGCGAAGTCCAAGCAGCCTGGGCGCTGTCCACGTTCGTCACCGCCCGACCGGGCGCCTCGTTCCGCTTCGACGTCTTCGCCGACAACGTCGACGAAGACGACTACGAAGCCGATCTGGCTGTCGTCGCCCACTCCGTCGCCGCAGTCGAAGCGATGTACCCGTACCAGACATCATGATCCGCAACCAGTTCCGCCCCATCGCCCAGCGACGGCTCCCGCCGCAACCGAACACGGCGCGCCCGGCGCCCGCCGGCCGCAACGCCCTCTCCTACGTCCGTGCCGTCACCCGCTTCAACGATCTGCCGACGGGGGTTGCTGTCACGGAGTTCCCCAACCTGGACGCCGAGCACGGCCTCATCTCGGGCTGCACGATCACCAGTCCCGGCCGGATCCAGCCCAGCCCCAGTCTCTTCCCGCTCGGCAGCCGCTGGGAAGTCCACGTCGTCCCGTTCTCAGACCACGGCGGCACCGCCTCCGACTACCTCGAAACCTCGGTCGTCGCGTTCAGCGCAACTGGAGTTCTCGCCGACGGCGGCAACAGCACCCGCGACCCCTGGTTCACCCCGGCCGTCAACACCGCCGTCTACGGCGGCGTCACCACCATCGTCCAGATGGAAGCCGGCGGCGCCTTCGGCGTGCGCCTCCTCAACCAGCGGCCCGACACCGTCCTGGCCGGGTTCGAGATCCACGCCCACAACGTCCACGACGAAGGCATCTCGGTGATCGAATGAGCGGCGAGTTCCGGCTGGTCACCCAACGACGACGGCCCCCGGTCCCCAGCACTCCCCGACCGACCGTCGAGATCGCCGGGCCCATCTTCCACGTCCGGGCAGCCAGCGAGTCGTCCCTCACCGAGATCCCAGGCGGCGGCGGCTTCACCGGGACATGGACGAATACGCAGGCCGCGTTCGAGTTCGGTTGCACCACCACCGCCGAAGGTCGCGTCTATCCCAGCGAGATCGAGATGCCCGAAGGCAGCATCTGGTCCGTGTCGGTCACCGTCCGGGGGCGCACGGCAGGGATCAGCACCGACGGGCACCTCATCGCCCGGATCATCGCCCACGGCACTCAGACCCTCGCCGACTCCGACGACGTCCCGTACCGCGCCGAGTGGGAGATCATGGACGGCCTCGCCACGTCCTACAGCGAGCACACCACCCAGGTCGCGATCCCGGTCGGCGGCTACTTCGCCGTGTTCGTCGAGAACACCAACCCCGACGACGCCTCGGTCGACATCGAGATCAACGCCCACGCCCTCGACGCCGTACCGGTCACCGACCCCGTCCCCGGCTGACGGAACGCCACCCGTCGGCCACTCGCCGTGCGGAGACGTCGACGTACGTCGGTATTGAACATCAGCCGTGGTTATGGGTTAGAGTGCGCGATCATGAAGCTCGCCCGGTTGGAACCACTGGCCGCTGTCATCCGGAAGGCCAGGGAGGACGCCGGGCTCTCGCAGAAAGAGCTGGCCAAGCTGCTCGGGGTGACCCAGGCAGCCGTCTCGAACTGGGAGACAGCCGAGTCACGACCCGGTGTCGTCCGCATCCGCGCCCTCGCCGAAGCACTCGGCATCGACGACGCCGAGCTGACCTCCGCAGCCGAGCTCACGCGCGGATAGGCCCCGCGGGGGACCTACCTTGGCTCGCACCGACCCGACGATCGCCGCAGCGGGACAGGCCGTCATCGACCTGCTGCTGGCCGACCCGGCGTTCGTCGCGCTCGTCGCCAGCCAGGAGATCGAACGGCAGGTCGCCGCCGGTGACCTGATCCGCCGTGAAGCCCTGGCCATCCAGGCACTCGAGTTCGTCCCGGCCGGGCTCACCGCGACCCTGCGCGGCCTCCTGCAGCGGGTGGTCGACGCCAAGAAGGCCCCCGACCGGAAGCTGGTCGAAGAGATCACAGCCGCCCTCAACGGAGCGGCCCCGCCCGCGCCAGCGTCCCGCCCCGCTCCACCGCCGGCCGCGGAACCTACCTCACCGCCTCCCTCAGAACCGCAGGCCCGTGAGCCGCGGCGCCGGCCCGAGCAGATGCCGACCGACGCAGGGAAGTGCGTCGAGTGCGACGTCGACGTCGACGTCGAGCAGGTCCAACTCTCCTGGGCCCGCTTCCGGAAGATCCTGTGCCGCGAACACCACGTGGCGCAGAAACCGTCGAAGGCAGCGTGATGGCAGGACTCGAAGAGATCGAACAGATGGCCGCCGAGTACGACTTCTCCTACCTCATCGAGAGGTTCGAGATGCGCGGCGACCACGTCGTCGTCCACTTCCGCGAAATGGACGACGACGACCGTGTCCCCGAGACGAGGATCCTCCACATCGACCCCACCGGTGACGGCATCGGCGAGATCGTGATGATGATCCTCCACCAGCTGTGCCAGCTGGTCGACCAGGCGTACGTCAACAAGCGGAACCCTCCGCTCCGAGTTCGCCCGGGACAGCAGCAGTGACCAACGAGAGGAACCACACGATGAAGCGAGCAAGGAACATGATCGCCGCCGGGGCCTTCGCCCTGACGGTAGCGGCAGGGCTGGCGGCGCCGGCGTTGGCCGACGACCCGGACCTGCCGGGCGCGTGCGAGCACACCACCGACTTCCAGACGACGAACGTCGGCTGGGTCGGCCGGTTCTACGGCGACGGCCAGGCGACGGAGATCCCCGTCCACGTCGACCCGTGGTACGTGCATCGGGTGTGCGTGAAGCCCGTCGGCGGGCCGCTGGAGTACTACGACGTCGACCCCGCCGTCCACGAGCTGACGGTGCGCGCCTCGAACGACGCCGTGATCGAGCACTACAGCCTGTTCAAGTCGACGCAGCCGTCCACTACGACGACCACCGTCGCCGAGACGACGACCACCACGACCCCCGAAGGGACCACGACGACGCTGCCGGAGTCGACGACGACGACGCTGCCGGAGTCGACGACGACGACGCTGCCGGAGTCGACAACCTCGACCACGCCGGGATCGTCGACGACGCAGCCCACCACGTCGACGACGACCCCGACACCGACACCGAACCGGGCCAGCCACCCGGACACCGGTGTCGAGATCATCGGGCTCACCGTGCTCGGCGTGGCGCTCATCGCCGGCGGCTGCTGGTTGAAGCGCCGCGAGATCGCCGACTGGATCGCAACCCAGCGAGCACGGTTCTCCTGAACGAGACGGCCGCTACCCCACCGGACCCTGGGGTAGCGGCCGTCCGTACCGGGCGTCGATCGCAGCGGTGATCGACGCGAGCACGGCGAACGCCTGCGGGGACGTCGCCTGGAGCCGCTCACGGGCAGCGGCCGGGATGTCGAGCGGGTCGACGCCCTCGCCGACCGCGACGATCCAGATGGCGAGCAGCGAGAGGAACCCGCTCCGGTAGGTGCGGTACTCGTCGTCGTCCATGCAGATCTCGACGGCGTGCCGGTCGATCAGCTGCGGGCAGACGTAGAGCATCTGCATGTCGACGTTGATGTCGAACCCGTAGCGGCTGAGCGGACCGACCGCGCCGCCGGTGACCGACGGCCAGTCCTGCTCTGAGAAGGCGCTCACGATCAGCGGCTTCGGGAACGGCGGCATGAAGTAGAGCTCGGTCTGGGTGAGCAGGAGGCGCTGCTGCTCGTTGTCGAGCGGCTCGATGCGGCTGGTCCACAGCACGGTCGCCGGCGCGCCGGGCCGAGGCTGGCGGAGCTGCCACTGGTCGTCGCCGTACCGGTAGGCCACCGACCGCTCGATCTGGTCGGGGTGGTCGCCGATCACCCACACCGTCGACCCGGCCCGGACAGCCGGCGCGTCGGACAACCACCGAGCCACGTGCTGCAGGTCGAAGAAGTCGAACCGGTGACCGGCGGGATCCCAGCAAATCGCCGAGATGAGAGCGGGCGTGATCATGACGGGTAGCTGTTGTTGATGGACAGGACGCTGTCCCCGAGGCCGTGCTCGTGCGCTGCTTCGAACACCAGGTCGGCGACCTCCGTGTCGTCGGCGTCACCCGTGACGGTGACGTCCAGGGTGACGCTCAGTTCTCGTTCGTCTGCCACGCTACGCCGCCTTCAACTTCGGCGGCCGGCCGGCCTTCGGGCGCTTGGCGTGGATGGCGCGGGTCTCCTCGTCGCAGCGGCCGAGGTGGATCAGCAGGAGCGGGCCGCCGGCCTGCTGCCGGACCCACACCGGCAGCCCGTTGGCGTGGACGTACCGCTGGGCGCTGGTCCGCAGCGCCGTGGTCGCCTTGACGACGTCGGCGGCGGAGACGCGGACCTCGACGGCGATGGCGTCGCCGGACAGGAACTGGTCGACGACGGCCTGCCCCTGGGAGATCCGGCCCGTCCGTGCGGCCGGCCGTGCGAGCAGCTCGGTGAGTTGCTCCTGGTCGATCGGCTTCAGCTTCATGCTTCCTCCCTGTTGTCCCAGCCGAGGAGGCTGAGGATCTGGGCCTGCTTCTCGGCGACGGCGACGTCTTCGGCGTGCCAGCGGGCCTGCCTCATCGACCTGAACCAGCCCGAGATGGGGTTGGCGGTCGTGAGGTCGTAGACGTGCCAGCGACGCTGCCGCCCGTAGCGGCGAATCTCCCAACGGTCGTTGAGGATGTTGCCCGGACCGCCCCGGAGCTGGCAGTCGCGCCGCCAGACCAGGTCGAGATGGGCGCGGGCGTAGGACTGGCACCCGCAGTCCGGGCAGCACAGCGGCGGCATGTGCGTGATCCGCCCGTCGAGGCACTCGGGCTCCATGCACTGGGCGTCATGGTCGAGCGAGTCGACGCCGCACGGCACGCAGACGTGGATGCTCATGCGGTGCCGCCGGTGGACAGTCTCCGGTTGCCCGACGGCGACAGGACCCGCCGGCCGTCGATGTAGACGAACCCCCGGTCGAACAGGAGACGCTCGAGCTGACGGACGTCCCGCTCGTGCTTACCGAGATGGCTGGCGAGGACCGACAGCCCGCAGGCACCGCCGACCGCGGCCAGCTGCTGCAGGTAGGCAAGGTGGTCCCGGGTGAGGCCGTCGGGTTCGATCCCGACGAAGTCGAGGATCTCGGGGCCGCCGTACGGGAAGCCGGTGTCAGCCAGGTCCGCGGCGGCTTCGACCATGTGCCGGATCTGGCGGGGGGAACCGGCCGAGGCGCCGGCCAGCGCCTCGACCGTGGGATCGTCCAAGTGGACCCCGATCTTCTCGCCCATGAGGATCACCATCTGCATCAGCTCGGAGTCGGTGTAGGGCTCCAGGTCGGGGATGATCTGGAACCGGGACCGGATCGGCTGGATGAGATCCTGGACGTCGGTGGTGGCGAACACGAGGGTCACCTTCGGGTAGCGGCGCTGCACGTACTTCGTCTGGATGACGGCGCCGGGCTCCATGAAGGTGAGGAACGTCTTCTGCTGCGTGGCGGTGAGGGCATGGGCCTCGTCGATGAACACGACGGCGGGATCCTGCTCATCGACGTTCGCGTCGGTGAGGTACTTCAGCATGTCGCTGGCGCTGACCGCGTGCGTGATCTCGATGAACGGGTGCCCGAGGTCGGCGGCGATCAGCTTCGCGAGGGCGGTCTTGCCGATCCCGGGCCGGGGGTCGGCGAGCAGGACATGGCCGAGACGTCGGTGGTTCCGGCGGGCGGCGACGATCCGCACCCGGAGCACCATCTTCGCCTTCTCCTGGCCGATGAAGTCGTCCCAGTCGACCGGGGCGACAGCGGAACCATCCTTGATGGCCGCGGCCGGCGACGTCGTCTCGGGCGCAGCGACGGCCCACGGGTGCTTCTCGGCGAGAGACTGGGCGAGACGGCCGTCGAAGGTTCGGAGGTCGTCGATCGTGGTGGGCTGCATGGACACCTCCTCAGAGGATGGAGAGCTCGACGCGGAGCAGGATGTCGAGGTCGTCGGGGTCGACGGTGAGGTCGGCGGCGGATCGGTTGCCGGCGTTGTCGTCCAGGAGGGCGACGTACCGGACGACGGCGGCGAGGTAGCCGGTGAACTCGCTGTCGGTGAGCGGGTCGGTGACCCGCAGCAGGATCGGCGGACACCAGGCGAACGTCCGGCGTGCCAGCCAGAGGCCGGCGCCGGGCTGGCCGTCGTCGGTGTTGCCGGTGGTGGTGATCGGCCGGTGCGAGGACCACCCGAGCCGCTTGACGGTGTCGGGCAGGTCCGAGGTCACCCACAGGTTCTCATCGAGCGCGACCGCGGGGAACAGGCGGACGTCGACGAGCTGCTCCTGGATCTGCCTGGCTGCACGGCGAAGGCGGACGTCGGTGGCGTTCACCGGCCGGGGATCCTGACGGCATCACCCTCGATGTTGGCCATCGCCTGGGTGTGGTGCATCTCGGCCATCGTCACACCGAGCGGGTCGGGGTCGACGCCGAGGGTGCGGGCGTGGGAGACGAACCGGGCGATCGTGGCCATCGGCTGGCGGCTCTCGACGAACGGGAGGCACCCGTCGCAGGTCGCCCACGCTCCCTCGGAGTAGTGCATCGTGGTGTGGCCGTCGTCGTCGACGAGGAGCCCCCACGGGAACGTGGCGACCGGGACGAGGAACGCCGGGTTCGGGCGCCCGCACCAGTCGCAGCTGCCGATGGCCGGGCCGCTGTCGGACACGACGACCGGGAACGGCTCGTGGTCCGGTGGCGGCCCGAACCGCAGCGGGTGGACCCACCGGACGGAGTCTGGAGTCGTGACTCGCGACAGGGGGACCTGGCAGATCCCGCAGATGGTCTGCTTCTGCAGGTCGATGAGCGGGTTGTTCATGGGGTCCTCCGTTCAGGCGGCCGTGCCGGCCTCGCCGACGGCCTGCAGCACCGAGTACTCGAGCTGGCTGAACTCGATCTGGGTGCGCTGCAGGGTCTCCTGGAGCAGCTCCTCGTGGGCGGAGATCTGGGCGGCGAGGGTCCGGTAGGCCCGCCACACCGACTCGCGCTTGCGCTTGCCGACCTCGGTCTGGTCGCCGGCGAGGGTAGCCAGCTCGGCCTGCATCGCCCGGCACCGGCCGGACAGGTCGTCGTCGGCGGCGGAGCGGACCCTGTCGCGTTCGGCGCCGTCGCCCTCGTCGGTGAGCTTGATGGCGTCGACCTTCAGGCCGGGGAGCTGCTTCGCGGCGGCGATGAGCTGGTCGAGCTCGCCGGTGTGGGCCTTCGGGACGAAGTAGACGGCGCCGGTCTCCCGGAGCTTGACGGCGTGGCCGCCGTCGATGATCCGGTTGGCGATCGTGCGGAGCGCGTCGGCGTTGACGTGGCCCCGGAGCGACTCGAACGTGGAGCGGGCCTCCTGGACGCCCTTGGTGGCCAGCTCGGGCGGGGCGACGTAGTCGGGCTGGTAGTGGGCGATCGGGTGGCCGTCGGGGCGCAGCTGGAGGATCTCCTTGGTGGTGACCCGGCCGGTGGCCTTGTCGAAGATCAGGTCGTAGCACTCCCGGTAGGCGAGGGCGCGGCCCTTGGGGTCGACCTCCTCCACCACGAACCGGCGGACCAGCTCGGTGTCGTCGTCGGCGAGCTTCGCGACGTGGAGGTTCTGGAACACGCCTTCCCGGTCGGTCGGTTCCTTCGTCCGCTTGGCGGCCGACGTCACCCGGCGGAACACGTCGACGTCGGCGGGCACCCCGGGCGTGTACTTGCCGAGGCCGTGCGCGGTGAGCACGGTGTCGAGGGTGGAGTGGGCGATGGTCCGCTCCCGCTGGGAGAACCAGACGACCCGGCCGAGGTACTCCTCGGTGGTGTCGGTCGCGGCGCGGTAGTGGTTGAGGTCGGTCATGGTCACAGTGGGCTCCTGCTGAGTGTGGGCTTGTGGGCTGGCTGGTAGTTCTGTCCGACCCGTCGGAAGATCTCCCGGATGTCGCCACCCGAGAACAGGTCGTTGACCGGGGCGGTCAGCTCGCAGATGTCGGTCAGCACCTGCGGCACGGCTTGCTCGACGGCGATCCCCCAGGTGCGGAACCCGGCGGTGTCGCGCTTGTCGGTGAACCCGGTGAGCCACTCGGGAGTGACGCGGGCTTCGCCGTCGGTGACGAACACGAGGTCGGCACCTTCGAGGTTCGTCGTCTCGAAATCGGTGGTGCACAGGTCGGCGCCTCGGGTGAGGGGGCCCATGAAGTCGGTACCGCCGGAAGCGGACACGGCCGCGAAGGCGAGCATCTTGTCGAGTTCGAACTCGGCGGGCTTCGGGAACGCGAACTCCTCCATGGCGCCGGGCCCGTTGAAGACGACGGCGTGGAAGGCGCGGCCCTGGGCGCGGGCGACGGACAGGAGGGCGAGACCGACGGCGACCGCCCACCGGAGACGCTGCCCGCCGTGCCAGCCCATCGACGTCGAGGCGTCCATGATGTAGACGACGGCGCCGCGGTCTTCCTTCGACCGTTCCCGGGTCTGGTAGCAGCGGAGCTGCCGGTTGACGAACCGGCGGAAGAACTCGGGGCGCAACTCGTCGACGGCGAGGAGGACCAGCTCGGAGGGCAGCAGCCGGGAGAGGTCGTTGCCGGACGTGACCGAGTGGATCTCGGTGGGGCCGTTGCCCCAGCTGTTGGCCAGGACGGCGGACATCTCCCACCGGATCCGGCCGAACAGCTCGGCGACCTGGCGCATCTCGTCGGTCTGCATGAGCTTCATCAGCCGGATCCGTTCGGCCGGGTCGGTCCGGGCGAACTCGGCGGCCTCCTGACCCCAGGCAGCAACCGCCGCGGCGGCGGCGCCGACCTCGTCGGCCGCCTCGTTCGAAGCGGCGCGCACGGCACGGCCGATCTGCGGCTCGACGTCAGCGAGCGCAGCGTCCAGGTCGGCCTGGGCGGCGGCCAGCTCGTCGGAGAGACCGTCGATCGCTGCCTGCGGGCTGCTGTAGCCGTCGAGGTCGGGCACCGGGTCGCCGGGCTGGTGGTCGATCAGCTCGTCGAGCTGGTCGCGGATCTCCTGCACCCGGTCGGCCTTCTCCTGGACCTCGTCGCCGATCTTCTCGAACAGGTCTCGGAGGCTGTGCGACAGGGCGGTCACGGCCATCCCCGACATGAGCGGGTCGCCGACGGTGTGCTGCCGCAGCTCCGGGTACCGCTCGGTGTTCGGCAGTTCCCGCATCACGGCCGCCGGGACCGAGTAGACGGGCGGGACGTCGTCGACGAACCGGTTGATCGACCGGAGGAACATGGCGTGAGCGTCGGCCATGACCTCGTCGGCCATCTCGGTGAACTCCGACAGGCGGTCCCGGGCGGCGGCCAGGTCCCCGAGCTGGCCCTTCGCCTCGACGTAGTCCTCCCGGTCGTACCGGTCCTTCACGACCGCTTCGAGCTGGTCGGTCATCCTCGGGATCCTCTCCGGGCGTTCAGCTGACAGGGCCGCTCCCCTGGGAAGAGGGCGGCCAGGTGGGCGTGCCAACGCACGCGCTCGAGCCCATGGAGTCGGATCAGATCGAGCTGTTCCGACATGGGCAGCGCCGCGAACGACCGGACCACCGTGTCGTAACGGTCGTCGGCGACTCGACGCATGTGCCGTGCGTAGTGGTCGTGACCCCGCTGAGTCAGGTGGCAGCCGTGCACGCAGCTCACGGGTCGGCCTTGAAGCACATGGGGGTGGCGTGGACGACGCCGCCGGCGCGCTTGTACTTCTCGGCCTGCGGGTTCATCCTCCACCAGTCCTCCGGGATCTCCAGGATCAGGTTGCCCCGTTCCCAGCCGAGCACCGTGACGGGCGCCCCGTTCAGGTACTTCGGAGACAGGCCCTGGGTGATGCCCTTGGCGCCGGGCTGGATGGCTGCGGCGATGTCCCGTCGGCGCTGCTTGACGGCCACCTCGATGGCGTCGAGGTCGTCGTCCAGGTCGCCACGGGAGAGGGCGGCCTTGATCGTGTCGATGGTGGTGCTGTCGTCGTAGGTGGTGGTCACGTGGTTTCCTTCCAGCGGATCATCGGGCAGTGCGCGCACCGGTAGGCGAGGCCCAGGTCGATGTCGTGTTCGGGGGCGCGTTCCCACCGGTGGCGCGGCGCTTGGGGGCACCGCCGGTCCGGTGGGAACGAGAGGGTGGGGCCGTCGGTCACGACGATGCGGCGACGGGGAACGCCGAGAGCTGGACGGTGACGGTCCGCATCCTGGCGCCGAGACGGCAGCACTCGTCGTGGAACGAGTGGTCGAGGTGGTTGTGGGCCTTGTCGTGGGCGAACTCGTGGATGAGCAGCTCGTCCACCTTGAACTGGTCGGGCTGATCGAACCATCGGTGCCCGAGCCGGCCGACGTTGAACGTGAGGCGGCGGCCGCCGAAGTAGGCGGCAGCGGGGAGGGTGACGTCGGAGACGATCTCGACGGCGACCTCGTAGCCGATCAGCTGCAGGCTCAGCTCCTTGGCGTAGGTGGCCATGGCCCGCATCCCGGCGGTCCACTTCTCCTCCGGGACCGATCGGTCCTGGTCGCCGCCCTCGGCGTTGAGGGCCTGCTGCAGCAGCTGCGTGTTGGACGGCGTGACCTTCCCGGCGGGGAGGATCGCGCCGACGGACCGGACGTTGGCCCAGGCGTCCTTCGACAACGACCGGCCGTGGACGACGGTGTAGCCCTGGGAGACGGCGAGGTTGTTGGCCTCCGGGTCGGACATGTCGTAGGAGACGACCTTCTCGCCGAACCGCTGGGTGACGATCGTGGTGACGGCGTCGGGGGTGATCCGGTCGTCCTCCAGGGCCTCCTTGACCCACGTCGAGTTGGCGTCGTCGACGGTGATCTGCTGGTGCATCTCGTTGGTGACGAGGGTGCGCAACGTCCGGAGGTACGACGGCTTCACGTTGTCCCGGTCCATGTTGAGCGGCACCTTCTGGCAGATGTCGTAGTGCCAGCGGTCGCCGTTCTCGACGACCGGGATGCCCATCTCGTAGATGGTGGCGGTCTCGCCGGGCAGCGGGTCGAACACCCGGACGGTGGTCTTGCGGGTGGTGGGCCGAAGGTTGCCTTCCTCGTCGGCGAGGACCGACGGCAGGGAGGCGGTGAACTCGTGGACGGGGGCCCGGAGGTTGAGGGCGGCGCCGTTGAAGAACGTCGCGACGGGCGGGATGAGGGTGGCGATGACCCGGCAGGTGTCCTCGTACTCGGCCTTCGTCATGTGGACGACGCCCCGGAACTCCGAGCCCCGGTCCCGCTTGGCCGGCGTCCGGCTGCGGCCGGTGTCGTCGAAGACGATGGTGCCGGTCGTCGAGGAGATCGTGGCGGTCTCGCAGAGGGCGAGGACGAGCTTCTCGCCGAGGTTGAACCGGCCGCGCTTCTCGGCGTGGCCCTTCTTCCCGGACGGGGCGAACAGGGTGAAGGCGTCGCCGAGGTCGGCGAAGCCGTCGGGGTCGTCGTCGGAGACGACCAGCTCGTAGGTGGCGCGCTTGTCGAGCGGGGTGAGGGTGACGTCGACCCGGGTGACGGTCTGGTCCCAGGCGTTGGAGATCAACTCGAGGACGGCGAACGCCTTGCCGCGTCCCTCCAGGAGTTGGCCGAGGCCCTTCTTGTCGACGGCGAACCAGTCGGCGCCGGGCTTGGTCTTCGTGGACATGGGGGGTTCCTTCCAGGGCTGGTGGTTGGGCCGCTCAGCGGCGGCGGGTGGAGGCGAGGTAGGCGGTTGGGCCGCTCAGCGGCGGCGGGTGGAGGCGAGGTAGGCGGTGAACGGCAGCGGGGTGGCGGTGCCGAACAGCGGCCCGGCGTAGGTGTCGTAGACGGTGTTCAGCCGGCGGAGGGCGTCGGCGAGGATGGCGGCGGACCGGCCGCCGGCCTGGGCGCTGCGGTTCTCGATGTCGTGGCCGAGGTTGGCGATCTGGGTGGCGAGGCCCATCGACGCCCGGTCCTTCTCGACGGCGTCGGTCATCTTCGACCAGGCGCCGCAGTCCTCGGCGAGCACCGTGACCGAGTCGGCGACGGCGATCACGTCGGACAGGTACGGGTCGGCCAGCTTGGCGACCTGCCGCTCGACGGGCCCGGCCTGCTCCGGCTTGTCCCACAGGATGTAGGCGAAGCAGGCGAGGTCGGCGATGGCGGCGATGTCGCGCTGGGCGAGCCAGGCGTGGGCCTGGATCGTCCGCTTCGACAGCCGCCACTTCCGGTCTGACATGCGGAGCCCGTACTCGTCGATCATGTGGCGGCGGAGGTCGACGGCGCCGTCGAAGACGTCGTCGGGGATCTTGATGTCCCGGAGCGACGCGTGGATCTCCATGATCTGCGGCCACGACACCGGCTGGGCGACGTTGTCATCGAACTCGGCGTCCCACAGGCCGAGGAGGCCGTCGTCGTTGACGCCGTCGAGCACGGCCCGGACGGTGAACCGGTCCCAGGCGGCACCGAGACCGTCGTGCTCGGCGAGCAGTTCGCTGTTCGCAGCGGCGACCACGAAGTGCAGCTCCGACTGGACCTTCTTGCCGTCCTGGTTGTAGGTGCCCTCGTTGATCAGCTCCAGGGTGGAGTTGGCCGTCGACTCGGCGGCCCGGGGGAGCTCATCGAACAGGGCGCCGTGCGCGGTCGGAGCGAACCCGTCGACCTTGAACACGTACTGGTCCTTCATCAGCGCCTGCACCGACTGGGGGCCCATCACCGCCTCGGGCGGGGTGTGCCGGTTGAAGGTGATCCCGAACGCCCGCATCTCGGCGATCCGCATCGTGATCCGCTTCCAGAGCAGGGACTTGGCGGTGCCCGGCTCGGACAGCCAGAACAGGTTCTGGCCGGCGAGCATGGCGAGCAGCACCTGGTCGATGTTGTCGCCGCGCTGGACGAACTCGTCGTCGACGTCGCCACGGAGGTTCATGACGGCGTCGTGCAGTTGGAGGGTGGACATCAGGAGGCTCCCTTGCGGAGATCGTCGAGCTGCGCCCAGAGGCACTGCTCGGGGGTCTTGTCGGTGCGGATGACGGGAGACACCGGCTCGCGGAGCCGGTCGTTGTCGGTGACTTCGAGGACGGTGACTTCGACGACGTCGCCGACTCGGATCCGGTCGGCGGATCCGGTGAGGGCGGAGACCTTGCCGACCTCGGTCGGTTCGGTGGCGCCGGGCTTGTAGAGGCCGACGACCCAGTTCTCCTTGTCGACGCCGCGGCTCATCACCACGACGTCGATCGACTTGACGAGCTTCCACTTCAACCACTGGCGGGTCTCACCACCGGCGAGCGGGTACGTCGACAGGAGGTTCTTGAAGACGTAGCCCTCGACGCCGGCGGCAGCCCACCGGTTCATGTGGTACAGCTTCGGGGCGACGATCGACTCGACCGGGACCACGTTCACGCCGGCGGCGTCAGCCAGGGCGCACAGCCGGGTGACGAGCGGCAGCCGCTCGGCGAGGGTGCCGGCGGCCGGGGCGTCGAAGAGGTGGTAGACGCGGCCGCCGACGAGTTCGCCGTCGAGGCGGACCCCGTCGGGCAGGGTGCGCGCCCAGGCGACGATGTCAGCGTCGACCGGCTTCGACAGCGGGACGCCGTACCGGTTCAGGAACCGGCCGTCCTCCCACAACGCCCGGATCCCGTTGTGCTTCGGCTCGACGATCCAGCTGTTGTCGTCCAGGACGGCGTCGAGCTGAGCCCGGGTGGCATGGACGGGGCGGAGCGCCTCCATCAGATGACGGCCAGCGCCTCATCCACGATGATCTCGTGGAAGCCGAGGTAGTCGTCGCCGGTGATGGCGCAGAGGTAGTCGAAGAACGGGTCGGCGTTCTCCTGGACCTTGCCCCACTCGTCGGGGTGGGTCTCCTCGTTGATGACCGCACCGGTCGGGAGAGTGATCTTGTGGACCCGGAGGGTGTCGTCGGCGCCGAAGTCCTCGCCGTACTCGCCGTGCACCTCGATCACTTTGGCGTCGGGGAACACCTCGAGCACCTCGGCGACGGCACGGGCCAGGAGGACCGGCTCGAAGGTCTTGCGGGCGTCGGAGAAGTGGTGCTCGTAGCGGGCGTACGCGGACTCGACCCGGTAGAGGGACGGTCGGGCTGCTGTGGGCATGGTTACCACCTGTCGTCGGGTGACCCGGAGCTGAGCCGGGCCACGGCCATGTCGATGAACTCGGGCTCCATCTCGATGCCGACCGCCCGGCGCCCACAGTTGCGGGCAGCGACGAGCGTCGTGGCGGAGCCGGCCACGTTGTCGAGCACCAGGTCTCCGGGCCGGGTGTAGGAGCGGATGATCCACTCCATCAGCGCGACCGGCTTCTGACTCGGGTGGCCCTGACCTCTCGGCATCTTCGGCCGGGCGAACGTGAGGATCGAACGGGGATGCTGGTAGCCGTCCTGCTCGACGACGGGTGTGTTGACGTACTCGCCGTAGTGCCGGTTGGTGCGCTCGACCTTCGAGCCCCGCGAGTGGGAGGTCCGCCCGGTGTAGACCATCTGCGGGTCGTAGAACGGGGCGTCCCGGTAGAAGACCGACAGATCCTCGTGGCAGCGGAGCGGCTGCCGCTTGGCGTTCAGGTGCCCGGTGACGGCGTCCTTGTTCCAGACGAGCCCGTACCGGTACATCTCCGGGTTGGAGACCATCATCTCGGCGGTGAACATCCCGGAGCCGAACAGGATCACGGGGGTCCGGGGTCGCAGCAGCGGGGCGTACAGGTGCCAGAGGATCTTGGGGTCGATCTTCCGGTCCCACATCTCGGTGGTCGTCCCGTACGGCAGGTCGGCAGCGACCAGGTCGAACAGGTCGTGCAGCCACGGCAGGACGTCCTCGCAGCGGCCGGCGAACAGCCGGATCCCGTCGGCGTCGTAGACCGGGGTGATCACGAGAACCGCCCCGGTCCGTACTTCTTCCACAGGTAGCCGCTGTCGTAGCCCTTGCACCACGCGTCGGACTGCTGGTGGCGTGTCGGGTCGCCCTTGATGCCGAGCCGGTTCGGAAGGTTGGCCTCGGCGTCGGCGATGCCGGCCACAGCCCCCTCCCGCTCTTGCACCTGGCGGCGGCGCTGCTGGCGGCGGTTCATCGCTCGTCCAGCATCCGGTCGATCTGCTCGTCGGTCGGCATGTCGTCGAGCGACTCGTCCATCGTGATGCAGCCGCCGTCGACGTGCACGTCGTAGCTGGTGCTGCCGTCGCGCCACACGGTCCGCATCACCTCGACGTCCTCCTCGCCGAACCGGCGGTAGTAGACGCACTCCACGATCAGCGGGGCGCTCACGACTGGGCCTTGATCAGTTCGTCGAGCAGGCCGTCGAGCAGCTCGTTGGCGTACCGGACGACGTCGTTGACGATCTCGACCGCACGGGCAGCGGTCATGTTCTGCTCGAAGTCGGACCGGTCGACGATGTCGGTGCAGTCCATCGGCGACGTGGCCAGATACCGGGAGTGGCCCCACGGGCCGCCGACCGCGATGAGCACCCCGTCGGGATCCGAGTCGTAGATCAGCGGGTAGACGAGGATGCAGTACTTCTCGGGCTTGGCGATGAACTCGCCGAGGTCCGACATCAGCTGCTCCAGGTCGCGGGACGGGTACTCAAGGCCGATGTAGGGCATGTCGTCGGGGTCGAAGTCGTCGAAGTGGGCGAGGATGCCGGCCTCGTCCACGGTGAAGGTGCTCATGGTGGGCTCCGATCAGGCCGCGGCGGCCTTGTCCTTCTTGGTGGCCTTCTTCTTGGTGGTCGACTGGACGACCGAGTCGAGGGCGGCGAGCAGGTCGTCGACACCGGCACCGGACTCGCCAGCGGTGACCGGCGGGGCGTCGCCGTTGGCGACCGCGGCGGCGAGGGCGTCGAGGGCGCCCTTGGCGTCGTGGCGGAAGTCGTCGGCGTCGAAGTCGACCATGGTCGAGTGCATCGCCTCCCGGAACTTCGCGACCAGCGGGGCGATCTCGGCGTCGCCGGCGTCGGGCACGTCGAGCTCGTCGGGCGGCGCCAGGTCGGCGGTCTCGATGCGGGACTCGAGGATCAGCTGGTCGTTCCACACCGACAGGACGTACAGGCGGCGCTTCCCGGAGATCGTCATGGTGCCGACCATCGCCATCTCGCCGTCGGCGGCGAGCGCCCGGTAGGCGGCGTACAGCTTCCGGTCCGTGGCCGACGGCTTCTTGTCGAGCCGGACCCGGACGGCGGCCTCGTCGGGCCGGGTGTACGAGTCGAGCTGGTCCCGGGGGACGGCGATGAGGTTCAGCTCCTTCTCGGGCTGGTCGCCGCCGACCGCCGCGGCCTTCGCCTCCTTGTCGACGATGACCAGGGTCGGCTCGTCGTCGTCGGTGGCGCCGGGGATCTCGCGGGCCGACAGCATCTCGCCGCGGGTGCCCTTGTGGCCGGCCGGGCAGATGTAGAACTCGTTGACCCGGACGGGGACGACGACGGTCTCACCGTCAGGGTCGTCGGGGTCGACGGGCACGGTGTGCTCGTGCAGCTGGGGGCAGACCATGCGGGTCTCGGTGTCCTTGCGGCTGTTGGGGCGCCGCTGCGGGACCAGGGAGACGGTGAGCTGCATCATCTGCCAGGAGATCCGGACGTCGGTCGACGTCGCGGACTGCTTGCGTGCCAACTCGGGGAACGCGGTGGCCATGGTGGTCCTCCAGGGGGTGAGCGCCCGAGGGCGCGGTGGGTCACGCGGTGCGTGAGGTCAGGCGGGGCGAGGCAGGTCGCTGGGCGCGACGGTGCCCAGGTACAGGAGGTACCCGAGGGGCTGCGTCTCGTCTTCCCGGACGAGGGGGGCGTCGCCGTCCATGAGGTCGGCGGCGGTGTGTCCTGCGGCTTCGAGCTGCAGGGCGATCGACGGATCGAACTGGCGGGCCAGGATCCAGGCGACGGCGGCCGCCTTGTCGAAGTCGTGGGCCCATTCGTCGGCGATGCGCAGCGCGAGGGCTGGCTGCCGGAACCCGTAGGCGTGGTCGGCTTCGGTGTCGACGGCGGCGAGGGCTTCGAGGATGGCGTAGACGTCGCTGTCGCTGTGCGGGTGCGCGAACCGGAGCAGGTGGTACCACTCGTCGCCGGCGGCGGTCACCTCGTTGGCGAGGTCGTCTGGTACCTCGAGCAGCACACCCCCAGCATATCAGCGGTGCTTGTATCGGGGAAGGATCAGTCCCCGAGGGCCTCGTCGGCGTGCCCGAGGTGGGAGGCGCCGGTGGTGAACGGCAGGGCGGCCATCTCCAGGGTGTCGAAGTTCTCAGCCGTGGCGCCGGACACGCACAGGTCGGCGCCGACGGCGAACGAGCCGAGAGCGGCGAACAGCGGCTCGGACACCGGGCCATCGAGCGGCACCCACGGCTCACCTTCGGCGATCAGGTCGAGCATCGCTTCGCACTCCGCCTTGATCGTCGCGAAGTCGCCGTCGTTGATCGCCTCGATGATCGTCTGGTACTGGTCGGCGACCGCAGCGACGAACTCGTCGGTCGTGGAGAACGCGAACGTCGGGGCGGTGGTGGTCTCGACGGCGGCGGGCGGCTCGTCACGGTCGACGGTCGACAGGGCGGCGATGGCGGCGACGACCACCCCGAGCGGGATGATCCACAGCCACTTCTTCGTCGGGCGGGCAGGCTCGGGCCCGGTCGGCAGCCCGACCCTCGGATCGTCGGCCGGCGGGGCCGGCGGGTAGCTGAAGTCGTGCGGGACCTCGGTCACCTTGCCGGCCTCGAAGTCCAGGAAGAACGACTTGCCGGGCGCGTCGGCGGCCGCCTGCTGCGTGCCGGCGAGGGCAGCGTCCAGCTGCGCGGCCTGGGCGAGCGCCTCGTCGATGTCGACGGACACCACTTCGAGCCGCGCCCGGTCCTCGTACAGCTTGAAGTACCGCTGGACGAACTCGCACGCCTCGTCCCAGCTGGCGTGCTCGCTGTCGCCCCACGGGTCGAGGATCGCCCCGTTGACGATGTCGCCACCCTCGAACGACTCGGGCCCCACCGGCGGGATCCACACCATCCACCGGGCCTCGTCGTGGTCCGGGAGCTTCCGGATGGCGGCCTTCATCGGGCCGTGGCTGATGCACCGGGCGAACAGGCCGTTGCCGTCTTGGTCGTCCAGGACGAACGCCTCCTCGCCGGGGCCGAGCGGGTCGCCGCACAACTGGCACGGCATGAACCAGTCCGGCATCCCGTAGAGGGTCTCGCGCTCCCACCGGTCGAAGAGGTTGGGGGTGTAGGGCATGGCCTCCTCCTTCAGATGCTGACCATCTCGGTCAGCTCCTTCACGGCCCACGTCGGGCGGTCCATGTTCTGGCCCAGCACCTCGACAACCTCGATCGCCTGGACGTTGTCCCGGATCTGGTCGGGCGGACTGAACGGAACGGGCGGCAGGAACGTCTCGACGAACGACACGAGTTGCTCGCGGGTGACGTAGGTGATCTTCTCGATCATGTCGAACCGGCCGGGCCGCAGGAACGCGTCGTCGAAGACGGGAGGCTGGCCTGGCTCGTTGAACCGGTTCGAGGTCCCCATCTTGATCAGCCCGTGGGGGGTGGCGACCCCGTCGAGGGCGTTCAAGGCGCCGGCGAGTGTCGCCTGGCTCTCACCGACGGGGTTCTCGCCCGAGTTGCCGTCGCGTCGCTGCGTCGCCTGGTACACGTCGAGATCCTCGAGCAGCAGGATCGAGTGGGCCGGGACCCGGGAGACCAGCTGCAGCAGGTTGGTGTCGAGGGCGATGTCGCCCAGCGGCAGGTAGTAGATGTCGAGGTCGAACCCGGCGGCGATCGCACGGGGCAGCGTCGACTTGCCGCATCCCGGTGGCCCGTGGAACAGGTAGCCGCGGTGGTAGGGCCGGCCGAGCTGGTTGTAGTGGTGCTCGTTGGCGAGGAACCATCGGACGTCGTCGACGACCCGCTCCTTCTGCCCGGGGGGCAGCACCACCGTGTCGAGGCTCCGGCTGGGCAGGTCGTCCCGTCGGTCCCAGCTTCCCCAGCGGGCCATGTAGAGCCGGGACCCGATCGGGCGGGCGATCCGCTGGTCGGCGAGCTCCTGGATCCAGTCGATGACGGCGTCCCGGCCGTGGAGATCCTGGCAGGTGAGGGTGATCTGGTCCGGCTTCGACTTGAACGTCGTCTCCTGCCCGGTGACGACGCTCATCTCGCCGTGATCGACGGTGACCTTCACCGGGTGGCCCTTGACGTTGACCCGCTGCGACTGCCGACCGTCGTAGAAGACGAACAGCCGGGCCTTCTCGGCACGACGCGACGGCCCGGAGTCGGGCTCGACGGCGTACACCCGGCCGGTGTCACGGTGCCGGGTGGTCCGCACGGCCAGCGACCGGCGGTGCTCGGCGGGGATGTGGTTCGACAGCCACTCGATCAGGTCCGGGTACACGTCATCGAACTCGCCGATGGTGACCGTGTACTTGCGGTTCTCCTCGACCCTCGACCGGAGACCCTTGACCGATGACCAGACCGCCTTCCCAGCGAAGCCGTACGCAACGGCCTTCTCCAGACGGCTTCCCGGGCGGAGGGCACGGAGCAGGTCGAGAGGAGACCCGCCCGCGTCGCCCGGGGCGGGCTGCAGTTCGTTCACGCGGCAACAACCTCGAAGTTCCGGGACCGCCAGCTGGAGATCCGGACGAGACCGTAGCCCTCGGCACGGCGGAAGGTCGACCGCTCGACGAGGACGAACTCCTGGCAGGTGCTGCCGTCGGTGAACTCGAGCGGCTCGGCGAACCGGATCCGGTCGCCCTTCTTCGGCTTCGGCTTGGCCTTCGCCTTGGCGACGTTGTCCCAGCACTTCTGCCGCCACTCGGTGGCGTACTCGTTCTCGGTGGGGGTGAGCAGCTTCAGGATCCGCTCGGGGCAGGTGTCGTCGGCGGGGCCCATCTGCTCGGTGATCGCCTTGTAGTAGAAGTTGCAGCCGTCGGAGCTGCGCGGGATCCGCTTCAGCATCACGACCAGGGCGACCACGTCGCCGGCCTCGTCGCCGTGGCGGGGGCCGAGCTTCCAGGCGGCGTAGAAGACGTGGCTCCAGTCGAAGTCGCCGAGCGGCATGGTCACGCCAGCGAGCAGTTCACCTCCATCGTCGCCGATCAGCTCACGGGTGAAGAACTCGATGTCGGTCTGGCCGGGTTCGCGGTAGCAGCCGGTCGATCCCATGATGTTGCTCCTCTCAGCGGCGCAGGCGCGCCGCGTGGATCTCGGGTCGGCGTTCGCAGTCGTCGCTGCAGAAGCCGAGGGGGAACCGGCCGTGCCGGTCCAGGTGAGCGAGGCAGCAGGCCGCTTCCTCCTTGCGGGGCGGCCACTGCGACGCAGCCAGCCGGGCCTCGTTGCGGTCGGCCTCGCGTTGTTCGGCCTGCCGGCGGCGGGTCTCGTTGCCCCACCCAGGCGGCCGCATCCGGCGCATGACCCCGTCGGGGCCCCGCTCGTAGGGCATCAGCCGTCGCCGTCTTCGAGGTCGCGCCGGGCCGAGCAGCGGACGCAGACGCCGGGGTCGGTGTCGTCGATGTCGTCGGCGCCGGGGACGAGACCGTGCTCCTCGACGTTGTAGGACTCGGAGCAGTCGTCGCAGCGGCGTTCCCCGGTGTCCCAGCCCGGGTCGTCGCCGCGGCCGGTGGTGTCGCCGGCCTCGATGCTGATGACGTCGTCGGCGACGTCCTGCCAGAAGTCGTCCCACTTCCACACCGTCGAGCTGGGAGCGACGCCCTGGTCGCCGAAGGTGCAGTCGATCGTGGTGGCCAGGTCGTGGACGTCGGTGTCGTCGGGGACGGTGAGGGCGATCATGACGCGCATGGCTGCTCCTTCAGGCTGCGATCTTCTCGTTGGTGCTGCCGCCGCCGAGGGTGCGGAGGCAGCGGTCGGTGATCCACTCGGACACGGGCGGGGTGACGGCGTTCCCGAGACCGGCGGTCATCCTCGACTGGGAGCCGAGCAGGATGTAGCTCGGGGCGAACGCCATCGCGCCTCGCAGCTCAGGGTCGGGCTGCAACATCCGGAACCGCATCTGGTCGAGCACCTCGTCGGTGATGTGCTCCAGGGGGATCGGCTCGGTCGTGACGAGGCTGTGCCGTAGGTGCGACATGACGGTGGCGAGCTGGTCGGTGACGACGATCGGATCCGACTGCCACTGCTCGATCCACGGGATGACCACGAGGCCGTGGGTGTCGCGGGCCGTGACCGTGTTCAGCGGGTCGGTCGTCGGATGCCAGGCGGTGTCGTCGGGCCCGCCGTTGATCTTCGTGAACCCGGCGGTGGCGAGCAGGTGGTGCATCCCGCCGGCGGTGACCGTATGCGCCGGTTCCGCGACGGAGTGCTGGCCGGACTCGACCGAGCCGCCGCCTCGCATCTCGACGAGGGACGACACCCCGAACGACATGGTGCCGTGCTGGGTGAACATCTGGTCGCCGGCGTGCCGGACCCGGGTCTGGCCGGGCCGCTCGTGGGTGTTGCCAGCGGCGGGCATGATCGCCGGGCCGAGCGCGACCTGCTGGGTGGGGTGGGCGGTGAGCGCACCGAACGGTTCGATCGCCGACTTGCCCCGGTGGTGGGTCTCATGCGCCCCGCCGTTGTGCTTGATGACCATCCCGATCCCGCCGTGGCCGGCGGTCGTCAACGTCGGCATCGGCTCGCCGAAGTGCTGGCCGGCGGCGTTGGTCCGCTGGGCGACCATGCCGCCGGTGACGAGCGCACGGTCCTGCTGGGTGGTCTGCGCCCGGAACTGGTCCAGGACGCTGGTGTCGACCCCCCACACCGACTTCGTCGGCAGGACGATCGCCGGGCCGCGGCCCAGCTTCGAATACGCCCGGCGCATCCGGTCGACGGTGTTCGCCGCCGGGTACGTGCCCAGCTCTCGGCGCTCGGCGAGCGACGGCCCGAGGTTCGTCCAGTCGATGACCGACAGGGCCGGCCAGGCGGCGGGGTCGACCTCGGCGTTGCAGTCCGGGCACCGGTACAGGTACTGCGACCGGTACTTGCCCCACTCCTCGATCGGCCACGCCGGGGACCGCTTCTTCCACGACTGGACGGCGTCGACGTGACGGCCGCCGCACCGGTTGCTGGTGCAGTACGCGCGGGGCCGGTAGTCCAGGTCGGGGGCGGTGCTGCCCTTCCGCCAGAACACGACGTACATCCGGTCACGGGACTGGGGGCACGGCGGGAAGAACCCGCTGTTGAGGAACAGGCAGCGGAACGTGTAGCCGATCTTCTGCCACTCCCGCAGCCACCACCGGAACGTCGACCCGTCCTTGCTCGGCCCCCACTTGGCGGCCTCGACGACGTTCTCGACGACGACGATGCCCGGCAGGTGCTTCGCCGCGTACCGGAGCGGGCACAGCATCGTGACCCGGGACCGCTCCGAGTTGGCGTAGGCGACCTGGTCGAACTCCTCGCCGTCGTCGAAGAGGACCGCCTGGGGGCCACGCTCGTAGATCTTCTTGGCGTTGGCCGGCGAGTGGAACTTGCACGACGGCGACGCCCACAGGAAGTCGACGGCCGGGAGGGTGGCGGGGTCGACGTACCGGCCGGGCACCTTCTTGCCGGACTCGGTGATGACGATCGGTTCGCCGGCGTCGTTGAGGTCGGCCTGGAGGTGCTCGATGTCGGCGTAGTTCGCCGAGTGGGTCTTGATGTTCATCGCGTCGTGGTTGACGGCGATGCGCAGGTCGGCGCCGGCCTTGACGATCCCCTGGCTGGAGCCGCCGTACCCGCAGAACATGTCGAGCGCGGTGACGCCCGAACCGAGTCGCCTCACGTGCCGGCCTCGCCACAGCCGGGGCACCGGTAGGTGCCGTCGCGCCGGTAGTCGGCGGCGGTGATGTCCCGGTAGCAGTGCGGGCACCGCAGCTGCCGGGTCCAGCCGCACGGGTCGGACTGTCGGGTGCAGCCCAGCTTCATCGGCCCGGGGGTGGGCGCCGAGAAGTCGACCTCGGCGTACGTCTCGGGGAACCCGCAGCACGGGCAGTCGACGTCCCGGCACATCCGGATGACGTCGGTCGAAGCGAACGGGGGCATGGGCTACTCCTTGGTGGGCGGGCTGTGCCGCCACTCGAGGACGAGGAACAGGACGAAGGACATGACCATCAGGCCGTAGCCGGCGACGACCAGGTTGACCGCGAGGCGGACCGGGCCGAGGGTCTCGTTGAGCGCGGCGAAGAACAGGACGACGAACCCGGCGGCGATCGACGCCGCACCGATCCGGAACACCCGCATCGCGGTGGCGAGGTTCTGCTCGGTCGTCACGTCGGCTCCAGGTCGTGCGGCATGGTCGTGCTCGTCCACCCGCACGGGGTGACGGCGCCGCGCTTGAAGAACCGGCAGGCGTAGACGGTGTCGCGCACCGAGCCGTGCTCGTCGACGAGCGTGTAGCCGATGACGCGGGTGTGGCCGCAGTTCGGGCAGGGCGCGGCGACCCTGAAGGTCGGCAGGTTGGCCATGGTGATCCCCCGATCAGGCTGCCAGCTTGGCGCAGAAGTTGCCGCATCCGACCGTCTCGCGGCCGGAGCGGACGAGGCGGCCGTACCGGTCCTCGTACTCCCACGTGTTGAAGTCGCCGAGCGACTGGGCGTGCGCGGCGATGACGGCGTCCCTCGGGGAGATCCCCGAGTAGGTGGACCCGTAGCTGCCGCGGCTGAGGTCGAACACGTTGACGATCACGCCGCCACCTCCTCGGCCCACCAGTTGTCCCCGTCGCCGTACCAGGACAGGCAGTCGGCGACGATGCGGGGCACGGCGTAGAACCGCTGGTGGTCGGGCGGGGACGTCTCGAACGGCGTCCAGATGGCGGCGAACAGGCGCCACAGGAGACGCTCGTCGTCACCGTTGCCGTCGATGCAGACGTGCACGATGTCCCGGTCGAGAACGTCGTCGGGGAGGTACTGGCCGCCGGGCATGTCCCGGATCCAGCGACGCAGGTCGACGAGCGCCTCGCTGCGGCTGAGCGGGGTGTAGCGGTGGACCATGAAGGTCTCCTTGCGCGGAAGGACCGGCGGTCGACTGCCAGGGGAAAGGGGAGTGCTGATTCACCAGACCCCGGCCGGCGACCGCCGGTCGGATGGAACTCTAGCGGCCGCGAAGCAGCCGGTCGTACGTCTCGCCGGCGAACTGCGCCCGGCGCTGCACTGCGGCCTCGGTCTCGACGGCCAGGTCGGCGACGACCCGACGGAGGTAGGCGCCGGCGACCCGGTGCCGGATCTCGGGGTCGAGCACGGGCGGCCCGTCCCGGAAGTCGTCGTCATCGTCGAGCAGTCGGTAGCAGGACCGGCAGCCGACGCCGTCTTCGAGCCCCTTCGAGGAGGCGCCGCAGCAGGAGGTGACCCCCCAGGGGCCGAGGATCTCGTCGATCACGAACAGGTGGCCGTTGATGTCGACGAACCGGACGTCCCGGTAGTGGGCGGTGGCGAGCACGACGCCGGTTCCGATGTCGGCGAGGACGGCCTTCTCGGGGTCGCGGGCCAGGAACCCCTGGAACTGGACGACGCTGGACCACCAGTACCGCACCGGCTGGGGCGGCGTCGGGGCCTGCTTGATCCGGTATCGGCACGGGTGGACGACGAAGTCGCCCATCAGCTCAGGCGTCATCGTCGTCCCCGCTGGACGCGTCGACGTGGGCCTGGACCTGGGTCTGAACCTCGTCGACGATGGCGTTGAACAGGTGCTGGAACGGCGTGTCGCACTCGACGTCGGTCTCGAGGAACGCGAGGCTGTTGTCGGCGACGACCATGGAGAACAGGACCGTGGTCATCGGTGACACCTGGGAGACCGAGATCTCCCGGATGGCGGGCGACGGGTCCTCGCCGGGGTGGTCGACGATCCAGTCGTCGACCTCGGCGATGGCGTCGCGGACGAGGTCGGCGAGGCGAGGGGAGGCGTCAGGCACGGTGGTCCCTTCAGGCCGACCAGTTGGTGATCGGCACGGTGGCGGGGGTGGTGGCGGCGAGGTCGATGATCTCAGCCATGGACAGGTCGTTCTTGAACCGGTGCCCGATCCGGACTTCGACGGCGGCGTACTCGCCGGCCAGGTCGGGCTGCAGCTGGGCGGCCCGGACGAGCGCCGGCTTCGACGCCAGGACACAGAAGCAGCACGACAGGCGGGGCATCCCCGCGTCGTATGCCTCGTGGTGGCGGGTGCCGGCGGCCCGGATCCGAGACCAGACCATGTCGAGGTCCCAGTCGAGGATCGGTGCGTACTCCCACACCTTCCTGACGAGTCCCTTCCCGGAGGCGGGGGCGTCGTACCGGAACTCGACCTTCTTGCGGCGGGCCGGGGACTCTTCCCGTCGGAACCCCATGCAGTTCAGGACGTTGGCCGCCCGGTCGAGACCGAGCTCCCGGACGAGCATCGTCATCGCCTTCCGACCCTGGCCGCGCTTGTGATCCGAGGTGCAGTACCGGTTGGCGTTGTCGGGGAACTTCCCCCGCTGCTCGATGTGATCGAGGAGGTCGCCTTGGGGGCGGGCGATCCGAACGAACCGGAGCCCGTAGTGGGCGGCGTGCTCGGCGGCCAGCTCGGGGGTGCCGGGCCACTCGACCCGGCCGAGGTCGGCGTGGAAGACGACGATCCTCGAGCGCGGCACCTGCTGGGTGTCGGCGTAGTCGACGATCAGGTCGAGCATCGCCTGGCTGTCTTTGCCGGCGCTGCTGTTGACGACGATCACGTCGTACGGGGCGAGGTCGATCACAGCCAGCCCCTGGCGTAGCCCATGAGGGTGAGCGCCTTGTGGACCCGGACCAGCTCCTGGGGGGCGTGGTCGCTGATGAACTGAGCGCCATCGGCATCGAACACCCACGGTTCGAGAGCGGCGGCGACCTTGTCGAAGTCCGCCCGCCACGTCTCTTCGCTCAGGTAGTCGGCGGTGCTCGTCACACGGCCTCGTCGACGACGCCCTCGATCGACTCGCGTTCGCCTGCCTCCCAGGGGAAGTGGTCGAGGCAGTAGCGGCCGGACTCGGCCTTGAACGTGAGCCGGTGGCCGGTGTCGCAGTCGGGGTGCTCGCAGTCGTAGGCGTGCGACGGCTGCAGCCAGTGCGGGTACCGCTCCCGGTCCTGCTGGGAGCGGAGCAGGTCGTCGTGGTGGTCGGTCATCCGGGTCCGGACGCTGCCGTGCGGCGGGATCCGGCCGCAGCCCTCCGTCTTCGACCGCATCAACCGGACCGGCCGGCCGCAGCCCCCGCAGTTCAGGATCGTGCCCGGCGCGTCGTGGATGGCGATGTAGCCCGACGACGGGCAGCGGGGCGAGGTGCGGGCGGTCATCCGAAGACCAGCTTGTCGAGCATCGCCAGCTCGGGCAGCTCGACCGGCAGGTCACGGGGGTCGGTGCTCGGCGTCCCCCAGGACTGCCAGTGCTTCGACTTCTCGATGAGCTCCTCGGTCAGCTCCATCCCGGGGATGGGGCCGACCGCTGCGGTGGGCCAGCCGCCGCCCTCGGCGACGAGGATCCAGTGCTTGTCGGGGCACCGGTTGATGGCGACGTTCTCGATGGCGTCGGCGGCGTCGCCGTAGCCCTGCTCCCGGTAGGTGGCGGCGGCGTGCAGGTGGGAGTGGTACCACTCGATGAACTCGTTGGGGTCGTCGAGGTTGGCGTAGCCGAGGTCCATGTCGTGGGTCTCGACGTCGCCGCCGAAGACGGTGACGTCGTTCGATGCGTCGGGGTCCCGGACGATCAGGACGAGAGGCTTGGTGGTCATGGTTCTCCTCGTGAGGTGGTCAGCCGACGGCCTTCCAGGCGACGGCGACGGCGCGGTCGATCGACAGCGACGTGAGCTTCGCCTGGGCGTCGGGGCGGATGGCGTCGTGGACCTGGACGAGCACCGACGCGGTGAGCAGGTCGAGCACGGTGGCGGTGCCGCCACCGCGTGGCCCCTCGACTTCGGGGTCGAGGGGATCCCACTCGAGGGAGCGCCAGTCGTCGTCGCCGGCGGTGCGCCAGGCGCCGTCCGGTTCGACCATGACGAACGTCTTGTTGTCGACGGCGTACCGGGCGCCGGTCAGCCAGTCGGTGCCGCTGGCGGTGTCGATGTCGGTCATCGGGTGATCTCCTTGCATGATGCGCCGAGGATGTCCTGGCAGGAGATCCAGGCGTCGGTGCCGTCGCGCCACATGCCGCAGTTCATGCACTCGAAGTAGCGGCGGTAGAGCAGCTCTTTCTCCAGCAGCTTGATCGTGTCGGCCAGGCTCACGTTGCCGAGCGCCCGGCACTCCTGCAGCGTGGCCATCAACCGGTCGACGGGTGTGTCGGTCCACCAGACGTACAGCTTGGGGACGACCATCGCCTCAAGGTGGTGGCGGCGGGCCTGCTCCCTGTCGATCGACCATGGCTCGTGCTCCAGGCAGAACGGGTTGAGCTGGCCGCGGCCGGGGACGTGGGCGTACACGTGCCGGCACGGCCCGCCGTCGATGGTGGCCATGCACTTCCGCCACCGGACGTGGCAGCGGCCGCAGACGCCGAACGTGCGGGGCAGCCCGGGGCCAGCGGCCTCGACGAGCGCGTGCACGGTCGACTGGGGCCCGCAGGCGGGGCACGGCCCCTCGTAGGCGTCGCAGGCGCGGCACCGGCCGGACGAGACGGACTCGTCGTGGATCCCGCAGGTGAAGTCGTCGCGGCCGAACGTGGACGTGGCCGGCCAACCGGTGACGGTCACAGGGCCTCCCTCATGTTGAGCTTCTGGAAGTCGGGGGTGATCTTCCACTCGCGGTCGTCGGCCTGGCGGTCGCAGCACGGCGTGCGGTACACCGAGCAGTCGGCGTGGCGGTTGGTGACGTGGACCGAGGCCAGGTCGTAGACGGCCCGGCAGAACCGGCACACGACGGGCATGAGCGCGCCGTCGGGCACGTCGTACTGCTCGATCAGGCCCGTCTTGTGCATGAACGTGACGGTGGCCATCAGGCGTCCGGGGTGAGGTCGATCGTCTCGACGGTGCCGTCGGGCGCGGTCACCTCGAACACGGTGGCGATCGACGACGGGTCGCGCTGGATGCCGAGCGCCTTCTCGGCGGCCGCCTGGTGGGAGCCGACGTCGTCGACCTCGATCTCCCACTTGACGTGCCACTCCTCGATCTCGGTGGTCATGGTGCCTCCAGGGGGCCGGGCCCGGACACGAGCTTGTGCCGGGGGTAGGTGTGGGCGCGGCACCGCTCGACCCAGATGACGGATCCGTCGAGGGAGCTGCGCAGCTCGATCGTGTTGACGGCCGGCGAGTGGCAGGTGAACGCGCCGCACTCGACGCCGTGCCACCGGGACTTCGAGTGGACACGCACGGCGGGAACGCTACGCCGGCACCCAGATGCCGGCTTCGAACCGGTCGACGGTGATCCTCCCGTCGCGGTGCCAGTAGGTGAGGGCCCGGTCGTCGCCGACCAGCCACCTGGTGTAGAGGGCGGTGCCGGCGATCCGGTAGGTGAACGGCTCGGCGGTGTTGGCGTCGGGCGCCATCATCAGCGGCGGGGGCGCCACTCGATGCGAGCGGCATCGAGGTGGTCCCGGAGCTGCTCGATCAGGTCCCACGGGATCTGAGCGGAGCTGACGTACTTGGCGCGCTTGGCCGGCGCCGACCGGGCGATCGCGATCGAGGTGGACAGGATGCGTCCTGCTGCGGTCTCAGGCACGGATGACCTCCCTGATGTTCTCGTGGGGGATGTGGAACCAGCCGGCCTTCAGGTCCATGCAGATCCAGTCGGAGTTGAGGTCCGGCAGATGGGTGCTGTCGTGGTGCTTGTACGCCTGGCCGATGAACCGGCCTCGGGTGTGGGTGATGCACACCTTCACGATGACGTCGCTGTAGGTGCGGCCTGCGATGGCGTGCTCCATCTCCCGGGAGACGACCCAGCCGACGTCGCTGTCGGTCACGGTCGACGGGAACTGGTGGCAGGCGCAGTCGTGGTCGGAGCCGGTGACGAGCACGAACCGGTCGGGGAAGAAGTTGCACTCGTCGCCGGTCGACGGGTCGAACATGCACGTGCACGAGGTGCACAGCACGAGCCGCTTCTGGCCGCCGCCGCTGCCGGTGACGACGGCCAGCTCCAGCTCGACACCGTGGATGAGGGCGAGGACGTCCATCGGGTCGCCCAGGTCGATGACCTTGGTCACGGGACCGCGACCACGTCGATGTAGATGTAGCCCCCGCACCGGCGGCGCCACACGACGATCCCGTCGTGCTCGTCCTTGGTGACCTCGTCGACGACGAGGTGGGCGACGTCCTGGAGCGGCGCGGCCGACATCGAGGCCATGAGCTCGTCGCGGTCGGACGTGTCGTCGTAGGCGAACCCCTGCCGGTCGGGCAGGATGTCGACCCGGTCGTGGTGGTCGAGCCAGCGGGCGGCGTACGCGGCGCGGGCCTCGGAGATGAGGTTCTCCGGAGCACCGGAGCTGCCGGGCGACCAGCGGTTGTCGGTGATGTAGCTCACAGGGCGTGCTTCTTCCTGTCGTGGCGGTGCAGCCATCGGCTGCCGGGGATGGCGAGGAGTGCACCGAAGGCGAGGTCGGTGATGCCCTCGAAGATCCAGTGCGCAGGGTTCGACAGCAGGTGGAGGGTCTGGTCGACGACCGAACCCTCAACCTCACTCGCGAGGACCAGCAGATGCATGAACGTCTCCCGTTCTACGATCGGTGGCAGTGCTGTGCAGCAGGTGCCACGTGGAACCTTCAGCCCCGGGGCAACGCTGGTGCCGCGCCTGCCGTGCAGCGTGGGCGCGGCAGGACCGGGTGCTGAAGCGCCATCGGTCCGAGCCCCGCCGGCATCCGACGGGCCGTCTCGAGTTCGCTGTCCGGCTCGACGCCGCGATGCGGCGGATCCGTCAGCGGGCGTAGCTGCGGAGGTCGGGGTCCCAGCGGGCCGAGATGGCGTCGAGCAGCGGGTTCTCGGCGAGCATCGCGTCACGCCGTGCCGGGATGGTCTCCACCGTGTCGGCCTTGACCAGCCGGATCCACCCCTGCCGCCGCAGCTGCGACGTGATGTCGTAGACCAGCCGCGGCTCGTCCCGCTCGATCTGCCGCATCGCATCGAACACGGCACACGAGTCGCAGTGCGAGACGATGGTCACGACACCGAACTCTCAGCCTCGGCTTCCAGGTGGGCCTCGTACTCCAGGCCGTGGGCCCCGCACAGGGGGGTGCCGTTGACGAGGCGGTCGGCGTCATCGCCGCACCCAGGCTGCCGGCAGTGGCCGAGCAGGTGCCGGTCGCCCTCCTCGTCGCCCTCCTTGTGGGAGGCGAGGAACCGGGCGGCCTCGTCGTCGTGGCCGACGGCGGTGAGCAGCGCAGCGATGGCGTCGGCCTCGCCGCACGTGAACGTGCCGCCCTCGACGGCGAGGGCCTCACCGCAGATGTCGGCCAGGTTGATCGCCGCTCCGATGATCGACTTCTCGCCGTCGGACATCGGGCGCTGCCCTTCCCGGCGGTAGCCGGCCATCTCGAACGGCGCGTCGGGCAGCTCGACGATCCGGTCCAGCTCCCCCAGCGGGGTGTCGGCGTGCTCGTACAGCCACGCCAGGAACGGCTCGAACATCGGGCACACCCAGATCTCGTGCTTCTCCAGGTCGGCCTTGGCGTACCCGCCCTGCCAGACGGAGAAGACGGCGCCCTCGCCGGTCTGGAGGTCGACGACCAGCTTGTGGTCGCGGGCCCAGCCGCGGCCGGCGAGCAGCGGGTGCCGGTCGTCGAGGGCGGAGGTGGCGGCCCACTCGGTGTCGAACTCGCCGACGAGGAACTTGCCCCAGTTGGCACCTCGGGCGATCGACTGGGTCGCTTCGAACAGGTGGGTCTTCACGGGTCGAGGGCCTCCAGGATGATCGGGTTGGCGGTGAGCGTCGAGGTCCAGGCGTTGCGCCGGTGACCGTCGACGAGGACTCGGGCCGGTTCGAAGGCGGCGATCTCGATCGAGACCCGCCCGTTCCGGCGCCAGGGGACGGCGAGGTCGACGGCGAACGACTCGACGACGGGCGGCACCGGGTAGGCGCGCTCACCGTCGGGGCCGTCGATGACCCACGTCCCGACCCACTCGGCGCCGTCCTCGTCGAAGCCTTCGGCGATCACTTCGTACAGCATCAGCCCTCCCTGTCGGGGTAGGTGGCGAGCATGGAGATCGGGACGTCGGACCGGAGCGACACCCGGGCGGCGTGGACTAGCACCTCGGCGCCGTCGTCGGCCATGACAGCGACGTGCGGCGTGCCGTACTCCCGGTCGATGTCGATGTAGCCGATGAGCACCGGGATCGAGTTGTCGACCATCCCGGTCAGGTCGAACACGTCGAGGGCCAGCTCGTGGATCATCTCGACCACGGCCAGGCCGACGGCGTCGACCCGGGCCTTCGCGGCCATGTAGGGCTCGCCCTCCCGGGCGGACCAGTCGTGCGCGACGCCGGTCACGGGATGCTCGCGTGGTGCGGGCCGACCATGCGGATCGGCTTCCAGGCCCAGCCGTCGCCGTCGCCGATGTCGTTCTTCTCGGCGTCGGTGTACGGGCCGGTCTCGCCGCGCTCGTCGACGTACCACCAGAGGCCCGACGGTGACGTGCTCATCCGATGATCGCCTTGGCCTGCTCGATGAGGGCGTCGACGTCCGGCCAGAACAGCTCCGGGTCGTCCGGGGCGTGGCGGGACCGGCTGTACTTCGCCATCTTCACCGGGTGGTGGCACTCGAGGTCGTCGCCGATCCGGGTGGCGACTTCTCGCCACTCGGTGCCGTCCCAGCGTTCGATCTTGCCCCACGACTGGAACTCGTGGCTGTTCCACCGGATCCGCACCCGGAGGGTGTGGGTCGGGGACATCGAACCGGTCCCCTGCCGGTACCGGACGTGGCCGACGTACATGACGTCGCCGTTGCTCTCGGTGGCGCGCTCGTCGATCGGCTCGATCCAGAGCGGCAGCTTGTGGGCCATCGGGTCATCCTCCAGGGTGGTGGTGGAAGTGGCAGGCCGTCTCGATGTCGGCCTCCATGCGGCGTTGTGCGACGTCGGGGTCGAGCACCTCTTCGGTGACCTCGAACTCGTAGACGTCGTGCTCCCCGCAGATCGGGCACCGGCCGTGCAGCCCCCAGCTGTACCGGGCGTCGGTGCACGCCCAGCGGTGCATCTCCAGCGTCCCGCCGACCTGGCCGCCGACCTTGGGGTAGCCGAGCACGTGGCCACGGGTGGCCGGGTACTCGACCCGCCACGTCTCGTTCGGCAGCATCCGCTGCACGATCCAGGTATCGGTCACGTCAGATCGTGATCTGGGTGATGTGCTCGACCGGGATCCGGTAGGCGTGGGCCGCCCAGTCCGGGGTGTAGGTCGAGTGGGCCTCGTCGGTGAACACGGCGTGCGGGCGGCCGGTGTCGTCGTCGTCCTGGATGGCGACCAGCTCGACGTCGACCAGGTCGAGGTCCATGTTCCGGTCGACGGTGATGGTGAGGCTCATGGCGTGCTCCTTCAGTCGTAGCTGGCAGCCCGGTCGACCAGCCCGGTGGGCCGGTCGGCCGCGGCGGAGAGCGCGGTCAGGTTGCGGATCCGGTGGTCGATCCGGCGGACGTTGTGGGCGAGGTCGCACACGTCGGAGGCGGCGGCCCTCGCCTGGTCGTAGGCGATCGGGTCGCGGTCGACGTGGGCGCTCTGCTCGATGGTGCGCCGGCGGCACCAGGCGTCGAGCTCGTCCCGCCACGCCTTCAGTGCGGTGAGCAGCTCGTCGATGTGGCCGGGCCGGTGGGTGACGCTGGCGACGGCGGCGGCGCGCCTCATGGCGTCGTCGATCGGGAGCGTGACGTCGGTGCCGTGCACACCGGTCCGGTCGGGGCGGTCGATCATCCGATGATCCTTCCTGCGTCGCCGAGCACCGTGACGGTGCCGGCAGCGGACGGGTGGCGCCATGCGACGACGGTGTAGGTGCCGCCGGTCGGCGTGCGGTGGCAGTCGACGTACCGGCGGGCTGCGTCCTCGCCGTCGGCGCCGGGCCAGGTGACGACCTTCCCGGTGTCGAGCTTCAGCTCGAAGGGCTGCTCAGGCACGGGCGATCATCTCGTCGAGCACGGCGAGCGCCGCGTCGTTCTGCGACGTGTAGAAGAGGCGTTCCCGCTCGGCGTAGCCGAGGCCGGCGATGGCGGCGGCGACGTCGGGGATGTCCCACTCGTAGCCCTCGGCGCGGTACTCCTCGCCGATGGCGGCCGCCTGCTCGGGGTTGAGGAAGATGATCCACCCGGCGAAGCACATCGTCGTCCCGCACGGCGGCCTCGACGCGCCGGCGATCCGGTCCCAGATGATGTCGGGCCGCTTCGTGTCGACGATGTAGGTGCCGGTGTCGCACCAGGCACGCATGTCGAACTGGTCGTGGTGCTTGGTGACCGCGTCTCGTAGGTCTTTGAGGACGGCCCGGTTCACGCGGGGACCTCCCGGGTGCACGGCTTGCCCGCCTGGGTCTGCATGGCGCCGCACCGGTGGTCGCCGCAGTGCGGGCAGTCGGTGCATGACAGCGAACCGATCGCGTCGTCGGGCGGGTCGTGCGGGATGTCCCCCCAGCACTTGAAGCACTTCGTGGCCCACGCCATCACGCCGGGACCTCGACGAAGATCTCGGTGACCTCTTCGACGGTCCCGTCGCCGTGGGAGATGAACCCCCAGGGCCGGTCGGGGATGGCCGGCTTCAGCTGCTGGCGCAGCTCGGCGGCCTCGACGGCCAGCCAGTGCCGGAACGTGCTCTCATCGAGCGTCGCCGCGGCCCGGGTCATCGTCCGCTGCCGACGGATCTCGGTCGGGTCGGGGTGCATCGCTGCCCTCCTTGTTGAAGCTGTCGATGAACTCGCCGAGCCGGTACAGGAACCGGTACTCGACGTCACGGTCACCGCGGAACAGGTGCCGGCGGTAGCCGCCGCCGTGCCGGCGCCACAGGCGGCCGTTGCGGTCGAAGGTGATGATCCGGGGTGCGTCCGTCGGGCGCATCTGCCCATGCCGCAGGGCGTTCTCGGCGCACGACTTGCACCAGAGGGCGCCGGGTGATGCGGACGGCCGCTGCTGGCAGTGGGTGCACTTCCCGGATCGGTGGACGGCGAGCAGGTCGACCTCGGCGGCGGCCTGCCTCTTGCGTCGGCTGGCCTTGCCCATCAGCGGGGCCGGAGATGGGTGCCGCCGTCGATCCCCCACTGCAGCAGCTTCGTGAATTTGGTCGGCTGCCTGATGTCCCGGATGAGGTCGTCGGGGAACCGCATCGCCTGGGCGATCTCGTCGATGTCGAGGGGGATCGGCTTGCCGAGGGCTTCGGCGACGGTCTCCATGGTGAGCGGCGGGAACGTGACCGGCTGGCACTCGGGCCCGCAGAAGTCGGGGTCGAACGGGTGCGGTTCACCGACGGCGGGGTCGATGACGGTCTCGTCGCGCCGCCAGTCGAAGATCTCGTCGATGATCGTGAACGCCGGGGTCATCCCCCGGATCTCGGCCGGGGCGTGCGGCGCGCACGGCGGCGACTTCTTCAGCTCGAAGCCCAGCGCCCAGCCGCCGGCGCCGCAGTAGATGTCGGCGTAGAAGTCGGGGCGCCGCGGCCGAGGGTTGACGGTCTCGTCGAGCCACGCCTGGGCCCGTGCGATCCAGTCGCGCAGCCTGCTCACGCCGGCTCCATGTTCGCCGGGTGGACGGCGACGACCCGGATCGCCATGCCGGGCACGTCGATCGCCCGGTCGACGAGCACGAGCACGATCGGCTCGGGGTGCTCAAGGACGACGACGGCCAGGTTGTCGACGAGCTGGAACCCGTAGCCGACGACGATCCCGGCCCTGGCCAGCTCCGGCTGGTCGTCGTCACCGATGAAGGTGACACGGTCACCGATGTTCGGCAGGTGGTCCATCGTTCAGTCCTCCAGGGGAAGGGTGAGGGCCTCGCGGCCGGTGCAGGTGCCGTCGCAGCCGACGAGGGTGCAGGTCGGGCAGCGGCCGTCGGTCTCGTCGTCGGTGTCACCGAGGTCGAACTGCAGGGCCTTGGCGATGTGGGCGCGGTGGCGGGCGGCGGCCTCCTTGGGGGTGACGGGCGGCCCGCCGGGGTCGAGGATGCGTGGCTCGTTGTCGGTCATGGGATCGTTCCGGTGCGGGTGCCGTCGGTGGGCAGGCCGAGCATCTCGTTGAGGAGCCCGACGGGGAGCGGGCCGCTGCGGACGCGGGCGGTGCCGAAGGCGTACCAGTGTGACGCACGGTCGATCTCGTAGGCGGCCTTGATCGCGGGCTGGACGTGCCGGTCGGCGACGCCCTTCGTGTTGAACGGTCCGGCGAGGAAGCGGTGCCGTTCGCCGGCCTGGACGGTGACGAAGAACGCCATCAGACCGGCGGCGTGTCGGACCCCAGCGGGCGGGGCGTGGTGCGGGTGACCTCCCAGCCCTGGGCGAGCAGCTGGTCGATGATCGTCCTGGCCCACCTCCGGTACGCCTGGTACTTCAGATCGAACGGGAACTCGCCGGCCATCTGCTTGGCCATCGCCGCGTCCCAGCAGCCGCGGGCGACCCTGTCGACGTCGCCGACCTGCAACTCGAGCGCGTTGTGGGCGGGCGTGACGACGGTGTGGGTCTCGTCGGGATCGAACCGGGGCCCCTTGTAGGCGATCCACGGGTAGCAGGACCGGTCGATCTCGAAGCCGTTGTGCTCGGCGGCCTGGACGGTGATGGCCATCAGGGGTAGACCTCCGTGGTCGGTGCGGCGCCGTCGTCGGGCTGCTCGCAGTGGAGCGGGAGGGACACGACGACGGCGATGAGCACTGCGAGGCCGGCCTTCCGCAGGGTGATCTTCTTCCACCACGGCGTCAGCCTGCCGAACGCGAGGGTGGTGCCCCGCGGCCCCGGGTACAGCCACCAGACGCCGGGTGCGTCGGGGTCCATCGGCCGGCCGTAGCCGGCGTGACCGTGGCGGCGGAGCCGTTCGAACTCGGCGGGGTCGATGATGGCCTTCACGCGGTCACCCTCGCTCGTGCCGCTCGGTCGGCCATGCCGTCGGCGTGGCCGTTCGTGACCAGGAACCTGTACTGGTGGTGCGCCCAGGCGGGGAGGGTCAGGGGCAGGCCCTGCTCCCCGAGCGTGTAGCCCTCGCCGTAGGCGGCGGTGAGGCTGCCCCTCAGCACCCGGGACTCGGTCGTCGTCATGGTGACCTCCGTGGTCAGTCGATCAGGTCGTCGACGGCGATGCACTGCCAGTCGAGGTCGTCGTCGGGCAGCCCGTCGGGGTCTCGGGCGATGATGTACGCCTGGTCCTCGAAGCACGGGGCCTCACGATCGCCGCCGCCGATGCCCCAGCCGACGACGAAGGCGATGACCATCCCGGCGACGATCTCCGCGACCCGGATCATCGGGGCCGCCTGGCCAGGCTGCGGCCGAGCTCGGACAGCCCGATGATCCGGTCGTTCCGGGACAGCCTGGTGAAGTGCGTCCAGGTCCGGGTGCCGTCGGTGACGACGACGTTCCCGATCGAGTTGTACCCGAGCACGGCGTGCTCGCCGCACCAGACCCGGTAGATGACGCCGGGGACCCAGCCGAGGCGGTGGTGGTCGGCGTCGCAGCCGGCCAGGTGGTGGGGGATGTCCCACCGGTCGAACTTCAGGCGGCTGGCCGCCCGGACGAGGAGGTTGGCCTCGTCGACGGTGAGGGCGTTGAACTCCTCGCCGACGGCGAGGGCGACGCTACCGGGCACGGTGGATGCCCTGGCGTGCGACGCGGCCGCCGCGCCAGATGTAGAAGCGGGCGAGGAGGATGTGGATTCGCATCGGAACCTCCATGAGCTGGCCGGGCCGGCGGGGTTGCCGGTCTGGTCAGGCCATGCCCCCGGCCCTTGCGGGCCGGGGGATGAGAGGGTGAAGTCCTCACGGCGGCTAATAGGCGGTCATCTCGATCACCGTCCTTTCGTCGTGGTCGACGTGCGCCAGGTACAGGCGGCGCTTCCGTCGAGATCAGCCGAGGGCGAGCCGGCGGCGCACCCAGAGGCGGAGGGCGATGCCGGCGCCGACGAGGAGGGCGCCGCCGCCGAGGCAGATGCCGAGCACGACGTCACGGGCACCGGTCTCGGGGAGGCTGGTGCGGGGACCGTCGGTCGGTTCGTCGATCTCGACGGGCCCGCAGACCCGGTTGCCCATCGTCTCGCAGTCCCAGCACGGGTCGCCCTCGTGGCAGGGCTCGGGCTCGACGACGACCGGCGGGATGATCTCGGGGACGCACTCCTCGGGGGTGCCGAGCAGGCGGCTGCCGAGCATCAGGTGGTTGAACTCCCGGACGTGGTCGATGGTCAACGTCTCGGGCGCCGGGAACTCCCGGGTGGTGACGTCGACCTGCCCGCATGGCGGGACGGTGATGGTCCCGCACCCGTTGAAGTCACCGGTGGCGTGCCGGGCCTGCGGGTAGGTGGCCGTGAAGTCGAAGTCGGCCGTCGGGAACGTCCCGGGCTGGAAGGCGTAGGACGTGGCCCGGTAGTCGCCGTCGTAGAAGATGGTGACCTTGCCGTCACCGACGATGATCGGCTGCTCGGCGGTCGCCGGGCACTCGATCTCCGGGGGGATGACCGGCGGGATGACCGGCGGCGTCTCGGCCAACCCCTTGAACAGCGAGAAGTCGACGACGATGCGCTCGCTGGAGTGGGCGATGACCGGGGTGCGGGTCGCCTCGACGTCGTAGAACTCGGCGGTGTTGCCGTCGTAGACGCAGACCCGGGTGACCCGGTAGATCTCGGGGACCTCGGCGTGCGGTGATGCCGTGCCGTCACCCGGCCAGCGGCCGACCCAGCCGGACTGGGTCTGCTCGAAGTCGGTGGTGACCGGGCAGTGGCCGGGCATGTTGGGGTCGGTCTCGTCGACGACCTCCGGGGCCTCGACCTCGGCGGGCGCCTCGGTGGCTCCGGCGGTGCCGCCGAAGCCGATTACGGTGAGCCCGGCCGCGATGGCCGAGCCCGCGATGATGCGTCGCATCGGTTCCTCCATGTTCGGGGGGTGGGTGGTGCGCGGGTGATGGCGGAGGGCCGGGAGGTGGGTCTGGCCGTGCCAGCTCGCCAGGTGTCGACATGCTCCGGCCTCCCACGAGGGATGTGTGTTCGCCTCCTGGACGGGCGAGCTCGATGGCTCGCCAGGTCACGAGGTTGCACTCGGATGCGTCGGTGTCGACGACGTGCTGCTGGCCCTGTGCTCAGGGCCCCTTGCCTCCCGACCGCTCCGCGATCGGTAGGTCGATGTGCTGACCGACCTGGAGGCCGGCCGCGCTGGCGGGCGGGAACGCCACGCGCGGCCGGCCACCGGACCGGTCAACGTCCGGGTGATGCCGTCTCAGCAGCACCCGGGTTCGGACTTCGGGGGCTTCGGGCCCCGCTTCCGTCGGTAGCCGTCGATGAACGCACCGATGGCACCGATGATGACGATGATCTCCATGTCGACCTCCTAGGCCGCGCGGATCTGACTGGCCGTGATGGGCTCGACGGTGACGCGGCTCCCGCGGTCCCGGCGTTCCACCCAGGCCAGGGTGTTGGCGATCGACTGGTCGACGTCCAGGTCGTCGACCTCTCCCGACACGAACTCGTCGAGGGGCTCGTGATGCCGCCCCCGCGACGCCCAGGCCGTTGCCGTCCCGGTCACAGGCCGAGGCGGGCGTGGTCGTCGAGGAGGTGGTACAGCTCCCGGGCGATGCCGGCGCCGGCCTTCAGGCGGCCGTTCCGGACGTGCCCGAGCAGCTTCTCCAGCTTCTCGCGGTACGCCTCGTCGATGTCCTCGCACAGCTCGTCGATGAGCTGCCCGACGGGGGTTGCCGCCTCCGTGGAAGCGGCGGGGTTCGTGAACTCGAACCCCTCGAGCACTGCAGCCATGATGGCCTCCGTGGTTCGGGTGTTGGTGACGCTCCCGGGACAGCCGCCGTGATGAGCCGCTACGCCGAGGCGAGCTGCTCGAAGCCCTCGATCACCCCGCGGAAGGTGGGCCCGGACTTGCCAGGCTGCATCTTCGGCTGCGAGGCGCACACCAGCTGGTAGCCCTTCCCGGCGATGTGCTCCGGGCGGGCCGTGATGGCGTACTCGACCTCGCCACCCGCGGCCGTCGGCAGCGCGATGAACGCCGCGTGGGTCACGGTGTGGGCGGGCGTGCGGCGGTCCGTGGAGAGGTGGACCTCCTGCTTGCTCCGCTCCAGCGCGACGGGGTCGCCGACGAAGGCCCCCGACGCGTCGACGGCCTGGGCGATGAAGCTCAGGCCGGCGAGGGTGCCGGGCACGTCGGACGAGGGGAGCGCCCAGCCGAAGCTGGTCTTGATCGCACCCGTGTACGTCGTGTTGCCGTTCGGCGACAGCTTGTCGCGCTGGACGAGGGTGATCCGCCCCTTCAGCTCGCCGTCGAGCAGCACGCTGAGCGCGATGCCGTGGGGCAGGCTGAGGGGGTTGGTGTTGGGCTTGCGGTTGTCCTGCTTGGACGATGCCATGTTGAACCTCCAAGTTCTGTCTGGCTCCGTCCCGGGATGAGGGCCGTGTTGGCCCTCGGCCGATCCCGGAACGGTCGCAACCTCGAAGTTCCGATGGTCGATGTTCTGACCTTCGATCTTCGAAGTTCCGACCGTCCCGGGAGCGACATCAGCACCCGGACAGGTGATCGGCCGTGTTACCTCCTTCCGTCGTGTTGGACGGCCGCCGACGGGCAGGATCGAGGGGAGCGACGATCCTGCCCGCGGGTGGCCGCCCACCGTGATGGTGGGCGGTGCTGATCCACCGAGGGGCCCTGCCTAGACCGGCAGGTGGCTGGCCTCGTAGGTGCGGGGCGGCGTGAACCGGGGTTCGACCCCGTACCGCTTCCGCATCCGGCCGGCGAAGCCGTCGGGGAGGGGCTGCCCGTACTTGCGGGATGCCCTCACCGCAGCACCCATGACGGTGCTGAAGGCGGCCTTCCCGGCACGCTTCGGGTCGACCCCGAGCGATACCAACTGCCTGTCGGCGAAGAGGGCTGATGCCAGCAGCGCCTGCTGGAACAGGTGTTCCCGATCGCAGGAGCAACCGGCACCGACCCGCAGGTCCATGCAGTCTCCGCACCGGAGGCCGGTCGCGACCTCGGCGGCGTGTTGCGCCGCCAGGTCGACCGGCACCCGGGGCTGTTCCCAGGTGAGCTTCATGCTCGTCACCTCCTTCCAGGTGATGGGGTGTTGGGACACCAGACGAGACCCCCACCGTGATGGGGGTCCGCTGGAGAGCCAGCGCCCTAGAACTGGTCGGCCGCCTGGAGCGCCCGGACGATGTGGGCCCGGTCGTCCACCACCTGCTGGGCGGCCTCGGCCGCACGGACGGCGTTGGAGAGATGCCTCTCCTCATCCGCCGGCGTCGACGCCCGGCTGTAGTACCGGACGTAGTCCACCAGTCGGTTCTGGTGGCCGTGCAGGTCGTGGGTCAGGGCCTGCTCGATCCGCTTCGCGGCGTCGACCGGCAGGTCCACGGTGATGGTGTTGGCCATCGGGGTTCACCTCCCTTCGGGGTGATCGTCCCGATCAGGTGATCGGGGTTCGTAGTCAGTCACGGAACAACCCGGTCTCAGCCATAGCTGTCTCACGGAAGACCTACTTCTCCTCTCCCGTGATCCCACTAGAGCCGGGACCGTGATAGCTCCGCCGGCGAGCTCGGCGACGTGACACGCCATCGAGCCTCGCCAGGCGCCGGCGCCTTGCGGCGACCGGCTGCGGTCGAACGTCCGTTCGGTCCGGTCGGGCGGCGTCCTGGTGGACGCTGTCCCGGTCGGGCGAGCGGTCCGGCAACCGTCCGGCCGGTTGGCCGGTGTCGGTGTCGGTTGTTCAGAGGCAGTCACGGCCTAACCCCCGTTCGGCCGGTGGCCGGTCGTCCTGGTCGGCGGCGAGGCGGCGACCGTCCCGGCCGGAAATGGTCCAAACGGACTATGGACACGGGCCCGTTTTTCGGGCTGAATCAGCTTCGCTGATTCACCAACCCCCCGCCCACCGGGCGGGGAGAAAGGGGCCAACCGTGGCTCACTCACTGGACACCAACACCGGGGCCGACCGTCCCGTCACTGAGGGGGAGCGCGCCGGGTACGGCGGTTCCCTGAACGGCGGGACGCGCTTCGGTCCCACCGCTGACCGGGGCGCCGTCCTGGCGTCGTCCCCCGGCGCTGCTCTGCTGGCTGCGATCTGCGAGGGGGACCGGGCATGACTGCAACCTCTGCTGACTGGGCAACCGCGCTCGACCTGTGCGGCGCAACCGCGGCGAAGCTGCTGCGGGCGGGCGACCGTGCGGCGGGCATCGACCGCGACGACGTGGCCGGGGACGCTGTCGTCAGGCTGCTGACCGGCTCCACGCTCGACCTGTCCGCGGCTGCGGTCGGGCGAGCGGTTGCGGCGGAACTGGAACGGGCGAGGCGGCGAGCGGCCAAGGTCGCGCCGTCGTCCGATCTCGGCTCGCTCATCGACGGCGGCGAGCGGGAGCGGGACGCCGAGAGCGAGGGCGAGGCGGCAGGCATCGGGGCCGCGACGGTCGGCGGCGAGGTCGTCGGCTTCTGGGGCTGGGACACTTCGGCGAAGGGCGGCAAGCGGGGCGGCTACACCGACACCGGGCAGGCGTCCCGGCTGCTCTCGGAGCGGGCCACGGCGCGGCGTCTCATGCGGCGGGCCATGCGGTCGGACGTGGTCGGCGTGGCTGAGTCGTCCCGGTGGGCCATGCGTCCGGCGTCGGACGTGCGCGACCACCTGCACCGGGTGGAGGGGCTGCGGGCGGCGACCGACGGCGGCGCCGTCCCGGTCATCTCCGGGGCCGACGGCTGCGGGGCGCTGTGGGCTGACCTGCTCGACGGCGGGGCGGCATCGCTCGGACTTGGCGAGGGCGTCCGCGACGCTGGAACGGTCCTGCTGGCTGCGCTGCGGGACGCTGAGCGGTTCGAGCGGACCGTGTACGCGGTCGACGCTGACGGGAAGCCTGAGCGGGACCGGCTGGGGCGGCGGGTCGTCGTCCATCATCGGGGCGACGTGCGGCGCCCGGCCGGTGTCGTCTGGTCGGTCCTGTACCGCTTCGCCGAGCTGGCCAGGGGCGAGGCGCTGAGCAAGTGGGAGCGGGCGACGCTGCGGCGTATGGTCGGGCAGTGGGCGCGGGAGCGGTCCACGGTCGTCCGGTGCGTGGCTCCGGTCGTGCTCGATCCTTCGACTGAGTCGGCGGCGGCGCTGGCTGCCACGGCGGGCGAGGCGGCGGCGCTGGCTGAGCGGTACGCCGCGGTGGTCCCGGAGGACCGGGCGCACCGGGTGCGGCTGGCCTACGTGGCTGGGGCGCTGGCACGGCAGGCGGTCGGGCTGCTCGACGGGGCGGAGCGGGCCGCGGTCCTGGCCGGGGTCGTCCCGGCTGACGTCCTGGTCGGCGAGGTCACGGCGTGCGGGTGCGTCCGGTGCGCTGAGGTCCCGGCCATCCGCGACCACGGCGAGCGGGAGCGGGCCAACCTCGCCAGGCGGTGCGCTGTGCGGCGGGCGTTCGTGGCCGGGCGGTTCCGTGGCGAGGTCCCGGCGGCGCTGGCCGGTCCGCTGTCCCTGGCGTGGGACGGCTGGCAGGCGAGGGCGTGGGCGGCGCTGCGGCGCCAGTCGGCACGGCGGGACGGGCGCCACGGTCTGACCGGGGCGGCGCTGGTCCCGGGGTCCTGGCAGTGGCAGGTGGCGGCGCTGGCCGGTGGGGCGACCCCCGGCGCTGTGGCCGCGGCGTGCGGGCTGCTGCGGCTGACCGGGCGGCACCGGGCCACCTGGGAGGCGGCGGCGGCGACGGTGGCCGGTCGGGAGGCGCACGCGCTCGCCAGGGCTGCCAGCGGGGCGACCTGGGACCTGGGGGCAGTGCTGGCCGGGGAGCGGGACGCACGGCGGGCGCTGGGCAAGCTGCGGCGCGACGTGGCCGGGCAGGCGGCGGACTTCCTCGACGGCGAGGGCGTCGGCGGCGGTTCGCTCGGCTGGGTGCTCGTGCCTCCGGCGGCGACGGTGGAGCACCTGGGCACCGGGGCGGGCGCTGGCTGCGGCTGCCGGGTCTGCTGGGGCGAGCGGGTCGCCACCGCGGGGGCGCTGTGGCGGGTGGCCGGGGCGTCGGCTGACCGGGCCGCGGCTGCGGCGTGGCCGGGCGGCGTCGTCCGGGGCGGGCCGCGGCTCGTCCTGGTCGGCATGCGGAACCTGCTCGGCGTCATGGGGCAGGCGCTGGGCACCGGTCCCGGCTGGCAGGACACCGGGCGCCCGGTGGACCTGGCCGCGGCGAGGGCACGGCGTGCCAGCACCGGGGCCGGGCGGGCGAGCACCGGGGCGGCTGTCACGGCCGCGGCGGTCCGGCCGGTGGCGGCCATCCCCAGCACCGGCGACGTGCGGGACCGGGCGGCGGCGCTGCTCGACCGCCTCGCCGCGGCGGGCGGCTGAGCGTGCGAGGGGGACGGACCGGGGCGGGCGCGGCGGTGCTGCGCTCCGGTCCGCTCTGCGGCCGCTGTAGCGGCGCAGGGGCGCCGTTCCGGCGCCGGGCTGGGGTGGAGGGGTCTCCGGGCCGGCGGGCCGCCCCAGCGGGGACTGCGCC
>CAZIVD010000019.1:0-65048 GCA_964542635.1 uncultured Nocardioides sp. | reverse complement strand
GAACCATCCCTGGCGGCTCGCCCGGCTCGACCACCGAACCATCCCCGGCCGGCTCCAGACCTCCGTCACCCTCGTTGGACGACCCTTGGACGCATGCGTGCGGGCGATGTCTGGGCTGCGGGCGTCAGAGTGCCAATCGCTCCTGCAGGGCCAGCGCGTCGTGGGGCGCCCGGCCGTCCATGTCGTTGTCGAAGTAGACCAGCACGTCTCGTCCTTCGGCCGCCCAGCCGAGGCACCGCTGCACCCACGCGTCCAGCGAGGCCGGCGAGTAGCCCCCGCCGTACAGCTTCTGCTCCCCGTGCAGCCGCACGTGCACGAGGTCGGACGTGGTCTCGAAGACCTGCGGCCAGCGGCCTGCGGTGTCCGCCACGACCAGGCCGACGCCGTGCTCGCGCAGCAGGGCGTACGCCGCGGGGTCGGCGAAGCTGGGATGGCGGAACTCGAGGGTGTGGCGGATCGGGGCGTTGACCTCCGCCTCGGTCAGAGCGCGTTCCTCGGGCAGCTTGTCGTCGTGCTCGGCGGCCAGCGCCGCCGCCTCGCCGGTCGTTCGTGGCAGCAGGTCGAAGAAGCCGTCGAGGACGTCCGGGTCGAACGCCATTCGTTCCGGCAGTTGCCACAGCACCGGGCCGAGAGTCGGACCCAGGGCCAACACGCCCGAGGCGAAGAAGTTGGCCAACGGCGCCTGCACGTCGCGCAGCCGCTTCATGTGCGTGATGTACCGGCCGCCCTTGACCGCGAAGACGAAGTCGTCGGGCACCTCGGCGCGCCAGCGACGGTAGGAGTCGGGCCGTTGGAGCGAGTAGAAGGACCCGTTGATCTCGACGGTGCCCAGCCGCTCAGCGGCATAGGCCAGCTCGCGGCGCTGCGGGAGCCCGGCCGGATAGAAGTCACCGCGCCACGCGGCGTAGCGCCAGCCCGAGATCCCGACGCGCACGGTGCCCATCCCTCCACTGTGCCTGCCAACGGAGAGGACCGTGGCGCCGAAGGCCGGGCGGTGCTTGGCTGGAGGCGTGACACGGCGGGTCGACGCCGACTTCCTCGTCGTCGGTGCGGGCGCGACCGGGATGGCCTTCGCGGACGCCCTGGTCGACCACGGCGATGCCACCGTGGCCCTCGTCGACCGCCGACACTCGGTCGGTGGGCACTGGCTCAGGGCCTACCCCTTCGTGCGCCTGCACCAGGCGTCGAGCTTCTACGGCGTCGCCTCGACCCCGCTCGGCGGCGGCCGGATCCAGGAGCGGGGTCCGGAGGCCGGACTCCACGAGCGGGCCGACCAGCCGAGCATCTGCGCCTACTACGCCGACGTCCTGACGGACCGGCTGCTGCCGTCGGGGCGCGTGGAGACCTTCCTGGGCTGCGACTACCTGGGTGGGCGTCGCTTCCGCTCGCGGATCTCCGGTGAGGAGTTCGAGGTGTCCCCGGACAGTCGGGTGGTCGACGCCACCTATCTCTCGCCGGGCATCCCGGTGGAGATGCCGCTGCCGTTCGCCGTCGGCGACGGAGCTCGCGTGGTCCCGGTCAACGGTCTCGCGGATCTCGACGAGGCCCCGAGCCAGTACGTCGTGGTGGGCTCGGGCAAGACCGCGACCGATGCGTGCATCTGGCTGCTGGCCCATGGCGTCGATCCGGACGCGATCCGCTGGGTCCGGCCCCGGGAGCCGTGGATGCTCAACCGGGCGGTCGTCCAGCCTGACCCAGCCGTCTTCCTGGGCATGGTCGCGGACACCCTCGAGGCCGCGGCCGCCGCACGCTCACTGGACGACCTGTTCCTCCGGCTCGAGGACGCGGGGATCATGCTCCGCCTCGACCGGTCGGACCTGCCCACCATGGCGAGGACCCCGACGCTGGGCACCTGGGAGCTCGACCTGCTCCGCACCGTCGAGAACGTGGTTCGGCTCGGACACATCCGCGCCGTAGGGCGCGACGGGTTGGACCTCGACGAGGGCTCGGTGCGGCTGCCCCGGGGCGCCCTGGTCGTGAACTGCGCGGGCGAAGGCTTGAGGCACCCGCCCCTCGTCCCGATCTGGCAGCCCGAGGCGATCACCCTCCAGCCGGTGCGCTCGGGGTTCCCGTGCTTCGGCGCCGCCCTGATCGGCTACGTCGAGGCGACGCGCGACGAGGACGCGGTCAAGAACGAGCTGTGCCGGCCCTCGCCGTACGGCAACAGCCTGGCCGAGTGGGCCCGGATGACCGTCCTCGGGCTGCGGAACTCGCGGGCCTTCGGCTCCGCGCCCGACGTGAAGACCTGGTGCGACAACACGACCCTGGACCCGGCCCGGATCGCCCCTGGCAGCACCGGGTCCGCGTCGTTGGACGACGCCCTCGGCCGGGTCCAGGCCAGCGTCTCGGCAGGGGATGCGGGGCTGGCTCGCCTCGGAGGCCTCGCGCTGTCGACTGGCTAGGCTCGCCCGGTGCTGTCCCAGGAGGATCTCGACGACGCTGTGCAGATCGTGGGACGCCACGTCCCGACCACTCCGGCGTACCGGTGGCCGCTCCTCGAGGAGGTCACCGGCACGCCCACGTGGGTCAAGCACGAGAACGCCACGCCCACGGGCGCCTTCAAGGTGCGTGGCGGTCTGGTGTTCGTCGAGCGGCTCCTCCGCTCGGGGCGGAGAGTCCCCGGTCTCGTCGCCGCGACGCGGGGCAACCACGGACAGTCCGCCGCCTTCGCCGGCCGGGTGCACGGCCTGCCGGTGTCCATCGTGGTGCCGGAAGGCAACAGTCCCGACAAGAACGCCTCGATGGCCGGGTTCGGCGCCGAGCTGGTCGTCCACGGACGCGACTTCCAGGAGGCCCTCGAGCGCGCCCGGGAGCTGGCCGACGAGCGCGGCCTCGTCTTCATGCCGTCGTTCGCCCCCGACCTGGTGGCCGGGGTCGCGACCGGGGCGGCCGAGCTGCATCGGCAGGCAGGGCACCTGGACGTCGTGTACGTCCCCGTCGGGCTCGGCTCCGGCATCTGCGCCCACCTCGCCGTGCGCGATCTCCTCGGCGTCGACACCGAGGTCGTCGGGGTGGTCGCCGACCAGGCCCCGGCCCACGCACTCTCGTTCGAGGCCGGACACCCGGTGAGCACGCCGGAGGCCGACACCTTCGTCGACGGGGTGGCGACGCGGACGCCGGTCCCGGAGGCGGTCGCCGCCATGGTGGCCGGCGCGGCTCGCTTCGTGCGGGTCACCGAGAAGGAGGCCGAGCAGGGCATCCGCGTGCTGTGGCAGACCACCCACCAGATGCCGGAGCCCGCAGGCGCGATCGCGCTCGCCGGCCTGCTCGCCGACTCCGGCCGCACCCCCGGCTCGACGGCCGCCGTCGTGATGACCGGAGGCAACTGCGACACCGAGTTGGTACGCCGCGTGGTGGTCGGCGCCTGACCCCTGGCGCCCGTCACCGGTTGGCACGGACTCGGCTCAGGCCGACAGTCGGGCCTCCCTCAGGTTCCAGGTCGGGAGCGCGACACGCAAGGCTCGGTCACCGACGACCGCGATGCGTCCCGAGCGCAGCGCGGCCGACCACGACAGCCGCCCACGATGCCAGTCGACGAACGCCGCCGACTCCGCAGTGACCTGGACGGCGGGCTCCCCGCCGGGGTCGACATAGCAGACCTGGGCGTCACCGTGCTCCACCAGGAGCCAGAAGTGGCGGTTCCCGGAGGGCTGGTCCACGAAGTCGAAGGCCACCACCACCCGGCCACCGGGGAGGGCCCGGCGGTCGAGCTGCACCAGGCACCAGGCCCAGAGTGCGAAGCCGGGGTCAGTGTGCTCCGGCCCCACCTCGACCCAGCGCTCGCCCCACACGGCCAGCGCCTGCAGCACCCCCGCCAGGTCCCGCCCGGCCTCGGTGAGGACGTAGCGGGACCCGCGTCCCTGCGGCCCGACCGTCCGGTCGAGCAGGCCGGCCCGTTCGAGCTCGCGCAAACGGGTGGCCAGGACCGACCGCGACATCGACGGGACTCCCCTGGCGATCAGGGAGAACGTGTCCGCCCCGAACATCAGGTTCCGCAGCACCAGCGGCGTCCACCGTTCGGCGAGCATCTCGGACGCGCGGGCGATCGGGCAGTACTGGCCGTAGGAACGCATCACCCCATGCTGCTCCGCCCCAGCACGTCGCGGAAGTTCGATTTCAGGACTTCCCCAGGGAGGGTGCCGGACCCACGCTGACGGGCATGGGTGACGCGATCACGGGACAGCTGAGCATGGCGGCGGCCGAGCGCTACGAGCGGCTCTTCGTGCCGGCTCTCTTCGAGCAGTGGCCGCGGCGGCTGCTCGATGCCGTTGGGGCCGGCCAGGGCGACCGACTGCTCGACGTCGGATGTGGGACCGGAGTGCTGGCGCGCGAGGCGGTCGACCGCGTCGGCGTCCTCGGAGAGGTAACCGGCGTGGACCCGAACCCGGGCATGCTCGCCGTCGCTCGGAGGCTGTCGGCCGACGCGACCTGGCTGGAGGGCGTCGCCGAACGACTACCCGTCGGCTCCGCGTCGGTGGACGTCGTGGCCTGTCAGTTCGCCCTGATGTTCTGCACCGACCCCGTGGCCGCCGCACAGGAGATGGCGCGCGTGCTCCGGCCCGGTGGCCGGCTCGTCGTGGCGACCTGGGCGGACATCGCATCCAATGCCGGATACGACGCGCTCGCGGGCGTGGTACGCGACGTGGCGGGCGACCTGGCTGCGGACGCCCTGCTGGCGCCGTTCCGGCTGGGCCGCGAGAGCGTGCTCCAACGACTCCTGGGGCTGGCGTTCCCGGACGTCACGATCGCGACGCACGTCGGCCGCGCACGGTTCCCCTCCCTGGCTGCCTGGCTGACCACCGAGGTGCGCGCCTGGACCCTCGACGACCTCGTGACCGAGGAGCAGTACGTCGAGATGGTGGCGCGAGCACCGACGGATCTCGGCCGTTTCCGCACACCGGACGGGACGGTCGACTTCGCGGTGCCAGCCCTCGTCGCGACGGCCTCGACCTGAGCCACCAGGGGCCTCAGGGGCAGGTCAACGCCAGCCCTCGGGAGGGTGCGCCAGCATCGGGACGACGCCCCAGACGAGGACATAGCCTCCGAAGGCCACCACGGAGGCGACAAGGCCCACCACGAGGTTCACCGTCAGCGCGAACGCCAGGAAGACCACCCCGCACATCGACAGCGCGGCCAGCACCAGTCCCACCCGGGCGACCTTGTTCGCCGTCTCGACCAACCAGGGCCTCCGCCCGCGGCGGAACAGGATCCGGTGGTAGGCGATCGGGGCCAACACCGCCATCGTGGCGGCCACCGCGGTGCTCAGGACCCCCAGGTACGCCGCGCGCTCGACGCCGCCGAGCTCGTCGAACTTGTCGGTGAAGGGCACCGCGAGCAGGAAGCCGATGAGCACCTGGACGCCCGTCTGTGTCGAGCGCAGCTCCTGCACCAACTCGGTCCAGTTGCGGTTGATCGTTGCCTCGGGAAGCCCGGCCGGCACCGTTGGCTCGGGCGGCAGGGCGGGCTCGGACGGCTCCACGGGCTCCGGCGAGGTCACGCGACGAAAGGTACTCGCGCGGAGCGGCCGACGCCGAGTGCACCCGGTCAGGTGACGAGGGCGGCGGAGACCACGAGGAGCCCGACGAGGATCATGATGACGGCCGTCATCACGGCACCGTGGGCCACGAGCCAGTCGCGCGACGCTACCAGCACGGGCTCCATGCGGTCGGGGAAGAAGGCTGTCGCCAGGATGGGCGCGACGACCGTGGACGTGGCGATCGCGGTGTACACCGCGATCACGATCAGCGTCTCCGGCGGACGCAGGTGGCCGCCTCGGATGGCCAGCCCGGCTGCCACGGTCAGGAGCAACGCCTTGGGTCGGATGTTCAGGGCCACCGCCGTGCCGAAGGCCGGCAGCGCGCCGAACGACGCGATGCTCTCGAGCCAGTCCGGGGGACGCATGGCCGTGGATCGACGGCGCTGCCGGACGAGGGTGACGATCCCGAGGAGCACGAGTGCCGTGCCGACGAGGATCTCGAGATTGTGGATCAGCGAGTCCAGTTGGCGAGGGCGCCCGGGCAGGGCCTCCGCCGCGAGCGAGGCCAGCACGACCGACGCGGCGGTCCCGATCACCCAACCCGCCAGGAAGGGGAACGCGATCACCCCGCGCCGCTCCGACAACAGGATGAAGATGGTGGCGCTGATCGGCACCGTGCTGAGGGCGGCCGCGATCCCGAGCGCGATCACCTGCCCGAGCACCTGTGGCATGCGGCCTCCGATCCGGGACGTCCGCGGCTCGCGGCTTCCGGTGTGCAGGGGGTGGTGCTGAGCATCTGCGACGACGCCGAGCCCGATGCTCAGATGCGCCCCCACGGTAGCGGGCTGTGGCCGGGGACCGGCTGTCGCGGCGCCCGGTCCGGCGTGTCCGCCAGGTGACCCGTGCGCGCGATGGTGGACTGGCCGGGTGGAGGTACCTGACTCGACGCTCACAGGCGTCGAGGAGCGCGAGGGTGCCGGCGCCGTGTGGGGGCGCAGGATCCTGCTGACCGCCCTGGCGGCGTTCGTGCTGGTCGGCCTCACCGGCTTCCTCGGCGTGCACACCACGACGGCGTCGGCGCAGGAGGACGGGTTCAGGGTCTCGCTGAAGTACGCCTCGGTGGCGCGCAGCGGGCTCGACGTGCCCTGGACCGTCACGGTCACGGCTGACGGCGGGTTCGACGACACGGTGACCCTGGCGGTCACGGGCGACTACTTCGACATCTTCGAAACGCAGGGCTTCTTCCCCGAGCCGTCGTCGTCGGTGCGCAACGGCACGACGCTCTATCTCACCTTCGACTCGCCCGGAGGCGACACCTTCGTGGTCGCCTACGACGCCTATGTCCAGCCGGCGAGCCAACAGGGCCGCGACGGCACGGTCGGCGTCGTCACCAGCGACGGCGACACCGTGGCCGTCGTCGAGTTCAGGACGCGGGTCCTGCCATGAGCACACCCCGCAACGGCGTCGGGTCGGGAGGCGACTCGTGGAGATAGTCATCCGAGCGCTCGTGGTCTTCGCCTTCCTCTGGCTGGTCACCCGGGCCGTGGGTCGCTCGACCCTCGGGGAGCTGAGCACCTTCGAGCTGCTCCTCTACGTCACCATGGGCGACCTCGTCCAACAGGCCGTCACGCAGCAGGACTACTCGGTCACCGGCAGCATGCTCGCGGTCGGCACGTTCGCGCTGCTCACCCTCTCGCTCTCCTGGCTGCAGTGGCGCTTTCCGCGCACGCGCCCGATGGTGACCGGCAGGCCCCTGATGGTCTTCGAGAACGGCAGACCGGTGGCGTCCGCCATGAAGACGCAACGCCTCTCGGTGGCCGACCTCCTGGTCGCTGCCCGCGAACAGGGCATCCGGCGCACCCGGGAGATCGAGTACGCCGTGCTCGAGGCCGACGGACGGATCTCCTTCTTCACCTACGCGAACGACTCGGAGGCCGGAGCACCGGAGAGCCCGCCCGCGAGCTGACCCCCGCGACCTCGGGGACGTGATCCCGGGCCGGGCGGCCGCGTCTCCCACTGCGCGAGGGGAGCCGCGACCGCCCGGGCCTTGAGCCTCGATCCTCCGAGGCTTCCGCGTCGTAGGTGCACCGAGCACCCACGTCCCCGCTGAACCTCTCGGTACCCCGGCGCGCGACCGCCCATACGAGCACGGGCACGGCCGTTCGGATAGGTTCTGGGCAGCGACCTCGTCTCGACGTGGTCGCGACGGCCGACGGGGCCGTGCTGAAGCCAACGGCGATCTCCCGGGCAGCCTGCCGAAGCAGCCGGCAGCGACAGCCTCCGCACGCGCGGAGAAGTCCGAAGGCCTCCATGACTGTGGTCAACCCGTCCCCGGAGGGCGCCGTACCCGCGCCCCCCGATCCCGGCGAGCGAGCGTGGCGGACCGCCGAGCTCTTCAGCCGGGCCTCGCGCCCGGCCGACACGTCCGAACGGGAGCGAATCCTCGCCGCGGTCGTCGAGGTCAACATGGTCGTGGCCGCCGCGATCGCCGCCCGCCACCGCAGACGCGGCATCTCGGACGACGATCTCGAGCAGGTGGCGTACCTCGCCCTCGTCAAGGCCGCCCGCCGCTTCGACGTCGAGACCGGTCACGACTTCCTCACCTATGCGGTCCCGACCATCCGAGGGGAGCTGCGCCGCTACTTCCGCGACCACGGTTGGGTGGTGCGCCCGCCCCGTCGCCTGCAGGAGCTCCAGGGCCGCATCCTCTCGGCCGAGGCGGTGCTCGCTCCCCGGCTCGGGCGGTCTCCGACGGCCGCCGAGGTGGCCGCCCATCTCGACGAGCCGGTGCGCGACGTGGAGGACGCCCTGGTCGCCGAGCAGTGCTTCTCCCCCGCGGCCCTCGACGACCTCCTGCGCTCGGCTCGCGACCTCAGGCCCGGCAGCCTCCCCGGAGGCGTGGACCCCGGTGTCTCGGCGGCCGAGGCGCGGGTCCTGCTGGCACCGGCCGTGGGTCGCCTGAGCGCACGCGACCGGCTCGTGCTCCGCCTGCGGTTCGCCGAGGGCTGGACCCAGAGCGAGATCGCGGTTGAGCTCGGGGTCAGCCAGGCCCAGGTCTCCCGCATCCTGGGGCGGGTGCTGCGACGGCTCCGGGACGAGCTGGACCCCCGGTCCGTAGGCGATTGGCCAGGCAATGCGCACGAGTAGAGTCGACGCGACCCGGCGAGACGCCGGACCGTCCGCCCGAGAGAGAGCGATGGACCCCGCCACGACGGCCGCGGACTTCGCGCAGCTGAGTCGCGATCTGATGGCCGAGTCCGACGAACGACCCACCTTGCAGGCCGTCGCGGAGCGTGCCGTCGCCGTCGTTTCGGCCTGCGATCTTTGCAGCGTCTCGCTCCGCGGCCGTCGGCACCGCGTCGAGACCAAGGCCGCGACCTCGGAGCTGGCCGAGACCTGCGACGCCCTGCAGTACGAACTCCAGGAAGGGCCGTGCCTCGAGGCCGTCTGGGACGACGACTCCTACCTGGCCGGCGACGTCGCCCACGACAGCCGGTGGCCGCGGTGGGGGCCTCGGGTCGCACGACTCGGCATCGGCTCGCTGCTCGCCGTCCGTCTGGCCACCGAGACGGAGACGATCGGTGCCCTCAACCTCTACTCCCTGACGCCGCACGCCTTCCAACGTGAGGACGTCGACCTGGCCCTCGTCTACACGATCCACGCCGGCAACGCCCTCCACAGCGCCCGCTTGGTGACCGGGCTCCAGACGGCGGTACACAGCCGTCACCTCATCGGCGTGGCGCAGGGCATCTTGATGTCGACCTACCAGCTCACGATGGACCAGACCTTCGAGCTGCTGCGCCGCTACGCAAGCCAGGCCAACGCCAAGGTCCACGACATCGCGCGGTACGTCGTGGAGCACGGCGGCCTCCCCGACGCGTGGCCGACGGCGCGGGGCCCGGAGGCCGCGGGCCGACGTTCGGAGAAACCTGCCTAGACCGGGGCCCAAACCCGTCTCGTCGTCCGGCGACGCGACCTACGCTCCCGGACTGACCGGCCTCCTTCCGGCCGGCACCAGGCGTCGGACCATCTGGCCCGCCTCGACTCTCGGAGGTTGCTTCGTCATGCCCTCACGCCCCCACGGTCCGGCCGCGGTCTCCGCGGACGGGCGCCATCGCCGGCTCCCCTCGCCCGTGACCCTCGTCGTCGCGGGTCTGGCCCTAGTCCTCGCCTCGACGGGCGGCGCCACCGCCGCGGCCCTCGTCACGGGCAAGCAGATCAAGAACGGCTCGGTGACCGGCCGGGACCTCAAGAACGGCTCGGTCACCACCAAGGACGTCAAGAACGGGACGCTCGTCCTCAAGGACTTCAAGCCTTCGGAGCGCAAGAGGCTGGTCGGCCCGGCCGGACCCCAAGGTCCTCAGGGCATCCCCGGCGTCCAGGGAGCACAGGGTTTCGCGGGCGCGACCGGGGCCGCAGGTGCGAACGGCGCGAACGGCACGAACGGGGCCGACGGCACCGATGGGGCGAGCGGCATCGTGAGCGCGTCGTACGCAAACGGCTCGGTCGCGGTGCCCGGACCCAGCCTGGCGTTCACCGGGCCGACCATCCCGGTGACGATCGGCGCCGGCGAGCGCGTGCACATCTCGGGGAGCGCGGCCTACGGTGCCGGGCTGCTCGCTGCCGGGGGTCTCTCGATCTACCCGTGCTACCGGCCGATCGGACAGTCCGACGAGCCGGACGTCCTCGGCACCGGGCTGCAGGGCCTGACCGTCTCGTCGTTCATGCGGCAGACCTACAGCGCCTCAGCGGTCACTCCGGTCGGGCTCGCTCCCGGCTCCTACGACGTTGGCCTGTGCGCGCAGGCCGGGCCCAACTGGATCGGCAACGACTGGGCCTACCTGAGCGTCCTGGTCTTCCGCACGTGATCCCTCGGCTCCGGGTCACCCGCTCGCCGGCTCGACCGGGAGCTCGAACCGGACGGTGCGCGTCGCGACCTCCGCCTCGGCCAGGACGACGATCGCCTCGGCTCCCAAGGGGACCGGGGCGATCGAGGTCACCGGCGCCTCGATGGCCGGCTCCGGGACCGTCACCGTGCCCTTGGTCGGGGTCCGCTCGTCCACGTCGACGATGACGCCGGCGAAGGACTCGCCCCGACGCTCACGGAGCACGCCCGCCTCCACCAGGTCGATGACGGCGTTCTCGTAGCGATGCGACAGGCGGTCGGAGGCCTCCATGGTCCGAGGCAGGTCTGCGAGACGCGCCAGGACCCACTCGGGCACGTCCTCGCCCGCGCACAGGGCCCGGCAGATCTCAGCGGCATAGCGGTCGGCGAGCCGGCGAAGCGGCGCCGTCACGTGGGCGTATTCCGAGGCGAGCGCCGCGTGCCCCGACTGCTCGGGCAGCTCGCCGACGAACGCCGCATAGCCGCTCCCCCGCATCAGCCGGGCCGAGGCGACGACCACCGCGGCGTGGACGGGGACGGTCGGGTCGAGCGAACGGATGAAGTCGGGGTAGGTGGTCGCGGCGGGCCACTCGACCCCCAGCGCGCGGGCCGTGCGCCGGAGCCTCTGGACGTCTCGGTGCTGCGGCGGCGGCAGGGTGCGCAGCAGGCCGACCCGGGCCTGGACCATCAGGTAGGCGGCGGCCATCCCGGTGAGCAGCGAGATCTGCGCGTTCCAGGCCTCGACCGGGAGCTGCGCCCGGAACTCGAGGGACCACCGGTCCCCGGACACCGAGATCTCCTGCTCCGGAAGGGGCAGCGAGACGCCCCCGCGCGCGGCCTCTCGTGCCAACCGCAGCTCCCCGACCTCCTTCAGCAGCCGCAGCGGCTCGTCGGCACTGCCGTCGTCGAGAACCTCCTGCACGCCGGCGTAGTCGAGCTTCGCCCGCGAGCGGACCCGCGCCCGCACGACCTCCACCTCGATGCCCTCGCCCGTGTGGTCCAGCTTGATGGTCCACAGCAGTGCGGGGCACACCTGGTCGGGCAACAGCGAGGCCGCACCCTCGGAGATGACCTTGGGGTGGAGCGGGACGCGCGAGTCGGCGCCGTACAGCGTCTGACCGCGGCGGTGCGCCTCGACGTCGACGGGGTCGCCCGGGCTGATGAACGCCGCGAGATCGGCGATCGCGTAGTAGACGGTGTAGCCGTCGCCGTCCCGCTCGAGGTGCATGGCCTGGTCGAGGTCCCTCGACGTCGGTGGGTCGATGGTGATCAGGGGCAGGTCCGTGCGGTCCAGCTCGGGGAGACGCGGCGCAGCAGCGGCGGCCTCGGCCGCGGCGACCACGTCGGCGGGGAACTCGGGCGTGACCTGCAGGTCCGCTTGGATCGACGCGATGCCCTCGCGCAGCTCGGCGGCGGCCACGCCGTCGTCGGCCCTCGCGACGTGGAACACCCGGCTCGGCGACATGGTCGTCACCCTAGGGGTCCGCTGGTCGAACGCTCGCTGGTCGAGACCTGGTGAGCCCTGGTGGTCGAGGAGCGAGCGCCAGCCAGCGAGCGGTGTCGAGACCCCGTGACCGGTCGGCGTCACCCTCGCCGGGGTCTCGTGACAGGCCCCGAGGGGGCCCTCCTCGACCAGCAGGACGAAGCGGCTCACTACCCTGACGCGGTGCTCATCCTGCTGCCGCCCAGCGAGGGCAAGACGGCCCCTCGTCGAGGGCGGCCCCTCGACCTGGACGCGCTGTCGTTCCCCACCCTGACCGCCGCCCGGCGCGAGGTGCTGGGGGCCCTCGTGGACCTCTGCCGGACCGACCCGGCCGGCGCCTTGCGAGCCCTCGGCCTCGGCGCAGGTCAGGCTGGCCTCGTCGCGGCGAACGTAGCGCTCCCGGGCAGCCCGACAGCACGAGCCGACCGGGTCTACTCCGGAGTCCTGTACGACGCCCTCGCCCTCGGTGACCTTCCGCCCGAGGCCCGCCGCCGGACTGCGTCCAGGCTGGCAGTGGTCTCGGCACTGTTCGGGCTGCTCCGGCCGACCGACCGGATCCCGGCGTACCGACTGTCGGCGGGCGTCACCCTCCCGGGAGTGGGCCCGGTCGCGAGCGTCTGGCGGGCGCACCTCGGCGCCGCGGTGCGCGACGCCCTCGGCAGGGGTCTGCTCGTGGACCTGCGCTCGACCGGGTACGCCGGCTTCTGGCGACCCGAGGCCGACCTGGCATCCCGTGTGGTCGGCGTGCGGGTGCTGCACGAGATGGACGGCAAGCGCTCGATCGTCAGCCACTTCAACAAGGCCACCAAGGGACGACTCGTGCGCGACCTCCTCGTCGACGGCGACCGGCCTCGCTCGCCCGAGGCCCTCGCGGGGTCGCTCGAGCGGCTCGGCTGGGAGGTCGAGCTTCACACCGCCGCCGGGCAGCGCTCCTCGGGCGCCCGGCTCGACGTCGTCGTCAGCGAGGTCTGAGCCAGGGAGGTGTCCGCCTCACCAGCGCGTCGACTCGTCGAGCAGGTGGACGCCGGGCGCGAGGGCGTTGAACTGGCGCACGGACGCGTGTCGGTGCGTGCCCTCGCTCACCTCGCCCTCGGGCGGGGTGAAGAACGTGACGACGGTGACCGACGCCGGGCGCAGCTCCATCCGGAACTGCGAGGTCAGCGGAGCACCGAGGGCCTCTGCCGTCACGACCTTGATCGGCGTCACGTGGCTGGCCACCACGATGGTCGACCCGACGTGGCGGGCGAGGAGGCGCTCGAGGGCCGCGAGCACGCGGTCGCGCACCATCTCCAGGCTCTCGCCTCCTCCGGCTCGCACGTCGACCGATCCCATCCACTCCTCGACGGCCGCTCCGTCCTCGGCGACCACCTCGTCGAAGGTCAGCCCGTCCCAGCGACCGAAGTCCATCTCGGCGAAGCCCGGCTCCTCCTCCAGCGCGGCGCCGAGACCGGCCGCGAGGATCTCGGCCGTCTCGAGCGTCCGGCGGACGGGAGAGGCCACCACGGTCGACACGCGATCGCGGAGGGGAGCCAACCACTCGGCGACCATGCCCACCTGCTCGCGCCCCTGGTCGCTGAGCCCGGGGTTGGCTCCGCCGAGACCCCCGGAGAAGCGTCGGTCGCGCGTGTGGTCGGTGACCCCGTGGCGCACCATCACGACAGTGGTCTGCACCTGCCGGCGCCAGGCCACCCAGCGCGGCTCGTCCTCCGCGGTCTCGCCGGTCGCCTCGGTGGGCGGCAGCTCCTCGTCCGGGTCCCCCTCCGGATCGGGGTCCGCCTCCGGATCGGCGTCGGCCTCCGGGCCCTCGTCCGGCAGCTCGGCCGCGACGGTCACGCCGCTGCGCGTGCCGTCGAGGGCCTCGTTCGCGAGCCGGTCGGCATGCTTGTTCTGCTCGCGAGGCACCCAGGTGTACGTCGTGCCGAAGGGGGCCAGGCGGTTGGCCTCCAGAGCCAGCGGCTTCATGTCCGGGTGCTTGATCTTCCAGCGGCCCGACATCTGCTCGACGACGAGCTTGGAGTCCATCCGGACCTCGATGTCCGCCTCGGGTGCGAGCTCGGCGGCGAGCCGGAGCCCGGCGATCAGGCCGCTGTACTCCGCCACGTTGTTGGTGGCGATCCCGATCGCGGTGCCCTCCTCGGCGATCACCCGGCCGGTCTGGGCGTCCTTCAACACCGCGCCGTACGCCGCGGGGCCGGGGTTGCCGCGGGAGCCACCGTCGGCCTCGATGACGACCGCACGGAGCTCGGCGTTCACAGTCCTGACTCGGAGGTGCGGACCAGGATCCGCTGGCACTCCTCGCAGCGCACCACCTCGTCGTCGGGCGCCACCCGGATCACGGCCAGCTCGGCGTTGTCGAGGGTGAGCATGCACCCGCCGCACTGCCGGGCCCGCAGCTCCGCCGCACCGACGCCGTCCTTGGCTGCGCGCAGCCGGTCGTAGAGCCCCATCAGGTCAGCGGGCACGCTGCTCGCCAGCGGCCCGCGCTCCGCGGCCACCTGGGCGAGCTCCTCGTCGATCTCGGCGTACCGCGCGTCGCGGGCCTGCTCGAGGCGGGTCGCCCGCACCTCGGCGTCGGCCACCTGCGCCGTGAGGTCGTCGAGGGTCCGCTGGGCGTCCTCGAGGCGGGCCATCACCTCGAGCTCCTCGTCCTCGAGCGTGCCGATGCGTCGTTGAAGCGACTCCATCTCGTGCTGCATGCGCTCGAGGTCGCGGGGGTTGGTGACCAGCCCCTGGTCCATCCGACTCCGGTCGCGCTCTCGCCGCGCACGCACCGCCTCGACGTCGGCGTCGACCTTCTCCTGCTCGGCGGTGAGGTCGTCGACCGCGATCCGGGCGTCGCGCGCCTGGTTGCCCAGGTCGTGCCGGGTCATGGTCAGCGCAGCGAGGTCGTCGTGCTCGGGCAGGGTGCCGCGCTGGTAGCGCAGCCGGTCGGCGCGGGAGTCGAGCCGCTGGAGGTCGAGCAGTCGGAGCTGGTCGGCGGGGTCGGCTTTCAGCGTCGGCTCCTCACGGGCGGAACGTCCAGGCGTCGGTGCAGATGGTGCTCACGCGGGTCTCCACCGTAGCGACCGCCTCCTCGAGACGGGCGGCCACCCGGGGCAGCCAGGTCCACTCGGCTGCCCAGTGCGAGACGTCGACCAACGCCGGTCCGGCGTGCTCGACGAACTCCATGGCCGGGTGGTGGCGCAGGTCGCTGGTCACGAAGCAGTCCACCCCCGTGCCCAGGACGTCGCCGAGGAGGAAGTCACCCGCGCCGCCCGCCACCGCCACCGTCGCGACCGGACGCTCGGCGTCGCCGGCCACCAGCACACCGCGGGCCGTCGTCGGGAGGACGCTGGCGACCCACGCGGCGAAGGCGCCGAGAGTGGTCGGCTCGACCGAGCCGATCCGGCCGGCCCCGGTCGTGCCCAGCCCGGGGTCGGCGGTCTCGACCACGTCGTACGCCGGCTGCTCGTACGGATGCACCCGCAGCATCGCCGAGACCACGTGCGAGCGCAGCGCCCGCGGCAGAGCGACCTCGATGCGGGCCTCCCCGACCACCTCGAGCCGGTCCACGGTGCCGATCGCCGGGTCCGCTCCCACCAAGGGGCGGAAGCGACCCTCGCCCGGGCCGGTGAAGGAGCACGAGTCGTAGGCGCCGAGCGCGCCCGCACCGGCCTCGGCCAGCGCGCCGCGCACCCGGTCGGCGTCGGACTCGGGGACGTAGACCGTGAGCTTGTCCATCGGGACCCGGGAAGCCCCGGCCGGACGGATCGGCCGGGTGTCGATGATCCCGAGCGCGTCGGCGAGCGCGTCGGAGACGCCCGGGTCGGCATGGTCGGCGTTGGTGTGGGCGGTCAGCAGGGCGCAGCCCGCCCGCGCCAGGGTGGCCAGGGTGCGGCCCTTCGGCGTGGTCTCGGCGAAGCCGTGCACGGGCCGCAGGAACAGCGGATGGTGCACGACGAGCAGGTCAGCGCCCCACGCGGCTGCCTCACGGGCGACGTCGATCGTCGGCTCCACCGCGAACAGCACCTTGCGCACCGGCCCCGCGGGGTCGCCGTACACGAGCCCGACGGCGTCGTGCGCGTCTGCGGTCTCGGGGGGGTACCACCCGTGCACCAGCGCGACGACCTCGTCGAGGGAGGGGATCTCCATGACCCGAGAGGCTAGTGGGAGCCCCCGGCGCCACGCTCGCTCCCATGACCTGCGCGGCAGCGTGGCGGCGCCGCCGACCCGCTGTGCGGTCGGTGAGCGATCGACGGGCCTGCCAGTGCGGGTCGGCGACCAGCGCCGACGGGCCTGCCAGTGCGGGTCGGCGACCAGCGCCGACACGCTCGCGCCAATGATCAGTTCACCTGACGGTCACGGCCCTGCCAGTACGGCGCGCGGAGCTTGAACTTCTGCAGCTTGCCGGTGGCCGTGCGGTCGAGGACCTCGCGGAACTCCACCGAGGAGGGCGCCTTGTAGCGGGCGACCCGGCTCTTGACGTAGTCGATCAGCTCCTGCTCGGTGAGGGGCGAGCCTTCGGCTTTCACGACGAGGGCCTTGATGGTCTCGCCCCACTTATCGTCGGGCACTCCGATCACGGCGACCTCGGCGACGTCGGGGTGGGAGAAGATCGCGTCCTCGACCTCGATGCTGGAGACGTTCTCGCCGCCGGTGATGATCACATCCTTCTTGCGGTCCTGGATGGTGAGATAGCCGTCCGCGCCGATCACGCCGCCGTCGCCGGTGTGGAACCAGCCCCCTGCCAGACACCGGTCCGACTCCTCGGGGTTCTCCCAGTAGCCGTCGAGCACGACGTTGGAGCGGGCCAGGACCTCGCCCTCCTCGTCGATCCTCAGCCGGACTCCGACGGCCGGGGACCCGGCGCGCACCAGCTTGCCGGCGCGCTCCTCGGCGGGGAGGTCGTCCCACTCGCTGCGCGTGCGGTTGATCGTCAGGAGCGGCGCAGTCTCGGTCAGTCCGTAGATCTGGATGAACTCCCAGCCCAGCTCCTCCTCCACCCGCACGATCGTGCGGGTGGGCGGCGGCGCACCCGCGACGACGATGCGGGTGCGGTCGCGACCGGGGATCTCGCCCTCCCACTGCGGCGCGGCGTCGAGGACAGCCGCCACGACCGCCGGCGCAGCGCACATGATCGTCACGCCGTGCCGCTCCACGCGGCTGAGGATCTCGCGGCCGTCGACCTTGCGGAGCACCACTTGCGGCACGCCCATGCCCGCCATCGTGAACGGCATCCCCCAGCCGTTGCAGTGGAACATCGGCAGCGTGTGCAGGTAGACGTCACGGTCGGTGACGCCCGTGTGCCAGCCGAACGTCGCGGCGTCTACCCAGATGTTGCGGTGCGTGAGCTGCACGCCCTTGGGTCGCGCCGTCGTACCGGAGGTGTAGTTGATCGTCGCCGTCGCGTTCTCGTCGGGCTCCCACTCGAGCGGGTCGCCGTCGCCGAGCAGGTCGTCGTCGTCCCCGATCACGAAGGTGTGCTCGGCGCGGATTCCTGCGAGCGCGTCCTGCAACTCCGGGTCCACGAACAGCACCCGGGCGCCGGAGTGCTCGACGATGTAGGCGACCTCGTCCCGGGAGAGCCGGAAGTTGATGGGAACCAGCACGCGGCCGTAGCCGCTCACGCCCCAGAACGCCGTCAGCAAGCGTGCGCTGTTGTGGCTCACCATCGCGACCCGGTCGCCGAACCCGACCCCGAGTGAATCGAGCCGAGCAGCCATCGCGCGCGCCCGTCGGTCGATCTCGCGGTAGGTGAGCTCACCCCACGATGTGGCCGGCTGGTCGGGCTCGTCGATGACGCCGATGCGATCGCCGTACACGGCGACGGCGCGGTAGAGGAAGTCGGAGACGCTGAAGGGCACGATCATGCTGGGAGCTCCATGGTCAGCACTGTCGCCCGAGGGCGTGGTGCTTGTCGACCCTGGGTCGCGATGCTGAGCCGAGTGCGCGGGATTTCACGACGGACGGTCGGCGGGGCCTAGTCTGTGCCGCAGTCTCGCCGGGCCTGACGCTTCCCCGGACCCGGTACGACGGGCGCATAGCTCAGCGGTAGAGCACTTGCCTTACAAGCAAGTGGTCGCAGGTTCGATCCCTGCTGCGCCCACCTGCTGCGCCCACCTTGCGCGCACACCTCACGGGTGGCCGCAGACTGCTCCTCGTCCCACTGCTGGTTGCGCAGGACCGCAAGAGCGTCGCGAGCGTGCGACTTGACGGTTCCCACGGAGATACCGAGAGCCGCAGCTGTGTCGGCCTCGGTGAGGTCGTCGAAGGAGCGCACCACCAGCACCGCGCGCGCTGCCGCGGAGCGAGCCTGCGCAGGTGGGCTCCTACCAGTTCACTTCGTGGCACTGGGCGGTCAGGGCGGTCTCGGTCTGCAGGGTGGCGTGCTCGACCCGGTGCTGCACGGACAACACCGTCTGCGCCTCGGTGAGGACCCGTTGGGCGACGGCGTTCGTCTCCAGCACGAGATGCGCGGTCGCGACGTTCATCCCGGAGGTCAACGTCCAGACGTGCAAGTCGTGCACCCCGGCCACCCCCTCGACACGCTGCAGGTCCGCGACCACCCGTTCCAGCTCCATGCCCTGCGGCACATGCTGCCCGAGGACGGCCAGCACCTGACGTCCGAGGATCACCGCACGCACGGCGACGAACAGCCCGATGCCGAGCGCGACCAGCGTGTCCCAGACCGATTGTCCCGTGGCGGCCACGAGCACCCCGGCTGCCATCACTCCGACGCTTCCGGCAGCATCGGCGACCACCTCGAAGTAGGCGCCCTTGACGTTGAGCGACTCCCGCGACCCCTCACGCAGCAAGAGCATCGACGCGATGTTCACCCCGAGTCCGATCGCGCCGACGATGAGCATCGTGCCGGTCTGCACCTCGGGCTCGGCGCCCACCCGGCGGACGGCCTCGATGACCACGTACGCCGCCACGCCGAGCATGATCAGCACGGTGAGCCCGGAGGCCATCACCTCGGCGCGATAGGAGCCGTAGGTGCGGCGGCCGGTCGTGTCGGGTCTGGTCGCGATCCGCGTCGCGACCAGCGCGGCGCCCAGGGCCACCACGTCCGCCGTCATGTGTCCCGCATCCGAGATCAGGGCGAGCGAGCCGGACAGGATCCCGAAGACGAGCTCCACCAGCATGAAGGCGCCCACCAGGGCGAACGTCAGGCCAAGGCGCCATCGGTAGCGCCCACCCACATGGCCCGTCGCCGGCCCGTGTCCGTGTCCGTGCCCGGCACCCATCAGCCGCCGACCTCCACCGTTGGTCCGACGCTGTGGCCGGGATCGCTGGCGAGCACGAGGTCGTGCAGGTCGCCCAGCGCATGGGCCATGCGGCGATCCGCCAGCTCGTAGCGGGTCCGCCGCCCTTCGGGAACCGTCACGACCAGACCGCATCCGCGGAGGCAGGCGAGGTGGTTCGACATCGACTGCCGCGTCACGCCCAGCGCCTCCGCCAGCTCGGCCGGATAGCCCGGGGCCTCGCGCAACAGCATGAGGATCCGCGCGCGCGTCGGATCCGACAAGGCGTGGCCGAAGCGGGCGAGTGCATCCAACGAGAGGTCGGTCATCGGCGCCATCCTCTTATGATACATCGTGGAGTGAATTCATGACTTGCTGTACTTCAAGTGCCACCTCGAGCTCTCCGCTCCCGGCCCCTGACACCGAGCGTCGGCAGAGACTCATCTACTATGCATCATCGTAGACAACCGTTCGCGCCCCGGAGACCCCCGTGAAGCTCGCACCACTCCTCGCAGCCGCCACTTTGACCATCCTCGTCAGCGGCTGCACCGCCGACGACAGCTCGACCGCCAACCCTTCGGCGCCGGCAGGCTCGTCGGGCTCGAGCACCGTCACCCCCTCGACCGCGCCGTCCGATCCCGCTAGCGAGCCAGCCGCCAGCCAGTCGGCCAGCCCGCACCCCTCGAGTACGGAGTCCGGCGTGGCCGAGCCGGCGGGTCCCGTCATCGAGGTGTCGATCGACGGCGACGACGTCTCGCCCAGCGGCGAGCGGGTCGATGCCACGGTGGGCGAGCCCGTCACGTTCGTGGTCACCTCCGACCGCGCGGGCGGCCTCCACGTGCACTCCAGTCCCGAGCAGTCCCCGGAGTTCGCGGCGGGCACGACCACCATCACCGTCACGATCGACAAGCCCGGGGTCGTCGAGGTCGAGGAGCACGAGTCGGATCGGGTGATCGTCCAACTCGAGGTTCGCTGACTCCGGTGTTCCCCACCCATGGCGTCGGCGGGGCGCAGGACCTCCCGATCCCGGCCGGCCTCGCCATCCTCGGTGCCGGGATCGCTCTGACGGTCTCGTTCGTCGTCTTGGCGGTGGCCTGGCGGCAACCGCGGTTCGACGGCGCCACTGCCGGCCACCCGATCCCCGGCTGGCTCGCCGGAGTCGTCGGCGCGCCCTCGATGCGGATCGGCGCACGCTGCCTCGGCCTGATCATCCTGGGTTACGTCGTGTGGGTCACCTACTGGGGACCGGACCTGGCCAACAACCCGGTGTTCGGGGTGGCCTACGTGCTGGTATGGGTCGGCATCGTCCCCCTGTCCCTGCTGTTCGGCCCCGTCTGGCGGGCACTGAGCCCCGCACGGACGATCCACGGAGGCATCTGTCAGATGGCCCGCCTCGACCCCGAGCGCGGGGCGCTGACCCTGCCGACATGGGTCGGGTTCTGGCCGGCGACGACCGGACTGTTCGGGTTCGTGTGGCTCGAACTGATCTACGAGCGCGCCGCCTACCTGGACACGATCCAGATCGCCCTCGTGACCTATCTCGCCGTCGTCGTGTTCGGGGCCGTGTGCTTCGGCGAGGAGTGGTTCGAGCGCGCCGACCCCTTCGAGGCCTACTCGACGCTGATCGCCCACCTCGCACCCGTCGGTCGACGTGCGGACGGCACCCTGGCATGGCAGACGCCCCTCGCCCATCTGGACAGGCTCAACCCGGTCCCCAGCCGGGTGGCCGTGGTGTCGGTGCTGCTGGGCTCGACGGCCTTCGACAGCTTCAGCCGGTCCAGCAACTGGGTGTCGTTCAGCCAGGCACTGCCCGTCAACGAGGGCGTCTTGGGGACACTCACCCTCCTCGGCTTCGTCGTCTTCGTCGCGGTCACGTTCGCAGGCGGCGCCATGGCGACGACGGCGCCGCCGACGATCGCGCGACGACGCCTTCCGGCGTACTTCGCACACTCGCTCGTCCCGATCATCGTCGGATACGTCATCGCCCACTACCTGACCTTGCTCGTGGAGTTCGGCCAGGAGGTGGTCATCCAGCTCAGCGATCCCATGGTGGACGGGTCCGACCTCTTCGGGACGGCCGACTGGCAGGTCAGCTACTTCGTATCGACCCACCCGGCCACGCTCGCCACGGTCAAGGTGCTCGCCGTCCTGACCGGGCACGTCGTGGGCGTCATCGCCGCCCATGACCGAGCCATCAAGATCCTGCCGGCCCGCCACCAGGTCCGAGGACAGCTCGTCCTCCTCGTCGTGATGGTGACCTACACCGTCGGTGGTCTCTTCCTGCTCTTCAGCGGGTGAGCGAGGTCCACCAGATCGACGAGATCTCTCACTAGGATCCTCGCCAGGGGGCGTAGCTGACCGCACCCGATGTGAGAGGGGATCCGCAGTGGGCGGTGACACGGTCGACCAGGTCATCTTCTGGGCGGTAGTGGCGGGGCGGCTGCTGTTCCCGCTCCTGATCTTCAGGTTCCCGCTGCCCGGCATCCTGATCTGCCTCGTCCTCGACGGCGTCGACCAGACGATCTTCCAGACCTTCACCACCCTGGACCTGACCTACTACCAGAGCTACGACAAGGCGCTCGACGTCTACTACCTATCGCTGGCCTACGTGTCCACGATGCGCAACTGGACCAGTCGCCCGGCGTTCGAGGTGGCGCGGTTCCTCTTCTACTACCGCATGGTCGGGACCGCGATCTTCGAGCTGACCGGCGGCACCCACCGCTGGTTGCTGCTCGTCTTCCCCAACACCTTCGAGTACTTCTTCATCTTCTACGAGCTCGTGCGGCTGCGCTGGGACCCCGCCAAGCGCTCGCTGCGTTGGTGGATCGGCGCCGCGGCGGCCATCTGGATCTTCGTCAAGATCCCGCAGGAGACCTGGATCCACGTGCTCCAGCTCGACTTCACCGATACCGTCAAGGAGGTGCCCTGGTTCCTGCCCGTGATCGTCGTCGGGCTCATCGGGCTGTTCCTGGTGTTCTGGTTCGTGGTCCGCCCACGACTCGCTCCACCCGACCACACCTGGCAGATCCTCGCCCCGCCGCTGCCGGCGGAGATGGACGAGGCCCGGGAGCGCGCCGCCGCCCGGGTCGCCCGCGGCAAGGTGTTCGACGCCTGGCTGCTGGAGAAGATCGCGATGGTCTCCCTGCTCAGCATGATCATCGCCAACATCGTGCCGAGCGTGACCGCCTCGCCGTTGCAGATCACGCTCAGCGTGGCCGCGCTGATCGTGGTCAACGCCTTCATCGGTCTGTGGAGCGCCCGACGCGGCGGCGGCCTGGACTCGGTCGTGGCGACGTTCGTCGTCGCCTCGCTCATCAATATCGGCCTGGTGCTGGTGGCCAGCAGGCTCGTGCCCAACGACGAGACGTTCTTCCTGACCGCCGGGATGTTCTTCGTCTTCCTGCTGACCCTGATCGTCAGCGTGTACGACCGCTACCGCCCGGTGCTGGACGTGCGCACCGTGCCCGCTCCGGCGAACCCGACGGGCTAGCCCTCGGCTCGGGGCGGCCGGGCCGCGACGGTCACGCAGCAGCGTGCGGGATCAGGGTCGAGGCGCGGGGTCAGGTCCCGGCACTCGAGCCCCTCGCAGACGCCCTCGACGTAGGCGAGGTTGAGCCCGCAGACCAGGGCGGTCTCCTCCTGGGCGATCCGGTGGAAGGGGCAGTTGGCCAACTGCAGGGTGTGGTCGACCAGGCGTGGCTCGAAGCCGACCGGCGCGAGAGCGCCACCGAGTCGGTCGAGCGACGGCGCTGCCGGATCCTGGGCGGCTGCCTCCCCGGCCCGAAGCCCCTCGGACCGGGCGACCTCGACGGCCACGGCGGCGACGGGGGTGTCCGAGTCGGTCGCGGCGACCACGGCGCGCGCGAGGATGCGGCCCAGCAGGTCGTACTGCCGGGGCGGCAGCGAGACCGCGATCTCGCGCTGCCCGCGCCGATAGAGCTTGGCGGGACGACCCGAGCCGGGGCCGGTGCGACCGGTCAGACGGCGGAACTCGACCTCCAGCAGGCCTTCCTCGACGAGCCGGTCGAGATGGAACTTCGCCGTGTGCAACGGTACGCCGGCGAGGCGTGCCGCCTCCTCGCGACCGACGGCTCGGGAGGCGGCCACCACGACGGAGTACAGGCGGCGCCGCACTGGCTCGCCGAGCGCAGCCACCCCCGCGAGGTCGTCGTCGGCCCGGGGTTCGGCGGGAGGCTCGGACGACACTTCTAAAGGATAGATGAGTTGACGCAAGACCGTCGAGGGTGTTCCATCAGAAAACCATCTCTCTCTTAGAAAGGAACTCCGATGACCACCTCCGGGATCGGCCGCAACGCCAGGTTCGACGCTGCCGCCCAGGGCGCGCCCACGCGCCGTACCGGCGCCGACGAGGCCTTCTTCCTCCTGCGCACCGTGTTCACGGTCGCGCCGATCGTCTTCGGGCTCGACAAGTTCTTCCAGGTGCTCTCGGACTGGGACTTCTACCTCGCGCCCTGGATCAACGACCTCGTCCCGGGCTCGGCGCGCGACGCGATGATGATCGTCGGCGTGATCGAGGTGGTGGCGGGCGTGCTCGTCGCCCTGCGACCGCGGATCGGCGGCTACGTCGTCGCCCTCTGGCTCGCCGGCATCATCGTGAACCTCGTGACGCTGGGCGACTACTACGACGTCGCGCTGCGCGACGTCGGGCTCCTGGTCGCGGCCCTCGCCCTGGCGAGGCTCGCCGCCGACCGACCCCGTCGATGACCAGCCGCGTGACGGCCCTGCCGACGGCCGGACACAGCCGGACCGCCATCAGCGCGGGTGCCGGGCCCCAGGATCTCTCTGCCGCCGAGAGGGCTGCCGCCGAGCTGATGCGGGCGCTCGGCACCGATCCCGACGACCCGGAGCGACCCGAGCTCGCGCGGACGCCTCGACGGCTGGTCGAGGCCTACGCGGAGCTGCTCACGCCTTCGGACTTCGAGCTCACGACGTTCGCCAACACCGAGCAGTACGACGAGCTGGTGCTGGTCCGTGACATCGCCGTCCGATCGGTGTGCGAGCACCACTGGATGCCCTTCATCGGGCGGGCGCACGTCGCGTATCTGCCGACCGACCGCATCGTGGGCCTCTCCAAGCTCGCTCGCGTGGTCGACCACCACGCCCGGCGTCCGCAGACGCAGGAGCGGTTGACGATGCAGATCGCGAGCGATCTCGAGCGCTACCTCGAGCCGCGCGGGGTCGGGGTGGTGATCGAGGCCGAGCACACGTGCATGACCTTGCGTGGCGCGCGGGCCGAGGCCGCCCGCACCTCGACGTCGTCGCTGCGCGGGCACCTTCGCGAGGACGCGGCGGCCCGGGCGGAGTTCCTGAGCCTGGTGGCGCCGGGTGCCCGGCCGTCCTCCTGATCCCCGCGCCGCGGGGCTGTCGGCCTCTCCCTGAAGTTGTCGGCCCTCGCGAGGGCTGACAACTTCAGGGATCACCGGCTGACCGGGGATTCCTCGCCGGCTAACTGACCGGGGATTCCTGAATGGCCGGCTCCAGGACCCGGTCGACGCCCACACGACGCTGGGGGCCGATCAGGTCGAAGCGCAGCCGCGCCCGGAGGTCCGCGCTGGACGCACCCACCCACAGCTCGACGATGCCGGGCTCGACCACCCGCGTCAGGTCGCGTCCCGTGAACGACGTGAGGTCGGCGTGGAGGGTCAGCCGGACCGTGCGGCGTTCCCCTGGTGAGAGATCCACCCGCGCCACGCCGACGAGCCGCTGCACGGGCTGGACGACCGACGCCACGGGGTCGTGGAGGTAGACCTGCACCACCTCGCTGACGTGACGGTCCGTCTCGTTCGAGAGGTCCACCGCGATCCGGCACGCCCCGTCGGTCGGCCACTCGGCACCGGTCTCCGACCTCACCTCACCCCAGGACGCCGAGGCGTAGGCGAGGCCGTGGCCGAAGGGGAACAGGGGGCTGGGGTCCACCACGCTGACCTCGCTGCGCAGGCCGAGCGACGGGGCGAGGTACGGCGCGGGCTGGCTCGCACCGGCACCCGGGAAGCCGAGCGGAAGCCGGCCCGAGGGGTTGACCAGGCCGGAGAGCACCTCGGCGAGCGCCCGCCCGCCCTCCTCTCCGGGAAGGAACCCGCACACCAGGCCCGCGAGCCGGTCGACCTGGCGGGAGAGGTCGTAGGGGCGGCCGACGAGCAACACCGCGACGACCGGCGTGCCGGTGGCGAGCAAGGCCTCGAGCAGCTCCTCCTGGCGACCCGGGAGGCGCAGGTCCGCCACGTCGCAGCCCTCGCCGGAGGTGCCCTTGCCGAAGAGGCCCGACTGGTCGCCCAGGACGGCCACACACACCTCGGCGTCGCGCGCCACTCGGACGGCGGCCTCGATCCCGGCGTCGTCGCCGCCGGTCACCGGACAGCCCGGGGCGTAGGTCACCTGATGGTGCTCCGCCAGGGCCTCCCGGACGGTGGGGATGGCCACCCCGGTGTCGACGCCCGGGAAGTGCACGAGCACGTGCATCGGGAACGAGTAGCAGCCGAGCATCGCCTGGGGCGTGTCCGCCCTCGGGCCGACGACGGCGATCCTGCTCGCGGGGGCGAGCGGCAACGTGCCGTCGTTCGCCAGGAGGACGATCGAGCGCCGGGCCAGGTCGAGGGCGACCGACCTGGACTCGTCGTCGTCGAGGTCGAGGGACGGGGGATCCTCGGGAGCCCAGTCGGGGTCGAGGAGACCGAGCTCGCACTTCTGCTGCAGCACGCGCTCGACCGCGCGGTCGACGAGCGCCTCGGACACGGTGCCCTCGCGTACGGCACCGACGAGCGGCTCGCCGTACGCGTTGACCGATGGCAGCTCGACGTCGATCCCGGCATCGAGCGCGAGCCCGGCCGCGCCGGCCGGGTCCTTCGCCACGTGGTGCAGCGTCTCCAGGAAGGCCACGGAGAAATAGTCGGCCACCACGGTCCCGGCGAAGCCGAGCCCGTCGCGCAGCAACCCCGTCAGCAACGAGGGGTCGCTCGCACTCGGCACGCCGTCGAGGTCGGTGTAGGAGTTCATCACCGACCGAACGCCGGCGCGCAGGGCCATCTCGAACGGCGGGAGCAGCACGTCGGCCAGCTCTCGCGGCCCCACGGAGACCGGAGCGAGATTGCGGCCGGCGCGGGAGGCCGAGTAGCCGACGAAGTGCTTGAGGGTGGCCACCACCCCGCCCCGCTCCAGCCCGCGCACGTACGCGCTGCCGATCAGCCCGACGAGGAACGGGTCCTCCCCCATCGTCTCCTCGACGCGCCCCCAGCGCAGGTCTCTCGTGACGTCGAGCACCGGCGCGAGGCCCTGGTGCACGCCGAGGGACCGCATCGACGCGGCGATCCGCGCGCTCATCCGCTCCACGAGTGCGGGGTCGAACGTGGCCGCCCAGTTCAGCGGCCCGGGATAGATCGTGGCTTGCCAGGCGGCGAGCCCGGTGAGGCACTCCTCGTGGACCTGCGCCGGGATCCCGAACCGGTTCGCCGCCATCACGGCCCGTTGGCGCGCGGCCAGGGCCCGCACGCCCTCGAGCGGGTCGACGGGCACCGAGCCGAACGGGCGGGTCAGCTGGCCCAGCCCGTCGGCGATGGCGTCGTCCCACGCCGTGTCGCCGAGCGCGTCGCGCAGCATCGGCGCCATCTCGCCGACGGCGGGGTCGATCCCCCAGAGCGCGGACAGCTGGGCGACCTTCTCCTCGAGCGACATCTGCACCATCAGGTCTTTGACCCGCGCGGCCACCGGCACGGACGGGTCGCGCCAGATCCCGCTCACGATCGCCCACCCGGTGCCGCGGTGGAGGCTCGCACGACGAGTCTCGTGTCGAGCGTGACGTGCGTGGCGGCCAGCGGCCGGTCGGCGATGAGGGCGAGCAGCATCTCGACGGCGTCGTGGCCCATCTGCCGCATCGGCTGGTCCACGGTGGTGAGGGACGGCTGGACCTGCGCCGCCTCCGGGATGTTGTCGAAGCCCACCAGCGAGAGGTCGTCGGGGACGCGCAGGCCGAGGCCGGTGGCCACCTCCAGGGTGGCGAGCGCCGACAGGTCGTTGGCGGCGAAGACCGCCGTCGGCCGGTCCGCGAGCTCGAGCAGTTGGCGGGCCGCGTCGCCGGCCTGCTCGGTCTCGAACGCACCGACGCGCAACAGGCTCTCATCGACCGGGATGCCGGCGGCGGCAAGTGCCTCGCGATAGCCCTGCTCGCGCAACTGCGCGGAGATCAGGTCGGGACGGCCGGTGACCATCCCGATCCGGGTGTGTCCGAGCGCGAGGAGGTGCTCGACGGCCAGGCGAGCGCCTTGCAGGTTGTCCGCGGCGACGGTCGGCAGCCGGGACGGCCCCGTGTGCGGGTCGACCGCGACGATGAAGCCGTCGTACTGCACGTCGGTGACGGTGGGGGTCACCAGCACCGCGCCGTCCACGAGCGTCCCCATGACCCGGGAGAGGTAGCGCCGCTCCCAGCCGACGTGCTCGTCGAAGCGACCGCCGGCGGAGTAGGCGACCAGCTCGTAGCCGGAGCCCCGGAGCGCGTCCGCGGCGCCCTTCAGCACCTCGACGCTGAACGGCTCGAAGTCGGCCACGAGGACCCCCAGCACGTTGGTGCGGTGGTTGCGCAGGCTTCGGGCGACCAGGCTCACCTCGTAGCCGAGGCGCTCGATGACGGCCGACACGTGCTCCACGGTGTCGCTGGCGACGCCGTAGCGGCCGTTGACCACCTTGGAGACGGTGGACACGCTGACTCCCGCCTCGGCCGCGACCTGCTGCATGGTGACGCGGGTGCGGTCGCCGTTGGGACTGCCCACCTCGCTCATCGTCCTCCCCCTCATCCCTTGACCGCACCTTGGAGGCCACTGACGATGCGGCGCTGCATGGCGAGGAACAGGACCAGCGCCGGGATCATGGCGATGGTCGTGAACGCGAGCACGCCGGCCGTGTCGGCGGAGTGCTCGCTCGAGTAGTCGGCCACCCCGAGCGGCAGCGTACGCAGGTCGTCCTGGAGAAGCAGCAAGGGCAGCAGGTAGGCGTTCCAGGAGGTGACGAAGGCCAGGACGCCGACCGTGACCATGCCCGGGATCGACAGGGGAAGCACGATCCGCCAGAAGATGGCGATCCGGGAGGCGGAGTCGATCATGGCCGCCTCCTCGAGCTCCTTGGGCAGCGCCATCAGGAACGGTCTCAGGATCACGACGGTCATCGGGAGCGCGAAGGCGGCCTGCGGGAGCGCCACCCCCCACCAGGTGTTGCCGAGGTGCAGGTCACGGGTGACCAGGATGAAGAGCGGGATGATCGCGACGGCCGCGGGGAACAGCAGGCCGAGCACGAAGATCATGAACAGCGGCTCGCGGAAGCGGAACTGGTAGCGCGCGAGCGGGTAGGCGGCCATCACCCCGAACAGGACTGCCACGACGGTCGTGATCAGCGCGATGACGGTCGAGTTGAGCGCGTAGCGCCAGAAGTCGGGGTTGGTCACCACGCCCTCGTAGTTGGAGAACACCCACGGGTCCGGGAGCGCTGCGGGGTTGCGAGCGATCTGCTCGTTGCTCCTGAAGCCGCCCAGCGCGCCGTAGAGCACCGGACCGAGGGTGATCGCCACCACGACGAGCGCGATGCCGTAGACGAGCGGTCCACTGTCGGAAGCCCGGGCCCCGTCACGCCTGGCCATCGCGCCTCCCCGGGCTGCTCATCGCTCGATCCTGGTGTCCCGGCGCAGCACGAGGACCTGGTACGCGAGGGCCATCACGAACGCGACGACGAAGAGGATCACCGAGGCCGCCCCGGCGATCCCGTAGTTGTGCCGCCCTGTGCCCTGGCTGATCAGGTAGGTCGCCATCGTCGTGGTCGCATCGGCCGGGCCGCCGCCGGTGAGCACCCAGACCATGTCGAAGAGCTGGATCGAGCCGATCATCGACAAGAAGCACCAGGTGCGGATCGTGGGTCCGATCAACGGAATGGCGATCCGCCACTGGGTCTGCCACCAGCTGGCGCCGTCGAGCGCCGCCACCTCGTAGAGCTCGCCGGGGATGCCCTGCAACCCGGCGAGGAACAGCAGCACGGCGAGGCCGAGGTACTTCCACGTGAGCACGCCGAAGACCGTGATCAGGGCCAGGTCGGGCGTGCCGAGGAAACCCTGCTCCGGGGGCGTGATGCCGACCGCCTTGAGGATCGAGTCGACCACGCCTGACTCGGGCTGGAGCAACTGGTACCAGATCACCCCGGCGATCACCTCGGCCACGACGTACGGCACGAAGATCGTGGTGCGCAGCAGCCCCCGGCCCCGCATCCGTCGGTTGAGCAGCAAGGCAATGGCCAGCCCGAGCGGGAGCTGTACCACGATCGAGAGGAAGACGATGACGAAGTTGTGCACGACGGCCCCGGTGAACACGTCGTCGGTCAGCACGTAGACGTAGTTCTGCAGACCCACGAAGGTGTCCATCGGGCCGAAGCCCTTCCAGCGGAAGAAGGACATCCGGACCGCCGACACGACGGGCCACACCACGAACAGCGCCATCAGGAGCAGCGCCGGGCTGACGAACATCGCGATCTCGAGCCGCTGTCTCCAGGCGGCGTCGCCCGGACGGCCGGTTGCCCGACGCCCGTGTCGGCGTCGGGCAGGCGGCCTCTCCGTGTCGGGTGCCGTCCCGAGCACAGCTCCCTGGTGCGTCATCCTCGGCTCATCGCTCCGCGTCGGCCGCCTTCTGGGTGGCGTCCACGATGTCCTGAGGGGACGCCTCGCCGGCGAACATCAGCGCGATCTCGTCGTTCATCGCCCCGCCGATGGACGTGCCGAACGCCGTGTCGAAGTACAGCTGGATGAACGGCGCGTCGTTGCGGACCTGAAGCAGGTCGGCGAGGGCGGGATCGGCGACCGAGTCGGTGGCGGCGGGGTTGGTCGGCAGTCCCATGCTGTTCTCGGCGAAGCCCTTCTGGACCTCGTCGGAGAGCAGGTACTTGACGAACTCGACCGCCTCGTCGGGCGCGTCCTGGGAGACCGCCCAGGCGTCACCCCCGCCGAGCTGGGCTGCCGGGTCGCCCTGGCCGTCCTCGACGGCCGGGAACGGGAACCAGCCGGTCTTGTCGCCGAGGCCCTGGCCGTCGTCGGTCAGACCCTGCATCACACCCGGCTCCCAGTGCCCCTGGAGCTCGATCGCGACCTTGCCGGTCGCGAGCAGGCCGGAGGCCGAGGTGGCGCCCTCCTGGGCCTTGGTGGTCAGGAAGCCCGGGTTGAACGGCTCGGTGGCGATCAGTTCCTCGAGCACCTCGCCGGCCTTGATGAAGCAGGGGTCGGAGAAGTCGAGGCTGGTGACGGCGCCCTTGAGGACGTCCTCGGGGCAGGACCGCAGCGCGGTGTAGTACCAGTAGTGGGCGGCCGGCCACTTGTCACCGGCACCCACGGAGATCGGGGTGATGTCGGCGGCCTTGAGCTGGTCGATCACGTCGTGGAGCTCCCCCATCGTGGTCGGAGGCTCGGTGATGCCGGCCTGGTCGAACAGGTCGGTGTTGTACCAGAAGCCCACGACGCCGAGCGAGAACGGCAGGGCGTAGGTGCGGTCGTCGACCTGCCAGCCGGCCACCGACCCGCCGATCTTGGCGATCTCGTCGGAGGCGTCGTCGGTGATGTCCCGGACCAGGCCGGCCCCCACGTGGTCGGCCAGCTCGCCGCCGCCACGCTCCATGTAGATGTCGGGGATGTCACCGCTCTGGAAGGCGGCGTCGAGCTTGTCGACCATGTCCTCGTGCGCCATCGCGCTGATCTCGATGGTGACCCCGGGATGGTCCGCCTCGAAGTCCTTGGCGGCCTGCTCGTAGAACCCCTTGCCGGGGTCGTTGTTGGAGTTGTGCCACCAGGTGATGGTGGTCTCGCCTCCTGCGTCGCCCGAGCCCTCGCTGTCGTCACCACCGCACCCGGCGGCGGCGAGCACCAGCCCGGCACACAGTGCCGAGAGGGCTCCCATCCGCAGCTTCCTCCGCATTCCGCACCCCTTCTCGTCCGTCGGCACCCGGCCAGTGCCCGCAATTGGCACGAACGATCCCCCGGAGGGTGGTGGCTTGTCAATCGTTGTCGATAACGTTTTCCACACGGCGTTGTCGGAGTGAGGATCCCTGGCGCCGGACTGCCGGCCGGTCGGCCTCTCTCTGAAGTTGTCGGCCCTCGCGAGGGCTGACAACTTCAGGGATCACCGGCTGACCGGTGATTCCTCGCCGGCTCGGGGCCGGTGATTCCTCGCCGGCCCGGAGGCCGATCACGACTCCGACGGCACCGACCAGGTCAACGTCGTGCCACCGCCGGGGGTGCTGTCGATGACGAACGAGCCGCCCCGGCGCAGCGCGCGGGCTCGCATGTTGCGCAGCCCGCTGTGCCGCACGCCGTCGTCGAGGCCGCGGCCGTCGTCGGCCACCCGCACCACGATCGACTGGCCCGCCGAGACCAGGACGTCGACGGTGCTCGCGTCGGCGTGCCGGCTCGCGTTGGAGAGGGCCTCCCCGAGGACCGCCAGCACGTCGGGGGCGAGGTCGCCCGACACCAGCGTGCGCACCGGCCCCTCGAAGGTCAGGGTGGGGCGGAACTTCAGCGTGGCCGCGGCGCGGTCGACCAGCCGCGTCACCTCGGCCTGGATGTCCTGCGAGGCGTCGGCGGAGGCAAGGGCAAAGATGGCGCGGCGGATGTCCTTGATCGTGGTGTCGAGGTCGTCGACGGCTCGCTCCAAGCGTTCGCCCACCTCGCCGCCGGCGCGACGGGCGGTGCCCTGTAGCCCGAGCCCGACCGCGAACAGCCGCTGGATGACCACGTCGTGGAGCTCGGCACCGATCCGGTCCCGGTCCTCGAGGACGGCCAGTCGTTGCCGGTCGGCGCGGGCCCGCGTGATCTGGAGCGCGAGCGCGGCGTTCTCGGCGAAGCTGACCGGCAGCTCGGGGTCGAGGTCGTGCACTTCGTGGGCCAGGTCCGCGCGCCACACGAGCGTCAGCGCGCCCTCTACCGGGCCGCCCGAACCCCACGGCACCACCACCGCCGGGCCGAGACCGCACCCGTCGAGCACCTTCGCCACTGCCGCCGCGCGAGCGTCCCCCGCCATGTCCTCCACGACTAGCCGCCGGCGGGTGCGCACCACCTCCCCCTCGAGCGAGTCGCGGAACGGCACGTCCGCGAGCCGCCTGGCCCGCTCCACGTCGAGGCCCGACGAGGCCGTCAGGGTCAGACTCTCGGGACCCTCCCCCGACACGATCCAGGCCGCCTCGGCGCCGGAAACCTCCGCCACGCGGTCGACGACCACCCGCAGGGTCTCGGGGCCGGGGTCGGCGGCGGAAAGGTAGGCGGTGGTCTCGGCCGTCGCCGCCAGCCAGGCCTGGCGCCGCGAGGACTCGGCGTACAGACGGGCGTTCTCGATCGCCACACCGGCCGCGGCGGCCAGGGCGACGACGACCTCCTCGTCGGCATCGGAGAAGTCGGCGCCGTCGGCCTTCTCGGTCAGGTAGAGGTTGCCGAAGACGCGGTCACGGATCCGGATCGGGACCCCGAGGAAGGAGTGCATGGGCGGGTGGTTCGGCGGGAAGCCGTAGGCCGCCGGGTGCTCGGCGATGTCGTGGAGTCGCACGGGCTCGGGCCGGTCGATGAGCAGTCCGAGGATCCCGTGTCCCTCGGGCAGGTCACCGATCTCGACCACCTGGGCCGGCGAGAGACCGTGCTGGATGAAGGTACGCAGCCGCCGACCCGTCGTGCCTCCCGGCACGCCCAGCACCCCCAGGGCGGCGTAGCGGGCCTCGACGAGCTCGCTCGCGATCCCCACGATCCGTGCGAGGACCCCGTCCAGGCTGAGGTCGGCCGCCATCGTCACGGTCGCGTCGAGCAGCAGCCGCAGCCGGGTTCGCTCGTCGTCGTCGCGTGGCGACTGCTCGCCGCCTCCTCGCGCTGGCACGTCCACGTGAAAGCCGACCAGGGGTCAGTGTCGATGCTTGGCCGCGAAGATGGCCGCCTGGGTCCGGCTGGAGAGCCCGAGCTTGGCGAACATGGAGGAGGCGTAGTTCTTCACGGTCTTCTCGGCGAGGTACATCCGCTCCGCGATCTGGCGGTTGGTCAGCCCTTCGCCGATCAGGTCGAGGATCCGCTGCTCCTGGGCCGTCAGACGCGCGAGCTCCTCGTCGACCGGCGGGCCGTTGCGGACCCGCTCGAGCACCATCGCGGTCACCGACGGGTCGAGCATCGACTGGCCCGCCGCGACCCTCCTGACCGCCTCGACCAGGTCGTTGCCTCGGACCTGCTTGAGCGTGTAGCCGGCAGCGCCGGCCATGATCGCCGCGAACAGCGCCTCGTCGTCGTCGAACGAGGTGAGGATCAGCGCCTTGATCTCGGGGTCCCGGGACCTGATCTCCCGACACACGTCGATGCCGGAGCCATCGGGGAGCCGGGCGTCCAGGATCGCGACATCCGGGCGCAGGGCCGGGATCCTGCGGGCCGCCTCGTCCGCCAGGCCGGACTCCCCCACGACCTCGATGTCGGGCTCCCCCTCGAGCAGCTCGCGCAGGCCGCGCCGGACGATCTCGTGGTCGTCGAGGAGGAAGACCCGGATCGGGGCCGTGTCCCCGGGCTCCGGCGCGCCGGAGCCGGCTGAGCCGGATGAGCCTGATGAGGGAGTGGTGCTGTCCGTCATGTGTCCACGCTAGCGGGCGATCCTCGGGAGGGGGGCGCTGATCGTCCCCCTCGTCGGGGACCTTCGCCCCTGCCGGGACCGGTGCCCCCGACGCACGGTGGTGGTGAACCGCCACGACCGACCAAGGAGGACGCCATGCTGGTGCGCGAGGTGATGACCACCGAGCCCCTGACCGTGCCGCTCGGGACCACGATCCAGACCGCCCTCCGTGCGATGGCGTCCGCCCGCGTCGCGGCACTGCCCGTCGTGACCAAGGGAGGCACGATCCGGGGCATCGTGTCCGAGGCCGACCTGATCCGCGACCGCGTCCTCGGCGACCCCCGCAGCGAGGCAGGAGGGCCGTTCGGCTCCTCGGGCCGCGAACCGTGGGCCCGGGGGCATGTCGTCGACGACGTGATGAGCACCCACGTCATCTCCGTCCACCCGGAGACCGACCTCGCGGAGGCGGTCGAGCTGATCACGTCGACCACCGTCAAGAGCGTCCCGGTCGTCGACTCCAGTGGCCGGGTCTGCGGGATGCTGAGCCGAGGCGACGTCGTCCGCATGCTGGCGTGCGCCGACGAAGACCTTGAGCGCGACGTCGACGCCGCGCTGGTCTCCGCGGGACTGCAGGACTGGTGGGTGCGCGCGCACGACGGCAACGTCGACCTCGTGCCGCCCGACCCGGCCCCGCAGGGCGAGGCCGAGGCAGCGGACCAGGGTCACGCCGCGAGCCTCGCCCGCGTCGTCGCCGCCACCGTGCCCGGCGTGACGAGCGTTCGAATCTGCGTGGACTGAGCGCGGCTCACGGTCACGGATCCCACCATGAAGCAGCCTGCCACCCACCGCTGGTCGACCCGACGCGCCGACGGCGTGACCGCGGCCGGTCCTCCGGTCCCCGAGGCGGTGCTCCGCCGTCTCGTGAAGTCCGCCTGCCGGGCGCCCAGCATCTACAACACCCAGCCGTGGGCCTGGCAGCTGTCCAGCGACAGCCTGGAGCTGTACGCCGACGACAACCGCCGTCTGCCCGCCGCGGACCCTGCGGGGCGCAGTCTGACGATGAGCTGCGGGGCGGCCCTCCACCACCTGCAGGTGGCCGCCCGCGCGACCGGGTGGGAGCCCACCGTCATGCGGCTTCCCGACCCCGGCACGCCGGAGCTGCTGGCCCGGGTCGGACTCACGCCGTCCACACCCACGCCCGAGGCCCGCGCCGAGCTGGCGGCGCTGCACGAACGCTGCACCGACCGGCGGCGGTTCACCTCGTGGCCGGTGCCGGACGAGCGGCTGCGGGAGCTGTCGCAGACCGTCGAGGCGGCCGGCGGCCACGCCGTCGCGATCACGGACGCCACGGAGCGGTTCCGCGTCGAGCTCCAGGTCAGCCGGGCGCTCCAGCTCCAGTCCCGCAACCCGTCGGTGGCGGAGGAGCAGCGCCGCTGGACCGACCGCGAGCGTCCGGAGGGGGTCCGGTCCGACGGTCTGCCCGCCGTGCCCGCCGACGTCGAGAGCCGGCGCAGCCGCTTCGGCGCCGGCCTGCTCGAGGAACGCGGTCGAGACCTCGAAGGCTCTGACGGCCTGATCGTGCTGTGCGACACCGAGAACACCCCCTCGGCCTGGCTGCGCGGCGGCGAGGGGCTGAGCGCCCTGTGGCTGCACGCGGTGCGGCACGGGATGTCCGTCGTGCCCCTGAGCCAGGTCATCGAGGTCGACGAGACCCGCACCGCCTTGTCCCACGACATCTTCGGCGGTCGGGCCGAGCCCCTGATGTTGGTCCGCGTCGGTTGGCAGGCCATCGGCCGCGCCCAGCTCGTGCGCACCGCCCGGCGACCTGTCGGGGACGTCCTCGTCGCCCACGCCCCCTAGCCCCACCCGAGCCGATCGCCCGTCCGTCGATCGCGAACGAAAGGAGACCGTCATGACCACGCAGAAGACCGAAGAGACCCCCCGGTGCACGACGCCCGCCCACGCTGTCGTCGTCGGGGTCGGGTTGGAGGGTCCGGACGCCGCCTTGGTGTACGCCGCCGAGGTGGCTCGGCGGACCGGCCGGCCGCTCCACCTGCTCCACGTGCTCCGGGTCTCGGCCGCCGAGGCCTACGCCGGCGTCTACGAAGGCGCTCTGGAGAGCGCCCGCGAGGCGATGGCCTCCGCCGAGAAGCGCGCCATCGACCTGGCCGAGGGCGAGGTGCCCGTCACCACCGAGCTGTGCGACGACGGGTGGCTGGTCGCCGACTTGGCGGACCACGCGGTGGCCGACCACGTGATGGTGCTCCAGCACCGTCGCCTGAGCAGGTGGCACCGACTGGTGACCGGCTCCACGGTGGCCGGCGTCTCCGCCCGCGCGGCGGGACCGGTGGTGTCGGTGCCCGAGGACTGGACCCCGGCGCCGACCCAGGAGCCGATCGTCACCGTGGCCGTCCAAGACCCTGAGGAGGCGGCCCCGCTGGTCGCCTGCGCCCTCGCGGAGGCGGACAGTCGCGGCGCCCGCGTCGTGGTCCTGCACGCGTGGTGGCTGTACGGCGGCTACGACTCGATCGTCTCCGACCGCGAGTTCCGCGCCGACAAGGAGCGCGAGCTCAGGGAGCTGCTGGCACCCGCGCTGGATGCGGCGGAGGCCGCCCATCCCGGCGTACCGGTGAGTGTGGAGGTGCGGCACGCCCCACCCGTCGAGGCACTCCTCGAAGCCTCGGCCTCCTCCCAGGTGCTCGTGATCGGGCGCCGGCACCACCGGCTGCCGCTCGGCAGCCACCTCGGCCCGGTGTCCCGGGCGGTGCTGCGAGACGCCGCCGGACCGGTGCTGGTGTGCCCTGAGGTCACCCGCGCCTGACGCGTCCGTCGGGGCGGGGACCAAGGGCCCGGTCGGGGATGACGAACTCCTCTGACCGGGCCCGCCCTCGCTCCAGGACTCTGGAGTCACACACCCTGGAACATCGAAGGAGGAGGTCACCACCATGACCGACATCCAGCATCGCGTGAGCACCGAGACCTCGCGTCACCTCGACGAGGCCCCCGAGGCTCCCACCACGTTCGCCCGCCAGGCCCTGGGCCTGCTGCGGATCGCCTTCGGGCTGACCTTCCTGTGGGCGTTCTTCGACAAGCTGTTCGCCCTGGGGTTCCACACCGGTGTCGCCGAGGACGGCACCGTGGACCGGTTCGGCGACGCCGCCTGGATCAACGGCGGCAACCCGACCGAGGGCTTCCTCAAGTACGGCGCGGACGGCCCGTTCGCCGACTTCTACCACTCGATCGCCGGCGACGCCTGGACCAACTGGCTGTTCATGCTCGGCCTGCTGGGCATCGGCGTGGCGCTGACCTTCGGCATCGGGATGCGGATCGCCACCATCGCGGGCTTCGTGATGTACGTCCTCATGTGGACCGTCGTCCTGCCCCCCGAGAACAACCCGGTCCTCGACGAGCACATCCTCGGCGCCCTGACCATGCTGGTCCTCGGCGGCTTCTTCGCCGGCGACACCCTCGGCTTCGGCAAGGCCTGGGCCAAGACCAACCTGGTCAAGCACAACCCGTTCCTGCGGTAGCAGCCGCACTCCGACCGTCCCCCCGGTCGGACCACACCCACAGCCCCTGGCCACGCCCGGGGGCTGTGGCCCGTCCGGGCCTCTGGCCCCCCGAACACACCCGGTCGACCCGGGATTCCGCGCGGCAGCGTGGCGCGCAGCGACACGCTCGCGCCATCCAAGGCAGCCCCGGTCGGCCGGGTATCCCTACCCTTTGGTGTCGATGCAGCGACGCCGAACCCAGTGGAACGACTCCGAAGCCTGGCCCCGAGCGTCCGGACTCAGCGCTTGATCTCGCTGCGCTCCCAACCACGGCGGGGGCGGTGGGTGCCGAGACGGTCGTCACGACCGCGGTAGACGACGTACGGACGAGTCAGGTAGCCCACCGGCGCGCTGAACACGTGCACCAGCCGGGTGAAGGGCCACAGCGCGAACAGGGACATCGCGGCGAGGGCGTGGAGCTGGAAGCCGAGCGGGGCCTCGGCCATCAGCTCCGGGTCGGGGTTGAAGCGGAAGATCCCGCGGAACCACACCGACACGCCCTCGCGGTAGTCGTAGTGCTCCATCACGTTCGAGAGCACCGTGTTACCCAGGCCGAGCACGATGACGATCGCGAGCACGAGGTACATCGCCTTGTCCATGCGCGTGGTCGCCGAGAACACCGGACCGGTCACCCGGCGGCGATAGATCAGGATCGCCATCCCGACGACGGTGGCCAGTCCGGCGACGGCGCCGAGCGTGACCGCCGAGAGGTGGTAGAGCTCGTCGGAGACACCGACCGCTTCGGTCCAGGACTTGGGGACCCCCAGCCCGACGACGTGGCCGAGGACGACGAAGAGCATCCCGAAGTGGAACAGCGGACTCCCCAGCCGCAGCAACCGGTCCTCGTAGAGCTGGGAGGAACGCGTGGTCCAGCCGAACTTGTCGTAGCGGTAGCGCCACCAGTGCCCGACCGCGAACGTCGTGAGGCACAAGTAGGGGAAGATCAGCCACAGGAAGTCGGTCATCGCGGGTCTCCCCCTCGTTCCCCGGTCAGGACGGTCGGCATGGGCAGGTCGATCGGCGTGTCCGGCCCCGTGACGGGGTACGGCGCGAGGCCGACCTCCTCCTCCGCCGGCCCCGAGGCCACCAGGCGCGCGACCACGTCGTGGTCGTCGCCCGTGAGCGGCGGCAGGGTCGCACTGACGGCCTGCAGTGCGCCCGCCCACCTCGAGTCCACCTCGGTGAGCGCGATCCGCAGCACCTCGATGCCCGCCCGGTGCTCGAGGAGGAGCGCCCGACCCGCCTCGCGGTCGACCGTGGCCGCGAACTCGAGCACCAGGCAGAGGTGGTCGGGCAGCTCGCTCGCCACGTGGTCGACACCGCAGGCCGCGTAGGCCTCGCGGAACCGCAGCAGGGCCATGCCGCGCTTGCGGGTGTCGCCGTGGCTGAAGTAGGTGAGGAACAGGCTGTGCCGGCGGTCGCGGTCGAACGTCGCGACGTACTCCTGCTCGAGGGTGTCCAGGTCGGCCTGGGACAGCGCGGCGACGGTGCGGCCGAGCGGACCCCCCACCTCGACGGGGAGGAGGGCGGCCGCGCTCGCGAGCAGCGGCAGTCGGGACAGCAGGTCCGGCCCCGGGTAGTCCAGGAGCAGGGAGGCGGACTGCCAGGCGACGGTCAGGTCCCGAGGCGTGAGCGTCGGGGACTTGGGCCGGCGGCTCACTCCCGCCCTCCATCGTCCTTGTCGGAGCGCGGTGGGAAGAGCCCCTGCGGCGAGCCCTTGCCGTCCCAGTTCAGCAGGTTCACCCGCGCCGACTTGTCCTCGGGTGCGGCCATCGTGTCGGAGGTCTGCCGGTCGCGCAGCATCGCGAAGTTCTCCACCGCGATCGGCGTGGGCGCCCCGGATCCCTCTCCGAACGGGCCCCAGCCGCCCATGCCCGGCCCGCCCTCGTAGTCGAGTGCACACTCGGTGGCCAGCTCCTCCAGCGCGTGTGCCTGCTCGGCGTGAGCCGGCGGGATCACGTAGCGCTCGTCGTACTTGGCCAGGGCGAGCAGCCGGTACATGTCGTACATCAGCTCCTCGGTCATCCCCACCGACGCCGGGATCGCGGGATCGGGCTCTCGGCCGAGGTTGACGTCGCGCATGTAGGAGCGCATCGCCGCCAGCCGCCGCAGCACGAACTCGACCGGGGCGACATCGCCGGCCGTGAACAGCTCGGCGAGGTACTCGACCGGGATCCGCAGCGACTCGATCGCCGCGAACAGGTTGCCGCTGTCCTCGGCGTCCGTGCCCGTCTCCCGCACCACATCGACGACGGGCGAGAGCGGCGGGATGTACCAGACCATCGGCAGGGTCCGGTACTCCGGGTGCAGCGGCAGCGCCAGGCGGTAGGTGTTGATCAGGGCGTAGACGGGAGAGCGCCGCGCGGCCTCGACCCAGTCGTGCGGGATGCCCGCGGCCTCGGCCGCCCGCCGTACGTCGGGATCGGACGGGTCGAGGAACACCTCGCGCTGCGCCTCGTAGAGACCCTGCTCGTCGGGGGCCGAGGCGGCCTCGAGCACCCGGTCGGCGTCGTAGAGCACCAGCCCGATGTAGCGCAGCCGGCCCACGCAGGTCTCCGAGCACACCGTCGGCTGGCCGACCTCGATGCGCGGGAAGCAGAACGTGCACTTCTCCGCCTTGCCGGTGCGGTGGTTGAAGTAGACCTTCTTGTAGGGGCAGCCCGACACGCACATCCGCCAGCCGCGGCAGCGCTCCTGATCCACCAGGACGATGCCGTCCTCGCTGCGCTTGTAGATCGCCCCGCTCGGGCACGACGCGGCGCACGCCGGATTGAGGCAGTGCTCGCAGATGCGCGGCAGGTAGAACATGAAGGTCTCCTCGAGGGAGCGCTTCACCTGGGTGCCGACCTTGGTGAGGACCGGGTCCTTCTCGAAGGTCGCCGCCGAGCCGCCGAGGTCGTCGTCCCAGTTCGCCGACCAGGACACCTTCATGTCCTCTCCCGTCAGAAGCGACTTGGGCCGGGCCACCGGGGTGTGCTGCTGGGCCGGAGCGTCGGTCAGCGTGGCGTAGTCGTAGGTCCACGGCTCGTAGTAGTCGTGGATCGAGGGCAGCTTGGGATTGGAGAAGATCGTGAGCAGCTTGCGCAGCCGGCCGCCCGACTTCAGCTTCAGCCGGCCCCGCTTGTTGAGGGTCCAGCCGCCCTCCCACTCGCCCTGGTCCTGCCACCGCCGCGGGTAGCCCTGGCCGGGCCGGGTCTCGACGTTGTTGAACCAGACGTACTCGGTGCCGGCCCGGTTGGTCCACGCCTGCTTGCAGGTCACCGAGCAGGTGTGGCAGCCGATGCACTTGTCGAGGTTCATCACCATCGCCATCTGGGCCATGACCTTCATCAGTAGGTCACCTCCTGGCTGCGCTTGCGGATCACAGTGACCTCGTCGCGTTGGTTGCCCGTGGGCCCGAGGTAGTTGAAGGCGAAGGCGAGCTGGGCGTAGCCGCCGATCAGGTGGCTGGGCTTGACCAGCAGCCGGGTCAGCGAGTTGTGGATGCCGCCGCGCTTGCCCGAGGTCTCCGCCAGGGGCACGTCGATGAGCCGGTCCTGCGCGTGGTGCATGAACACCGTGCCCTCGGGCATCCGGTGCGACACGATCGCGCGCGCCACGACCACGCCGTTGCGGTTGACCGCCTCGATCCAGTCGTTGTCGGCGATGCCGACCTTGTCCGCGTCGGCCTCGCTCATCCAGATCGTCTGCCCGCCGCGCGAGAGCGACAGCATGAAGAGGTTGTCCTGGTACTCCGAGTGGATCGACCACTTGTTGTGCGGCGTCAGATAGCGCACCGTGACCCCGAGGTCGCCCACGTCGCCGATCGCCGGCTCTGCGAACAGGGTCGTCATGTCGAGCGGTGGACGGTAGACCGGCAGGCTCTCGCCCAGGTCGGTCATCCAGTCGTGGTCGAGGTAGAAGGTCTGTCGCCCCGTGAGGGTGTGCCAGGGCTTGAGCCGCTCCACGTTGATCGTGAACGGCGAGTAGCGGCGCCCGCCCGACTCCGAGCCCGACCACTCCGGCGAGGTGATCACCGGAGTGGGCGCCGCCTGGGTGTCGGCGAAGGTGATCTGCTTGCCCTCGTGCTCGGCCGCGAGGTCGTGCAGGGTCGTGCCGGTGCGCTTCTCCAGGGTCTTGAACCCCTGCGTGGCCAGGTGGCCGTTGGTCGTCCCCGACAGCGCCAGGATCGCCTCGCACGCGTGGACGTCGCGCACCAGCGACGGCCGCCCGTCCGCCGGTCCGCCGCGGATCGCGCCGTTCTTGGCGCGCAGGTAGTCCACGGAGCCGGTCACGTCGTAGGTGACGCCCTTGGTCGTGGTGCCGAGCGAGTCCATCAGCGGCCCCAGCGCTCCCATCTTCGCGCCGACCGCCGCATAGTCGCGCTCGACCTCGACCAGCTTGGGCATCGTCACGCCGGGGACGGGGTCGCACTGGCCGTACTTCCAGTCGCGGACCACGCCGTGGGGCGTGGCCATCGCATCGGCCGTGTCGTGGAGCAGGGGGACGGCAACCACGTCGGTGCGAGTGCCGAGATGGTCGGCGGCCAGCTCGCTGAATCGGGTCGCGATCGCCTGCCACGCGTCCCAGTCGGTGCGCGTCTGCCACGGCGGGGCGATCGCGGGGTTGAAGGAGTGCACGAACGGGTGCATGTCCGTGGTGTTGAGGTCGTGCTTCTCATACCAGGTGGCCGCCGGCAGGACCACGTCGGAGAAGACCGTCGTGCTCGTCTGGCGGAAGTCCAGCGAGAGCAGCAGGTCGAGCTTGCCCTCGGGCGCCTCGTCGTGCCAGGTCACCTCGCGGGGACGGATGCCCTCCGGCGGCGCCTCCTCCGCACGCAGCGAGGAGTCGGCGCCGAGCAGGTGCTTGAGGAAGTACTCGTTGCCCTTCGCAGAGGAGCCCAGCAGGTTGGCCCGCCACACGGCCAGCACACGGGGAAAGTTCTGCGGCGAGTCCGGGTCCTCGCACGCGAACCGGAGTGCGCCGGAGGTGAGCTGCTCGACCACGTGCTGGGCGGCCGGCTTCCCCGCCGCCTTGGCCTCCTCGGCGAGGTCGAACGGGTTCCGGTCGAAGGTCGGGTACGACGGCATCCACCCCAGCCGGGCGCTCTGCGCGATCAGGTCCGCGGTGGTGCGGCCGGCGAACCTGCCGCGCGACCCCGCCAGGGCGTCGGCGCCGACGTGGTCGTAGCGGTACTGGTCGGTGTGGAGATACCAGTACGCCGTCTGGATCATCTGCCGCGGCGGCCGCTGCCAGTCCAGCCCGAAGGCCAGCTGCGCCCAGCCGGTGATCGGCCGGCACTTCTCCTGCCCCACGTAGTGGGCCCAGCCGCCGCCGTTGACGCCCTGGCAGCCGGTCAGGGTGGTGAGCGCCAGGAACCCGCGGTAGATGGTGTCGGAGTGGAACCAGTGGTTGGTCCCCGCCCCCATCACGATCATCGAGCGGCCGCGCGAGTCTGCTGCGTTCTGGGCGAACTCCCGCGCGATGCGCGCCGCGGCCGAGGCGGGCACACCGGTGAGCGGCTCCTGCCAGGCCGGCGTGTAGGCGGCGCTCGCGTCGTCGTACGACGAGGGCCAGGCGCCGGGCAGGCCGGGCCGCCCCACGCCGTACTGGGCGAGGAGGAGCTCGAAGACCGTCGTGACCAGTCGATCGCCCACGCGCCGGGCGCGCACCCCGCGCTCCACGTCGGTGGGCGCTCCCGTGAAGGGGTCGAACGCTGCGAGCCGCACCGCGACCGCCTCGGTGTCGTCGCCCGTCAGGCTGAGCTGCGGGTCGACCTCGCCGAGGTCGAGGTTCCAGCGCCCCAGCCCCTCCTCGCCGAAGCGGTGGCCCAACGACCCGTTGGGCACGACCAGGCTGCCGTCCCGCCCGTCGAGCAGCACCGTCTTGAAGGCGGCGTTCTCGTCCTCGGCGTGCTCGGGCAGGTCGGCCGCGGTGAGCATCTTGCCGGGCCGCAGGCTCCCGCCCGGCTCGTCAGTCGCGTCCAGCACGACCAGGTGCGGCAGGTCGGTGAACCGCTTGACGTAGTCCTCGAAGTACGGCGTGGTCTGCTCGACGAAGAACTCCCGGAGGATCACGTGACCCATCGCCAGCGCCAGCGCGCCGTCGGTGCCCGGCTTCACGGCGAGCCACTCGTCGGCGAACTTGACGTTGTCGGCGTAGTCCGGCGAGACGGCGATCACCTTCTGCCCGCGGTAGCGCGCCTCGGCCATCCAGTGGGCGTCGGGGGTGCGCGTCACGGGCAGGTTGGAGCCCCACATCACGAGGTAGCCGGCGTCCCACCAGTCGCCCGACTCGGGCACGTCGGTCTGGTCGCCGAAGACCTGCGGCGAGGCGACCGGCAGGTCGGCGTACCAGTCGTAGAAGGACAGCATCGTGCCGCCCACGAGCGAGGTGAAGCGGGCTCCGGAGGCGTGCGAGACCATCGACATGGCCGGGATCGGCGAGAAGCCCGCCACCCGGTCCGGGCCCCAGGTCCTGATCGTGTGCACGTAGGCGGCCGCCACGATCTCGACGGCCTCGTCCCAGGTCGCACGAACCATGCCGCCCTTGCCGCGGGCGCGCTTGTAGGCGCGCGCCCGGTCGGGGTCGCCGACGACGTCGGCCCAGGCGGCCACCGGGTCCCCTAGCCGGCCCTTGGCCTCGCGGTAGAGGCCCAGCAGCGTGCCGCGCACGTAGGGGTAGCGCACCCGAGTGGGCGAGTAGGTGTACCAGGAGAAGGCCGCGCCCCGCGGGCAGCCGCGAGGTTCGTACTCCGGACGGTCCGGACCCGCCGACGGATAGTCCGTCTGCTGGGTCTCCCAGGTGATGATCCCGTCCTTGACGTAGACCTTCCACGAGCACGACCCCGTGCAGTTGACCCCGTGGGTCGACCGCACCACCTTGTCGTGGCTCCAGCGGTCCCGGTAGAAGTCGTCCGCCTGACGCCCACCCTGCTGGGTCAGCGTGCGCAGGTCGGGCGACACCTCGCCCTTGGTGAAGAAGCGGCGCGTGCGGACGAGGGCGTCGGTGAGCGGCCCGTCGAGGCCGGGCGTGACGTCGGCGGTCATGCTGTCTCCCCTGAGGTCGCGTGGGCCGCCGTACGCCGGACCACGGTCACGGTCAGCACCAGCGTCAGTGCGGCGGTGATCGACAACAGCCACAGGCCGAGGGCGTAGGAGTCGGTCTGGCCGTAGATGTAACCCATCAGCAGCGGCGGGACGAACCCGCCGAGGCCGCCCGCGGCCCCGACGAGTCCGGTGACGCCGCCGACCTTGCTCGGCTGCGTCGAGTGCGCGACGAGTGCGAACGTCGCGCCGCTCCCCGCGCCGAGCGCTGCCGCCATGCCCAGGAACGCCGCGGTGCCCGTCCACTCCAAGATGGGCTCGCCCGCGGCGACGGCGGCACCCACCACCACGACGCCGTACGCCGCGGCCAGGACCGGGATGGCCCCGATCCGGTCGGAGAGCCAGCCACCGATCGGGCGCAGGATCACCGCGACCACGACGAAGCCGGCCATCTTGTTCGCTGCATCGGCGGGGTCGAGCTCGTAGGCCGTCTTGAGGTAGGCCGGCAGGTAGACCGAGAACGCGACGTAGCCGCCGAACGCGACGGCGTAGAGGATGCACGCCTGCCAGGTGATCGGGAGTTTGGCCGTCGCCACGAGTCGGGTGGCCAACGGCGTGGTCGGTGGCGTGCGCCCTGGCGCGTCGCGGAGGACCAGCCACGACACGACGGCGTAGACCGCCAGGACGCAGGCCGTGATCAGGAACGGAGCCGTCTGACCGACGTTCGTGTAGAGCTTCACGGTGGTGAGGGCACTGATGGCCGTGCCGCCCATCCCGGCGCCGAAGACGCCGATCGCCAGGCCCCGGCGCTCGGGAGGGAACCATGCGTTGACGAACGGCACGCCCACCGCGAAGGCGGTGCCGCCGATGCCGAGGAAGAACCCGCCGAGCAGGATGGCGGGATAGGAGTGCTGGCCGAAGAAGCCGATGAAGAGCACCGGCACGATCGTCGCCGCTGACACCAGGGGGAACATCAGCCGGCCGCCGACCTTGTCGGTCATCGCGCCCACGAGGATCCGGCCCAGCGAGCCGACGACGACAGGCACCGCCACGACGAGGGCGATCTGGGAGTCGGTGAGGGTGCCCAGCGTGCCGCCGTCACCGAGCACGGGGGCCAAGGGGCTGAGCAGCGCCCAGGCCCAGAAGTTCACGGCGAAGCCGATGGTGGCCACGATCAGCATCACCCAGCGCTGGGAGCTGTCGACAGCCACCTCCCCCGGCTGGAGTCCGTCTTGCGCCTGTGCCATGGAACGCCTCCCGCTGACCTGCCCGGGGTTCGCGCGCGCTCGCGCGACCGGTTGGCTCCATGCTTACTACACTGGCCTCCGTGGAAAATACTCCGACGGGCTCGCGGCCCTGGGGGCCGCGACCCGGCGCGATGACCAAGCCGCTGTCGGCGGCGCGCACCCGGATCCTGGAGACCCTGCGCGACCAGTCCGAGCCGGTGACCCTGGCCGCCCTGGTCGAGCTCTCGGGCCTGCACGAGAACACCGTGCGAGAGCACCTCGAGGGGCTGCGCGCCCGCGGCACGGTGCGCCGCATCCCGGGGCCGATCGTGGGCCGCGGCCGGCCCGCGTGGCTCTACGAGTGCGTCGACGTGGACCCCGAGCAGCACTCGTACGCCGGGCTCGCGGCCGCCCTGGCCCGCGCGCTGGCCGGCGTACCCGGGGATCCCCCGGCGCTGGCGACCGCCGCCGGCACCGAGTGGGGCCGGGCCCTGGTCCGCCAGCACCCGGTCGCCGCCGATCCGCTCGCACCGAGCCCGGACTCGGCGGCCCGGGCCGCGATCGACCTGATCGACGAGCTCGGCTTCGCGCCCAAGATCGACGACGACAGCGTCGAGGTCCGCCTGACGCGCTGTCCCCTCCTCGAGACCGCCTACCGGCACCCGGAGGTGGTCTGCTCGGTCCACCTCGGCCTGGTCAAGGGGGCCCTCGAGGAGCTCGGCACCGATCCCGAGGGCACCGAGCTGCTGCCCTTCGCCGAGCCCGGCGCCTGCCTCCTCGTCGTCCCCGCCCTCGTCAGCTGACCCGCTCAAGCACCGTCCTTCCGGTGGTCGAGGAGGGCCCCCTCGGGGCGCCTGCCGGTCGAGGAGGTCGCGCAGCGACCGTCACGAGACCACTGCACTCACCCGGTCTCGACATGCCGCTCGTCCCTCGCGGCGGCTCGACCACCGAAACCTCTCGCTCGGCCAGCCCCACCCAGTTCGCTGGTCGAGCCCCACCCAGTTCGCTGGTCGAGCCGGGCGAGCCGCCAGGCGAGCCCGCGTCGAGACCCCGCAACCGACGCGATCTCGTCGGTCTCGCTGGTCTCGTGACGCTCGCAAGCTCGCTCCTCAACGAGAGGGGAAGACCTCACTCGGCAGCACGCCGGCGGAGCTGATCGGGCCGCACCATGACGATGTCGAACTCGATGGCGCGCATCGTCGGCCGATCCCTCGAGACCACGAAGATGCCGACGGTCTCGAATCCCGCCGCCTCGTACTGCTTGAGCTGCTCGGGGAGTCGTGGCATGCCCTCGTAGATCGGGACGCACGAGACCTCGGACTGCATCGCGACGACCTGGTCCAGCACGGCCCCGGCCCCGGCGAACACCCTCAGGTCCGAGCCCTGGGTATCCAGCTTGAGGAAGGGCCGCACCGTGGCGCGGGCGTCGGTGAGCTCGTCGTACACGGAGTCGAGTCGGCGCAGCTCGATGGTCTCGACACTCTGCTCGCGCAGCTCGCTCGACCAGGTTCTGCCGAAGTCGCTGGAGGGCAGCAGGGAGCTCATCGTGCCGGGGCGCGTGTTGATCGAAGCGGTGCCGTCGACATCGGCCAGCGCATAGGGGCGCACCTCCCAGTCGGGGTCCCGCTCGGCTGCCCGGGCGAGCTCGTCGTACGCCGCGCGCACCGGCTCGAACGAGACGATGCGCCCGGTGTAGCCCGACGCGCGCAGCCCCAGAGCGAACTGCCCGACGTTCGCCCCCACGTCGAGGACCAGGTCGACCCCGGTCTCTCGCAGCAGCCAGCGCACCTGCTGCTGAGCCAGGTAGCGGGACAGGTGCTTCTGCAGCGCTCCCGGATGACCGTCCACGGCCTCCTCCGACACCAGGAGGTGAGCCCCGACCACCGGAGGACCGACGGGCACGACGGCCCGCCTCGCCGGACGACGCTGCACCACATAGCACCCCGAGTCGACGTGCCCGACCTCGAGCCCCACGGCCCGAGCGGCTCGCTTCGCCACGCCGCGAAGCGGGTTGGCCATGGCTTCACCATCCTCGCCCGAGCACTCCCCGGTCAACCGCCTCACCACGGTGGCGCCCGGTGGACGCAGACCCGATGGGAGTGGGGCAGGCCGCGCGCAACCACCGGCTCGCCGGCCGACGCATCGCCGCGCGCGGCCCACCCGCCGAGCACCGACCCGACCCGGACAGACCACCGAGTACGGTGGAAAGGAGGGCACGACCAGCAGACTGACGAGGAGCGTTGGGTGGGCGAACTGCTGGACCTGCCCACGCCCGAGGTGACCGCTCGTGCTCGCGCGGCCCGAGCGGAGACCACCGGGACGCGGGTGACCTTCTCACCCAAGGTCTTCATCCCCTTGACCCGCCTGTGCCGGGACCGCTGCGGCTACTGCACGTTCGCGACGGCGCCCCGTCACGTGCCTCACCCCTACCTGACGCCCGACGAGGTCCTGACGATCGCCCGGGAGGGCGCCGAGGCGGGCTGTCACGAGGCGCTGTTCACGCTGGGCGAGGGACCCGAGCAGCGCTATCCGGAAGCCAGGGCGTGGCTCGACGAGCACGGCCACGCGTCCACGGTGGACTATCTGGTCGCGATGGCCCGGCTGGTGCTCGAGGACACCGGGCTGCTCCCCCACGCCAACGCCGGCGCGATCTCGAGGTCCGACCTTGCCGCGCTGCGGGCGGTGGCACCGTCCCAGGGGATGATGATCGAGTCGCTGCGCGAGGACCTGGTGGCCCACCGCGGGGCGCCGGACAAGGTGCCATCCCGGCGACTCGCCACGCTGGAGTGGGCCGGCGAGCTCGCCATCCCGTTCACGACGGGGATCCTCGTCGGCATCGGCGAGAGCGAGGCCGACCGAGTCGGCGCACTCGAGGCCATCGCCGCGAGCCACCGCCGGCACGGCCATGTGCAGGAGGTGATCGTCCAGAACTTCCTGCCCAAGCCCGGTACGGCGATGCGCGGCGTTCCCCCCTGCGACCCCGAGGCCCACCGGCGCGCGATCGCGTTGGCCCGACTCGTGCTGCCGCCCGACGTCCACGTGCAGGCCCCGCCCAACCTCTCCGACCCAGACCAGCTCGGTTCCCTCCTCGACGCCGGCATCGACGACTGGGGCGGCGTCTCGCCGGTCACGCCCGACCACGTGAACCCCGAGCGGCCGTGGCCCGCGATCGACGCGCTGCGCGAGGCGACCGAGTCGCGAGGGCTGGCGCTGGCTCCGCGGCTGACCGTCTACCCGTCGTACGCCGCCGATCCGGGCCGGTGGCTCGACCCCGCGCTGGCGTTCCCGGTCCAGGACCGCGCGGACGCCGACCTGCTGGCCCGCGACGACCCCGGCAGCGTCTGGCCCGAGCGCCACGAGGCGGCCGCCAACGTCGGCACCGGTGCCGAGGTGATCCAGATCGGGCGGCGCTCCACGCAGTGGTATTCCGGCGCGGACACGCACCCGCCGGCGCTCCTCACCGCGGGTCTCGAGACGCCCGCTCCTCCCTCGCGGGTGGCGCGACCACCGAGCGTGTCTGCCACCGAGGAGCGGCTCGCCCCTGGTGCGATCGGCGAAGTGCTGGCGGGAGTGCGCGGCGGGCAGGTGCCGGGCGAGGCAGAGCTGGTGACCCTGTTCGGCGCCCGCGGCCCCGACGTCGACGCGGTGGCCGCCCTCGCCGACGAGCTCCGGCGTCAGACCGTCGGCGACACGGTCACCTACGTCGTGAACCGCAACATCAACTACACCAACGTCTGCACGTTCCGGTGCACCTTCTGCGGGTTCTCGAAGGGTCCGCTGTCGCTGAACCTGCGAGGGAAGCCCTATCTGCTCACCCTCGACGACATCGCGGAGCGCACGATCGAGGCGGCCGAGCGCGGCGCCACCGAAGTGTGCCTGCAAGGGGGAATCCACCCGAGCTTCGACGGCGACTTCTACGTCGACGTGGTCCGCGCGGTCAAAGCGGCGGTCCCCGGCATGCACGTGCACGGCTTCACCGCCCTGGAGGTGGCCGAGGGCGCGAGGAGGCTGGGCGAGCCGCTGTCCGCCTACCTGACCCGCCTCCAGGACGCCGGACTCGGCTCACTGCCCGGCACGGCCGCGGAGATCCTCGACGACGAGATCCGCGCGGTGCTCTGCCCCGACAAGATCGACACCGAACAATGGCTCGACGTGCACCGCACGGCCCACCAGGTGGGGCTGCGGTCCAACATCACGATCATGTTCGGCTCGGTCGAGCGACCGTGGCACTGGGCCCGCCACCTGGTCCGGACCCGCGACCTGCAGCGAGAGACCAGCGGGTTCACCGAGTTCGTGCCGCTGCCTTTCGTCCACATGGCAGCGCCGGTCTACCTCAAGCGCGGCGCGCGACGCGGCCCGACCTGGCGGGAGAGCGTGCTGATGCACGCCGTGTCCCGGATCGCCTACCACGGGCTCGTCGACAACATCCAGGCCTCGTGGGTCAAGCTCGGCCAGGACGGCGTGCGCCAGCTGCTCGCCGCGGGCGTCAACGACCTCGGCGGCACGCTCATGGACGAGAACATCAGCCGGGCCGCAGGCGCAGCCCACGGTCAGCTCGCCACGGCGGAGCAACTCGAGGGGCTGGCCTCCTCGGCCGGCCGACCGTCTCGCCAGCGGACCACGCTGTTCGCACGCGTCGACCCGACGATCGTGCCCGCCCGTCATCGGGAGGTGGGCTGATGCCCCTCAGGATCGGCTACAAGGCATCCGCCGAGCAGTTTGGCCCCCGCGAGCTGGTCGAGCTCGGCGTCCACGCCGAGGCGGTCGGTCTCGACAGCGTCATGGTCAGCGACCACTTCCAGCCGTGGCGGCACCTCGGCGGGCACGCGCCCTACGCCGTGTCGTGCCTGGGCGCCATCGGCGAGCGCACCGAGCGCGTGGTCCTCGGCACCAGTGTGCTCACGCCGACCTTCCGCTACCACCCGGCCGTCCTCGCGCAGACCTTCGCTACCCTCGGCTGTCTCTATCCGGGCCGGGTGGTGCTGGGCGTGGGCACCGGCGAGGCGCTCAACGAGATGGCGGTCGGGCTGGGCGACTGGCCGGAGTTCAAGGAGCGTTTCGCCAGGCTTCGCGAGGCCGTTCGGCTGATGCGCGCCTTGTGGGCGGACGAGCGGGTCAGCTTCGAGGGCGACTACTACCGCACCGACGACGCCACGATCTACGACCGCCCCCTCGACGCGGAGGGTCGCGGCATCGGCGTCCCCGTCTACGTCGCGGCCGGAGGCCCGATGATGGCCAAGTACGCCGGCCGGGTCGGCGATGGCTTCATCTGCACCAGCGGCAAGGGCATGGACCTCTACACCGAGCGGCTGCTCCCCGCCGTCGTCGACGGGCTCGCCGCGGCCCACCGGCCCGTCGACGCGATCGAGCGGATGATCGAGGTCAAGCTGGCCTACGCGCCCACCCGCGAGAAGGCCCTCGAGGACACCCGCTTCTGGGCGCCGCTTTCGTTGACCGCCGAGCAGAAGCACGGCCTCGAGGACCCGCTCGAGATGGCCTACGCCGCCGACAAGCTGCCCCTCGAGGACGTCGCCAGGCGCTGGATCGTCGCGACCACCCCTGACGATGTCGTCGCGGCGGTCCGCCCCTACGTCGCCGCCGGCTTCGACCATCTGGTCTTCCACGGTCCAGGGCCCGACCAGCGAGCGTTCCTGGACGCCCTCGGAGGGGACCTGGCGCCTCTCCTCAGGCAGCTCTGACCTACCCGGACGGGGACTTCGCGTCAGCAAACGGGCCGATCAGACGTCGGTTGCGGATTCCGAAGGCATCGCGGCCCTGCGGCCACTCGATCGCGTGTCAGTCGCGCCAGAAATGAGTCGAACCGCTGGCGTCTCGGGTCACCAGCGGTTCGACGGGTGAAAGACTACCTCGCCGGCTGGCGGGTGCAAACCTCGGATCGGGAAAAGTTGGAAAACTTTCAAGCGGTCTAGGCCACCTGCCGGCCGGTGGTCAGGCGGTCTCGTCCAGGGGCTCGTCCGCAGCGCGGCGCAGTTGTCGAAGCACCTCGTCGAGGTCGCGTGCTTGGGGGCTCGGGTTGTGCACCGCCCAGCGGACGACGCCCTCCCGGTCGACGACGTACGACGACCGGCGCGGGCAGCCGCGGGTCTCGTCGAAGACGCCATAGGCGCGCGACACCGCACCGTGCGGCCAGAAGTCCGAGAGGAGTGGAAAGTTCAGCCCGTCCGCGTCGGCGAACGCGCGGATCGAGGCCAGCGCGTCGCACGAGATGGCCAGCACCTCGGTGTCGAAGGTGATGAACTCGTCCAGCCTGGCCCGGATGCCGGTCAGCTCACCCGTGCACACCCCGGAGAAGGCATACGGGTAGAACATCAGCGCCAAGGCCTTGACCCCGCGGAACGACGCCATCTCGACGTCTTGTCCGAACTGGTCACGCAGCGTGAAGTCTGGGGCGGGTCCGCCGATGGCCAGGCCCGATCCGTCTACGGTCACGACGCCTCCGTCAGGTTGCGTTTGAGGATCTTTCCCGTCTCGGTGCGGGGCAGCTCGTCGACGAACAGCACGTCACGAGGCACCGCGTAGCGCGCCAAATGGTCCCGCACCCACTCCCGCAGCTCGTCCGCGGTGGGCGCCTGCCCCTCGGCGACCACGTAGGCGCGCAGGCGCTGTCCGAACTCGGCGTCCGGTACCCCGACAGCGGCCACCTCACGCACGCCGCTGTGCCGGGCCAGGCAGCTCTCCACCTCGGCAGGGAAGACGTTCTCGCCGCCGGAGACGATCATCTCGTCGTCGCGGCCCTCGACGTGGAGCAGCCCTGACGCATCGAAGCGGCCCACGTCGCCGGTCGCCATCAGCCCGTCCACGACCTCCTTGCCGCTGCCGTCCGTGTAGCCCTCGAAGAGCATCTCGTTGCCCACGAAGATCCGCCCGGACCGTCCGGCGGGGACCGGCAGACCGTCGTCGTCCAGGATCCGTACGACGGTCCCGTGCGGCGGTCGCCCCGCCGAACCGGGTGCGGCCCTGAGGTCTGCCGGGGTGGCGATCGACGCGTAGGCGACCTCGGTCGACCCGTAGAGGTTGTAGAGGTGGTCGCCGAAGGCGTCCATCCAGGACAGCGCCAGGTCGCCAGGGAGGGCCGACCCCGAGGTGGCGACCACCTCCACCCGCGAGAGGTCCGCCTGCTCCCGCTGGGTCTCCGGCAGCGCCAGCATGCGCTGGAGCATCACCGGGATCACCACGAGCGCCTGACACCGCTCCGTCTCGGTGGCGTCGAGGCAGCCGGCGGGGTCGAAGCGGCGCCGCAGGACCACCGTGTGACCCATCAGCACCGCCAGCATCAGGTGCGCGAAGCCCCACGTGTGGAACAAGGGGGCGGCGACGTGGACCCGCCACCCGTGGCGGAGCGGGATCCGGGACAGCAGCGAGACGGCCGAGCCGATGCCGGCGTTCCCTCGCGACGCCCCGCGCGGGGTACCGGTCGTGCCGGAGGTCAGGATCACGACCCGCGCCTGGCGCGACGGTGGGCTCAGGTCCGCACCGGGGTGAGCGGCGACGAGGGTCTCGATGGTGACGGTCTCGCCCGCCGCACGGTCGGAGTCGGCACCGGACCCGGTCCAGGCGAGCACCCGGGCGTCGACGTCCGTCTCCGCGAGCGCCTCCTCGAACTCCTCGTCGTGGACGACCACCCTCGGTGACGCATCCACCAGCACCTCGCGCAGGTGCGCCCCGGCGAAGGCGGTGTTGAGCAGGAGCACGTCGGCACCCAGGCGCGAGGCCGCGAGCAGGCCCTCGACGAAGCCGCGATGGTTGCGGCACAGCAGGCCCACGGTGTCGCCCTCGCCGACGCCGAGGTCGCCGAGGCCCCGCGCGAGCGCGTTCGCGCGTCGGTGGAGCTCGCCGTAGGTCACCGAGCCGCGTTCGTCGACGACGGCGACCCGCTCCGGCTCGAGGGCGGCCCTCGCGTGGAAGGCACCGGCGGGCCCGGTGCCCCACGCGGCCAGGACCTTGCCGAGGGTCACCAGCCGGGTCGGCGGCAGCGGGCGCAGGATGCCGGACCTCGCCAGCACGTGCACCGTCGTCGGACCGTTCGTGACCACGCCCACCACGGGCCGCAGCACCGGTGCCACGGCGGGCGTCACGACGGACTGCAGCGGCGCGAGCGCGCGCCCGATCACGGCGCGCGCCTCACTGCCGGGTCTTGGGGGCCACCAGCCGGGTGGCCGACCAGTCCTTGCTGACGGCCGCCGCGGTGGTCTGCGAGAGGCCTGCGATCGGCGCGGCCTCAGCGATGTCGGAGGGATCCACAGCGCCGGCACGCCCCACCTTCGGGGTGAGCAGCCAGATCGCACCGCCGCCCACGAGGTCGGTGAGGGCGTCCACCAGACCGTCGACGAGATCGCCGTCGTCGTCACGCCACCACAGCAGCACGGCGTCGACCACGTTGCCGTAGTCCCCGTCGACCATGTCGGCGTCGATGACGTCCTCGATCGCGACGCGCAGTGAGTCGTCGGTGTCGTTGTCCCACCCGAGCTCCTGCACGACCATGCCCTTGGTGAAGCCCAGCCGGGCAACCGGTCCGGTCGTGGCTCCCCCCAGCTGGGTGGACTCGCCCCCGGCGGTGGCACTCACGGGATGCTCTCTCTCCGGTCGTCGTGGTCGTTCGGCGGGGTCGTCTCGGTGCTGATGGCCCCAGGTGAGGAACAGTCCACCGGAGTTGGCGCGGGGACGCAACCTGGCGTCGGTCCGCGCCCCACAGGCGCGCGTTCCGCCTTCCTGCCAGCCGTGCAACGATGGAGAGGTGAGTGCCGACAACACCACCCGCCCCGTCATCCACGAAGGCCTGCCCACCCAGCTCCCCGACATCGACCCCGACGAGACCCAGGAGTGGCTGGAGTCGTTCGACTCGATGATCGACGAGCGCGGCCGCGAGCGCGCCCGCTACCTGATGCTGCGCCTCCTTGAGCGGGCGCGCGAGAAGCAGGTCGGCGTCCCCGCGCTGAGGAGTACCGACTTCATCAACACCATTCCGCCCGAGCGGGAGCCGTGGTTCCCCGGCGACGAGGAGATGGAGCGACAGGTACGCCGCCTGATCCGCTGGAACGCCGCGGTGATGGTCTCCTCGGCCAACCGCAAGGGCCTCGAGGTCGGCGGCCACATCGCCACCTACGCCTCGGCGGCCAGCCTCTACGAGGTCGGCTACAACCACTTCTTCCGCGGCAAGGACCACCCCGGCGGCGGCGACCAGCTCTACATCCAGGGGCACGCGGCTCCGGGCATCTACGCGCGGGCCTACCTGATGAAGCGGCTGACCGCCGAGCAGCTGGGGCGGTTCCGCCAAGAGGTGCAGCACGGCAAAGGACAGGGGCTCTCGTCGTACCCGCACCCGCGGCTGATGCCGGACTTCTGGGAGTTCCCCACGGTCTCCATGGGTCTGGCGGCGCTCAACTCGATCTACCAGGCGCGGTTCAACCGCTACCTCCACAACCGTGGCATCAAGGACACCAGCCAGCAGCACGTGTGGGCGTTCCTGGGCGACGGCGAGATGGGCGAGGTCGAGTCGCTCGGCGCGATCGGGCTCGCTGCACGGGAGGAGCTCGACAACCTCACGTTCGTCATCAACTGCAACCTCCAGCAGCTCGACGGCCCGGTCCGCGGCAACGGCAAGGTCATGCAGGAGCTGGAGGCCTACTTCCGCGGCGCCGGCTGGAACGTGATCAAGGTTGTGTGGGGCCGCGAGTGGGACGCCCTCCTCGCCAAGGACGTCGACGGCGTGCTGGTCAACCAGATGAACCGCACCCCGGACGGGCAGTTCCAGACCTACTCGGTGGAGTCGGGCGCCTACATCCGCGAGCACTTCTTCGGCGTCGACAACCGGCTCCGCAAGATGGTCGAGCACCTCAGCGACCGGGAGATCGAGCTGCTGCCGCGGGGCGGTCACGACTACCGCAAGGTCTACGCGGCCTTCCAGGCGGCCGCCAACCACGTCGGTCAGCCGACGGTGATCCTGGCGCACACCATCAAGGGCTGGACGATCGAGGCGCTGGAGGGCAAGAACGCCACCCACCAGATGAAGAAGCTCAACGCGGCCACCCTCAAGGCGTTCCGCGACCGGCTCGAGCTGCCGATCTCCGACCAGGAGATCGACGACAACTACACCAAGGACGGCTCGGCGCCGTTCTACCATCCCGGCGAGGACAGCGACGTGCTCGCCTACCTGCGCGAGCGCCGCCGGGCCCTCGGCGGCGGCGTTCCGATGCGGCGGGTCCAGCCCCGTCAGCTGACCCTGCCCCCCAAGGAGATCTACGACGAGCTCCGCGCCGGGTCGGGCAAGCAGGCGATCGCCACGACGATGGCCTTCGTCCGCCTGCTCAAGGACCTGATGAAGGACCCCGGCATCGGCGCCCGGATCGTCCCGATCGCCCCGGACGAGTACCGCACGTTCGGCATGGACTCGATGTTCGCCACCGCCAAGATCTACAACCCCGCGGGACAGACCTACGAGTCCGTCGACCGTCAGTTGTTGCTGTCCTACAAGGAGTCCCCGCAGGGTCAGATGTTGCACGAGGGCATCAGCGAGGCCGGCTGCGTGGCCTCCGCGACCGCCGCGGGCTCGTCGTACGCCACGCACGGCGAGCCGATGATCCCGGTCTACATCTTCTACTCGATGTTCGGCTTCCAGCGCACCGGCGACTCGATCTGGGCGATGGCCGACCAGATGGCCCGCGGCTTCCTGGTCGGCGCCACGGCGGGCCGCACCACCCTCACCGGCGAGGGGCTCCAGCACGCGGACGGACACTCGCCGCTGCTCGCCCTCACCAACCCCGCGGTCGTGCACTACGACCCGGCGTTCGCCTACGAGATCGCGCACATCACGCGGCACGCGCTGGAGCGGATGTACGGCTCCACCGACGAGCATCCGCACGGTGAGGACGTCATCTACTACCTGACCGTCTACAACGAGCCCCTCGTGCAGCCGACCGAGCCGGACCACCTCGACGTCGAGGGCGTGCTCGGCGGCATCTACCACGTAGCCACCCCGCCCGGCGGGCTGCCGAACGACGCGCCGCGCGTCCAGCTGCTCGGCAGCGGCGTGGGCTTCCCCTGGGTCGTGCGGGCCCAGCAGCTCCTCGCGGAGGACTGGGGCGTGGCTGCCGACACCTGGTCGGTCACGTCGTGGAACGAGCTGGCCCGGGAGGCCCAGGCCACCGACGAGTGGAACCTGCTCAACCCGCACGAGCAGCCTCGGACGCCGTTCGTGACCCGCAAGCTCGGCCAGGCCCCCGGACCCGTCGTCGCCGTCAGCGACTACATGAAGGCGGTCCAGCAGCAGATCTCCGCCTGGGTGCCGCAGCGCTACCACGCGCTCGGGGCCGACGGCTTCGGGTTCGCCGACACCCGCCCGGCGGCGCGGCGCTACTTCAAGATCGACGCGGAGTCGGTGGTCGTCCAGGCACTGGCCGCGCTGGCGGACGAGGGAGCGGTGGGTCGCGACACGGTGCAGAAGGCGCTCGACGTCTACCGGATCACCGACCCGACCGCCGTACGCGGGATCGCCCAGGCCGGCGGCGACGCCTGAGCCCGGCGGCGACCCGGTGGTTCGAGGCTTAGGCGCCCCGGACGGGGCTGTCCTTGGCCACGCGGCCGTCGACCGGGCGCAGCGGCGCCCCCGGGCCGTGCTTGAGGAGGGTGCGGAAGCGAGCGCGTGAGTACGACGCGGGCTCGGTGCGGCGGATGAAGTCGTTGAGGATCCGGACGAACTGCTCCGGGTGGTCGCGATGCGGGAAGTGCCCGGCATCCGGGATCACCTCGACGCGCGCGTCCGGCGCGAGCTCGGCGGCGCGGCGAGCATGCTCCACCGGGATCACCCGGTCCTCCTGGCCCCACACCACGCAGAGCGGCATCCCCTGGGTCAGGTACGCACGGTCGGACATGGTCACCACCTGGCCCCGCCAGTCCACGACGGCGCGGGTGACGTGACAGATCGCCGATCGGGCTGCCGGGTCCTTGAAGGTCTCGTAGATGTCCGCCACCTCGTTGAGGTCACGGAGCTCCTCGACCCCGGTGCGGGACAGCGCCCGCATCGTCGCGGAGATCACCTGGCGCACGCCGGGCATGGTGAGCGGTCCCATCGCGTGCTCGAAGCCCGGCGTGGTGATCAGCCGGATGATCGGGGACACCTCGCGCCCCAGTCCGCCCGAGCTCACGAGGACGAGCCGCTCCGTGCGCTCCGGGAACTGGTAGGCGAACTGCATCGCCACCCCACCGCCGAAGCTGTGCCCCACGATGCTGACCTTGTCGATGCCCAGGACCGTCAGCAGGTCGCGCATGCCGTTGGCGTAGCCGCCGACGCTGTAGTCCGCCCGCGGCTTGTCCGAGAGACCGTGACCGAGCAGGTCGGGGGCGATCACCGTGTGGGTGCGGGCCAGCGGCGCGATCACCCGGCTCCAGGTCTCGTGGTCGTCGGCCAGGCCGTGGAGGAGCAGCACCACGGGGCCCGACCCGGTCCGCACGAAGGCCCTGCGGTGCCCGTGGATCGTCAGGAACTCCATCTGCCGCTCCGGCTCCTGCTCCGTCACCCGACCTCCTCGTCGTGCCCTGGTGGCTGATTCAATCAAATCACCCGCGCGTTGGTGCGCGGTTGGTCGGCGTTCACCGCTCCGACACCCGCCGACTATGGTCGGAGCGTGCCACCACGCACGCACGGCCGGGTCGATCTGCGCTCCCGGGCGGTCCGTGACCTGCAGCAGTCCACCGGTGCTCTCGCGACCGCCGCGATGGCCCGTATGGACACCGAGATGCGGTGGTTCCGCGACCTGAGCGCCCAGGACCGCTCCTGGGTCGGCGTCATCGTCCAAGCGGGCATCAAGGGCTTCATCGACTGGTACGCCGACGAGTCGCGGCGACCCGAGCTCGACGGCAGTGCCGTGGCCGCCGAGGTGTTCGGCGCGGCGCCACGGGCGCTGGCTGGGGTGATCAACCTCCAACAGACGGTCGACCTCGTCCGGCTCGGGATCGAGGTGGTCGAGACCAACCTCGACGCCCTCCTGGACCCGGAGGACGTGCCGGCCGTGCACGCCGCCGTCCTGCGCTACGGACGCGAGGTGGCCTTCGCCACCGCGGAGGTCTACGCCCGGGCCGCGGAGGTGCGCGGGGCGTGGGACGCCCGGCTGGAGGCTCTGGTCGTCGATTCCGTGCTCCGCGCCGAGGCCGACGAGACGATCCTGTCCCGCGCGAGTGCTCTCGGCTGGGGCGGTCGCGGCGACGTCGTCGTGGTGCTCGGCTCGGTGCCCCGCGTGCGGCACGAGCCCGACCTCTTCGACGCCGTACGGCGGGCCGCCCGGACGAAGGGCATGGATGCCCTCTGCGCCAGCCAGGGCGACCGGCTCGTCGTGCTGCTCGGCGGCGTCGGCGACGAGACGCGCGCCGCGACAGCGGTGCTCGACCTGTTCGGTCCCGGGCCCGTCGTGGTCGGGCCGGTGGTCGAGGATCTCGGCCATGCCCACTTGAGCGCCCGGTCCGCCGTTTCGGCGCAGCGGGCGGCGACGGGCTGGCCGGAGGCACCCCGCCCGGTGCGGTCCGACGAGCTCCTGCCAGAACGTGCTCTCGCCGGTGACGGGCACGCCCGCCGGCACCTCGTGGACGAGGTCTTCCTGCCTCTTGCGGCGCGCGATCCCCTGATCGAGACCCTGGCGACGTACCTGGCCCAGGGCCGGTCGCTGGAGGCCACCGCACGGGTGTTGTTCTGCCATCCGAACACGGTGCGGTACCGCCTGCGACAGGTCGGCGAGGTGACCGGGCTCACCCCCACCCAGGCCCGGGACGCCTTCACGCTGCAGATCGCCCTGGTGCTCGGACGCCAGTCCGGACGTGCGGATCAAGCCGAGCGGCCAGAATTGTAGGAAACCTACAAAATGTCCTCGGTCAGTTTCGTGCCTGCCGGAGGTGAGCGACGGGGGGCGGACGGGGCATCGTGGAGTCGTGCTCGTGATCGTCGCCCCCGGCCAGGGTGCCCAGTCCCCTGGCTTCTTGTCTCCGTGGCTCGAGGACCCGACCTTCGCCAGCCGGTTCGGCTGGCTGTCCACCGTGGCCGGCCTCGACCTGGCCCACTACGGCACCGAGGCGGACGCGGAGACCATCAAGGACACGCAGATCGCCCAGCCGCTGCTCGTGGCCACGGGCCTGGTCGCCGCCCTGCAGCTCTTCCCACGACCCACGGACGCCTTTACGCAGATCGGCGCCGTCGCCGGCCACAGTGTCGGTGAGCTCACCGCCGCCGCGGGAGCACGGGCGATCACCGCGGAGCAGGCCATGGTGTTGGTGCGCGAGCGGGGCCGCGCGATGGCGGAGGCGGCGGCCGTGACCCCGACCGGCATGACCGCCGTCCTGGGAGGCGACCGCGACGAGGTGCTCGCGGCCATCGACAAGCAGGGGCTGACTCCCGCCAACGACAACGGGCCTGGCCAGATCGTCGCAGCGGGCACCATCGACCAGCTCGCGGCGTTCGCCGCCGAGGCTCCGGCGAAGGCCCGGCTCGTGCCGCTGAGTGTGGCCGGCGCCTTCCACACCGACCACATGCGACCGGCGGTCGGCCACCTGGCCGAGCTCGCCCGGTCGGTCTCGACCCACGACCCCCGCACCCCCGTGATCTCCAACCGGGACGGCCAGGTCGTGCGCGACGGCCACGACCTGCTGGAGCGGATCGTCGGGCAGATCGCGAGTCCGGTGCGCTGGGACCTGTGCCTGGAGACGATGCAGGACCTCGGCGTCACGGGGCTCCTCGAGATGCCTCCTGCAGGCACCCTGGCGGGCATCGCCAAGCGCGCCCTCAAGGGCGTGGAGACCCTCGCGCTCAAGACCCCCGACCAGCTGGACGACGCACGGCGCTTCTGCGCCGAGCACGGCCAGGCGCCGTTGGTCGAGGCTGCGCCGACCTGGCGGCTGGTGGTCTCCCCCAGCCAGGGCACCTTCCACCGTGCGCAGGAGGCTGCCGGAGCCGAGACCTTCGCTGACGGTGCCACCATCGGGGAGGTGGCCACCGTCCAGGACAGCAGCCCGGTGATCGCGACCGACGGCGGTCAGGTGGTCGAATGGCTGGTCCAGGACGGCGACCCGGTCTCCCCCGGTCAACCTCTGCTCCGACTCCACCCCGAGGTAGGTCTGTGATGAAGCTCCAGCAAGGCGCCGGCGCCACCCATGCCGCCATCCTCGGCATCGGCTCCTACCGTCCGTCCCGCGTGATCCCCAACGCCGAGATCGTCGACGCCATCGACTCCAGTGACGAGTGGATCCAACAGCGCTCCGGGATCAAGCAGCGGCGCTGGGCCACCCCCGAGGAGACCGTCCAGATGATGTCGGTCTCCGCGGCGCACGCCGCGCTCGACCATGCGGGGGTCGATGCCCGGCAGATCGACTGCGTGATCGTGGCCACCGTCACCCACCTCCTGCAGACTCCCGCGATTGCCACGGCCATCGCCTACGAGCTGGGCACCGACCAGGCCGCTGCCTTCGACATCTCCGCCGCGTGCGCGGGGTTCTGCCACGGCGTGGCATTGGCGGGCGACCTCGTGCGAGGCGGCAGCGCCGGCTACGCACTCGTGATCGGCGTGGAGCGCCTCTCCGACCTGACCGACATCGCCGACCGCGGCACGGCGTTCATCTTCGCCGACGGTGCCGGCGCCGCCGTGATCGGACCCAGCGACGAGCCCGGCATCGGGCCGGTCGTGTGGGGCTCCGACGGCGAGCAGTTCGACTTGATCCGCCAGAAGGAGGACTGGCGCGACGTGGTCGGGACCGACGACGAGGCCGGCAGTGGCGTGATGCCCCACCTCGTCATGCAGGGCAACCCGGTGTTCCGGTGGGCCTCGTTCACGATGGCCAAGACCGCGCAGCAGGCCCTGGACCGGGCCGGCGTCTCGATCGACGACCTCGACGTCTTCGTCCCTCACCAGGCGAACATGCGCATCATCGACGCCATGGCTCGCTCGATGAAGCTGCCGGAGCGTGTCAGGATCGCTCGTGACATCGCCGAGCAGGGCAACACCTCGGCCGCCTCGATCCCCCTGGCGCTGGACCGGATGATCGCCGAGGGCGAGGCTAAGAGCGGCGACGTCGCACTCCTCATCGCGTTCGGTGCCGGACTAGCGTACGCCGCCCAGGTCGTCACCGTTCCCTAGCACCACCCAACTCACCACAGGAGAGACACAGCAGATGGCAACCACCGAAGAGATCCGCGCCGACCTCGCCGAGATCGTCAACGAGGTCGCCGGCGTCGACGCCGACGACGTCCAGCTCGACAAGGCCTTCGTCGAGGACCTCGACGTCGACTCGTTGTCCATGGTCGAGGTCGTCGTGGCGGCCGAGGAGAAGTTCGGCGTCTCCATCCCCGACGACGAGGTGAAGAACCTCAAGACCGTCGGCGACGCCGTCGCGTTCATCGAGCGCGCCCAGGGCTGAGTCCTCCGCGCAGGCCCGCCCGGACGCCTCGTCCCGGCGGGCCGCCCCCGGCTCACCACCCACGTTCCACCAACCCGAGAAGGATCCCCATGCCTGCCAAGCGAGTGGTCGTCACCGGCCTCGGCACCACCTCCCCCCTCGGCGGCGACGTGCCGTCGACCTGGGAGGCGATGGTCAAGGGCCAGTCCGGCGTCCGCCACCTCACCGAGGACTGGGCCGCGGACATGCCGGTGAAGATCGCCGCGCGCGTGGCCGTCGAGCCCACCGAGGTCCTCGAGCGCGTCAAGGCCCGCCGTCTGGACCGCACATCCCAGTTCGCCATGGTCGCCGCCATGGAGGCGTGGGCCGACGCCGGGCTCGAGGACGCCGACCTCGACAAGGACCGACTCGGCGTGGCGATGGCCTCGGGCATCGGAGGCGTCACGACCCTGCTCGACAACTACGACAACCTGCGAGACAAGGGCCCGCGCCGCGTCTCGCCGCTCGCCGTACCGATGCTGATGCCCAACGCCCCGGCCGCCAACATCAGCCTGCACTTCGGTGCCCGCGCTGCGGCCAACACGCCCGTCTCGGCCTGCGCCTCGGGCAACGAGGGGATCTCCCTCGCGCTCGACCAGATCCGCCTGGGGCGCGCCGACCTCGTGCTCGCCGGTGGCACCGAGGCCGCCATCCACCCGCTCCCGATGGCGGCGTTCGCAAACATGATGGCCCTCTCCAAGAACGCCGGTGACCCAGCCACCGTCTCACGACCCTGGGACCTCGCTCGGGACGGCTTCGTCCTCGGCGAAGGCGCCGGGGTGCTCGTCCTGGAGTCCGAGGAGCACGCTCTCGCCCGAGGCGCCCGGATCTACGCCGAGGTCAGGGGCGCAGGCATCACCGCGGACGCCCATGACATCGCGCAGCCCGACCCGGCCGGTCGAGGCGGCTCGCGCGCCATCCTGGCGGCGCTCGCCGCCGGTGAGCTCGACCCGGGCGACATCGCCCACGTCAACGCGCACGCCACCTCCACCCCGCAGGGCGACATCGCCGAGGGCCTGATGATCCACGCCACGCTGGGCTCTCACGCCAACGACGTCGTGGTCACCAGCACCAAGTCGATGACCGGGCACCTCCTCGGCGGTGCCGGCGCCCTCGAGTCGATCGCCACGGTGCTGGCGCTGCACCACCGCCTCGCGCCACCGACGATCAACCTCGACAACCTCGACCCACAGGTCGAGCTCGACATCCCGACGACGGCACGCGAGCTGCCGGACGGCGACATCGCCGCGCTCAACAACTCCTTCGGCTTCGGGGGCGCGAACGTCGCCGTCGCGTTCGCGAGCGTCTAGACCATCAGTGGAAGGCGCACCCCACTCGGCCTTCGCGCGCCGGCCCATGGATCTCGACGCGCCCGTCGCGAGCTCGCCGGCTCGCTCGCGGAGCTTGCTCGATCTGGTGCAGCCCACGCACCGAGCTCGTCCCTCGCTCGGTGCTGCTACACCACCTGGTGCAGCCAGCGCACGGGGGCGCCTTCGCCCGCGTGCCGGAAGGTCTCCAGCTCGTCGTCCCACGGCTTGCCGAGCAGCTTGTCGATCTCGGCGGTGAGGGTGGTGTCGCCGAGGGCGGCCTTGACGACCGCCGCCTTGAGCCGGTCCTCGGGGATCATCAGATCACCGTGCAGGCCGGTCACGCCGTGGAAGACGCCGAGGCCCGGGGTGTAGGAGTAGCGCGCGCCCTCCGAGACGCTGGTGGGCTCCTCGGTGATCTCGAAGCGGAGGTGGTTCCACCCACGGAGTGCGGACGCCACGAGCGCGGCCGTGCCGAGGTCACCGGCCCAGGAGAGTTCGGCGCGGTACGCGCCGGTCTGGGCGGGCTGCGGCGTCCACGACAGGCTCACGGCAGTGCCCAGCACACCACCCACGGCCCACTCGATGTGCGGTCCGAGCGCAGAGGGCGCTGAGTGCACGTAGAGCACGCCACGAGTCGTGGTGCGGGTAGCAGTCTGTGCGGTCACCCTCGATCTCCTTTGTGTCCCGGCGTCGAGATACGCCTTCCCCAGCGGTCTCGAACCTGTGGGACACCCGGGTGACGAGTGACCTCGTGAAGTTGTGGCTCCCATTGTGACGGATGGGGCCAGAGAAAACCAGCGCTACGGGTGTGGCGGCGGTCAGTCCCTTCGACGCTCGAGGGCGTCGGCCCGCGCCGAGGCGTCGGTGATCTCGTCGCTGTCGACGGCGTTGGTGCGGTGGAACCAGGCCAAGGCGTCCGTCTCGCGCCCTGCTGCTTCGAGCGTGTCGGCGTACGCGTAGCGCAGGCGCACCACCCACGGCTCGCGGCTGCGTGAGTTGAGGGGGGCCAGCTCCAGCGTGCGGAGGGCTGCGTCGAGCTGTCCCAGGTCGCGGCGGGCTCCCGCCTCGACAATCGTCATCTCGGCCTTGGCGGCCGGCGAGAAGTTCGCGACACCGGGGCTCTTCGCCAGCTTGATCGCCTGGTCGGGGTGTCCGAGCGCACGGTGGCAGTCCGCCATGATCGGCAGGTACGCCGTCGCGCCGTTCATCCGCTTGGCTGCCCTCAGCTCCGAGAGCGCCTCCGCATAGTGCCCGGCCGCGTACGCCGCTTCGCCGGTCGCCTCGCGCACCACCGCGATCCGGCCGGCCCGGGCCCGCGCCGCGAGGGCGTGCTGGTAGGCGGTCTCGGGATCGTCGTCGATCAGCATCCCGGCCGCCGCCAGGTGACGGGCGACCCGCGCCGCCAAGCGCTCGGGCAGTCCCTTCAGTTGCGCCGTCACGGACCGGTCGAGCTCACCACCTGTGACCCCCTCCGGGATCTCCGGACCGTCGTAGGCCCTCTCGTCCGCGGTCCGGTCGCGCTGGTCCTTCTGCGGTCGTGACCAGTCACCCTTGCGTGACGCGCGACGGGGATCTCCAGACCTCGGACCGCCGCTCTTCGAGCCGCCGCTCTTGGACCCGCCGGCCTTGGACCCGCCGGTCCGTGTGCTGCCGGACTTACCGGAGCCGGACCGCGGGGTCCCGCTGCGTGACCCGTCGCGAGACGGTCGCGGGGTGCGTCGTTGGTCTGTCACTGGTCCACCTTGGCAGGTCGGGTCGGCGTCGTCACGCGGGCGTGCCGGGGGGTAAATGGGGCAGAGGCCACCGGGTGGGTGGCCTCTGCTGTGGTGTGTGTTCGGCGG
>CAZIVD010000018.1:0-65409 GCA_964542635.1 uncultured Nocardioides sp. | reverse complement strand
CGGGTGGTCGGAGACGTAGAGGCCGAGCATCTCCCGCTCGTGGCCGAGCAGGGTCATCTTGTCCCACTCGTCGAGGTCGGGCACGGTGACGCTGATGCCGAACGCCGGGCCTGACCCGTCGAGACCGTCGAGACCGCCGAAGAGAGAGTCCTGGCCGATCGCCTCGTTGCGCTTGATGTCGGCGTACTGGTCGACCGCGGCCTCGTGCACCGTCATCAGCGCCCGGCGCCGGTGCTTGAGGTCGTCGAATGCGCCCGCCTTGATCAGCGATTCCACCACCCGTTTGTTGCAGACCTGCGCCGGCACCTTGTCCATGAAGTCGTTGAAGTCCGCGAACCGGCCCTTCGCCTCCCTCGACTCCACGATGCCGCTGACGACGTTGCCGCCGACATTGCGGATCGCGGTGAGACCGAACCTGATGTCGGTGCCGACGGGGGTGAACGTCGACTGCGACTCGTTGACGTCGGGCGGGAGCACCTGGATGCGCATCCGGCGGCACTCGTTGAGGTAGATGGCCATCTTGTCCTTGTCGTCCCTCACCGACGTCAGGAGCGCCGCCATGTATTCGGCGGGATAGTTGGCCTTGAGGTAGGCGGTCCAGTAGGACACCAGCCCGTACGCCGCCGCGTGGGCTTTGTTGAAGGCGTAGTCGGAGAACGGGATCAGCGTCTCCCACAGGGTCGTGATGGCCTTGTCGGAGAAGCCGTTGGCCTTCATCCCCTCGGAGAAGGGGACGTACTCGGCGTTCAGGATCTCCTTCTTCTTCTTGCCCATCGCCTTGCGCAGCAGGTCGGCCTGGCCGAGCGAGTAGCCGGCCACCTTGCGCACGATCGCCATCACGTGCTCCTGGTAGACCAGGAGACCGTAGGTCTCGTCGAGGATCTCGGCCAGGGGCTCGGCGAGCTCGGGATGCATCGGGGTGACCGGCTCGCGGCCCGTCTTGCGGCGGGCGTACTTGTTGTGGGAGTCCATGCCCATGGGGCCCGGACGGTAGAGCGCTCCGACCGCCGAGATGTCGGCGAAGGAGTCGGGTCGCATCGAACGGAGCAGGGCCCGCATCGGACCACCGTCGAGCTGGAAGACCCCGAGGGTGTCGCCACGCTGCAGGAGGGCGAAGGTGGTGGGATCCTCGAGACTGACCTCCTCGATCACCACGGTCTCGCCGCGGTTGGCCCGGATGTTGCGCAAGGCGTCGTCGAGGACCGTGAGGTTGCGCAGCCCGAGGAAGTCCATCTTGATCAGGCCGAGCGACTCGCACGTCGGGTAGTCGAACTGGGTGATCATGGTGCCGTCTGCGGGCCGCTTCAGCAGCGGGATCACGTCGACCAGCGGCTCGCTGGACATGATCACGCCCGCGGCGTGCACTCCCCACTGACGCTTGAGGCCCTCGATGCCGATCGCAGTCTCGACGACCTTCTTCACCGAGTCGTCGGACTCGTAGAGCGCCCGGAACTCGGCACCTTCGCTGTAGCGGCGGTGCTCGGGGTTGAACAGCTCGCTGAGCGGGACGTCCTTGCCCATCACCGCCGGGGGCATCGCCTTGGTGATGCGGTCGCCCATCGCGAAGGGGAAGCCCAGGATGCGCGAGGAGTCCTTGACCGCCTGCTTGGCCTTGATCGTGCCGTAGGTGACGATCATCGCCACCCGGTCCTCGCCGTACTTGTCGGTGACGTAGTTGATCACCTCGCCCCGCCGGCGCTCGTCGAAGTCGATGTCGAAGTCCGGCATCGAGACCCGGTCGGGGTTGAGGAAGCGCTCGAACAGCAGCCCGTGGACGATCGGGTCGAGGTCGGTGATCCGCAACGCGTAGGCCACGATCGAGCCCGCCCCCGACCCGCGGCCGGGACCGACCCGGATGCCGTTGTCCTTGGCCCAGTTGATGAAGTCGGCCACCACGAGGAAGTAGCCGCTGAAGCCCATCTGGGTGATCACGCCCAGCTCGAACTCGGCCCGTCGGCGCACCTCGTCGCTGATCCCGCCGGGGTAGCGGAACCGGAGCCCGGCCTCCACCTCCTTGACCAGCCACGAGGTCTCGTCCTCGCCGGCCGGGCAGGGGAACCGCGGCATGTAGGTGCCGTTGCCCTCGGTGAAGCTCACCTCGCAGCGCTCGGCCAGGAGGAGGGTGTTGTCGCAGGCCTCGGGAAGCCCGTGGGCATCAGCCCACAGGGCGCGCATCTCGGCCGGCGACTTGAGGTAGTAGCCGTCCCCCGTGAAGGCGAACCGCTGCCCCGGCCCGTCACCGGCCGGGATGTCCATGGTGCTGCCGGAGTTGATGCAGAGCAGGTGCTCCTGGGCGGCGGCGTCGGTGCGGTCGACGTAATGGGAGTCGTTGGTCGCGAGCAGCGGCAGCCGCAGGTCCTTCGCCAAGTGCAGCAGTCCGTCGCGGACCCGCTTCTCCAGCGCCAGGTCGTGGTCCATCAGCTCGAGGTAGTAGTTGTCCGGCCCGAGGATGTCCCTGAAGTCGGCCGCCGCCTGACGGGCCGCGTCGTAGTTGCCGTAGCGGAGGTGGACCTGCACCTCACCGGACGGGCAGCCGGTCGTGCCGATGATGCCGCGGCTGTGCTGCGCGAGCAGGTCGCGGTCGAGGCGGGGCTGCTTGAAGAAGCCGTCGCGCCACGCGCCGGTGGAGAGCCGGAACAGGTTGTGCATGCCCTCCGTGGACTCCGAGAGCAGGGTCATGTGGGTGTAGGCGCCACGGGCGGAGACGTCGTCGGGTCCGCCGTCGTAGAAGTTGACCCCCTTGCGCTCGAAGCGCGAGATCGAGGGGGTGACGTAGGCCTCCATGCCGATGATCGGCTTCACGCCGGCCTCGCGGGCGCGCTTGTAGAACTCGTAGGCGCCGAAGACGTTGCCGTGGTCGGTCATCGCCACCGCGGGCATGCCGAGCTCGGCGGTGCGGCGGGTGAGCGCGTCGAGCCGGGCGGCACCGTCGAGCATGGAGTACTCGGTGTGGACGTGCAGGTGGACGAAGGAGTCGCCGGATCCGGTCGTCTCGGCACCTGTCGTCATCGGGGTCTGGCACTCCCTCACGTCGGTTGGCCGCACGGCAGTCGGCGGGTCTGTGCGTCGCCGCGATGGGGCCTCCGTGCCCTGGCGGGACGGAGGTCGGGGCGACCTTCGTGGGGGAAGGCCGCCAGCCTACGCGACGGCGACGCCGAGTCTGGCAGGACGCACCGACAGCGGGCTCATCGCGAGGCGAGCCCGCGTCGAGACCCCGGAACGCTCACCAGTCGTCAGCCGGGCGGATCGCCTCCGAGGGCGGCGTCGAGGCTCTCGGTGATGATCGCGTGCACGATGCGGGCCAGCCGGTCCGCTCCGAGCTCGGGGGCGACCTTCGCCATGGCCAGGGCGATCTCCCGTTCCCGCTCGGGATCGCGGGCCGACCCGCCGCCCTTGACATCCTGGACGGCCCGGGTCAGGGCCGAGCGGCGCGCCAGCAGGCCGGCGAGGTCGCGGTCGACGTCGTCGATCAGGCCCCGGAAGAAGCCGAGGGGCTCGGTCCCGGGCCAGGCCATCCGGAGGTCGGGGGCCTGCTCCTCATTGCCCGAGCCGTCGGTGCGCTCCAGCTCGACCAGCCCGCGAGCGGCGTAGAACGTCCGCGCCGGATGGTTGGTCTCGAACACCCAGAGACAGAAGCCGTGGGGCCGGACCGTCTTCGCCAGGTCCAGCAGGGCGGTGCCGACCCCGCGGCGTTGGTGCTCGGGGTCGACGAAGAGGTGGTCCAGCCACGTCTGCGTGAGCAGCAGGTAGCCGGACAGCAGGCCGTCCGCCTCGGCCACCCACGCCTCGTGGTCACCGTCGCGCAGTCGGGCCTTGAACCACTCGCGGTCCTCGGCCGACGTGTGCACGGACGCCGGCATCGCTCCCGTTGCGCCCCGTCGCGAGCGACCGTAGAGATCGGCGAGCGCGTCGGACTCGGCGGGCTCGGCAGGGCGGACCAGGAGGTCAGTGGGCATCGCGCACGGTCTCCAGCGCGTGGGCGAGGTCGTCGGGGTAGGGCGACTCGTACTCGACGTACTCACCCGAACCGGGGTGCACGAAGCCGAGGCGTACGGCGTGCAGCCACTGCCGCTGCAGCCCCAAGCGGCGAGCCAGGACGGGGTCGGCCCCGTAGGTGAGGTCACCCACGCACGGGTGCTTCAACGCGCTCATGTGGACCCGGATCTGGTGGGTCCGCCCGGTCTCGAGGTGGACCTCGAGCAAGGAGGCGAAGCGGTGGGCCTCGAGCGTCTCGTAGTGGGTGATGCTGTGCCGGCCACCCGCCATCACGGCGTACCTGTGGTCCGCCTTGGGATGCCGGCCGATAGGCGCGTCGACGGTGCCCTCGAGTGGGTCCGGATGACCCTGGACCAGGGCGTGGTAGACCTTGTCCACCTCGCGTCGCCGGAAGGCGCGCTTGAGCACCGAGTAGGCCTGCTCGCCCTTGCAGATCACCATCACGCCCGACGTCCCGACATCGAGGCGCTGCACGATCCCCTGCCGCTCCGGGGCACCGCTGGTGGCGATCCGGAAGCCCGCTCCTGCGAGGTGCCCCACGACGGTGGGCCCCGACCAGCCCGGCGACGGGTGCACCGCCACCCCGACCGGCTTGTCGATGACCACGATCGACTCGTCGTCGTGGATGATCCCGATCCCCTCGACGACCTCGGGGACGACCTCGAGCGGGTCGGCGACCGACGGGATCGCCACCTCGAGGAGGTCGCCGGGGACGAGGCGGTCGCTCTTGGCGGCGGGATCGCCCGCGACCAGCACCCGGCCGTCCCGGACAAGCTCGGCGGCGCGCGTGCGGGAGACTCCGAACAGCCGGGCGATCCCGGTGTCCACCCGCTCGCCGGCTAGCCCGTCGGGGACCTCGAGGACCCGGTGCTCGACGGGCTCGGGGTCGGCCGTCACGCGGTCTCCTCCTCCGAGTGCCCGGCGCGGGTTCCGTCGAGGCGCACGTTGCGGAACGCCTGGATCAGGATGAGTCCCGCCGCGAGGTTGATGCAGATGTCCGCGACGTTGAACACCGGCCAGTGCGGCACGGCGAAGAAGTCGACGACGTGACCGCGGAACGGTCCGGGATCCCGCACCATCCGATCGGTGAGGTTGCCCGCGATCCCGGCCAGCAGCAGACCGAACGCGATCGCCCAGACCCGATCGGCGAGCCGCCGGCTCAGCCACACGACGACGCAGACCGCCACGATCGCCACGATCGTGAAGAACTGGGTGAATCCCGTGCCGGTGCTGAAGGCGGCGCCGGGGTTGCGGGTCAGGTGCAGCACGAACCACTGGCCGAGGACCTCGATGTCCTGGTCGGCGAGGCGGGCCAGCGCCCAGGTCTTGGAGGCTACGTCGAGGGCGTACGCCGCCACCGCGACCAGGACGAACACCACACGCGCCGCACGCCGCGACGCGAACGAGGGAGGTGACGTGCGGTCGGCCGGTCCCGGGTCGCTCGGGGTCAGCGACGCTCCTCGCGCTGCTTGCATGTCATGCACAGTGTCGCACGAGGGAACGCCATCGCCCGCATCTTGCCGATGGGGTTGCCGCACGACTCGCAGATGCCGTAGGTGCCGTCGGCGATCCTCGCCAGGGCGCGATCGATCTGGGCGAGCTTCTCGCGCTCGTTGTTGACCACGATCAGCTCCTGGTCCCGCTCGAAGCTGGTGGCACCCATGTCGGCCTGGTCGTGTCCGGCGCCGTCGCCGGCGTCGCGCATGAGCTTGTCGAGCTCGGCCTGTTGACCCGAGAGGGTGCGGACGACGCGGTCTCGGTCGGCGTGCAACTCGGCGAGGACCTCGGCGATCTCGGCCTTGGTCCAGGCCACTTCGCCCTGCCCGACCGCGAGGGAGCCGACGGCCGACCGCCGGGGAGCGGCCTGGCCGGTCCGGCTCGACCGGCGCGGGGTCGTCGTGGAACGGGTCGCCACGGTGGTCCCCGGCGAGCGGGCAGCCGTGGTCTTCTTGGTGGCCGACACGGACTTCGCAGGTGTCGTCCTCGCCGTGGCCTTCTTGGCCGGCGACTTGGTCGCGGGCGCCTTCTTCGCGGGAGCCTTCTTCGCGGGCGTCTTCTTCGCGGGAGCCTTGGTCGCGGGAGCCTTGGTCGCGGGAGCCTTCTTCGCGGGCGTCTTCTTCGCGGGAGCCTTGGTCGCGGGAGCCTTCTTCGCGGGAGCCTTCTTCGCGGCAGCCTTGGTCGCCGGAGCCTTGGTCGCCGGAGCCTTGGTCGCCGGAGCCTTGGTCGCCGGCGTCTTCTTCGCGGGAGCCTTCTTCGCCGGCGCCCTGGTGGCCGGCGCCTTCGTGGCAGGAGCCTTCTTCGCAGCGGCCGGTCGGGAGCCGGTCGTCGCCTTTCGCGCCGCCGCGGAGGCGGTCTTGACGGCGGCAGCAGCGGCCTTCTTGACGGCCGAGGCGGCCTTGGTGGGAGCGCTCTGCTTCGCCGGGCTCGCCTTGGTGGCAGCGCCGGGGTTCGCGGCCGGAGCCTTCGCGGGCGCAGTCCGAGTCGAGCGGGTGGTGGTGCGAGCCATCGGGTGGGGGCCTCCCTGGCCTGGCTGGCGCCGTAGGAGTCCGGACGCCAGGGGTGTGCGAGGGAGGCTAACGCCCGCGACGAAGGGACTCAAACAGGCTCGCCCTGACTCGGACCACGGACTTCATCCTGGTCCGAGTCAGGCCCGCACCGATGGGTCAGGCGTCGTCCTCGCCGAGGATCGACCGCAGTCGCTTGGGGGCCGGCTGGTCCTCGCCACCCGGCGACGAGGCTGTGTCGCCGCCCTCGAGCGCCTCCAACTGCTGGCTGAAGTAGCTCTTGAGGCGGGAGCGGTACTCCCGCTCGAACTGACGTAGGTTCTCGACCTCCTGGTTGAGCTTCTGCTGCTCCTTCTCCAGGTCGCCGAACATGATCTGGCGCTTCTGCGCGGTCTCCGAGTCGAGCATCTGCGCACGGTTGCGGGCGTCGCTCTCGAGGCGGTCAGCGTTGGCCTTCGACTCCGACTCGAGGCGCTCGGCCTTGGTCCGCGCCTCGCCGATGATCTTGTCGGCCTCGTTCTTGGCGTCCTCGACCAGCTCGTCGGCGTTGCGGGTGGCCAGCTCGAGCAGCCGCGCCGCGGCGTTGGACGCCTCGGGCACCGTCTCGACCCGGATCGTCTCGATCGTCTTGGCGGCCGCGAGGGCCTCCACCCCGGACGAAGCCGGCGTCGGCTCGGGCGTCGGCTCCGGCTCGGGCTCGGGCTCGGCTGCCACGGGCTCCGCCGGCGGCTCAGGAGCGGCCTCCACCTCGGCCGGCGGCGGGATGGCCGCGCCACCCTCGGCCTGGGCCGCCGAGAGCTTCGCGCGAAGCTCGTCGTTCTCCTTGTTCAGGCGGGCGAGCTCAGCCTCGACCTCGTCGAGGAACTGGTCGACCTCGCCCATGTCGTAGCCCTCGCGCAACCGCACCGGAGTAAAGCGCTTGTTGCTCACGTCCTCAGGCGTCAGCGGCATGACCTCACCCAATTCATCAGTCCAGGGAAAAGAATGTGTGTTCCGAGTGTGTATCCGGGGGCCACCATAGCGCTTGCCGATCCCCGCGGAGGCGCACCTGGAGTTTCCGGTGTTTCTGGAGTGACGAGCCGTTTCACGCCAGGAGGAGGGACCGGTTCACGCGCAGGAGCACGTAGGCCCCGATGAACACCAGGAGCATGCTGAGATCCAGCGCGAAGCTGCCGATCCGCAGCGGCGGGATCACGCGGCGCAAGGCGCGGATCGGGGGGTCGGTGGTCGAATAGACGACCTCGAGGGCGACCAGCAGCGGGCCGCGCGGGGACCACGACCGGGCGAACACCTGCACCCATTCGGTCACGAAGCGGACCCACATGAACGCGATGAAGAACCACAGCAGGCCCTCGATGACCTGTCCGGCGAAGTGCACGCGTCCTGCCTTGCGTCGTCAAGCTGCGGCGCGGGGCGCTCAGCTCTGGTTGAAGAACCCGTTCTCCACGATCCGCTGCTTGTCCTCGGCTGCGACCGAGACGTTGGGCGGGGAGAGCAGGAACACCTTGTTGGTGACGCGCTCGATGCTGCCACGCGTAGCAAAGACGAGGCCGGCGGCGAAGTCGACGAGGCGCTTGGCGTCGGCGTCGTCCATCTCGGAGAGGTTCATGATCACGGGCGTGCCGTCGCGGAAGTTCTCGCCCACGGTGCGGGCCTCGTTGTAGGTGCGCGGGTGCAAGGTCGTGATGCGGGACAGCTCGGCCACGACGCCTTCGGTGCGCATCGACGGAGTGGCCGTGGGCCGCCGGCGCTCGGCGAGGTCGGCCACGGGGGCTGGTCGGCCGGAGCCGCGGCTCGCGCCCGCGGTCACGGGCTCGAGGACCTCCCGGCCGTAGTCGGCGTCGCCGCCGACCTCGTCGTCGTAGCGGCCGGTGTCCTCGAGGAGGCCGAGGTACTCGCCGATCTTGCGCATCGCGCCGCTCATGGTCTCTTCCTCCGGCTGGGTCGGATCGGAGCGCGCGGTGACGGCTCCGGTGACGGTGACATTACTTGTTGGATCCCCTCGGACCGAGGATCGCGGTCCCCAATCGCACGTGTGTCGCGCCGGCCGCCACGGCAGCCTCGAGATCGGCGCTCATCCCCGCCGACAGCCAGGTCGCGTCGGGGTGCTGCGACACGAAGTCGGCGCGGATCCGGGCCAGACGGTCGTACGCCGACCGGGGATCCTCCCCGAGGGGTGCGACGGCCATCAGTCCACGGAGTCTGAGCATCCCGGCTTGCATCACCCGGTCCGCCAGGACGTCCAGGGCGGACGGCTCCGCGCCGGACCTCCCGGCACGACCAGGTGGGTCCAGACTGACCTGGAGGAGCACGTCGACGGGGTGAGCACGCTGGTGCGCCCCGGAGTTCAGTGGACCGACGAGCTTGGGCCGGTCGACCGACTCCACGACGTCGGCATACGACGCGACGGCCGCGGCCTTGTTGCTCTGCAGGCCTCCCACGAAGTGCCAGCGCAGGGCCAGGTCCGCACACGCGGCGGCCTTGTCGACGGCCTCCTGGTGGCGGTTCTCCCCCACGTCGCGCACACCGAGGGCGGCGAGCAGCCGGACGTCGGAAGCCGGGAAGAACTTGGTGATGGCTACCAGCGTGATCTCTGCCGGATCGCGGCCGACGGCGCCCGCGGCCGCTGCGATCCTGCTCCGCACCCGCTCCAGGTTGGTGGCCAGCTCCGTCCTCCGCGCGTCAGTCACCACTGGGCACCACCCGGATCAAGCCCGCCTGACGGCCCGAGCCGGCTCCGTCGCGGCGGTAGGAGTAGAGGTCGGGCGACTCGCGCGTGCAGCGGGAGAGGTCGACACAGTCGACCCCCTCGTGGGCGAGCTGCCAGCGGATGCCCGCACCCAGGTCCACCGACGGCGTGCCCCACGAGGTGGTCGCCTGGCTGGCCGGCACCACCGCTGCGACCTCGTCGCGCAGCTGCTCGGGCACCTCGTAGCAGCGCCCGCACACGTAGGGGCCGAGCCAGGCCGTCAGCTCTGCGGCTCCGAGCTCGCGCAGTCTCGCCACCGTGGCCGGCACCGCACCGGCCACCAGCCCGCCTCGACCGCAGTGGACCGCCCCGACCAGCCGGCGCGCCGGATCGGCGAGCAGCACCATCGCGCAGTCGGCTCCGCGCACCATCAGGGTGACGCCCGCCTGGTCGGTGACCACCCCGTCGGCGCGCGCATGCAGATGTCCGTGCCACCGGGTCGACGGACCCTCGGGCCCCACGTAGGCCACATCGTTGCCGTGGACCTGGCTGAGAGCGGCGACGGGATCACCGGGCGCGAAGTCCGCACCGACCCGGCGGTGGTTCTCGGCCAGGGCCTCGGGGTCGTCACCCGCCCAGGCGAGGTTCAAGGAGTCGTACGGCGCGCGACTGACCCCGCCGTGCCGGTCGGTGAAGGCCAGCTCGACGGGGCCGTGGGTCAGTCGCGCGGCGTACAAGGACCTACTTCAAGAAGTCCGGCACGTCGAGGTCGTCGTCGTCGTGCGGTGGCTGCTGTCGAGCCGGCCTCGTGGCCGCGCTCGCGCCGACGGGCTCAGGCCGGCGGAAGGTCGCGTCAGATCCCGAGGCACCCTGGGCGCCGGCCTGGGCGCCGGGCTGGCCGACGGCCTGGGGCGACCGGTCCGCGGACTTCTGCGCGGCGAGGGCCTGCGCGGCACGCCGGGTCTCCTCCTGCGTCTGCTGCGGCCGGCGCAGCGCGGCTGCGTCGTGCTCGCGCCGCTTGGGCTGACCGCCGTCGAAGCCGGCCGCGATCACCGTGACCCGCACCTCGTCGCCGAGCGCGTCGTCGATCGTCGCCCCGAAGATGATGTTGGCTTCCGGGTGCGCCGACTGCGACACCAGCGCCGCCGCCTCGTTGATCTCGAACAGGCCGAGGTCGGACCCGCCGGCGATGGAGAGCAGCACGCCATGGGCGCCGTCGATGCTCGCCTCCAGCAGCGGGCTCGAGACCGCCATCTCCGCGGCCGCGACCGAGCGGTCCTCGCCCCGGGCCGACCCGATGCCCATCAGGGCAGAGCCGGCGTTGGCCATCACCGACTTCACATCGGCGAAGTCGAGGTTGATCAGCCCGGGCGTGGTGATCAGGTCGGTGATGCCGGAGACGCCCTGGAGGAGCACCTGGTCGGCCTGCTTGAACGCGTCGAGCACCGAGACGCTGCGGTCGGAGATCGACAGCAGCCGGTCGTTGGGGATCACGATCAGGGTGTCGACCTCCTCGCGGAGGCGGGCGATGCCCTCCTCGGCGGAGTTGGCGCGCCGGCGTCCCTCGAAGGCGAACGGGCGGGTCACCACGCCGATGGTGAGGGCACCGAGCGAGCGCGCGATCCTGGCGACGACCGGGGCGCCTCCGGTGCCCGTGCCGCCTCCCTCACCGGCCGTCACGAACACCATGTCGGCGCCTTTGATGACCTCCTCGATCTCGTCAGCGTGGTCCTCGGCCGCCTGCTGTCCAACCTCGGGGTTGGCTCCTGCTCCCAGCCCCCGGGTCAGCTCGCGCCCGATGTCGAGCTTGACGTCGGCGTCGCTCATGAGGAGGGCCTGGGCGTCGGTGTTGATGGCGATGAACTCCACGCCCTTCAGCCCGACCTCGATCATCCGGTTGACGGCGTTGACGCCGCCGCCACCGATGCCCACGACCTTGATGATGGCCAGGTAGTTCTGCGCTGCTGCCACGGCGGATGCGCCTCTCGAAGCTCGGGTCGGACGGCGGGTCCGGCCCTGGGTGGTCGTCGTCGGTCTTGGGGAAGCCAGCTCGGGGAAGCCAGAGTGGGGAAGCCAGTGGGGAAGTCTGGTGGTTCGGCGTGTCTCCAGAACTCTCACCCTCATCCTGAGGGTTATAGTTATGTCAACCTCGCGTTGCCGATGACAGTAGGGAGAGGCGGCCCGGCGATCGGGGACGACACGCGGCGTGTCGCGGGTTTCGCCCGATCACCGGGCCGTGCGCCGGTGGTCAGGCCACCGTCCAAGCCGTCGAAACGGTGGCCTCGTCACCGCCGGCTCGGTCAGGAGGTGCCGAGGCACTCCTCGACCGTGGCCTGGGCGCACGTCGTCGGCTGGCCGGGGACCGAGACGTCGTAGACGTGGCCGGGCTGGCCGAGGAGGCTGATCAGCACCTCCGCCTTGGTCTCCGAGTCGTCGGCACTCCCCCAGAGCACGATGCGGCCGTCCCCGAGCACGAGCGTGATCCGGTCGACCGTCTGCACCTCGAGGTGGTCGACCATGGCCGCCAGCGCCGGGGGCAGGGCCGCGACCACGATCGCCGCTTCCTGCAGCGCGTCCGGGGTGGTCTGCGACGTGGGACTGATCCGCGGCAGGCCGGCCGCTCGCTTGGTGAAGTCGCCGAACACCACGCCGTCGGCGTCGAGGCCCCGCAGCCGTCCGGCGATCTCGATCACGGCCACGGCGACGCGCTCCTGGACGTCGATGCGCACGGCGTCGGGCCACTCGCGTGAGACGTCGGCGCTGCGGACCTCGGCGAGGGACTGGACCCGGGCCCGGATGGCGGCGAGGTCCAGACGCGCCAACGGCTCGCCGTCGGGCACCTGCGCCGCGCGCACGATCTCTCGACGGGGGATCTGGTCGAGCCCGCGGACGTCGACCCGTTGGACCGTGAGGACGGTCGAGAAGTACACCAGCCACACTCCGCCGGCCACCAGAGCGCAGACGAGCAGCACGACCAGCAGCGAGCGCCAGACCGCCCAGCGCCGGCGCCACTGTCTCCGGGCGAAGCGCTTGCGCGTGCGGGCGGCGTCGCGCTCGGTGGTCGCCGCCTCGTCCGGCCGGCGCCCCACGCCGATCACGACACCCCGCCCACGGTGGACCGGCGGGCCAGCAGGTCGAGGACCATCGGGCCGACGCGCGTGACGTCGCCGGCTCCCAGCGTGAGGACCAGATCCCCGGGGCGAGCCCGGGAGACGGCCTCCGTCGCCGCCTCGTCCAGACCGGTCCGGTAGGCGACCCGTGACGAGGGGAGCGGGACGGCATCGGCCACGAGCCGACCGCTGACCGTCGGGTCCGGGTCCTCGCGGGCGAGGTAGACGTCGAGCACCACCACATCGTCGGCCGCCGCGAGCGCCGTTCCCATCGACGCGCCGAAGACCCGGGTCCGCGAGACCAGATGAGGCTGGAAGACCACCACGACACGACCCGCCCCCGCCACCAGTCGGGCTGCCTCGAGGTCGGCGGCGATCTCGGCGGGATGGTGGGCATAGCTGTCGTAGACCCGCACGCCGTCGGCCCGGCCCTTGGCCTCCATCCGCCTGCCCGTGCCGGTGAAGCCGGCCACGCCGACGGCCAACGACTCGAAGTCGAAGCCGAGCTCGAGCGCCAGGGCAAGTGCGGCGCCGGCGTCGAGGAGGTAGTGCCGGCCCGGGATCTGAAGGCTGAGGGTGCCCAGCTCCCCCCGGGGTCCGTGAACCGTGGCCGAGGTGGTCGTCCCCTGGGCCGACACGCCACCGAGGCGGTAGTCGGCACCGGCGGTCTCGCCCACGGTGACCACGCGCCTCCCGCGTGCACGAGCCGACTCCGCGAGCCGCGCCGCGCCGCGATCGTCCAGGCACACCACGAGGAGGCCGGCGGGGTCGATCCGGTCGGCGAAGTCGTCGAACGCCGCGGCGTACGCCGCCTCGCTCCCCCACACGTCGAGGTGGTCGGCCTGGACGTTGGTGACGATCGCCGCGAACGGCTGGTACACGAGGAAGGCGCCGTCGCTCTCGTCGGCCTCGACCACGAACAGGTCGTCGCGGCCGTCGGCGGCGTTCGCGCCGGTCTGGGCGAGGTCCCCGCCGATCGTGTACGACGGATCGGCTCCGGCCGCCTGCAGGGCCACGGTCAGGAGCGACGTCGTGGTCGTCTTGCCATGCGTGCCGGCCACGGCGAGGACTAGGCGCCCGGCCATCACGGCGGCCTGGCCGGCTGAGCGGGGCAGCAGTCGCAGCCCCCGGCGCCTCGCCTCGACGACCTCGGGGTTGTCCTCGGGGACGGCCGTGGACACGACGATCGTGTCGACGTCCCGCACGTGCGCGGCGTCGTGCCCCACGTGGACGGTGGCGCCGAGGTCACGCAGCGCCGCGAGCGTGGGCGAGTCCGCGCCGTCACTTCCGCTGACGACGATGCCGCGGGCGAGCATGATCCGGGCGATCGCGGACAGCCCGGCGCCGCCGATGCCGACGAAATGCACCCGGCCGAGGGCCTCGGCCGGCGGCAGGACGTCGGGCACCGGAAGCCTCACCGGACTGCCCCGCGGGCTGTGTCGCGCACGATCGTCGCGAGGCGGACGTCCGCGTCGCGGGGCACGAGCGCGGCGGCCGCGGCGCCCATCGCCGCGAGGCGCGCCGGGTCGGCGGCCAGAGCGGGCACGTGGTCGGCGACCCAGTCGGCGGTGAGGTCCGCGTCCTTCACCAGCAGGGCACCGCCGGCCCGGACGACGGGTAGCGCGTTGTGCTCCTGTTCACCGTTGCCGATCGGCAGCGGCACGAAGACCGCCGGCAGGCCGACCGCCGCGGCCTCGGTGACGCTGGAGGCCCCGCCCCGGCACAGCACCAGGTCTGCGGCGGCATAGGCGAGGTCCATCCGGTCGACGAACGGCACCACGACGTAGGGCAACCCCGTATCCGCGGGCGTGGCCTCTCCCTGGGGCCCCACGACGTGCAGCACCTGGACGCCGGCCGAGCCGAGGGCCGCGGACGCCGCGGACACGGCCAGGTTGAGACTCCGGGCGCCCTGGGAGCCGCCGGTGACGAGGAGGGTCGGCGGGTCCGGGTCGAGACCGAAGAACGCACGACCCTCGCTCCGCATCGCCTGGCGGTCGAGCCCGGAGATCGCCGAGCGAAGGGGCAGCCCGACGTACTCCGCCCGCGGCAGCGGGGTGTCGGGAAAGCTGACCGCCACCCTCCGGGCGAGCCTCGCCCCGGCCTTGTTGGCCAGTCCGGGCACGGCGTTCTGCTCGTGCACCACCAGGGGCACCTTGCGACGTCGCGCCGCGAGGTACGCCGGCATGGAGACGTAGCCCCCGAAGCCCACCACGACGTCGGGGCGCACCCGGTCGAAGACGGCGAGGGTCTGGCGGACTGCTGCCCGGAGACGTCCCGGCACCTTGACCAGGTCGGCGCCGACCCGGCGCGGCAGCGGCACCGGAGGGATCAGCTCGAGCGGGTAGCCCGCCTCGGGCACGACCCGGGTCTCGAGCCCGCGCTCCGTGCCCAGGCAGGTGATCTCGACACCGGGCTCCAGCCGACCCAGCGCGTCGGCCGTGGCCAGCAGCGGCGAGGTGTGCCCGGCGGTGCCACCGCCTGCCAGGAGAACGCGCATCGGAATCTAGGCTGTCACAGACCCCGGCCCGGCACGCTGCCGGCCGACAGTCCGGCGGACCGGGACCGACGACGCTGTCGCAGCGCGGCCGCGGCCTCGGGCTCGCGACGGGCGAAGCCGACGAGCAGGCCCAGGGCGACCAGGGAGGGCACCAGGCCCGAGCCGCCGTAGGAGATCAGGGGCAGCGGGATCCCGATGACCGGGAGCAGCGCCAGCACCATGCCGACGTTGATGATCATCTGACCGATCAGCCACACCACGATCCCGAAGGACATGTAGCGCACGAAGGGGTCTGCGGTCGCCGAGGCGACCCGGACGGCGGCCCAGGCGATCGTGACGAAGAGCCCGACCGTCAGCAGGGTGCCCACGAGCCCGAGCTCCTCGCCGAGGACGGCGAAGATGAAGTCGGTGTGCGCCTCCGGCAAGGTCCCCCACTTCTGCTGGCTGGCCCCGATCCCCTGCCCGAACCAGCCGCCACTCGAGAGGGCGTAGAGGCCGTGCGCGGGCTGCCACCCCGCCGTGTGGTAGTCCTTGAAAGGGTCCACGAAGGTGGTGATCCGCTGGAGTCGCTCCTGGTTGGTCGTCGCGAGATAGATGGCCAGCACGCTGACCACGGAGAAGCTGAACGCGAAGAACCGGGCCGGCGCGCCGACCACCCAGAGCATCCCGAGCAGGATCGCGAACAGGACCAGGGCGGTGCCCAGGTCCCGCCCGAAGACCACCAGCCCGGTGGCCAGCAGCAGGCCGGGCACGACGGGCACCATGATCTGGTGGGTGCTGGCCAGCCGCCGGTCCTTGTTGGCGTAGACGTGCGCGGCCCACAGGATCAGGGCGAGCTTGGCGACCTCTGAGGGCTGGATCTGGATCGGACCCAGCGCGAGCCAGTTGGTGTTGCCGTTGCGCTCGACGCCGAAGAACGCCGTGAGCAGGAGCAGGCCCAGCGAGATCGCGTAGCCGGGGTAGGCCAGCCGCCGGATCCAGCGCAACGGCAACCGGCTGGCGATCCAGGCACACGGCACGCCGATGGCCACCCACATCAGCTGCTTCTCCACGACGGCGTAGGAGTCGTCGTAGATGCGGTAGGAGTAGACGCTCGAGGCGCTCAGGACCATGACCAGTCCGATGGTCAGCAGCAGGGCCGAGGCGCCCAGGAGCAGGTAGTACGACGTGAGCGGGCGGTCGAGCGCGTGGCGCAGGGCCGCGGTCCACGACCGGAGGCCGCCCGCGCCGCTGACCGGTACGGGGGTGGTGGCCATCGGTCCCCCTCGCGGTCGCTGGTCCTCGTCGTGCGCTGTGACTAGTCGTGCGGTGTGCTGCGCCGCCGCACCGCTGCGGCGAACGCGTCGCCGCGTTCGGCGTAGCTGCGGAACTGGTCCTGGGAGGCGCATCCGGGGGCGAGCAACACGGTGTCGCCGGGCCGGGCGAGACGCGCCGCCGCCTCCACGACGCGCTCCATAGGGCCCGCCCCGTCGGCAGTGTCGTCAGTCTCGCCGTCACCGGTGTCGATGACGGGCACATCGGGCGCGTGTCGCGAAAGGGCCTCCGCGATGACGTCGCGGTCCCGGCCCAGCAGCACCACGCCCCGCAGCCGACCTCGCACGCTCGCGACCAGGTCGTCGAACCGCGCCCCCTTGGCCAGGCCGCCGGCCACCCAGACGACCGGGTCATAGGCCTGGAGCGAGGAGTGGGCCGCGTGCGGGTTGGTGGCCTTGGAGTCGTCGACCCAGGTGACCCCGTCGGTCACGGCTACGACCTGGATCCGGTGGCCGTCGATCTGGAAGGCGCGCAGACCGTCGCGGACCGCCACCTGGCTCACGCCGTGCGCCCGGGCGAGCGCGGCCGCCGCCAGCGCGTTCGCCACGACGTGCGGCGCGGAGGCCGGCAGGTCCTCGACCGCGCACAGCTCGGCCGCGGTCGTCTGGCGCTGGGCGATGAACGCCCGGTCGACCAGGAGGTCGTCGACGACCCCCACCATGCCGACCCCTGGCATCCCGAGCGTGAAGCCGACCGCGCGGGCCCCCTCGGCCACGTCGGCCTCGCGGACCAGTCGCTCGGTCTCCGGGTCGGCGACGTTGTAGACGCACGCCGCGCGGACCCGTTGGTAGATCCGCCCCTTGTCCGAGGCGTAGTCGGCCATCGCGGTCGGACCGGTGTACCAGTCCAGGTGATCCTCGGCGAGGTTGAGGACCACGGCCGACTCGGCGCTGACCGAACGGGTGTAGTGGAGCTGGAAGCTCGAGAGCTCGACCGCCAGCACGTCGTACGGCGTGGGGTCCATCACCGCCTCGGTGACCGGGCGGCCGACGTTGCCGACCGCCGCGCTACGCAGCCCGGCCGCGGCGAGGATCCCGTCGAGCATCTGGACGGTGGTGGTCTTGCCGTTCGTGCCGGTCACGCACAGCCACGGCGCCGCCCGGTCGGGGTCCCGCAGTCGCCAGGCGAGCTCGACCTCTCCCCACACCGGGACGCCCCGCTCGCGGGCCTGTGCGATCAGCGGCGAGTGCGGACGCCAACCAGGCGAGACCACGAGGAGCTCAGCGTCCTCGGGCAGCGTGGCCGTGGTGCCGGGGCCCAGCCGCACGGTGGCGCCGAGGACCTCCAGCAGCGTCGCCTCCTGCTCGCGGCCGACCCCCGACTCGTCCAGGGCGGTCACCGCGGCGCCGAGGTGGGTGAGATTGTCGGCGGCGGCGAAACCCGACACCCCGAATCCGGCGACGACCGCCCGCACCCCCGACCAGTCGTCGTGGCGGCCCAGCGCCTCGACCGCGCGGCGACCGCCAGGGGTCACGAGCCGACCACCCACTGGCCGTAGAAGAGACCGAGACCTGCGGCGACGCAGAGCCCGGTGATGATCCAGAACCGCACGACGACGGTGACCTGCTCCCAGCCGAGCATCTCGAAGTGGTGGTGCAGCGGCGCGATCCGGAACACCCGATGCCCAGCTTCGACGCGGAACACCCTGCGGAACAGGCCGCTGGCGCGGCTGGCCTTGAACACGCCGACCTGGATGATCACCGAGAGTGTGACGAGCACGAAGAGGCCGCCGATCACCAGGAGCAGCATCTCGGTGCGGGTCAGGATCGCGAGGCCCGCCAGGGCTCCGCCGAGGGCGAGTGAGCCGGTGTCGCCCATGAAGATCGCGGCCGGGGAGGCGTTCCACCACAAGAACCCGAAGCAGGCGCCGGTGATCGCTGCGGCCACGACCGCGAGGTCGAGTGGGTCGCGAACCTCGTAGCACGTGGGGCCGGGGACGGTCGCGCAACTCTGGTTGTTCTGCCAGATGTTGACCAGCGTGTAGGCGGCGAAGACCAGGATCGAGGCCCCGGTGGCGAGCCCGTCGAGGCCGTCGGTGAGGTTCATCCCGTTGCTCGTGCCGGTGATGATCACCCAGAAGAGCAGGATCGCGAGCACCGGCGGCAGCGCGAGCCACTCGATGTCGCGCAGGAAGGAGACATGGTTGGACGCGGGGGTCAGGCCGCGGTCGTCGGCCAGTCGCGGCCACAGCGCGAGCGCCCCGAAGGTCAGCGCGACCACCGTCTGGCCGATCATCTTCGCCTTGCTGCGCAGTCCCAGGCTGCGCTGCTTGGAGATCTTGATGAAGTCGTCGAGGAACCCGACGAGTCCGAGCCCGACGAACAAGAACAGCAGCAGCAGAGCGGACGCCGAGGGCTCGCTGCGGGTGATCAGCTTGGCCGCGACGTAGCCGAGCACGGTCGCCACGATGATGACGAGCCCGCCCATCGTCGGGGTGCCGCGCTTGGTGTGATGGCTGGTCGGTCCGTCGTCGCGGATCTCCTGGCCGTAGCCCAGGCGGGTGAACCAGGTGATCGCCACTCGGGTGCCGAGGAGCGAGATCAGCAGCGAGATCGTGCCGCCGAACAGGATCGCCCTCATCGGTCCCGGTCCTCCCCTTCGAGCAGTCCTTCGGCCACGGTCTCCAGCGCGGCCCCGCGCGACGCCTTGACGAGGACGACTGCGGGAGCCGCGACATTCTCCCGCACCCAGGCGAGTGCGTCGTCGCGGCCCGCCGTGGTCAGGGCGATCCCGCCCCACCCCTCGACGGAGGCCGCGCCCGCGGCGAGCAGCGCCGCCGGCCCGCCCACGGCGACGACGGCGTCGGCACCCTGCTCGGCGGCGTACCGTCCGACGCGCTCGTGCTCGGCGTCGGCACTGTCGCCGAGCTCCAGCATCTCGCCGAGGACCGCCACCGTGCGGATCCCTCGGCGCTCGCCGATCGCGACCAGGGCGTCGAGGGCCGCCGCCATGGAGGCGGGGTTGGCGTTGTAGGAGTCGTTGAGCACGACGAGACCGTCGGCGCGCTCGTGCAGCTCCATGCGCCAACGCGACGCGGGCAGCGCAGCCGTCAGCCCGGAGGCCACCTCTCGGAGCCCGGCTCCGGCAGCGAGTGCCATCGCCCCCGCGGCCGCCGCGTTCGCCACCTGGTGGGCTCCCGGCTGGCGCAGCGACACCGGGAACCACGAGCCGGCATGTCCCAGCTCGAACGACGGGCGACCCAGGTCGTCGAGAGCCAGCCCGCGCCAGGTCACCTCGCCCTGGAGGCCGCACGTGAGCACGGTGGCGTCGGTGCGCGCGCGCATGGCCAGGACCAGGGCGTCGTCGGCGTTCAACACCGCAGTGCCGGTGGAGGGGAGCGCCTCGATGATCTCCCCCTTGGCGAGCGCGATGGCCTCGCGAGAGCCGAACTCCCCGAGGTGCGCGGTGCCGACGTTGAGGACCGCGGCGACGTCCGGGGGCGCGATCCGGCAGAGCTCGGAGATGTGACCCGGTCCGCGCGCGCCCATCTCGACGACGAGATGCCGCGTGGCGTGGGTGGTCCGGAGCACGGTCAGTGGGACGCCGAGCTCGTTGTTGAGGTTGCCTGCGGTGGCGACGGTGCCCCGCGGGCCACCCGATATCTGGCCCAGCGTCTGGCCGAGCAGGTCCTTGGTGCCGGTCTTGCCCTGCGAGCCGGTCAGGGCGAGGACCTGGGGGCGTACGGCGTCGAGGACGTGCCGCGCGAGCCGGCCCAGGGCCACGGCAGCGTCGGCGACCACGACGGTGGGCACCGGCGTCGGTCGGCTTGCCAGCACCGCCGCACCGCCCCCCGCCACTGCGGCGGCGGCGAAGTCGTGTCCGTCGACCCGCTCCCCCGCGATCGCGACGAACAGACCGCCGGCCACCGGTCTTCGGGTGTCGAGGAACGCGTCCCCGGTGACGACGAGCGAGGGGTCGCCCACCACCTGTCCGCCGACCACGGAGGCGATCTCGCCCAGGCTCAGCGGGATCATCCCGCTGCCCCGGTGGCGAGTCGGGCGAGCTCTTCGCGGACGACCTCGCGGTCGTCGAAGGGGTGGACCACGCCGGCGACCTCCTGGCCGGTCTCGTGGCCCTTGCCGGCGACCAGCACGACGTCGCCGGGATGCGCCCGTTCCAGGGCCTCGCGGATCGCGAGCCGCCGGTCGCCGACCTCCACGACCTCCGCGCGGCCCTCCCGGGTGCCGACCAGCACCTCGGCCCGGATGGCCGCGGGGTCCTCCCCCCGTGGGTTGTCGTCGGTGACCACCACGACGTCGGCTGCGGCCGCGGCGATCTCTCCCATCAGGGGACGCTTGCCCCGGTCGCGCTCGCCCCCGGCGCCGAGGACGACGAGGACCCGTCCCTCGGTGAGCGGTCGGAGCGCGGCGATCGCAGCCGCGACGGCATCGGGCTTGTGCGCGTAGTCGACGACGACCGTCACGTCCGAGGCTCCCTGAGCCTCCCCCGTGCCCGCGACCACCTCGAGGCGACCGGGCACGCCGGGCCCGGTCACGATGCCGCGCGCCACCGCTGCGGGATCGAAGCCCGCGAGCGCGCAGGCCGCCACCGCGGCCACCACGTTCGCGACGTTGAAGTCGCCCGGCAGGGGGCAACCTGCCGGAACCCGCAGACCGTCGGGCCCGAGCAGCGTGAACCGCGACCCCTGGGCGGTGGACTCGATCCCGACCGCACGCCAGTCGGCCTCGGCTCCCGAGGTCGAGAACGACTGCAGGGGTACGACGGGACGTGCGAGCAGCCTCCGGCCGTGCGCGTCGTCGACGTTGACCAGCCCGAGCCGGCAGCGCTCGGGGGTGAACAGCGCCGCCTTCGCCGCGAAGTACTCCTCCTCGTCGGCATGGAAGTCGAGGTGGTCGCGCCCCAGGTTGGTGAACACGGCGACGTCGAAGACCACGCCGTCCACCCGGCCCAGCACCAGGGCATGGCTCGAGACCTCCAGCGCGCAGGCCTGCACCGAGCGCTCGCGCATCATCGCGAAGAGTCCGTGCAGGTCAGGCGCCTCCGGCGTGGTCAGCGCGGTCTTGAGGTCGTGCCCGTCGACCCGCGTGCCGACCGTCCCGACGACCGCGGCGCGCACCCCCGCGGTCTGCAGTCCGCTCTCGGCCAGCCGCGTGGTGGTGGTCTTGCCCTGGGTCCCGGTCACGCCGATCAACCGCATCGCCCGCGCCGGCTCGTCGTAGACGAACGCGGCGAACCGACCGAGGACCGCCCGGGGGCTGGCCACCTCGAGGACCGGCACACCCGGCGGCACTCGCTCGCCGCCGGACGGATCGGTGAGCACGGCCACCGCTCCGGCCGCTACGGCCTGGGCGGCGAAGTCGGCCCCGTGCGCCCGTGAGCCGGGCAGCGCCGCGTAGACGTCGCCCGGCAGCACCCGCTGCGACGCCAGGGTCACTCCGGTGACCTCGACGTCCGAGCCGCTCTCGCGAGCCGGGTCCCGCCGGGCGTACGTCGGGTCGGCCTGGGCCAGCCAGGCCGCGACGGTGGAGAGCCGGTGGCGAGGCGGGTGGAGCGGACGCGTCGCCCGGAGGGGGTCACTCATCTCAACAGGCAGGCTAGTTGTTCTGGTCTGCCCCGGCCGAGCCGCGGGGGCGCCACTCCACGGGCAGCTTGGACGGCTGGGTGCCGGTCGGGGGCACGCCGTAGTGACCCAGTGCGTAGCCCATGATCTTGCTGAACGCCGGGCCGCCGACCGAGCCGCCGCCGCCGCCGTTGCGCGGGTTCTGCACGACGACATAGACGGTGAAACGCGGCTTGTCCGCCGGCGCGAAGCCCGCGAAGGACACGGTGAAGGTGCCGTTGTAGCAGCCGCACTTGGGGCCGACGCGCTGGGCGGTGCCGGTCTTGCCGGCCACCCGGTAGCCGGGCACCTGGGCGCGCGGCGCGACCCCGACCTCCGGGTCGACCACGCGCTCCATCATCAGCATCGTCTGGTGGGCGGCCCGCTTGCTGATCACGCGCTCGGTCGTCGCCGTGTCGGTGCCGACCGTCAGACCGTCCGCCGTGGTCGCGCTGCCGCGCACCAGGCTCGGTGAGACCCGCACGCCGCCGTTGGCGATGGTGTTGACCGCAGCTGCCATCTGCAGGGCGTTCACCGACAGGGACTGGCCGAACGCGATGCGGTCCTGCGTCATCGACGTCCAGATGCTGGGGTCGGGAAGGATGCCCTGGGTCTCACCGGCCACACCGACGTTGGTGCGTCGCCCGAGGCCGAACCGGGTCAGGTAGTCGCGGAGCTGGCCGTCCTCGAAGCGCCGGGACGCCAGCACGGTCCCGATGTTGGAGGACTGCGCGATCACGCCGGCCAGCGTCATGTGCAGCGTGCCGTGGCTGAACCAGTCGTGGATCATCCGGTCACCGCTGCGCAGGCTGGACGGCACGGTGAGCTTGGTGCGGTCGGTGACCTTGCCGGCGTCGATCAACGCACTGAGCGTCAGCACCTTCTCGACGGACCCGGGCTCGTAGACGTCGGTCATCGCCCGCGACACCAGGTCGTCCTTGCTCCGCGCGGAGCCGGGATCGCGCGCGTCGTACGTCGGGTCGTCGGCGAAGGCCAGTACCTCGCCGGTACGGGTGTCCATCACGACCGCGAACCCGGAGTCGGCCCGCGCGTCCTCGACGGTCTGGCGCAGCACCCGCTGGGTGTACCACTGCAGATCCAGGTCGAGGGTGGTCTGCAGGTCCTGGCCGTCGACGGCGGGCTTGACGGTCGCGGGCGCGAGCGGGATCCGGTTGCCGTCGCCGACGGCGTACTTCTCGGCGCCGTCGGTGCCGGCCAGGAGATGGTCGAAGTTCAGCTCGAACCCGGCCAGCGCCTCGTCGATGCCCACGAAGCCGACCAGGTTGGCCGCGACGTCGCCGGCCGGGTAGTCGCGCACCGGGTCGCGACGGGTGTCGAGGCCCTCGAAGCCGGCCTCCTCGGCCGCGGCCACGACCGCTTCGGCCTTGCTGGCCGGCACCCTGCGGGCGATATAGGCGAACCGCCGCCCCTCGCCCCGCAGGGCCTCGAGCGTGTCGAAGTAGTCCACGTCGAGGTGCGTCGCAAGGAAGCGGGCCAGCTCGGGAGCCCGGTCGGCGGTGAGAGCCGGGTCGGCCACCACCATCTTGCCGTCGACCGACGCAGCGAGCGGCTCGCCGTTGCGGTCGAGGATGTCGCCGCGCTCGGCCGGCAGGTCCAGCGTGACCGTGCCCTCGGCGGCGGCCATGGCGGCGTACGAGCCGGGATCCACGCCCTGCAGCTGCACCAGCCGGGCGCCGAAGACCGACAGCACCATGGCGATCACGAGGAACCCCACGCGCAGCCGCAGGTGCGGCGAGCCGCGCAGGCTGCCGCGTGGCCGGCGAGGTCGGGCAGGACGCGGCACGGGGCTCCTTCGGATCAGCGGTTCTGGTGGCGCGGGGGCTTGGGGTGGTTTCTACCGTTCGCGCGGCCCTCACGGCCCGAGGCCGCGCCGTCGTCTGCTCCATTGGTGTGCGAGCCAGCCCCGCCCCCGCCGGCGTGGGCCGCAGGCACCGTGACCACCTGGGGCGTGGGGTCGAGGACCCCCGGCTTCTTCGGGGGCTTGGCGAGCAGTCGCAGCGGGTTCTCGCGGGTAGCGGCGGTCGGCGTCCCCAGCACCCGCCCGTCGGAGAGCCTCAGGAACGCCGGGCTGGTCGGGAGCACCATGCCCATGCGCTGGGCCTGGAGCGCCACCCGCTGCGGGTCACGCAGGGCGTCCAGCTCCATCCGGAGGGTCTGCTCACGCGCCGTCAGGGTGGTCGCCTGCTGCTCCATCGCCGTCGCCGTGAAGGCCGCCTGCTGCATCGAGGTGTTGAACATCAGCAGCCCGATCACGCCGGCGAGTGCCACGAAGGACACCAGCATCACGAACGGCACCGCGCTGGTGCGGGTCCGGACACGCGGGACGACGGTGAGGCGGGCGCGCTGGCGCGCGACGTCGGCGAGACCGGCGACCCGGGAGGCGGGAGCACCCGTGCGCAGCCGGCCGGACCGGACCTGGAGGGCGGGACTGGACATTCAGGCGACTCCTCGCGGGGAAGGGAGCGGAGACGAGTGGTGGGATCGGGGCGGGCGGAGGCGCTCGGCGGCGCGCAGCCGCACCGAGGCCGCGCGCGGGTTGGCGGCCACCTCGGCGGCGTCGGCCTGCTCGGCGCCGCGGGTGAGCAGACGGAGCTCGGGCTCGTGGCCGGCCGGGACGAAGGGCAGGTCCGGGGGAACGTCGCTGCGGCTCCGGTCGGCGAACGCACGCTTGACCAGCCGGTCCTCCAGCGAGTGGTAGCTCTCGACCACGACGCGGCCCCCGACGCGGACCGCGTCGATGGCTGCGGGAAGGGCGCGACGCAAGGCACCCAGCTCGTCGTTGACCTCGAGCCGCAGCGCCTGGAACGTGCGCTTGGCGGGATGCCCGCCGGTCCGGCGCGCACCGGCGGGGATGGCGTCGTACAGCAGCTCGACGAGGCGGGCCGAGGTGGTGAACGGCGCTTGCTGCCGGGCGCGCACGACGGCCGCGGCGATCCGCGAAGCGAAGCGCTCCTCGCCGTACTCGCGCAGCACCCTCGTCAGCTCGGCGGCCGAGTAGGTGTTGAGGACGTCGGCGGCGGTGCGGCCACGGGTGCTGTCCATCCGCATGTCGAGCGGCGCGTCCTCCCGGTAGGCGAAGCCGCGGTCCAGGACGTCGAGCTGGAGCGAGGACACGCCCAGGTCGAAGAGCACGGCGTCGACCGAGGTCAGGCCCAGGTCGTCCAGGACGTCCGGCAGCTCGTCATAGACCGCGTGCACGCCCGTGAAGCGGGCGCCGTACGTCGCCAGGCGCTCGCCCGCGAGGGCCAGCGCCTGGGGGTCGCGGTCGATGCCGACGACGCGGGCCAGGCCACATCGCTCGAGCACCGCCTCGGTGTGACCGCCCAGACCGAGCGTGGCGTCCACGAGGACGGCGCCGTCGTGGTCGAGTGCGGGCGTCAGGAGGGCGACGACCCGGTCGAGGAGGACCGGGACGTGGGCGGGGCGGCTCATGGTCGGCTCGGCCGGTTCCTAGCGTCCCCAGTGGGCCAGCAGGACCAGGACGCCGGCGAGGACCACCGAGGTGGTCGCCGAGAACGCCATGAGGGCAGCGGCCTCCCGGGCCTGGTGGCGCACGCGGGGGGTCGGACGACCCAGCTCGCTGACCGGTGTGACGCTCATGATCTCGACCCTTGGCTCGGACTGGTGGAGCTGGTGGTGGGAAGTGGGGGGCGGCGGGCGGCAGCGTGGCGGTGAAGCCGACACGCTCGCCCGATCTGGGCGATCGTCCGGCCAGGTCTCCGCCCGCTGCTCGCGTCGGGGAAGACACCGCCTGGAGCCGGGGAAGGTGCCCCAGGGGATGGTCGTCAGCGGGCTGAGACCTCGCCGGACGATGCGCTGTTGAGTTGAGGCGGTCGGGGGAACGGGGGGTCGGTCGGCCTCAGAGGCCGGGGAAGACCTCTTCGCTGATGTCGGCGAACGTCTCCTGGTTGGCGGCGTTGTAGGCCTCCCAGCGAGCGGGGTCCCAGATCTCGATGCGGTTGATGACGCCGAGCACCATCACGTCGCGGGTCAGCGAGGCGTACTCCCGCTGGACCGGGGTGATGGTGATGCGGCCCTGCTTGTCGGGCGTGTCCTGGTTCGCGTTAGCGCCCAGGAAGCGGCCGTAGTCGCGGGCGCCCTTCACCGTGATCGGTGCGGCCTGGACCTTGGCGGCGAGGTCGGCGAAGTCGGCGAGCTTGTAGACGGTGAGGCAGCGCTCCTGCCCCGTCGTCACCACCAGCCCGGTCATCAGTTCCTCCCTGAACTTCGCGGGGAGGAAGAGCCGGCCCTTGTCGTCGAGCTTGGGGGTGTAGGTGCCCAGGAACATCCGGAGCCCTCCACTTCCCCTCCGTCTTCCTCCACTTTGCGCCACCTTACCCCACTTTGCTCCACCGTCAACCACCTTCGCGGGGCTTCGCCCGCCTTTCGGTGTCGACTACGCTCGACGGCACGGCATCTGGTCGTGACGGCTCACGGGCCGCGGCGACGGGGCCGGCTCGGGCCCGGAGGTGAACCGAATCCGCAACCAAACCGTGATCCGGGCAGCCGGCGAGGCCGACGGGAGCGCCGCGTAGGTTTCTCCCCACAGCACCGAGAAGGGGAAGGACGGCACCGTGGGAGCCGAGGAGAGTGCGGCGAGCAGCGACGCCCGGGGAGGTGCCGGCGCCGACCTGGGCACCCTGACGCGGGTGGTCGAACGGGTCCGCGCCAACATCAAGAAGGTGATCGAGGGCAAGCCCGACGTGATCACGTCGACCCTGATCGGTCTCCTCGCCGAGGGTCACGTCCTGATCGAGGACGTGCCGGGCGTCGGCAAGACCATGCTGAGCAAGTCCCTGGCCCGCAGCATCGACTGCTCCGTGCGCCGGATCCAGTTCACCCCCGACCTGCTGCCCTCCGACGTGACGGGTGTGTCGGTGTTCAACCAGAACACCCGCGAGTTCGAGTTCCGACCCGGTGGCGTCTTCGCCAACATCGTCGTGGGCGACGAGATCAACCGCGCCTCGCCGAAGACGCAGTCAGCGCTGCTCGAGTGCATGGAGGAGCGCCAGGTCACCGTCGACAACACGACATACCACCTCGAGGCGCCGTTCATGGTGATCGCGACCCAGAACCCCATCGAGATGGAGGGCACCTATGCCCTCCCCGAGGCCCAGCGCGACCGGTTCATGCTCCGCCTCTCGGTCGGCTACCCGGTCGAGGCGTCCGAGATCGCGATGCTCGACTCCCACACCCAGACCAACCCGCTCGAGGACCTCGAGCCCGTCACCGACGCCGCGGAGGTGCGCAAGCTGATCGGGATCGTCGGGCAGGTCTACGTCTCCGACGCCGTCCAGCGGTACGCCGTGGCGCTGACCTCCGCCACGCGGCGCTCGGAGGAGCTCACCCTCGGCGCCTCCCCGCGCGCCACGCTGCACCTGGTCCGGGCCGCGAAGGCCGCGGCCGGGATGGCGGGCCGCGACTACGTCCTCCCCGACGACGTGCGCGGCCTCGCCCGCCAGGTGCTGGCCCACCGACTGCTGCCCAGTGTCGAGGCGTCCATGAGCGGACGCACCACCACCGCGATCCTGGACGGCATCGTCGCGGCCGTCCCGGTGCCCGAGGGGACCCGTGCGTGAGGCCCTCGCCGGTCTGACCGTCCGCGGACGGGCCTTCGTCGCTGCGGGCGTGACCGCCATCGTGTGCGCGGTGCTCCTCGGCCAGGACGCGCTGACGCGGGTCGGCGTGCTCGTCCTGGCACTGCCCCTCGTGACGGCGTACGTGCTGGGGCGCAGTCGCTACCGGCTCGCCCTGGTCCGCAACCTCTCCCCCCAGATCGTCGCGGCCGGTCAGCCGGCGCGGGTCCAGCTCACTTTGACCAACGAGGGCAAGACGCCCAACGGGGCCCTGTTGCTCGAGGACCACGTCCCCTACGCCCTGGGCACGCGGCCCCGGTTCGTGCTCGACGGGATCGGGCAGGGCTGGCGTCGGCACGCCACCTACCGGGTCCGCTCCGACGTGCGCGGCAAGTTCGAGATCGGGCCGATGAGCGTGCGCGTGAGCGACCCCTTCGGCCTGGTGGAGCTGGGGCGGGCGTTCCACACGACCGTCTCGCTCACGGTCACGCCGCGCACCGTCCCGCTCCCCCAGATCCCGCTCGGTGGGGCCTGGACCGGCTCGGGCGACAACCGCCCGCGCGCCTTCGCCACCGGCAGCGCTGAGGACGTCACCGTGCGCGAGTACCGGCGCGGCGACGAGCTGCGACGGGTGCACTGGCGCAGCTCCGCGCGGGTCGGCCAGCTGATGGTGCGGCGCGAGGAGCAGCCCTGGCAGTCGCGAGCCACGCTCTTCCTCGACAACCGGGTGCGCGCGCACCGGGGGCAGGGGGTCGCGTCCTCGCTCGAGGCCGCGGTATCGGCGGCTGCCTCGATCGCGGTGCACCTGAGCCAGCGCGGGTTCATGGTCCGCTTCGTCACCGCGGCGGGTGAGGACCCCGCCAACGCCTGGCACTACCGGGACGCCGACCTCAACACCGGCCCGCTGCTGGAGGCGCTCGCGGTGGTCCAGCCGATCCAGCTGCCCCGGCTCGACACGAGCTGGCTCGCGGAGGCCTCCCAAGGCGGGCTGATCGTCGCGGTGCTCGGCGGCATCGAGGACCACGACCTGCCGGTCTTCCGACGGATGCAGCACCACGCAGCCGCCACCTTGGCGATCGCGGTCGACGTGGAGGCCTGGGGCGGGTCGACCCGCCGTACGCGTGGTGCGGAGACGACCCTGGCGCAGCAGGGCTGGCGGGCCGTCGGCCTGGGACCACGTGACCGTCTCGAGACCGTGTGGCAGGAGCTGGGCCGGACGTCACGGTCGCGGCTGACAGCCATCACCGCGCCCAGCACGCCTCCCGACGACGAGACCTCCGTCGGCGTCCCGCAGGCGGCGGCCCGATGACCGCGACCCTGCAGCCTCCGGCCGAGGCCCCGAGCGCCCCGTCGGCGAGTCGGCCGTGGTCCCGCGGGCCGCGAGGGTCGTCGTTCGGACGCCCGCGCGGCGGACTGCGCGACGAGCTCGCGCTCGCGCTGGTCGCCGCCGTCACCACCTGGGTGGCGCTGCTGTCGTGGACGGGGTTCGCAGTCAACTGGGGCGGCTTCATGGGGCCGCTGGTCACCGACGCCCTGGTGGTCGCGCTCAGCGGCGCGCTGCTTCGTTGGCTGCGGGTGCCGGGTCCGCTCCTCGTCCTCGTCCAGCTCCTGGCCCTCGGGATGGTGGTGTCGGCCCAGCTGACCGGGTCGCTGCTGCCGCTCGGCGAGGACTGGCTGCTGTTGCAGCAGGTCTTCGACGACGCCGTCGCCTCCGCGCAGCAGTACTCCGCGCCGGTGCCGCGCCGCGCCGCCCCGATCGACCCCCTGCTCATCGCAGGTGGGGCCGCCTGCCTGTTGCTGGTCGACCTCTGCGTCGGCACCCTGCGCCGCGTCCCGCTCGCCGGGCTGCCCCTGCTGACCATCTACAGCGTGCCCGTGAGCCTGCTCGGCGAGGGGGTTTCGTGGATCGTCTTCGCACTCACCGCCGCGGGCTTCCTCCTCATGCTCTACCTGCAGGAGAGCCGCCAGATCGCGCGCTGGGGCGGACTCCTCGGCCGGGGCCAGAGCGAGGCCGACCGGTCGGCGTTCGGGGTGAGCAACGGCGCGCTGCGCTCGTCGGCGGTCGGGATCGGGGTGGTCGCGACCGCGCTCGCGATCGTGGTGCCGCTGTTCATCCCCAGCTTCGGGTTGCACCTCTTCGAGGGCGGCTTCGGCCCTGGGAGCGGCGGGGACCAGATCAAGATCGAGAACCCCGTCGCCGACATGACCCGCGACCTGAGGCGGGGCCGCGACGTCGACATGGTGCAGGTGACCACCGACGATCCCGCCCCGAGCTACCTGCGGATCTCCGTGCTCAACCGCTACACCGGCAACGAGTGGAGCCCCGGCGACCGCAAGGTGCCCACCGACCAGCGCGCCTCCGGCGAGATGCCGCCGATCCAGGGGCTGGACCCGGCCATCCCCCGCGAGGACCACGACTACCAGGTCCGGATCACCGACGACCTCGTGTCCACCTGGCTGCCGACGCAGGCGCTCATCTCGCGCATCGACGCTCCGGGTGACTGGCGCTACGACGTCGCGACGATGGACTTCATCCGCGGCGACGACGACCTGACCACCGCTGGGCTGAGCTACTCCATGACCGCGGTGGACCCCCAGCTGTCCGCGGAGTCGATGGCGGCCTCGAGCCCGGCCGCGTCGATGGCGGGCACTCAGTTCACCGAACTGCCTGCCGATCTGCCGACGATCGTGCGGCAGATGGCCACCCAGGTCACCGCGGATCAGCCGACCCGGTTCCAGAAGGCCGTGGCCCTCCAGCAGTTCTTCCGCGACGACGGCGGCTTCACCTACGACCTGAGCGCCCCCTCCGGAAGCGGCAACGACACGCTGGAGACCTTTCTCGACGCCTCGAACCCCGAGGGGCGGACCGGCTACTGCGAGCAGTTCGCCTCCGCGATGGCCGTGATGGCGCGCACCATCAACATCCCCGCTCGCGTGGCGATAGGTTTCCTGCGGCCCGACGACCTCGGTGACGGCACCTGGGTCTACAGCGCCCACGACCTGCACGCCTGGCCGGAGCTGTACTTCCCGGGCTCTGGCTGGGTGCGCTTCGAGCCGACGCCGGCGGCCCGCGCGCAGACCGTCCCGGGATACACCAACGTCAACCTGCCGGCACCCAACCTCTCCGACAGCCCGACCGCGGCCGCCTCGTCGGGCGACCTCGCGAACCGTCCCGAGCTCACCGAGGCGCCCGGACCGGACGCGTCGGGCTCCGCCGGCGCGGACAGCGGGCTCGCCGCCCTCCCCTGGCGCTGGATCCTGACCGGGCTGGCCGTGGTCGCGCTGCTCGCCGTGGCGGCGTGCGTGCCGCGCTGGGTCAGGCGCAGGCGCCGGGAGCGCCGGCTGCGGGCAGGAGCAGAGGCGGTGTGGGAGGAGGTCCACGACACGGTGGTCGACCTACGCCTGAGCTGGCCGCATCGCCGTTCGCCCCGTGAGACCGCGGAGCACCTCGTGCAGTACCTCGGCCCGCCGGCCGGCACCGACGCCGCCGATCGCCCCCGCCGTGGGGCGGGCATCGCGCCTGAGGCCGAGCGTGGGCTCGACCGCATCGTGGTCACCCTCGAGCGGCTGCGCTACGCCCGGCCCGGCCAGCCCGATGCCGCCCTGAGCGCCGATGCCGAGACGGTCATCTCCTCGCTCGTGGGCGGCTGCTCGCCGCGCACGCGGCGCCGGGCGGAGTGGCTGCCGGCCTCGCTGGTGCGCCGTCGCGGTGCCGGGTCACGCGCGGCCGACGACGACGCGTCGGTGGGCGTGCTGGTCGACCACGCCGGCTGACCCGCTGCTCACCGGGTCGGCGTCAGAAGCCGTTCTCCTCGCGGCGACGGCGCCAGCGCTCTTCCATCCTGGTCATGAACGACGAGGTGTCGCGCTGCCGGCGGGGCTTCCCGGCGCGGCCGCCGTCGATGACGCTGAAGCCACCGCGGGTGGCACCGGTCGCACGAGGGGCCTCCCCCGCGACCGCGCGCTGGCCGCGCAACACCGTGAGACCCACGGTGGCGGAGGCCAGCATGATCACGAAGCCGACGATCCCCACGACGGGGAGCTCGGCGACGACACCCGACATCAGCACCACGACACCGCCGAGGAACACGACACCGGCCAGGATCGCCTTGCGGCGTGCGGACTGTCGCAGGGTGGTGCCGCGGAGGGTGGAGGCGAACTTGGGATCCTCCTGGACGAGCGCGCGCTCCATCTGCTCGAGGAGTCGCAGCTCTTCCTCCGACAGCGGCACGGTCGCCTCCCTGTCACGAACCCTGTCACGGGCCCCTTGAGGCAGACCGGGGTGTCCGCCTCTCTGCCAGTCTAGGCAGCCGCCGAGAGGTTCGGTAGCCGCCTGGTGAAATTTGGATCCGTGCTGTGACCTGCCGGGGCCTGCAGGATCCCCGCGCCGCGGGTCAGGCGAGCAGGCTGGCCGGACGGACGGCGTCGGTGCCGAAGCGGAAGCGGGCCCGGTCGACGGCGCGGTCGGCGTCGGCCCAGCCGTGCTCCCGCTCCCCCAGCACGAGCTGGCGGTGCACGGTGGAGCGCGGCACCAGGCCCTCGACCCGCACCCCGACCAGCCGGACCCGGGCCCGCTGCAGGCCGAGGGCATCGTAGAGCCGGACGACGGTGTCGTGCACCTCGCGGGTGACGTCGGTGGCCTCGGGTAGCGACCGGGAGCGGGTGAGGGTGGTGAAGTCGGCGAACCGCACGGTGAGGGTCACGGTCCGGCCGACCACGGATGCGGCCCGCATCCGGCGGGTCACCCGAGCGGTCAGCCGCAGCAGCTCGCGGGTGATCACGTCGCGGTCGTCGGTGTCGTGTCCGAAGGTCTCGTTGGCTCCCATGGACCGCTCGGGATCATCGGCGGTGCTGCGCGGCACGAGCTCGCGGCGATCGGCACCCCAGGCCAGCTCGTGGAGGTGGCGGCCGAGGTGGTCGCCGACGGCTCGCTGCAGGGTGCGCAGCGGGGTGTGGGCGACGTCGCCGACCGTGACCAGCCCGAACCGCTGCAACAGGTCGCGGGTCTTCTCCCCCACTCCCCACAGCTCGCCCACCTCGAGGGGATGCAGGAAGGCGGTGATCTCCTCGGGCGGCACGACCACGACCCCGTCGGGCTTGGCGCGCCGGCTGGCGAGCTTGGCCACCGACACCGAGGCGGCGACCCCGACCGAGCAGGTGACGCCCTGCTCGTCGTGGACGAGGGCGCGCAGCCGCTCGGCGATCTCGAGCGGGCTCCCCAGCCGTCGGGCAGCGCCACGGACGTCGAGGAAGGCTTCATCGAGCGAGACCGCCTCGACCAGCGGGGTGATCCGGCGGAAGGTCTCCATCACCGCGGTGGACACCGTCGAGAACGCGTCGTAGTCGGGCGCCACGGCGACGGCGTGGGGGCACAGTCGCCGGGCCCGGCTGCCGGGCATGCCGGAGCGAACGCCGTAGTGACGAGCGTGGTAGTTGGCCGAGAGCACCACGCCGCGGCCGCTCCCGCCGCCCACGATCACGGGAACGCCGGCGAGGTCCGGCCGCTCCCGGGTGGCGACGGAGGCATAGAAGGCGTCCATGTCGACGTGCAGGATCGGGCACGCGAACGACGCGTCAGCGGCGTTCACGTGCCCGATCCTGCCGTCGACATGGACGTCAGCCGAGTCGGCGCGAATGCACCGGAGGAGCGCAGTGGAGGAGGTGCGCTTGCGCCGACTCGGCGGGGTCGAGGTGAGAGTTCACGCCGACTCGCGGCCCATGACGCAGCCTCAACGGGTCGCGAGGACGTGGATCTGGGTCGCGAGGGGGAGGTACTCGGGCCGGGTCGCGACGGCGCGCTCCAGGTCGGCCAGGGCCGCGCTGGCGCCGGGCTCGAGGTCGAGCAGGGAGCCGGGGACCAGGTCGGCGAAGACCCGGACCGCCTGGGTGGCGGCGACCACGAAGCCGGCCTCGGCGAGGAGCGTGGTGACCTCCTCCGCGGTGTAGCGATGAGCGCCCCGTCCGGTCGCCTCGGGATCGTCGAGCAGGGCGAGGGCCTGGTGGAAGTGCCCCGCCAGCGCCCGGGCCACCACGGCGGCGTGCCGCTGGGCGACCAGCAGGCTGAGCAGCCCATCGGGCCGGAGCACGTCGGCGATCGTGCGGAGCGCGGTGCCGGGGTCGGGGACCATCTCGAGCACCCCGTGACAGAGCACCACGTCGGTGGAGCCGGGAGCGACGTGGTCGGCCAGGTCGGCGAGATCGCCCTGGACCCCGGTGACGCGGTCGTCGACCCCGCTCTCCGCGGCCCGTCGCTCCAGCGCCGCCAAGGCGTCGGGGCTGGGGTCGACCACCGTGACCGCATGGCCCTCGACCGCCAGCCGGACCGCGAACCCGCCGGTGCCGCCGCCGATGTCGAGGATCCGGGCCGGGTCACCGGAGCGATCGGCCAGCCGGTCCGAGACGGCGTCCCACACCACGCCGGTGCGCACGGTGCTGCGCCTGCTGCTGGGGCGCTCGCCGGTCGACATGGCGCCCAGCCTAGGGCGTGGGGTGGTCTTGTCAGGGTCCCCGCGGAATCGTGAGCCGGAGGAGCGAAGCGGAGGAGGGGAGCGACTTCGTGGGGTGATTTTGTCGGGGTCCCCGCGGAGTCGTGAACCGGAGGAGCGAAGCGGAGGAGGGGAGCGACTTCGTGGGGTGATTTCATCCCGGGCTCCCCGGGCTGCGGTGCCACAGCTTGCGCGCGACGTCCTTGACCGACTCACCGGCCGGGCGGACGTCGGCGTACGGCGACATCTGGAAGCCGCTGGAGTGCACCAGCACCCGACTGCGGACCCCCGCGGGGCTGTCGCCGGTGGCCTCCTGCTGGACGCCGACCCCGGCATAGCCCTCGGGCACCATCGCGAGACGCTCGCGCACCGCCGCGGACCCGTGGCCCCGCCACAGCGCGTGCAGCTCGGAGAGCTCCCAGGCGCCGGTGGCCCGCAGTGAGACACCGCGCCGGCCGGTGCGGCGCAGCTCGCCACGGACGACCAGCAGCCAGGAGCCGAAGACGGTGGCGGCGTACGGGCCCTGGACGTCTTCGAAGAAGGTCGCGTCGACGGGTCCGGTGCCGTCGTCGAGGGTGAGGAAGACGACCCGGCGCCCCGAGCGGACCGGCGGAGTCTGGGTGGCCACCTTGACCCCGGCCACCAGCAGCTCGGCGCGGCTGCGCCGCGAGAGCAGGTCCCGACTGCGGGTGACCCCGAGAGCGTCCAGGAACGGGTCGTAGGTGTCCATGACATGGCGGCTGACGTCGAGCCCCAGGATCTCCAGCTCGGCGCGCATCCGCTCCTCGGGGGTCATCTCGGACAGACCGGAGACCAGCTCGCCGGCGGCGGTGTGGCCGGGGGTCGTCTCGTCGGGTGAGTCGCCGAGGCTCAAGGTGAGTTGCACGGAGTCGACCGGCGGGGGCGGCCGGGTGTCCTGGGCCTGGGCGGAGGCCCGTGCCCAGACCCCTTGGTCGGCCAGCGGATGGCGTTCGAGCGGCGCCTCCTCGTCGCGCACCTGCGGGTCGGTGCTGTTGCGCCGCGCGGCCGCGTCGGCCCGCCGGGCGGCCGAGGCGCGGCCGGCGGCCAGCCGCGCCTCGCCCAGCCCGCGACCCCGCAGGCCACGACCCTGGGCGCGGTGCAGGGCACGAGCATGACGGTCGAGGTCGGCGACCTGGAGCAGCAGGTCGCGTCGGGTGATCCGGCTGCGTCGGGTCACCCCGTCGACGGCCCCGCCGATGGCGTAGAGGGAGTCGAAGCCACCGGCCAGCACCAGCCGCTCCACGATCGGCCGGGACGCCTGGGCCCGGTGCCAGAAGTCGGTGAGCGAGGCGAACGGAAGGCCATGGGTGCGGGCCGCCACGATGCGGTCGACCTCAGCCTCGTTGATGCCCTTGACCTCGGCCAGGGCGAGCCGGATCCCCCAGGCCCGCCCGTCGGGCACACCCGATGCCGGCACCGGGCGCGGCCCGTGGGCGGCCTCCGGGTCGACCGGCTCCACGACGTAGGCCTTCTCCGAGGCGTTGACGTCGAGGCCGAGGATCGTGATGCCGCACTGGCGGGCCTCGTCGAGGATCAGCCGCTTGGGGTACATGCCGGGGTCGTGGGTGAGCACCCCGGCCAGGAAATGGGCCGGCCAATGCGCCTTGAGCCAGGCGGACTGGAAGGTCGGCAGCGCGAACGCCGCGGCATGGGCCTTGCAGAAGCCGAACGACGCGAACGCCTCGAGGATCTTCCAGATCCCCTCGACCACGGGCTGGGAGTAGCCGAGGCCGAGGGAGCGCGGGAAGAACCACCGCTTGGTCTCGGCCATCCCCTCGACGGTGCCGAGGGCTCGACGCCATTCGTCGGCCTCGGCGTGGTCGACCCGCGCGAACCGGGCGATGACCTCGATGACCTGCTCGTGGAAGACCACCACCCCTTGGGTGCCCTCGAGGATCGGACGCAGGTCCTCGTGGAGGTAGGACGGCTCCTTCCAGCCGTGCTTGGACTCCAGATAGGGGGTGATCATGTCGCTCTTGACCGGGCCGGGCCGGAACAGCGAGATGTCGGTGATGATGTCGTCGAAGGTGTCGATGCCGGACTTGCCGACCAGCTCACGCTGACCCGGCGACTCGATCTGGAAGACGCCGAGGGTCTTGGCCGCCGAGATCATCCGGAAGGTGCCGTCGTCCTCGAACGGCACCTGCGCCCGGTCGTCCAGGTCGATCTCGCGGCCGGTGGTGCGGCGGACCAGGTCGACGGCGTGGGCCATCGAGGACTGCATCCGGATGCCGAGCACGTCGAGCTTGAGCAGGCCGAGGTCCTCGACGTCGTCCTTGTCGAACTGGCTCATCGGGAAGCCGGCGAAGCTGGCCTCGACCGGCGTGCGGTCGAGCAGGGTGGCGTCGGAGAGCAGCACTCCGCAGGGGTGGACGGCGATGTGTCGCGGCAGCCCGTCGAGCCGCTCGACCAGGTCGAAGAGCAGGTCGAGGCGCCGGTGGTCGAGCCCGGTGGCCCGCAGCTCGGGCAGCTCGCGGACGGCGACCCGGGCGTCGCGGGCCCGGATGTGCGGGAAGGCCTTGGCGATCACGTCGATCTCGCCGGGCGGCATGCCGAGCGCGGCGCCGACGTCGCGGACGGCGTGCCGGACCCGGTAGGTGTCCATCATCGAGACGCACACGCAGCGCTCGCCGCCGAACCGGTCGAGGATCGCCTCGTAGATCTCGGTGCGCCGGGCGGACTCGACGTCGAGGTCGACGTCGGGCAGCGAAGCCCGCAGCGGGGAGAGGAACCGCTCCATCAGCAGGTCGTGGCGGATCGGGTCGATGCCGGAGATGCCGAGGAGGTAGTTGACCAGGCTGCCCGCCCCCGAGCCTCGCGCGGCGCACCGCACTGCCCGCTCGCGGATCAGGTCGGTGATGTCGGCAACGGTGAGGAAGTACGACGCGTAGCCGAGACCGCGGATCAGCTCCAGCTCGTCGTCGAGGCGCTTCCAGATCCGCTGCCGCGGCGCGGCGCCGTAGCGGTCGCCGATCGCTCCCTCGCACCGAAGACGAAGCAGGGCATCGGAAGACCCTGCCCCGCGCACCGGGTTTCGAGACGCGTCGCCCGTTCCGTCGCTGACGCTCCTCAACCTTCGCTCGTCATCGCGAGCCCCGAGCAAGCTCGGGCCTCGCGCGAGCTCAGGAAAGTGCACTCCCCCGAGCCCGAGGTCGGTGCGGGGGTCGAGGGCGCAGCGGTCGGCCAGGGCGCGGGTGCGGGCCAGCAGCCGGCCGGCCCCGTCGGCGCCCTGGAGCCCGGCCGCCCGGCAGATCTCCTCGGCGATCTCGTGCATCTGCTTGCCGGACTTGAGGAACCCCTCCGCGTTGCCCCGGAAGGAGGTCGGCCCGACCTGGCGCAGGCTGGCGGAGCCCAGGGCCACCAACCGCCGGGAGGCGTCGAGGACGTCGACGACCGGGGCGTCGCGGCGGTCGGCGTAGCGCACGGCGTTGGTCAGGACGGTGCCGATCCCCTCGCGACGGGCGAGCCCGGCCATCCGGGCGGCGTGCTGGGCGGTGCCGGGCCCCCACTCGTCGGTGCCGCCGGGACCCGAGCGCCCGAGCCGGTGGGAGACCAGCTCGACGAGCAGCGCCTCGGCCGGGACCACCTCGCGCCACGGGGCGAGGGCGGCCCGGGCCAGGTCGTCACGACGATGGGCGAGCGCCGTACCGACCTCGGAGTCGGGGCCGAGCAGCACCGCCACCGAGCCGTCGGCCAACCAGGGCGCCAGCAGGTCGAGGGTGGCCACCGGGCGGCCGCGCTCACCGGCCAGGTGCACTGCCGAGAGCAACCGGCAGATCGCCGCCCAGCCGGCCCGACCCCCGCCCGGGCCGCCGGCGGTGGCCAGCAGGGTCACCCGGGGCAGCCCGGCCCAGGTCGGGTCGCGCAGCTCGCCGCCGCGGACCGGCGTGCGGGGTCCCAGGGTGCGGGGCCCGCGCGGGACCTGGGGCGCGGTCGGCCGGTAGGCGAGGTCGACCCCGAGCACCGGGCGGATCCCCGCGGCCCGACAGGCCCGGGCGAACTTCACCGCGCCGTAGACCCCGTCGCGGTCGGTGAGCGCGAGGGTGTCCATCTCCTGCTCCGCCGCCCGCTCCACCAGCACGTGCGGATGGGAGGCGCCGTGCTGGAGGGAGTAGCCGGAGGCGACGTGGAGATGGACGAACGGGTCCACGAGCAGCCTGCCGGTCAGCTCGCGGTGCGGACGGGCGGCTCGTCGCGATGAGCCCGGGGCACCAGACCGAGCGACTGCTCGACCAGGCCGAGGAACCGGTCGGCGTCGCGCAACAGGTCGTCGGCCTCGCGCGCACCGACCGCCCGGGTCGAGCCGGCCTCGGCGGCGGCGCGCTTGGCGGCACCCGCGGCGAAGAACGCCGCCCACTCGGACAGCTCGGGAGCGACCTCGGCCAACAGCACCCAGGCGTTCTTCTGGCGCCGCCCCCGGGTCGGGGCCGGGTGGGCCCGGGCGGCCAGCAACGCCGCCGCGGCCCGCAACGCCGCGACGTGGGCACAGGCATAGCGGGTCGCGACGTCGGGGGCCGTGATCGCCTCGCGCAGCGACTCGGCCGCCCGGGCGAGATAGGAGTGGGTGGTCGCCGGGAGGGCGTAGGGGTTGGGTCGGGTGACGGTCATGGCACGCCCTCTCAGTCCAGGCAGCCGACGAGCTGCCAGGTGCCGTCGTTCCAGTCGAAGGACAGGTCGAAGACCCCGCCACCGGGCTCGTCCGAGCCGGCCGGAGGGCCGGTCATCCCCGAGGCCGCCTCGACGCGCCACAGCTCGCGCTCCGCCAACAGGTCGGGTCGGACCACGACGCCGGCGTCAGGGGCGCCGGCATCGGGGGCGGTCGAGGGCCCGTCGGGATCGTCGGAGCCGATCGCCTCGCGGGCGGCCGGGGACTGCCACCAGGCTCCGGTCTCCACCCAGTGGGCGAGCACGGCCCGGACCTTCCACAGCCGGCCCCGCCACAGGAACTGCTCAGGCCCCTCGGGCTGTCCCTCTCCGGGCTGGCCCCCCTCGATCCGGCCCCTCCGGACCTCCACGGGGTCGTCGTACCGCCGCATCTGCTCCACACCTCTCGTCAGGCACCTCTTGTCAGGCGCCTCTCGTCACGGCTCGACCCCGACGACCCGGCGGGGAACGGGGTCGAGTCGCCCCCGCCAGGTCGTGATCGAACATGTGTTCGACTGCGAGAACCGTACCTCCCCCCGCCGACAGTCCGTCAAGACCTACCCGTGCACCGGTCTCGACCAGCGAGCGTGATGATCGTTGGTCGAGCCCGCGAGCGCGGCGAGTCGGTGTCGAGACCCGACGTGTCAGTCGGGGTCGTCGGAGGCCAGCGCCTCCGACGGCACGTCGTGGTGGACCAGCCAGGCGCCCCGGACGAAGCGGGTGGTGTCGGGGTGCAGCAGGAACACCAGGAGCGCGACCACGTCCACCAGCGTGACGATCGAGACCACCACGAACACGGTCGGCGGGTGCTCCCGGAAGGCGATCAGGCTGGCACCGAGGCCCGCCACGAGGGCGACCCCGACCAACGACATGCGGGCCCACTCGTAGCCGCCACGGAAGAAGACCCGCAGCACCTCCACCAGGCCGAGCACCACGATGAACAGCACGACCGCCACCGGCACGAACGCCGGGACGGCGATCGAGCTGTCGCGCAACGCCGGGATCCCGCCTTCCTGCAGGATCTCGCGGGCACCGGGGTTGCGCTCGGCCCAGGCCAGGATGAGCTCATCCTCGAAGAGGATGGTCAGCAGGGTGCCGAGCCCCATCAGCACCAACAGCGCCGTCAGACAGCGCTGTGCGTTGATCACCGACCCCGGCCACTGCCGACCCATCGACCTACCTGTCTGCTCGTCTGGCCCGCCGTCGGCCGTGCCTCCCGCCTCGCTAGGGTCGGCCCATGTCGAGCGAACCAGCGGCGGTGGCCCGTTTCCGGGAGGCGCACGCCGCCCGCGGTGGAGCGGGCGAGATCGTCATTCTTCCAGAGTCGGTCCACACCGCGGCACTCGCGGCGGCCGCTCTCGGCTGCGAGGTCGGGGCGATCGCCAACAGCCTGCTCTTCGACGCCGAGGACGCTCCCGTGCTCATCCTCACCTCGGGGGCCCACCGCGTCGACACCGCCCTGACCGCCGAGCGGATCGGCGTCCCGCGGCTGCGCCGGGCGACCCCGGAGTTCGTCCGCGCGCACACCGGGCAGGTGATCGGCGGCGTCTCCCCCATCGCCCACCCGGAGCCGGTCCCGACCTATCTCGACCGCGAGCTGCGCCAGTACCCCGTGGTCTGGGCCGCGGCCGGACATCCGGCGGCGGTCTACTCCACGACGTACGACGAACTCCTCGCGATGACCGGCGCGGAGGAGATCGACGTCGAGTAGGGCCGGTCCGGGCTGTTCCTATCCTTGCCGCATGGAGTCGCTGCCCCTGGTGTTCTCGAGCGGGTGGGCGAGCGGGATCAACGCCTACCTCGTGGTGCTGGTGCTCGGTATCGCCGACCGGGTGCACCCAACGGCCGAGATCCCCGACGTGCTCGCGAGCTGGGAGGTCCTGGCCGTGGCCGGCGCGCTCTTCGCGATGGAGTTCGTCGCCGACAAGATCCCCTACATCGACTCCACGTGGGACGCGATCTCCACGGCCATCCGGCCGACCGTGGGAGCCGTGATCGGGGTGCTGCTGGCCGGCGACGCGACCACGCTTCAGGCGGCCGTGCTGGGCGTGGTCGGCGGCGGCACCGCTCTGCTCTCGCATCTGGTCAAGGCGGGAGGGCGGCTGGCCATCAACACCTCCCCCGAGCCCCTCACCAACGTCGGCGCCAGCGTCACCGAGGACCTCACGGTCCTGGCGGTGGTGTGGTTCGCGATCGAGCATCCGCGCGCCGCGGCCCTGATCGCCGGGGTGCTGCTCATCCTCGGGCTGGCGATGCTCTACGCCGTGGCGCGGCTGATCCGTCGAGGCTGGCGCCGATGGCGCGGACAACCCCAGGAGCCGACGGTCGCGCCACCTGCTTGAGGCTCAGCCCAGGAGCGCCCGCACCACCACGGACACTCCTGCCACCATGCAGAAGCCCAGCACCGCCGCCCGCATCGTCCCTTGGTCCAGGCGCCGGGACACCGGTCCGGAGAGCAGGTGTCCGACGAGCAGGAACGGCACGAACGCCAGGCCGCTGACCAGCTGGACCCGTGTCACCTCGCCGGCCACACCGAGCATCGCCAGCGAGACCAGGGAGCCGAGCACGAAGAAGGCCGCCAGCGTCGAGCGGATCCGGGTGGGTCGCTCGTGCTGCAGCGTCATCGCCACGAACGGCCCGCCGATCGCTGCGGCCGTCCCGGTCACGCCCGTGATCGCTCCCGCGGCGAACGCGTTGCACGGACGCGCCGCAAGCGTGATCGTGCGCACCGAGAGGAGGGCCACGACGAGCACCAGCAGCCCCACGACGAGCTCGATGGCGCGCACGCTCAGCGCCGCGACGGCCCACACCCCCACCGGCGTCAGCAGCACCCGCCCGCCCAGCGCCGCACCGAGCACCGGACGGTCGACGTCGCGCGGCGACGTCAGCAGCGCGAGCAGCGGCAGTGCGAAGCCACAGACCAGCAGTGCGCCCGGCATCAGCTCCGGGGCGAGCCAGATGACCAGCGGGGCCGCCACCAGCACGACCCCGAACCCGACACTCGACTGCACCACCGCGCCGACTAGGAGTGCGAGCCCCAGCACGCACAGCGTCAGCGGCTCCGGCACGCGCGACAACCTACCCACCGACGATGAGCCCGCTGGTTGAGGAGGAGCCGAGGCACGAGGCGCCGTCACGAAACGAGCGCCACCCAGCGAAGCCGGCCCGGTCACCGGGTCTCGACGCGGGCTCGCCTGGCGGCTCGCCCGTCTCGACCAGCGAACGAGGTCTCGTGACGGGCCCCGAGGGGGCCCTCCTCGGCCAACGGAGGGCACGGTCGCTGGGCGACCTCCTCGACCAGCAAGGGCGCACTAGCCTCGACGGCGTGGACCTGACCGACGCGGCCGTGCGCAGGGCCGTGTCGGATCGACTCATGCAGCGGTACACCGGGCGAGCGGTGATCTTCGGCCCGGGGATCCTGGCCGCACGCACGGACTTCGTGGGCTGGGTCGACGAGGTGGGCGGCTCGGCGCTGGTGCTCTCCACCGCTGCGGGGGCCGGACCCAAGCCGCCCGCCGGCAGCTGCCGGGTCGTCCCCGTCACCCCGCCGGCGACGACGAGTGTCACCGAGGAGTTGCGCACCCTCGACCGGCTGGCGCGACACCTGCCCCCCGACGTGGTCGCCGCGATCGAGGAGTTCGACCCGGAGCGCCACGGCTGCTGGGTCGGCGGCCCGTTCGTCACTACCGACGAGCCGATCCTGGGCAGGCCGGTGCTGTCGGGTCGCCCGGCGGCCTTCGTCGCGCTCGAGGACAAGCTGCTCGCCGACCGGATCTGGCAGGCGGCGGGCGTCGCCCACGCGGCGTACGCGATCGTCCCGGTCGATCTCGAGGCCCTCGGCCGCGCGAGTCGCGACCTCGCAGGCGAGCTCGGCGTGGTGTGGTCGGGCGACACCAAGGAGGGGTTCAACGGCGGCGGGGACTTCGTGCGCTGGGTGCGCGATCCCGACGACCCGGCCGAGGTGGCCCGGGCGCACGCCTTCTTCGCGCCGCGATGCGACCGCGTGCGGGTGCTGCCGTTCCTCGACGGCGTCCCGTGCTCGATCCACGGGCTCGTGCTGCCCGACGGCACCGCCGCGCTGCGACCGGTCGAGATCTCGATCCTGCGCGACGAGGCGGCGCGCACCTTCCGCTACGGCGGGCTCTCGACGTACTGGGACGCCCCGCCACCCGACCGCGAGCAGATGCGCGGCGCGGCCCGCCGCGTCGGCGAGCACCTGCGGTCGGCGATCGGCTATCGGGGTGCCTTCGGCATCGACGGGGTGCTGACCGCGGAGGGATTCCGGCCCACCGAGCTCAACACCCGGGCGTCGGCGGGCTTCACGGTGGTGACTGGCATCGATCGCCAGCTGTTCACCCTCCTCCAAGACGCCCTGGTGCTCGGCGAGGACCCGGGGATCCAGGCCGGCGAAGTGGAGGCGCTCGTCCCCCTCATGGACGCCGCGCCGGCCGGGCGCCCGGTGGCCCTCGCGGCGGACACGACCCTCGACCCGGGGCTCGGTGGCGAGGCGGCGTTCGCCCTTGCGTGGGACGGCGGTCGGCTCGAGGTCGCCGGACCGGCGACCTCGACCACGGACGACGTGCTCGCGGTCGCCGACACGCCGTCCGGCATCTTCGCCAAGATCGACCCCTGCGGCGCGCTGGCCCCCGGCGCCAGACTCGCCCACCTCAACGCGGCCCTGTACGACCTCCTGGACCGTCGCTTCGGCACCCGCTTCGGCACCCTCGTGCCCGCGCCGGACCTGCGCTGAGCCGTCCTCTATGGTCGCGGCCATGGCACGGGTGGTGGTCGTCGGCGGCGGATACGGCGGGTTGGCCGCCGCCGCCCGCCTCGCCAAGCTCGGCCACGAGGTGACCCTCCTGGAGCGAGCGGAGCGGCTCGGTGGCGCACTCGCACCCGTCGAGTCCGAGGGCTTCGTCTGGGACGGCGGCCCGCACGCCACGCTGCTGCCCGCGGTGCTGCGGGATCTGTTCCGCAAGTCGGGCCGGCCTCTCGAGCGCGAGCTCGACCTCGTGCCGCTGCCGGTCGTCCGCGAGCACCGCTTCGCCGACGGCTCGTCGGTCTCCCTGCCTGGCGGGTCGCGGGCGGCGCAGATCGCCGCGGTCGACGCGCTGGGCATCGGACTGGGCCGGCGGTGGGCCGACCACGTCGCGTCGTACGACGAGGACTGGGAGGTGCTGCGTCGCGAGTACCTCGAGCGCCCCTGGGATCGTCACGACCCGCCGAGCGCCCTGCTCGCCCGCCTCCGCAGCCGAGAGACCCTCGACCGGCGTGCGCGGCTACTCGGTGACGAGCGCCTCCGACTGCTCGCCACGCACCCGGCCACCTGGGAGGGACACGACGCCCGTCGAGTGCCGGCGTGGGCGGGACTCACCGTCTATCTGGAGCAGCGTTTCGGCGCCTGGACCATCGAGGGCGGCATGGCGACCCTCGCGAGGGCCCTCGCCTCTCGGCTGGCGACCCGCCGCGTGACGGTCCACCTGGGCACACAGGTCACGGATCTCGTGGTCCGCAGCGGCCGCGTGGCCGCGGTCGCCACCCGAGAAGGCCAACACGACGCGGACGTCGTCGTGGTCGCCATCGACCCCCGCCGCCTGGGTGCGCTCGCGTCGTCGGTACGCCGGACCCGCCCCGCCGAGACGCCCCGCCTGGTCCATCTGGGGCTGGCGGTACCCGCGCCGATCGAGGCCGCTGAGATGGTGCTGCACGACGCCTCCGGCGCCGCCGTCGTGGTGCGTCCGGGCGGTCTCGCGCCAGCCGGCCACGTCACCTGGACCGTGTCCTCCCGGGACCCTGCTGGCGATCCGCTGGCTCTGCTCGCCCAGCGCGGGCTCGACGTCCGGGACCGCGTCGTGGTGCGTGTGGACCGCTCGCCCCGTGAGGTCGCCGAAGCGTGCGGGGGCTCACCCTTCGGCGTCGAGTGGCGCGGCCGCCGTACGACGTTCGACCGCCTCGGCCCCGAGACGCCGATCACGGGCGTGTACGCCGCCGGTGCGCACGCCACCCCCGGCTCCGGCCTGCCCTTCGTCGGCCTGTCCGCCGCTCTCGTGGCTCAGCTCGTCGGCCCGGCCTAGCTGGCCTGGCCCTCGGTCTTGCGTGTGAAAGGACTCCCTGCGCGGAGACGAACAGGCACAACTGAGCGGATCGTGGGCGCCCCACGCTGGATCCTCCACCGACCCGTGAGTGGTGCCTGTTCCACGACGAAGCCCGCCGGAGGCAGAACCGGGTCAAGGGGCGAGCTCGAAGGTGACCGTGAGCGTCGCGCTCAGCGTCGTCTCCCCCGGCTGGATCGCCAGGTCCTTGGCGGCGAACGCCCGACCGCCGGCGACCGGCGCGGGCCCCCAGCCCGCCCCCTCGGACACGCTTTGCACCGCACCGAGGCGCGCTCCTGCGAGGCCAGCGAGACGGCTCGCCTTCGCCACGGCATCGGCGTACGCCGCCGCGCGGGCCTGGTCGAGCGCGCGGCCCGGGTCGCCGACCTGCATGCCGATCCCCTCCACCTGCAGCCGGTCGCCCACCGCCGACGCGAGGGCCGACAGGAGGGCACCGGCCTGGGTCACGTCGGGGCACGCGAGGCTCAGCGCATGCCGGGCCTGGTAGCCAGCCGGCCTGCCCTCGTTGTCGGTGGCCGGCCAGACGTTCAGGTCGGTGGAGGCGATCCGCGACGCATCGGTGTGCTCGCGACCGATGCGGACGATCTCGTCGGCCGCGGACCCCGCCCCGGCCAGGGCCTCGGCCACTCCTGACGCCTGGTGGGTCGCCGCGACCCGGACGACGACGGTGTCGGGGACTTCGCGGGCCTCACCCGTGCCGACGACGGTGACAGTGCGCATGGCGTGAAGGCTAGCCGGGCTCGCGGAAGTCGTGGATCAGCTCCGGTCTCACGACCCGCTGCAGCGCAGCGGTCGCTTCGGCCTGGCTCAGCCCGTGTTTCGCCAGCAGAGGCTCCAGCACCTGGGAGGGGTCCTGGGCGCCCCGCGCGAAGTCCGGGAAGCGGAGGAAGTAGATCGGCACGTCATAGCGCACGAGGGTGACGATCAAGTCGTAGAAGCGTCGCGCGAGCTGCTGCTCCTGCTTCCTGTTGGCTCGTTCACCAGCCTGGCCCGCGCCCAGGACGCCCCCGGGGTGCTTGTGCGGGTCGTAGCCGGCCGCCTCCGCTCGTCGGGAGACCTGGCGTCGGCTCTCGGCAGCGTCGGCCAACTCACGAAGCGGTACGACGACCGCCTCGATCCGCAGCTCCTCGCGGTCGATGTACGCCGCCAGCTTGGGCCCGAACCACGGAGACTTCGCCACGTGGGGAAGTCGGGCCCCAGCCGCGAGCGTGCGGCTCAGCGAGTGCTCGAGCCCGCCGTGTGAGATGGGATCGGTCCGGGTCAGTGCCTCCTCGAGAGTGAAGCCCGTGTCGAAGTTCATGGCGGTGAACCACTGGACGAGCAGCGTCGTGCCCGCACGCCCCGTGCCGCCGATGAGGATGTGACCGTCCTCGGGCGACATGCGTTCTCGGGCTCCCACGCGACGATTCAACCACCAGGAGCGGCCGGGCCCGGCGGCGCGACAGCGCTCGTGGACGGCGCATCGGAGAGCCGCCGGAGTCGGCGCTGGAGTGCGGACCTCTGCTGCCGGACCCGCCACAGTTGGAGCTCCCGGTCGGACGCCCCGTCCAGCTCGTCGACGATGGCCTGGCGTCGGCTGATGGTCTCGTACCAGCCGGGCAGGTCGCCTTCGCTCCAGGACTCCAGCAAGCCGTGCGGGTCGAGGAGCCGCACGTGGGAGGACCCCTTCGAGACTCCCTGGAGCCAGTCGGCTTCGCGCCGCGCGGCATCGAGCACCGCCCGCGGCAGGGCATACCTCGTCGCCAGCCCTGGCGCCTCGCGGTAGAGGAAGCCGTCCCCGCGCAGTCGCTCGAGCGCGGCCAGGCCGTCCCTGTCGGTGCCGAGACCGAGATCCGCGCGGTTGATCCGGAGGACGACCTCGGTATCGGTTCCGAGCGACTGGTTCAGCACGCCGGGCCCACGATCCAGGATCGGGGGCAGGCCGAGTGACGTCGCGAGATCGGTGGCGAGCCCAGGCTCGGGAGGTGTCCGCCGCACCAGGCGGATCACCGTCTGTGTCGCCGGGATGAGGCTCACGATCTCCTCGAGCCTCCCGGACTCGAGGGCCGCGAAGCCCACGACGTGCCTGGCCGCGTCGGCGGGGTACTCCGCGAGACCGTGCTTGACGAGGGTCTGCCAGCCTGAGCACCAACGGTGTGTGGGGTCGGTGACCGTCAGCACCAGGGTCACGTCCTCGGCACCCCAGGCAGCTCGGAGGCCGGGCACGTCATCGGGTCGCACCCGATCGAGCACCTCGCTCGACAGGACCAGGGTCTCGACGCCACGGTCGCGCGCCGAGGCGACGACGTCACCGATCGTCTCGTGGCGTCCCGGACGCGCGTGGTAGGCCAGGGACGCGACGAGCAGGTCCGGAGCGAGGCCTTGGACGAAGGCCTGCACCAGGGGCCGCATCAGCCGATGGTGGCCTGGAGGGCCGGGTGGGGGTGTCGGGTACCACACCCGTGCGTGGTCACCGTAGTGACGACGCCAGGTGTCCTGGATCGACGTCGTCCCGGACTTGTGCAACCCGGCGTGGAGGACGATCCGCACGCGCCGCAGCATAGTTGCGCGCTCGCACGGCTCTCTCGGCCCCGGGCCCAGCCCCCGTTAGGGTGTGCCGCGTGGTCGCGGCTGTGGCGAGGGCACGGACCGCCCTGGAAGGCGTGCGCGAGCCGAGGGTCGCACTCGTCGAGCGTGGCGCCGATCGGTTGACTCGCCCTCTGGTCGACGCACTGGCCGCCTCGACGGTCGTCGCGTTCGATGCCGCGGACGGCATGGACCGGATCCACCTCGGCCTGACCACCGACCGCCCGTGGGACCTCGTCCTCGACGTAGCCGGCGGCCAGGGTGCCGTCCATCGGTGGCCGCAGCTGCTCCACCACCTGCGAGCCGGGGGGACGCTCCTCGTGGCGGTGTCCCCGGGAGCCTTGGAGTTCGAGGCCTCGGTGTCGCGGGTCCTCGACGCCCAGGCTCGTGGCGCGGAGTCCCCCACCCCCGGCCGCGACCCCCGGCGCAATGCCGACCGGGACCTGGCGGCGTTGGCCGCCTCTGCGGAGGGACTGCGGATCGAGGACGGCTTCCTGGTGGCCGTCAACCGCGTGGCGACGCTGGCCAAGATCCCCGAGACGAGCGCCGACGGATTCCTGGAGGGTCGCGCCGACGCACGCGTGCTGGCGACTGTCCCGGCTGTGCACTTCGAGTCGCGTTGCGTGCTCGGGGCGAGCGGACCGGTCGACCTTCCCACGGCGTACGACGCGCCGGCGGTGTCGCTGCGCGAGTACGACGACGCGGTGTGCCTGGGTCGCCAGGCGGCGTACGGCGACGGGTTCGTGCTGCCGGAGAGCTATCGGCACCCGTTCAAGCGACGGCTGCGCAACGTGGCCTTCGCGGAGTGGGCTCCTCGCTTCGTGCGCGACCCCGGACGGCCCTCGTCGAGACTGGAGGGGTCGCACTTCCTCGCCGACAGCTATGTCCGCGGCCACTTCGGACATGCGCTCACCGACCAGGTGGGGCACCTGTGGGGCTGGAAGGCAGCGCTGGCCCGGCATCCCGATCTCCGGGCGCTGGTCTTTGCCCGGCCCGGCGAGCACCTGGCGCCCTGGGAGGACGACCTCCTGGGGGCCGCCGGGATCGATCGGGAGCGCGTCGTCGTCGCGACCGAGCCGGTCGTCGTCGAGCGCCTCCTCGCGACGTCACCGATGTTCGGCATGCCGGCCTACGCCCACCCGGCCCTGCGCTCCACCTACGAGACGATCGGCCGTGCGCTGGCCGCCGCGACCGGGCGCCCGGGGCCGCGTCGGGTGTTCTGCTCCCGCCGTCCCGGCAAGCGCACCTGTCACAACGCCGACGACGTGGAAGCGCTGTTCTCGGCGAACGGCTTCGAGGTCGTCTTTCCGGAGGATCACTCCCTGGCGGAGCAGGCCCGGATCGTCCGCGACGCGGAGACGATCGCCGGCTTCGCCGGGAGCGGGATGTTCCAGATCGGGCTGGCTGGCGCACCCAAGCACGTGATCCTGGTCGCCTCGGAGTCGTACACGGCGACCAACGAGTACCTGCTCGCCTCGATCCTCGGGCACCGCCTGGACCTGGTCCTCTGCCGTCCCGACCTGCGGCCCACGGGTGACGCCTTCTCGGCCGCGGTCTACCACTCCGACTTCACCTTCGATCCCGGCAGAGAGGGCCGGTTCCTCCGCGGGGTGCTGGACGGTCTCTGACCCGAGGAGGATCCGCAGCTCAAGCGGAGATGCGCAGTGCCTCGAAGATCTCGAGCGTGGCGCGAGACCGGTTGAGGGTGAAGAAGTGCAGGCCCGGGGCGCCGAGCGCCAGCAGTTGCTCACAGAGCTCCGTGGCGATCTGTACCCCGACCCGGCGTACGTCGGCGGGCTCGGTCAGTCCCTCGAACCGGGCGACCAGCTCGTCGGGCAGCTCCGCCCCGGAGAGCTCGGCCATCCGGCTCACCTGTCGCAGGTTGGTGATGGGCATGATGCCCGGCAGGATCGGGAGGTCCGATCCGAGGGTCCGCACCCGGGCCACGAGGGCCGCGTAGTCGGAGGCCCGGAAGAACAGCTGCGTGACCGCGAAGTCGGCCCCGGCCCTCGCCTTGTCGACGAGCACCTGGGCGTCATCGTCCTTCGACCGAGCCGCCGGGTGGCCCTCGGGGAAGGCAGCGACCCCGATGCTGAAGCCGCCGACCTCGCGGGCCAGCTCGACCAGTTCACTGGCGTAGGTGAGGCCACCGGGAGTGGCTGTCCACGGGGCGCGCGGCCCCTCCTTCGGGTCTCCGCGCAGCGCGAGGACGTCGCGCACGCCCGCGTCGGCGTACGCCTGCAGGATCGCGACCAGCTCCTCGCGGGTGTGGCCCACGCAGGTCAGGTGGCCCATCGCGCGCAGCGAGGTCTCCCGAGCGATCCGGCCGGTGATGGCCACCGTGGTGTCGCGGGTGGTGCCGCCCGCTCCGTAGGTCACGGACACGAACGTCGGGTGGTAGGGCTCCAGGTCGCGGATCGCCGACCACAGCTGCTCGACGCCGACCTCGTCCTTGGGCGGCATGAACTCGAACGAGATCGAGCGCTCACCCTCGCGGATCAGCTGCCCGATGCTGCGGAGATCCGTGTCGTCGGCCGGCATGGGCAGAAGTCTAAGGATCGCCGGCGTCTCCCTCGGCACAACGTCCAACCTCCGTCGGGAGCGTTGCCCTGCCCCCACTAGCCTCGCCGGTATGACGTCGTGGGACCCGAACGCCTTCCGCGAGCGGGTCCAGGACACGCTCGACGAGTTCCTCGACCGGATGGCCACGAGGCTCGCTCCCCTGGGTCCGGACGCCTGGCGGCTGCTGGACGAGGCCCGCGCCAGCGTGAGCGGAGGGAAGCGACTGCGAGCGGCGTTCTGCTGGTGGGGCTTCCACGCGGTCGCCACCCGACCGGTCGACGACGCCGCCTTGCTGCCGGCGTGCGCGGCGCTCGAGATGCTGCACGCGAGCGCGCTGGTGCACGACGACTACATGGACGGGTCGGACACCCGCCGGGGCCGCCCCGCGGTGCACCGCGGCTTCGCGGCCACGCACCGACGCGACGGGTGGCGAGGGGACCCGGAGCAGTACGGCGCCGCTGCGGCCATCCTGCTCGGGGACCTGCTGCTCAGCTGGTCCGACGAGCTGCTCCGTGAGTGCGCCCTCCCGGCGGACCGGGTCGCCGCTGCGCTCCGCGTGTTCGACCAGTGCCGCACCGAGGTGATCAGCGGCCAGTTCCTCGACGTCTCGGTGCAGGCTCGCGGACACGCCGAGGTCGAGACCGCGATGACGGTGCTGCGCTACAAGTCGGCGAAGTACTCCATCGAGCGGCCCCTCCACGTCGGTGCCTCGTTGGGGGGTGCGGACGCGGCCGGGCTGGCTGCCCTGTCGTCGTACGGGCTGCCACTCGGCGAGGCCTTCCAGCTGCGTGACGACCTGCTGGGCGTCTTCGGGGATCCGGCCGTGACCGGCAAGCCCGCCGGCGACGATCTCGTGGAGGGCAAGCGCACCGTGCTGGTCGCGCTGGCCCTCGACGCGGCGCCGGCGGCCGACGCCGCGCGACTCGATGCCGCGTTGGGCTCCGCGCTTGACGAGGCCAGCGTCGCCGAGCTCCGGCGGATCATCGACGACTCCGGGGCGCACGCGCAGGTCGAGGAGGCGATCGGCGACCTCGTGACGACCGCGCTGAAGCACCTGGACGCCGCCGACGTGAACGAGCCGGCGCGCTCGGCCCTGCGCGACCTCGCCGCGGCCGCCACCGACCGGGTGGTGTGAGCGCCCGCGCCTAATCGAGGCTGGACACGCCGGGGACGTCGGGGCCCTCGCCGCGGAGGATGACGGAGAAGCGGCCGCCCCGCTCGGCGTTCACGCGGCCCCCCAGCACCGAGAGCGCGACCGAGAACGCGCGCTGGTCCTCGCGGGCCAGGGGTCCCCAGCCGTCCCACAGCAGCACCCAGCCCTCGCTGTCGCCCGCGACGACGTCGGCGAGACAGTCGGCCATCGCGTCGAAGTTCTGTGCGTAGTCCTCGGGGAAGCCCAAGGCCTCGCCGACGGCGCGAAGGAAGTCCGCCTTGGTGTCGCCATGCCAGCCGTCGACGTGACCGAACCGCCACCCGGCGTGCTCGACCGTGTGTCGCACGTCCTCGGTGCCGAACGCACCGTGCCAGAGGTAGATCCCCGGCTCCTTGCGGCCGGCCAGCACGGCTGCGAGTCCGCTCATGGCGTGGATCCTAGACGCTGGTCTCCGGCGGCGTCGGAGGACCCTGATCGGTCGTCGAGCCAGCGAGCGCAGCGAGCGGTGTCGAGACCCGGCGAGCTCTCGGCCTCCAGCGACGGGGTCTCGACGCGGGCTCGACCAGCGAGACTTCGGTGGTCGAGCCCGCGAGCGCAGCGAGCGGTGTCGAGACCCTCTCCCGGCGCGCCGAGCTGAGACGTCAGAAGCCGAGGGCCTGGGCCCTGCGTTTGGCCTCGGAGCCGCGGTTCTCCCGGAGCGCGTCGATGGGGCGACCGGGGAGGTCGTCGTCCAGGAACAGCCAAGCGATGCACTCCCGGTCGTCGTACCCGGCGTCGTGGAGCACGGTCAGCAGACCGGACAGGCCCTTGACCACCGCGCCGTCCTGCAGGAAGGCCGCCGGCACCTGCTGACCCTTCCCGAGTGCCGGCACGGCGGCCGCCAGGTCGTGCTCGCGGATCAGCCGGCGCACCCTGGACACCGTGACCCCGAGCTCCTTCGCCACGACGTCCCAGTCCAGCCACTCGTCGACGAGGGCCGCGAGGTCCATCTGGGCGAGGGGCACGACCTGAGGTGAGTCGCTCATGGGACCACTCTGACACGCGGGCCCGCCACGCCCGGCAGGGCCGGGAGCAGCGTGCCTCGCGTCCGCTCCGTACCATGGGCGCACCGGAAGTTCTTCCCCGACCGGTGCCAGGAGGGTCGAGTGCAGGCAACCGCCGCGCCCGCGCGAGCCGGGGCGCCCCGATGAGCGACCCCCTTGAGGGCCGCGTCGTCGACGGTCGCTACCGCATCGGCGTCCGGGTCGCACGCGGCGGAATGGCCAGCGTCTATGAGGCCCACGACCTTCGTCTGGACCGGCTCTGCGCGGTCAAGGTGATGCATCCGGGCCTGGGCGACGACGAGGAGTTCGCGGCCCGCTTCGTCCGCGAGGCCAGGTCGGCCGCCCGCCTCGACCACCCCAACGTCGTCGCCGTCTTCGACCAGGGCGAGGACGACGGGCTCGTGTTCCTGGTGATGGAGTACGTCGCCGGGCACACGCTCCGCGACGTGATCCTCAAGGAGAGCCCGATGCCCCCCTCGCGGGCCCTCGCTCTCGTGGAGCCGGTGCTGTCCGCGCTGGCCAGCGCGCACCGCGCGGGCCTGATCCACCGCGACGTCAAGCCGGAGAACGTCCTGATCGCCGATGACGGCCGCGTCAAGGTCGCCGACTTCGGCCTCGCCAAGGCGGTCGGCGCCGACACCCAGCACACCGCCACCGGCGGCGTGTTGATCGGCACCGTTTCCTACCTCGCCCCCGAGCTCGTCGTCGACGGTCGGGCCGACGCCCGCGCGGACGTGTACGCCGTCGGGGTGCTGCTCTACGAGCTGCTCACGGGCGTCAAGCCCCACGAGGGCGAGTCGCCCATCCAGGTCGCCTACAAGCACGTGCACGAGGACGTGCCACCGCCCTCGCAGCGCGCACCCGGCCTGCCGGCGTACGTCGACGCGTTGGTCGCGCGAGCGACCGCCCGCGACCTCGACCAACGGCCGGCCGACGCCTCTGTGCTCCTGCACCAGGTGCACCGGGTGGCCCAGGCACTGCGCGAAGGAGTCCGCGAGGACCCCGAGCTGACCGCGGACCTCGCCCTGCGCCCAGCGGCCGGGGTGACGGTTCTCGAACCCCCGGCGACCCCCCGCGTCGACACCGCGCCCGAGCCGTACGACGCCGAGGAGATGGCACGGCTGCTCGCACCGACCACCACCGCGGCAGCGGCGCCCGGCCCCCCGGCTCGCACCACCGCACTCGACCGGCGTCCGGTGCCTCCGCCCCCTACGGTTGCGACGATCACCACGGCCCGCCGTCCTCGGCGCTCGCGACGCGGTCCCCTCGTGCTCCTGCTCGCTCTGCTGTTGGCGGCCGGAGCGGGGGTCGGCGCGTGGTGGTTCGGCTGGGAGCGCTACACCTCGGCGCCCGGTGTCCTCGGCCTCGCCGAGGGCCAGGCCGTTCACCGCCTGGAGGCCGCCGGGCTCGACGCGTCCGTCGGCGACCCCGTCTACTCCGAGACCGTGCCCGCCGGGCGCGTGGTCGCCGCCGACCCCAAGGCCGGCTCGCGCGTGCTCGACGGCGGCACGGTCACCCTGGTGCTCTCGCTCGGCAAGGAGCGCTACGCCGTACCCAAGACCAAGGGCCTCACCGAGGACCGCGCCCAGGATGCCCTGCAGGCCGCCCACCTCGCCTTCGGCAAGGCCATCGGCCGCTGGTCGGAGACGGTCCGCGAGGGCGTGGTGCTCCGCAGTGACCCGCCAGCGGGGGGCTCGCTGCGCCCGGGCACCGTGGTCGACCTCTACGTGAGCAAGGGCCGCAAGCCGCTCTCGGTCAAGGACTGGACCGGCCTGGACGCCGACGAGGCGCAGGCCGCGTTGGAGAAGAAGGGCTTCTCCGTCTCGGCCAGCGAGGAGTACTCCGACACCGTCCCGGCCGGCGCGGTGATCTCGCAGAGCCCCAGCGAGGGCAACCTCTATCGCGGGGACCAGGTCGTGCTGGTCGTCTCGAGGGGTCCCGAGCTGGTCGAGGTCCCCGACGGCCTCGTCGCCTCCGGGGTTGAGTCGGCACGAGAGCGCCTCGAGGACCTCGGCTTCCAGGTCGAGATCGAGCACATCGGCCGCTACCTCGGTCTCGGGTTCGTCTACAGCGTCGACCCTGGCTCGGGCACCGAGATCCCCAAGGGCTCCACGGTCACCCTCTGGTTGATCTGACTGACTGATTGGCGCGAGCCGCGCGGCCACTGCTGACCACCCAGCGGCCCGCCGGCGCCGCCGCGCTGCCGCGCTGGGCCCCGCTAGCCTGGCGCCGGTGAGCACCACCACCTCGGGAGCCTCGTCGCGCTGGACGCCGCTGCTCGCGACGCTCACGCTCCTGGTGATCACCGCGATCTGGGGCAGCACGTTCTACCTGATCAAGGATCTGCTCGAACGCGTGCCCACGCTGGACTTCCTGGCGATCCGGTTCGCCATCGCGTCCGCCGTGCTGGTGCTCATCTTCCCCCGGGCCCTGGGCCGGCTCGATCGTGACTCGCGCCGTCACGCGCTCGTGCTGGGAGTCCTCTACGGGGTCGCGCAGATTCTCCAGACGGCCGGCCTGGCCCACACGGCCGCCAGCGTCTCCGGCTTCATCACCGGGCTGTACGTCGTGATGACGCCGATCTTCGCCGCCCTCATCCTGCGCAACCCGATCACGCGCTCGACATGGGCCGCCGTGGCCCTCGCGGTCGCGGGACTCGGCATCCTCACCCTCGACGGGGTCTCGATCGGCTACGGGGCGGCGCTCACGTTCGTCGCCTCGATGCTCTACGCCCTGCACATCGTCGGTCTCGGCGCCTGGTCCGACCCCGTCGCCGCCATGGGCATGTCGATCGTGCAACTCCTGGTGATCGCCATGGTGTGTCTGGTGGCGACCGTGCCCGACGGCCTGGTGCTGCCCGCGCGCGCGTCGGACTGGGTGTCGATCCTCTACATGGCTGTCTTCGCCGGGGCCTTCTCGATCGCCGGGCAGACCTGGGCGCAGGCCCACCTGGCCCCGACGCGCGCCGCGATCGTGATGAGCATGGAGCCGGTGTTCGCCGCCTTCTTCGCCGTGCTCCTCGGCGGCGAGTCCGTCACGACGCGGATGCTCGTGGGCGGAGCCTTCGTCGTCACCGCGATGCTCGTCGTCGAGCTCACCCCACGGCGCCGGATCGAGGGCGAGGTCACCCACCTCGCGGTGTGACGCGCCGATCGTCCACAGGCGCAGGGGCAAGACACCTCACGCAGTGGAGGATCCGGTCAGGCTGGTGGGATGGAGCCTTCCGCCTTCGAGTCGCTCCTGGGCCGGCAGGGTGGGGTGATCGCCCGTTCCCAGGTCCTCGGCCTCGGCGGTACGGACGCGGACCTCGCCCGCTTGGTCCGGCGACGGACTTGGCGGCGTCTCCACAACGGGATCTATGTGGCTCAACCAGGAGAGCCGTCGTGGGAGGAGCGCGCCTGGGGCGCGGTGCTCGCCCTCGAGCCCGCGGCCTTGAGTGGGCCCTCGGCACTGGTGGTCCACCGGGTCCGCGTGCCGAACCCAGCCTCGCACGGCCCGATCGAGGTCGTGGTGGCCGAGACTCGCCGGGTCCGACGATCCGACGGTGTGGTCGTCCACCGCCTCACGGCGTACGACGAGGTGGTCCTGTCGCACCTCTCGCCGCCGCGCGTCCGCCTCGAGCACGCGGTCCTCACCGTGGCGTCACGCCAGCCGAGCGAAGATGCCAGCGTGGCGCTGCTGGCGGACGTCTGCCAGTCGGGCCGCACGACGGCTGCGCGCCTGAGGGACTTCCTGGGATTCCTGCCCACCCTGCAACACCGCGCGCTCCTGCTCGAGGTGCTCGACGACGTCGCCGTCGGTGCGTACTCGGCGCTCGAACGTCGCTACCTCACCCGTGTCGAGCGAGCTCACGGTCTGCCTACCGGGTCGAGGCAGGTGCGAGTGGGTGACCGTGGCCGGACCTGCTACCGCGACGTCGAGTACGGGCGGCTCGGCCACGATGCGCGGCCCGCACTGCTCACCGGGTATCGGAGCATCTCCAGCACGTGGTGCGTGAGATGCTCCGATCCTCCCGGCAACGCGGACTGACCGGGCAAGTCCGGATGGCGGAAACCCGTGTCCCGAGACCCGCGGGGTTTGCGAGGGTGCGCCCATGGTGATCGTGATGGCCCCCGGGGCGACCGACGAGGACGTCGCGCATGTCGTGGCGAAGGTCGAGGGGGTCGGCGGCGAGGCCTTCGTCAGCAAGGGCGTGACCCACACGATCATCGGCCTGGTCGGCGACATCGACTCCTTCCACCACCTCAACCTGCGCACGATGCCCGGGGTGGCCGACGTCCACCGCATCTCCGACCCCTACAAGCTCGTCAGCCGCCAGCACCATCCGGACCGCTCGACGGTCTGGGTCGGGCCGCCGGGGTCCCGGGTGCCGATCGGCCCGGAGACCTTCACGTTCATCGCCGGGCCGTGTGCGGTCGAGTCGGCGGGGCAGACGCTGGAGGCGGCGCAGATGGCGCTCGCGGCGGGCGCCACCCTGCTGCGCGGCGGGGCGTTCAAGCCGCGCACCTCGCCGTACGCGTTCCAGGGTCTGGGCGTCACCGGCCTCGAGATCCTCGCCGAGACGCGCGCCGCGACCGGGCTGCCGATCGTGACCGAGGTCGTCGACGCGCGGGATGTGCCGGTGGTGGCGGAGTACGCCGACATGCTGCAGATCGGCACCCGCAACATGGCCAACTTCGGACTGCTCCAGGCGGCCGGCCAGGCGGGCAAGCCGGTGTTGCTGAAGCGTGGGATGACGGCGACCGTCGAGGAGTGGCTGATGGCCGCCGAGTACATCGCCCAGCGGGGGAGCCTCGACGTCGTGCTCTGCGAGCGCGGCATCCGCACGTTCGAGCAGGCCACGCGCAACACCCTGGACATCTCCGCCGTGCCCGTCGTGCAGGCGACCAGCCATCTCCCCGTCATCGTCGACCCGTCCCACGCAGCGGGACGCAAGGACCTCGTCGTGCCACTCGCGCGAGCGGCGATCGCCGTGGGCGCCGATGGCGTCATCGTCGACGTGCACCCAGATCCCGAGACCGCGCTCTGCGACGGTCCCCAGGCCCTCGTCGGAGCGGATCTGCGCGAGCTCGCCAGCGCCGTACGCCGGCTCACCCCGATCGTGGGCCGCGTCGACGCAGCCGAGCGACGCCGTCCCTGACGCGGGCGACGACCGGCGGACGGGTTGACCCCGAGCGCCCGCGATCGCCTACATTGGCCCGCGAGTCTCGGGGGGCCATCGAGGGGAACACCATGTCCGCCACCTGCGCGCACTGCCGAGCCGAGCTCGGCGATGCCTTGGTGTGCCCGCGGTGCGGGCATCGCGTCGTCTCGCCCCAGGCCGCAGGGCCTGCAGGGAGTGCGGGTCACTCGCCCGGCCAGCCCGACTGGCGCACGGACACGATCGTGAGGCCGACCGCCGACGAGGCTCCGGCGACGTTCGGGGGCGCCCCGGTGGAGCCCGCGCCGGCCATGACGTTCCCGGGGCCGGCCCGGTACCCGCTCTTCGCCGACGAGGCGGCCGACACCCAGGACCGCGACCTCGACCTCGCCGCGCAAGCGGCGGTGCCCCTCGAGGACGCGACCAACGCGCCCGCCGACGAGTTCGCCGACGACTCCGCCGCCGGCCCACCCCCGGACGAAGCCGCCTCGACGGGAGGCCCTGGGCGGCACGCCGGCGACGGCTCGTCTTGGGTACCGTGGGCGATCGTCGCGGTCGTCCTCGTGATGGTGGCCGTCGGGGGTGCCTGGCTCTTGCTCGCTCCGCGCGACGACGACAGCGCCGCGGACTCCTCGACGAACGCCTCCGAGCCGGTCGCCTCATCGTCGGACGAGGGATCGGCCGAGGCGTCCGCACCAGGGTCCGCCTCGTCCTCGCCAGAGACCAGCCCCTCGGTCGAGGAGTCGAGCACGCCGTCGGACTCCCCGACCGCCGAGGAGTCCTCCGAGGCACCGGAGGGCGACCCGGTCGACGTGGCATCGGACGCGACCGCGACCGCCCCCCAGACGGCCCCGCCCAACCAGGACATCGCCGGCAACCCGGTCACCTACGTCGCTGCCAACATGCTCGACGGCAACCCCGAGACCTGCTGGCGGATGCCTGGGGACGGCACCGGTGTCGAGCTGCGGTTCGCCCTGGCCGGCCCGACGACGCTCACCCGGGTCGGGCTGATCAACGGCTACGCCAAGGTCGCGCTCGAGGGAGGCCGCAAGCTCGACTGGTACGCCGGCAACCGCCGGGTCCTCGCCGCCACTTGGGTCTTCGACGACGGCACGACGGTGGAGCAGCCGCTCTCGGAGACCAAGGCGATGCAGACCATCGACTTCCCGGCCGTCATCACCGGCACCGTGGTGCTGCGACTGACCGAGGTGAGCGCCCCGGGCACCGGACGCTCGGCGCGCAACTACACCGCGGTCAGCGAGGTGACCCTCGTCGGGACCACGTCGGACGAGTAGCCGGCACCCTTCCCCTCCCCCGCCGTCTGTGACGAACTTGTCGGTTCGCCGGCCGGAAAGCGATAAGTCCGTCACGGACGGCGACGAGTCAGGGGGCCGCGAGCCGACCCAGGACCTCGGCCGCGCGGCGTACGTGCTCGGGGGTGAGGTCGAGGTGGGTCACCAGCCGCACGGTGCGTGGGCCGACCGCGGAGACGAGCACGCCCTCGCGGCGCGCCGCCTCGACGTACTCCCCCGGGTCTTCGTGGTCGACGAGCACGATGTTGGTCTCGACGCCGGCGGGCTCCACCCCGCACGCCTCGGCGAGGAGTCGCGCGTGCTCGTGGTCGGTGGCCAGACGCTCGACGTGGTGGTCGAGCGCGTAGTCGCAGGCGGCAGCGAGCACGCCAACCTGACGCATCCCGCCGCCGAGCCGCTTGCGCCAGACCCGTGCGTCGGCGACGGCCGCCGCGGAGCCCACGAGCATCGACCCGACGGGGGCGCCCAGGCCCTTGGAGAAGCACACCCCCAGCACGTCGGCGATCGCGCCGTACGCCGCAAGGGGCGTCCCGGTGGCCACGTGCGCGTGCCAGAGGCGAGCACCGTCGAGGTGCACGGCGAGGTCGCGCGCCCGGGTCCAGGTGCGCAGCGCCTCGAGGTCGGCCAGCGAGACGACCGTGCCGCCGGCGAAGTTGTGGGTGTTCTCGACCGACACGGCCGTGGTCCGCACCAGGAACGGCCCCAGGTCGGGCGCCCACATGCCCTCGATGGCCTCGAGGTCGACCTGTCCGCGCGGCGAGGTCCAGGTGCGCATGGTCACACCGGCGATCGCGCCGTGAGCACCCAGCTCGGCGCGGGCGATGTGGGCCGACGCCTCGCAGAGCACCTCCTCGCCGGGAGCGACCACCGACCGCACGCCGAGCAGGTTGGCCAGCGACCCCGTCGCGGTGAACAGCGCCGCCTCGTGGCCGAACAGGTCCGCGACCCGCTCCTGGAGTGCGATGACGGTGGGGTCCTCGCCATACACGTCGTCGCCCACCTCGGCGGCAGCCATGGCCGCCCGCATCGACGACGTCGGGCGGGTGACGGTGTCGCTGCGGAGGTCGACGAGTTCGGAGCCCACCCGCTCATGACACCACGTGGCCCGGGCCTCCCGGCGGGTGGGTCAGGGGAGCTTCACTGCGGGCGACCAGCCGGAACGTGCCGCTCCCTTCACCGTGCGCGCCCGTGCCTGCCAGGAGCCCGAGCCGGGGTCGAAGCGACCGGTCGCGGTCGTCGTGCCTTTCCTGAAGGTGGTCCAGGGCTTGCTGCCCTGGCGCCGCACCTGCACGTCGTACGTGCGGCCTGCGGGGTTCTTGCCGGTCCGCCAGCGCAGCGTCCATCCGTCCGCCACGGTGCCGTGCGCGGTCATCGGCACGACGACCACACCCTGCATGGTCAGCGGGTGGAGCGAGCAGTGGTAGCCGAACGTGCCGGCCGAGCGGAACGTGATCGAGCGGGTCGCCCCGCCCGACGCGACCCCGGTGTCGAAGAACCCCTCGTCTGAGGTCGCCGAGTGACCCATGGCGTCCTCGAAACGCCACGTCACGGACTCACCCAGCCCGACGGTCGCGCGGGTCGGGCCGAACGCCATGTTCGCCACGGTCACGGTCGCGCCGGCGGCCTCGGCAGGTCCTGCGGCCGGCCCGGCGACGAGGAGCGGGATCACGAGAGCGGCCGTCGCCGCGAGCGCACGGGTGGTCCTCATGCTCGCCCGTACGACGCCACGCGCGAGCCGGTTCACCCGCCCCGCTGGTTGAGGAGAGGCCGAGTCACGAGCCTTCTCGTTGGTCGAGCCGCCGCGAGGGACGAGCGGCGTGTCGAGACCGCGCGACGGTCACCCGGTCTCGACACGGGCTCGACCAGCGGTGGGGTCAGGCCTGGCGGAGCATCTCCGCGACCAGGAAGGCCAGCTCGAGCGACTGGACCCGGTTGAGCCGGGGGTCGCACACCGACTCGTAGCGGTTCGCGAGATCCGCCTCGGCAAGCTCCTCGCCGCCGCCGACGCACTCGGTGACGTCGTCGCCGGTGAGCTCGACGTGGATGCCGCCCGGCCAGGTGCCCAGCGAGCGGTGGACGTCGAAGAAGCCCTGCACCTCGGCGATGACGTCCTCGAAGCGCCGGGTCTTGTGACCGTGGGAGGTCTCGAAGGTGTTGCCGTGCATGGGATCGCAGACCCACGCGACGTCGACGCCCGCCGCGGCGACCTTCTCGACCAGGTGCGGGAGGCCGTCACGGATCCGCTGCGCGCCGAAGCGGGTGACGAAGGTCAGCCGGCCCGGCTCGTTGTCGGGGTTGAGCCGCGCGGCGAGGGCCAGGGCGTCGTCCGGAGTGGTCGAGGGGCCGAGCTTGACCCCGATCGGGTTGCGGATGTGGCTCAGCAGCTCGACATGGGCGCCGTCGAGCTGACGGGTGCGCTCGCCGATCCAGACGAAGTGCCCCGACACGTCGTACGGCGTGTGGGTGCGCGAGTCGATGCGGGTCATGGCGTGCTCGTACTCGAGCACCAGAGCCTCGTGGCTGCTGTGGAAGTCGACCCGGTGGAACTCGTCGGGATCTGCGCCGATCGCCTTCATGAACGTCAGCGCCCGCTCGATCTCGTTGGCCAGCTGCTCGTAGCGCTGCCCGACGACGGACTCGCGGACGAAGTCGGTGTTCCAGGTGTGCACCTGGCGCAGGTCGGCGTAGCCGCCGGTGACGAAGGCTCGCACGAGGTTCAGGGTCGCCGCCGAGGAGTGGTAGACCTCCACGAGCCGGGCGGGGTCGTGGGCGCGCGAGGCCGGTGCGAACTCGAACCCGTTGACGGCGTCGCCCCGGTAGGCGGGCAGGGTCACCCCGGCGCGGGTCTCGCTCTCCGAGGAGCGGGGCTTGGCGTACTGGCCCGCGAGCCGGCCGACCTTGACCACGGGCACCGATGCGGCGTAGGTGAGCACCACGGCCATCTGCAGCAGCACCCGCAGCTTGTTGCGGACGTTGTCGGCCGTGACGCCCTCGAAGGTCTCGGCACAGTCACCGCCCTGCAGGAGGAACGCCTCGCCACGCGCGACGGCGGCGAGCTTGCCCTTGAGGTCGTCACACTCGCCTGCGAAGACGAGCGGCGGCAGCGTGCGCAGCTTGGCGACGGCGGCCGCGACGGCGGCCGGGTCGTCGTACGACGGCTGCTGGGCCGCACCGAGTGCGTGCAGGGCCGCCAGCGACGGCACCGCGTCGCCGGGTCCCTGGTGGCCGACCTCCGGATGGATCACCGGACAAGACTACGCGGGCGGCGCGCCTGGTTCACGGCCGCACCCGACGTCCTTGGACGTCGGGTGCCGCTGTGGTGACCACTAACGGCCGGCGTACTCCTGCAGTCCTCGCAGGGTGCTCTCCACGAGGCCGTTGATGACCATGCGCCGGACGAACCCCGGCAGCGGCAGGTTGTGGTGGATCGTCAGGTCGTACTCGACCTGGCTGTGCCCGCCCTCAGCGGGAGTCACGGTGAACCTGCCCTCCTGACCGGTCTGCAGGCGGCCCTTGACCATGGTCCAGCTCAGCTCGTGGTCGCCGTGCTCATAGCTCAGCGTGTATTCGTCGGTGCCGACCGTCGCCGAGGCCTTGAGCCGGGCGGTCGCGGGAAGCCCGTCGTCGACGTACTCCTCGGTCACCTCGGCCTGGAGGATCGCAGGGATCCACTCCGGCTGGCTCCCCACGTCGCGCAGGATCGCCATCACCCGGTCGGGGGTGGCGGCGACGTCGACCGACCGTGTCGACCGGTCCACAGGCATCAGGACACCTCCCCCTCGCCGTAGTAGCCGAGCCGCAGGAGCTGCTCGAGCTCCGCGAGCAGGGGCATCCGCGGGTTCGTGCGGTTGCTGAGGTCGGAGAACGCCGTCATCGCGAGGTCCGGCAGCGCGGCGAGGAAGTCCGCTTCGGCGACCCCGCACTCGGCGAGGGTCCGCGGCATGGCGAGCTTGTCGAGCAGCTCCTCGACCCCGTCGAAGAGCCGCGCGCGGCTGGTCTCGGGATCCCGGCCGCCGAAGACGACCCGGCCCAGCTGGGCGTACTTGTCGGGCGCGACGTACGCCGAGTAGCCGGGAGCGGGCATGAACTTGCTGGGCAGGCCTGCGTTGTACCGCAGGACGTGCGGCAGGAATACGCCGTTGGCCCGCCCGTGCGCGATGCCGAACCGGGCCCCGACCGCGTGCGCGAGCGCGTGGTTGGTGCCGACGAAGGCGTTCGAGAACGCCAGCCCGGCCAGGGTGGCGGCGTTGGCCATGTCGGTGCGCGCCGCCAGGTCGTCGGGGGTGTCGGCGGCCCTCGGCAGCGCGTCGAAGATCAGCCGGGCCGCCTGCACGCAGAAGGCGTCGGTGTAGGGCGACGCGAAGATCGACACCACCGCCTCGAGCGCGTGGGTCAAGGCGTCGACGCCGCTGTCCACGGTGACCGACCGCGGCATGGTCAGCGTCAGCCGCGGGTCGACGATCGCCGCGTCCGGCACGAGGCTGTAGTCGACCAGGGTCTCCTTGCGATCCCCGACGGTGATCACGGCCGCCGGCGACACCTCGGACCCGGAGCCCGAGGTCGTGGGCACGGCGACCAGGCGGACGGTGTGATCCTCCTTCGGGTACGACGCCACACGCTTGCGGGGGTCCAGGAACGGCAGCGTGAGCGCGGTCAGGTCGAGCTCGGGGTGCTCGTGGAAGAGCCGCATCGCCTTCGCGGCGTCGATCACCGAGCCTCCGCCGACCGCCACCACGAGGTCGGGGTGGTAGCGGTCCAGCATCGCCACGCCGCGCCGTACGGTGCCCTCGTCGGGCTCGGGCAGCACGTCGCTGAACACCTGGACGTGGCTGGTGCGCAGCACCTCGCGGACCCGGTCCACGACGCCGCGTTCGTCGCCGTCGGGGTCGGTGACCACCACGACCGACGTGCAAGGCACGTCGCGGAGGTTCTCCAGGGCCCCGTCGTTGAAGAAGGTGTTGGCCGGCACGCGGAACCACTGGGGCGGCGTCCGCCGGTGCGACACGGTCTTGATGTTGAGGAGCTGTCGGTAGTTGACGTTCTCCGTCGTCGAGGAGCCGCCCCAGGTCCCGCACCCCAGCGAGAAAGTGGGCGTCAGGTTGTTGTAGATCCCGCCCAGGGCTCCCACCGCGGTCGGGGCGTTGACCAGGATCCGGCCGGTCGCCACCCGCTTGCTGAAGGCGTCGACGACCGACTCGTCGTTCGCATAGACGGCCGAGGTGTGCCCGAGACCACCGTGCTCGGTGACCAGGACCGCCGCGTCGACGGCATGCGCGACGTTGGGCGACCGGACCAGGCCGAGCACCGGCATCAGCTTCTCCTGCACGAGTGGGTGCGCGGCCAGCTCGACGAGGTCGGTCGGCAGCGGGGCGAGGAGCACCTTGGTCGACGGCTCGACGGTGAAGCCCGCGCGGGCGGCGAGGGTGGCGGCCTGCTGGCCCAAAGCCTCGAGGTTGACCCTGTCACCGCACCCGAAGGCGAACTCCGCCAGGGCGTCGACCTGGTTCGCCGTGAGCAGGTGGCCACCCATCCGGGCGAACTCCTCGACGACGTCGTCGTAGATCTCCTCGTCCACGATGCAGGTCTGCTCGGCCGGGCAGATCACCGACGCGTCGAAGGTCTTGGAGATCAAGATGTCCACGATCGCGCCGCGCACGTCCGCGCTGCGGTGCAGGTAGATCGGCGCGTTGCCGGGGCCGACACTGAGGCCAGGCTTGCCGGAGGCGTTCGCCAGTGCCACGATCTTGGGCCCGCCGGTGACCCAGACGAAGTCGACCAGCGGATGATCGAACAGATAGTGCGTCACCTCGCGCGCGGCGTCCGGGATCAGCTGCAGGGCGCCTGGCGGCATCCCCGCTGCCTCGGCGGCCTCGCGGAGCACGTCGACGCAGGCCTGCGCGCAGCGGGTGGCCAGCGGCGACGGCCGGAACAGGACTGCGTTGCGGGTCTTGGCCGCCACGATCGCCTTGTAGAGCACGGTGGACGTCGGGTTGGTGATCGGGGTGATGGCCAGCACGACGCCGATCGGCTCGGCGACCAGGGCGATATTGCGCTCGACGTCCTCCTCGATCACGCCGACCGAGCGCTTGTCGCGCAGGTAGTCGGCGAGGAACTCGGTGGCCACGAAGTTCTTGACCACCTTGTCCTCGAAGACGCCGAAGCCGGTCTCCTCGATCGCCATCCGGGCGAGCTCAGGCGCCGCGCGTACGCCGGCACGCACCATCGCCGCCACGATCCGGTCGACCTGCTCCTGGTCGAGCTCACGGAAGGCGCGGGCAGCCTCGTGCGCCCGCTCCACGATCTCGTCGACCTCCCGGAAGCGCTCGTCTCCGGGAGCGACCGCCAGCTCCTGCTCCTCCTGGGGACGTCGGGCCCTCTCGGTTACGGTCATGGCGCTCCACCTCATCCTCGGCGCGGGCACGGACGCCCCGCTCCTCCACCGTGGCTGTGTGCGCCGGGGACGGCCAGTGCCTTAGGTCCCCTCCCGCAGTTCCCTTTGGCGCCCGTCCGCGCGGCAGCGTGGCGGGCGCCTGACACGACGCGGCAGCGTGGCGGCCGGAGGCCGACACGCTCGCGCCAAAGAAGCTAGAACTAGGGCGCGTCCTCGAGGTGGTCGATGTCGCGGAAGCCGGTCTTCTTCGCGCGGGCCCCGCGGTTGACCATCCAGGTGATCACCCAGAGGACGATGCCGGTGCCGAGCAGCAGTCCGGCGATGCGGTACTGCTCCTGCTGCTCCGACGTGCGCGCCCAGGGACCTGCGAGGAAGAAGCAGGTCGCCGCGCCGAGGTAGGGCAGGAACGTCGGGGTCTTGAAGTGCTCGTGGTCGACGGGACCTCGGCGGCGCAGCACCAACAGCGCGATGTTGACGACGGTGAACACGCAGAGCAGCAGCAGTGCCGTCGTACCACCGAGCAGGGCGATTGAGGCCGCACCGTCCTCCGAGCCGCTGGCCTGCACGACGTAGGTGATCAGGCCGAAGGCGATCAGGGTGGTGAAGGCGATCGACACCCACGGCGTACGCCGGCTCGGGTGGACCTTGCCGAAGACCCGCGGCAGCACGTCCTGGTTGGCCAGTCCGTAGAGCAGCCGGCTCGCCATCAGCA
>CAZIVD010000017.1:21069-66256 GCA_964542635.1 uncultured Nocardioides sp. | reverse complement strand
ATCTCGACCCCAAGCCCCGCGCAGCGGGAAAGCCCACGATCGCAACCCAAGCCGCGCGCAGCGCACATCAGGGATGCGGCTCGATGATGTGCTCGTCCCCGGAGACCGGCCGACCCAGCCGGTGCAGGCTGACGGCGAGCAGGGCCAGGAACAACACGCCGTCGACCGCAAGCACGGCCACCAACAGCTGCTCGAGCTCGTCGAGCTGGAGGCCGACGACGAGCAGCGTGGCCAGGGCCGCCCAGACCAGCAGCACCGAGTGGGTGCCCTGGCGGGCCAGCACCGAATAGACCAGCAGCTGGAGGAGCGAGAGCACCGTGCCGAGCGCGGCGAAGACCCACAGGAGGTCCTCGACCTCGGCGTACTCCTGGCCGCCGACGAAGATCAGGGCGAGCTGGGGCAGCAGGGCGCAGGCGAGCACGCCGGCCACGCCGAGGGCGCCGAGGAGACCCAGGCTGCGCACCAGCGCGCGGCGTCGCTCGTGCGCGGTGGACATCGCCGGGAACGCCACCACGACCACGAACTGGGGGAGGAACATCATCGCCTTGGCCAGGATCAGACCGCCCGCGTAGAGGCCCGCGTCGTGCTCGTCGAGGATGTTGCGGGCGATGATCACGTCGCAGTTCATCAGGCACAGGAACGCGAGCAGCGCCTGGGAGTTGGCGAGCATCTCGCGCAGGATCGGGCCGGCCGCGTGGGTCTCGCTCACCTGTCCCGGGGCGCGGTCCTGGCGCAGGGCGTAGAACCCGACGACGACGGGCAGAGCCGCGCCGAGGACCACGGCGGCCATGGCGGTGAGCTCGGTGGGCCGCCAGATCATCAGCGCGGTGCCCAGCACCAGGCGCGGCACCCCGGTGGCCACGTAGAGCACCGCCAGCGGCCACCAGCGGCGCTCGCCCTGGAGCACGCCCATCTGGCCGCCCAGGATCGTGAGGGGCACTGCCGTGAGCGCGATCATCGAGGCGGTCGCCCACGAGTCGAGCCGCAGCAGGGAGCTGATGACCGGACTGAGCAGCAGCAGGGCGACGCCGACGACCGCCGCGGCGCGATAGGTCAGGCCGAGGATCTCGCCCTCGATCTGACCGACGTGGTCGGGATCGGCGGAGATGCGCCGGGCCGCGGTGGTCTGGATCCCGAGCTGGATCACCGAGATCACCAGCAGCACCGCCAGCAGCGAGGCCAGCGCGCCGTACGACTTCGGCCCCAGCAGCCGCGCGGCGATCACCGTGTAGAGGTAGAGCGCGACGTTCATCACCGCCATCGCGATCGCGATGGCCGCGCCACGGTGGCGGATGCCCACGGGGCGCTCGGGGGACGAGGTCACCCGGCGCATGCTAACCGCGAGGCGGCCGGGATCCGGCATCAGTGGGAAGGCCGTGGGCGGCCTCGCGGCGGACCGGCCGGGGGCCCGGGTCCGTCGGCGCTCACGACTAGAGTCGCCAGCGTGTCGGTCCCGAAGAAACGCCTGTTGCTCCTCGACGGCCACTCGCTGGCCTACCGCGCGTTCTTCGCGCTCCCGGTGGAGAACTTCTCGACCACGACCGGACAGCACACCAACGCGGTGTTCGGGTTCACGTCCATGCTCATCAACGTGCTCCGCGACGAGCAGCCCACCCACATCGGCGTCGCCTTCGACAAGTCGCGGCAGACGTTCCGGCTTGAGCAGTACCCCGAATACAAGGCCAAGCGCAACCGGACGCCGGACGAGTTCTCCAGCCAGCTCCCGCTGATCGACGACGTCCTCGACGCGCTGCGCATCAAGCACCTCCGCAAGGACGGCTACGAGGCTGACGACATCATCGCGACGCTCGTCAGCCAGGCGCTGGCCGACGACGAGTTCGAGGTGCTGATCCTGACCGGCGACCGCGACTCCTTCCAGTTGGTCACCGACCGCTCGACCGTGCTCTACCCGATGCGTGGGGTCTCCGAGCTGGCCCGGATGACGCCCGAGGCCGTCGAGGCGAGGTACGGCGTGCCCCCGGCCCGCTATCCCGAGCTCGCGGCGATCGTCGGCGAGACCTCCGACAACCTGCCGGGGGTGCCCGGGGTCGGGCCGGGGTTCGCGGCCCGCTGGCTCAAGGAGTACGACGGTCTCGACAACGTCATCACCCACGCCGACCAGATCACCGGCAAGAAGGGCGAGGCGCTCCGCGAGCACCTCGGCGACGTGATCCGCAACCGGCAGCTCAACGAGCTCGTCCGCGACCTCGAGCTCGAGGTGCGGCCCGACGACCTGGCGGCGGAGTCGTGGGACCGTCAGCTGGTCCACACCCTCTTCGACTCCCTGGAGTTCCGGGTGCTGCGCGAGCGACTGCTGGAGTCCTGGGACGTGCAGGACACCCGGGCCATCGACGAATCGGGCTTCGAGCTCGCCGGGGCGGTGCTGGGTCCGGGCACGGTCTCGTCGTGGCTCCAGGAGCACACCGCCGAGGGCCGCACGGGCGTCACCGTCCAGGGTCGCTGGGGTGCGGGCACCGGCGAGGTGTGGTCCGTGGCCTTCGCCGCGGCCGATGGCACCGGGGCCTGGGTCGACGCCGGAGAGGTCACGCCCGAGGACGACGCGGCCCTGGTCACCTGGTTCGACGACCGCGGCCGCGGCAAGGTGATGCACGACGCCAAAGGGCCGATGCTGGCGCTGGCGGCCCGCGGCTGGCCGCTGCGGGGGTTGGTCTCCGACACTGCGCTCGCGGCCTACCTCGCCCGACCCGACCAGCGCTCCTACGACCTGGCCGACCTGACGCTGCGCTACCTCAAGCGCGAGCTCCGCACGCCCGAGGCCGACGACTCCGCCCAGGGTCAGCTGTCCTTCGAGGCGCTCGACGGCGACAGTTCCTCGGGCGCGGCGGAGACGGCGATGCTGCACGCCCGAGCCGTGGTCGACCTGGCCGACGCCCTGGACGCCGAGATCGAGGAGCGTGGCGGCGTGCGCCTGCTCGCCGAGGTGGAGCTGCCGCTGATCGACCTGCTCGCCCTGATGGAGCAGACGGGCATCGCGGTCGACGTCGACCACCTCCAGTCGCTCGAGTCGCACTTCGCCGGTGAGGTCAAACGAGCGGCCGAGGACGCCTTCTCCGTGATCGGCAAGGAGATCAACCTCGGCTCGCCCAAGCAGCTCCAGGTGGTGCTCTTCGACGAGCTCGGGATGCCTAAGACCAAGCGCACCAAGACGGGCTACACCACCGACGCCGACGCGCTCCAGAGCCTCTATGAGAAGACCGAGCACCCGTTCCTGCTGGCGCTGCTGCGCCATCGCGACGTCTCACGCCTGCGTCAGACCCTCGAGGGACTGCTCAAGACCGTGGCCGCGGACGGGCGCATCCACACGACGTTCAACCAGCTGATCGCCGCGACCGGGCGGCTGTCCTCGACCGAGCCCAACCTCCAGAACATCCCCATCCGCACCGAGGAGGGCCGACGGATCCGCGAGGGGTTCGTCGTCGGGGAGGGCTATGAGTGCCTGATGACCGCCGACTACAGCCAGATCGAGATGCGGATCATGGCCGACCTGTCGGAGGACCAGGGGCTGATCGACGCGTTCCGGTCCGGCCGCGACTTCCACTCGATCACCGCTGCCCGCGTCTTCGACGTTCCCGCCGACGACGTCACCCCCGGACAGCGGGCCAAGATCAAGGCGATGAACTACGGCCTCGCCTACGGCCTGTCCGCCTTCGGGCTCGGCCAGCAGCTGCGGATCGACCCCAGCGAGGCGCGCGGCCTGATGGACGAGTACTTCGAGACGTTCGGGGGAGTGCGCGACTACCTGACCGGAGTGGTCGACGAGGCCCGGCGCACCGGCTACACCGAGACGATCATGGGTCGTCGCCGCTACCTCCCCGACCTGACCTCCGACAACCGGCAGCGTCGCGAGATGGCGGAGCGGATGGCCCTCAACGCCCCGATCCAGGGCTCGGCGGCCGACGTCATCAAGGTCGCGATGCTGCGCGTCCACGAGGCCACCGTGCGGGCCGGCCTGCGGTCGCGGATGCTGCTGCAGGTGCACGACGAGCTGGTCTTCGAGGTCTTCCCCGGCGAGCGCGAGGAGTTCGAGGCGCTGGTGCGCACGCAGATGGGCGGTGCCGCCGACCTCAAGGTCCCGCTCGACGTGTCCATCGGCACCGGCCACTCGTGGCACGAGGCGGCGCATTAGTGAGTGACCTCTTCGAGGTGGTGGTCGAGGGTTTGTTGGCCGTCGACGTGCCGGACGCGGACGCCTCCACCCGAGCGGCGGTCGCCGCGGAGGCCGCAGCCCACGCGGCCGGGATGCCCGACCTGACCTGGTCGGGGGTGCGCCTGGCCGGTGCCGCGCTGGTGGTCCTCTGCCTGCCGTGGGCCCGCGGCCACCTGGAGCGGCTGCCTCCCGAGTGCCGCGGACGCGTGCTCGGCCGCTTCGGCCGGCTCCCCGTGGTGGGCGAGTACCTCCGCCTGGCTCGAGGGGTCGGGCTGGCCTGCTACTTCGATCGCGTCGCCCCGTGACGGCCTACGACGTCGTGGTCGTCGGCTCCGGCCCCGGGGGCGCGGTCACCGCCCGCGAATGCGCCCGGCGTGGACTCTCGGTGCTCGTGCTCGAGGAGGGAAGGCGGTTCGAGCCCGGCACGGTGCCGGCGTACTCGTTGCAGCAGATGCGGCTGATGTACCGCGACCACGGTCTCACCGTCGCGCTCGGGCGTCCGGCGGTGGCCTACACAGAGGCTCGCTGCGTCGGGGGCGGCAGCGAGGTCAACGCCGGGCTCTACCATCGCCCCGACGCGACGGTCCTGGCGCAATGGGCCGACGACTTCGGGGTCGAGGGGTTGACCCCCCGGGACCTCGAGCCGTGGCACCGGACCGTCGAGGAGTGTCTGCACGTCTCATCGCGCGGAGCCCCCTTGCCGTCCGCCTCCGACGCCCTGCGCCGCGGGGCCGAGGCCCTGGGCTGGTCGGGGCTGGACGTGCCCCGCTGGGCCTGCACGGACGCCGATGGCCGTGCACAGATGCAGACCATGCAGCGGACCTACCTCGACGACGCGGTCAAGGCCGGTTGTGACGTGCGGCCGGAGGTGCGCGTGCGTCGGCTCACGATCTCCGGGGGAGCCGTGCGCGGCGTGCTCTGCGCCTCGGGGGAGGCGGTCACCGCCGACCGTGTGGTGGTCAGCGCCGGCGCGGTGCAGACCCCGGCGCTCCTCCAGCGGTCGGGGCTGACGGCGCACGTCGGTCGAGGTCTGTCGATGCATCCGACCGTCAAGGTGGTGGCCCGGTTCGCCGAGCCGGTCACGGACCCGGGGGAGGTGCCGACCTACCAGGTCAAGGAGTACGCCCCAGAGCTGACGTTCGGCGGCTCCGCCAGTCGCGCCGGGTTGCTCGCCCTCGCCCTCGGGGACACCTGGGCCAGGGACCGCGCTCTGCTCGAGCGGTGGCAGCACAGCGCTGTCTACTACGCCTCGATCCGCGCGGCCGGGACAGGTCGGGTGCGCGCACTGCCGGCGTTCGACTCTCCGGCGGTGGCCTACCGTCTCACGCGGACCGACCTCGAGCTGCTGCGCGCCGGGCTGGCGCGCCTCCTGCACCTGCTGCTCGCAGCCGGGGCCGAGCAGCTGGTGCCGGCCTATCCGGGAGCCCCGGTCGTCCGCTCCCAGGCCGACATCGCCGCGGCGGCCGCCGGGCTGGGTCGGTCGGCCGCGCTGATGACGGTGCACCTGACCGGGACGGTCCCGTTGGGTGAGCGGCTCGACCGCTGCCCGGTGGACTCCTTCGGCCGGGTGCGCGGAGTCGCCAACCTGGCAGTCAACGACGCTTCCCTGCTGCCGTCCGCGCCGGGAGTCAATCCCCAGGGCACGATCATGGCCGTCGCCCACCGCAACGTTGACCGGATGCTGGAGGCCTGACGTGCCGAACGCAGGTCAGCGCGAGCTGCTCCCGCCTGCCGACGTCACCGTGGTGACCGGCGCGGCCGGGTGGTTCGGCCGGGCGTTCCTCGACGCGATCGCACGGCCGACTCCCGACCAGGGACCGGTCGCCCGCGAGGGCGAGGTGCGCGTGCTCGCCGCCACGCCGAGTGAGGTGCCCCTCGTCCTCGAGGTGCTGCCGTCGGCCGTGGTCCACGTCGGCGACGTCGTGGACGCCGACGTACTGGCCGACCTGTTCCGGGGGGCTTCGGGGGCATCGGTGGTGCACGCCGCGGGGGTGATCCATCCCGACCGGGTGGCGGAGTTCGAGCGCGTGAACCACCTCGGCACCCGCACGGTGCTGGAGGCCGCGGCCCGCGTCGGCGTCCGACGGTTCGTGCACGTGTCGTCCAACTCGCCCTTCGGCACGAACCCGCGCCCGGACGACGCCTTCCGCCAGCACGAGCCCTACCGTCCCTACCTCGGCTACGGGCGTTCCAAGATGCGAGCGGAGCTCGCGGTGGAGGCCGCCCACGCTCGGGGCGACGTCCCTGCGGTCATCCTCCGGCCGCCGTGGTTCTACGGCCCTTGGCAGCCAGCGCGGCAGACGAGGTTCTTCTCGATGGTCGCGGCGGGCAGGTTCCCCGTGCCCGGCTCCGGCGACCAGCGACGTTCGATGACCTACGTCGACAACCTGGTCCAGGCGGTGGCGCTCGCCGAGCGCCAGCCGGACGCTCCGGGTGAAGCCTTCTGGGTGGCCGACCGGGAGGCGTACCCGCTCACGGAGATCGTGGACACGGTCCGCGCGGTGCTCGCCGAGGAGGGTCTCCTCATCCGGGGTCCGAGTCCTCGCGTGCCGCGCCTCCTCGCCGCGGTGGCCGGTCGGGCCGACCGGGCCCTCCAGGACCGCGGCCGCTACTCCGCCCAGCTGCACGTGCTCGGCGAGCTGGCCGAGACCATCCGGTGCGACGTGTCGCGGACCGTCGAGGTGCTCGGCTACGACCCCCAGGTCGCTCTCGCCGAGGGGATGCGCCGCAGCGTGCGGTGGTGCCTGGAGCGCGGTCTCGACCTCGGGGCGCGCGCCGACCCGGACGTTCGTCGACGGGCCTGTCCGTGAGCGCGGGAGGTGCCGGCCGGGCGCTGGTGACCGGGGGGAGCGGCTACTTCGGCGCGCTGCTCGTCGACCACCTGCTCGAGTCCGGCTACGACGTGCGCGTCCTGGATCTCGTGGACGCCGCCGACCGTCCGGCGGAGGTCGAGCTGCTGCGGGGCGACATCCGCGATGCCGACGTCGTGGGGCGCGCCGTGAGAGGTGCCGACGTGGTCTTCCACAACGTCGCCCAGGTTCCCCTGGCCCGCGACCGCGCGCTGTTCGAGTCGGTCAACGTCGGTGGCACCGGCGTGCTGCTCGCGGCCTGCGAGCGCGCGGGCGTCGCCAAGGTCGTGCACACCTCGTCGTCTGCGGTCTTCGGCGTGCCGCGCGCCAACCCGGTCACCCGCACGACCGAGCCGAGGCCCCAGGAGCCCTATGGTCGCGCCAAGCTCGACGCCGAGCTCTTGTGCCGAGCCGCGGTCACGCGGGGGTTGGACGTGTCCATCGTCCGGCCGCGCACCATCCTCGGGCACGGACGGCTGGGCATCTTCGGGATCCTCTTCGACTGGATCTCCGACGGCGCTGGGGTGCCGGTGCTGGGTTCGGGGGACAACGTCTACCAGTTCGTGCATGCGGCGGACCTCGCCGACGCCTGTCGGCGTGCGGGGGAGCGGCCTGGCGCGGCCGTCTACAACATCGGGGCTGCACGGTTCGGCACGATGCGCGAGGGGCTGGAGGCGCTCTGCGCTCACGCCGGCACCGGTGCGCGTGTGCGTGGTGTGCCCGCCGGCCCGACCACGCTGATGATGCGGGCCAGCGCGCGGCTGGGGTTGAGTCCGTTCGCGCCCTACCACTGGATCATGTACGGGCGCTCGATGTGGTTCGACATCTCCCCGGCCCTGGAGGAGCTTGAGTGGGCACCGCGCTGGTCGAACGACGAGATGCTCTGCGACTCCTACGACTGGTTCCTCGCGCACCGTGGTGTTGTCGACGCCGCGGGCTCGGCGCACCGCCGGTCGGCCCGACAGGGCGCGCTCAGGCTCGCCAAGCGCCTGCTCTGAACGGAGGCCTCGTGTCAGGCCCCGAGGGGCCCTCCTCGACCGGCCGAGGGGATCAGCCCGCGTAGACGGCGACCGCGACCATGGCCAGCCAACAGACCGCGAGGCCCTCCAGCATCCGGTCGCCGAGCGCGAGGTCCTCGGGCTCGCCCGCACCGCCCGCGTCCACGTCGAGCGCGTAGCGCAGCACCGCCAGGACGAAGGGCGCCATCGAGCCGACGTACCACCAGTTCCCGCCGGCAGCCTGGCTCAGCTCGAACGCCCAGAGTCCGTAGGTCATGATCAGGAGGCCCGCTGAGACGGTCCAGACGAAGCGCAGGTACGACGGGCTGTACGACGCCAGCGAGGCCCGGAAGGCCGGTCCGCCCTCGGCCACGATCATGATCTCGGCGTACCTCTTGCCGGCCGCCATGAAGAGCGAGCCGAAGGTCGCCGCGAGCAGGAACCACTGGGACAGCTCGATCTGCGCGGCCACGCCTCCCGCGACGGCGCGCAGCAAGAAGCCGGCGGCGATGATCGCGATGTCGATCACGGGCTCGTCCTTGAGGACGAAGCAGTAGAGCACGGACATCGCGAGGTAGACGGCGATCACGATCGTCAACGCCGGACCCGACACGAGTGCGACCACGAGCGCAGCCAGACCCAGCAGGCTGCCGGAGACCAGCGCGGTGCGGGCGGTCAGGGTGCCGGCCGCGACCGGGCGGAGCCGCTTGGTCGGGTGTGCCTGGTCGGCCTCGACGTCGCGAACGTCGTTGACCAGATAGATGCCCGCGGCCGCCAGGGTGAAGGAGAGGAAGGCGATCACCGCCTGGGCGAGCACCTCGGCCTCGGTGAACCGGCCGGACAGGAGAGGAGCGGCGAACACCAGGAGGTTCTTCGACCATTGCCGGGGCCGGGTCGCGCGCACGAGCTCGGGCAGCGTCCCCGGACGCCGGACGCTGCCCGGGCCGGGCTGCGAGAGTGCCATCGAGGTCCTGTCCGACGAAGGTGAGGAGGGTAGTTTGCCGCCGTACTCGTCGGCTCACCCTATGGCCCGGAGACCGAGGTCCCCGTGATCGGAGAATCAACGCCCATGGCCGCAGCCCGTCCCGCCCGCCGCGGTCTCGCGCTGCGCAGCGCCCACGAGGTGGTCGGGCTCTACGGGGACCCGGACACGAGCTGGGGCATCGCGGCCGACCTGACCGTGGTGGACGCCGACCCCGGGTCGATGGGTGAGCGGCTGCTGGGGCTCTGCGCGTCGCACGAGCACCTGGGTGTCGCTCCCACGGTCGAGGTCGTCACCCGAGATCGCTGGGAGATGCGCCGCGCCCTCCTAGCCAACCGTCCCTACGACGGGGGCGCCCTGCTGCGCGTGGCGGTGCGTGACGACGGCCGCCGCCTGCTCGTGGGAGCCCATCACGGGGCCGTGGACGGCCTCGGCCTGCTCGCCGTCGCCGGGGCCGCCCTCGGGCAGGAGTTGCGCACGGGGGCCCGCGGCATCGCCGACCGACCCGCCCGGACCGGCTTCGTCCGCTCGAGCGTGGGCCGGCTGCGGGAGGCGCTGGTCGACCCGCCGCCGCGGTTCGCCTCCGGGGGCGGGTCGGGTGCGGACGAGGACCTCAGCGAGGTCACGCGTCCGTTGGTGACCCGGGGCACGCCCCACCTCGCCGCTGCCGCCGCGACGGTGTTCGCGCGCCGCGGTCACGAGGGGAGGCCGTTGCTGGTGATCGGGGCGTCACGTCGCGCGTCGACCACGCCGGAGGCAGACCGGCAGACCGCCTACCTGCGGCTCAGGGTCTCTCCCGGTGCGTCGCCCGCCGCGGTGCGCGCGGCCCTGGCGGAGGTCGATCCCGAGCCCGACTTCCCGGCCACCTCAGCTCGCGGGGTCGGCCCCAGAGTCACCCATCTGCTGCGACGACGACTCGGCGCCACGGCCCTGCTCAGCAACCTGGGCCTGGTCGAGGGCGCGGTGGAGTCGGTCGCGATGTTCCCGGCCTGCAGCGGCCCGAGGGCCGTGGCCATCGGGCTGGCGTCCACCGCACACACGACGACGGTGAGCCTGCGCACCCGCAGGGCCGAGTTCGACTCCTCGGCCCATGCAGACCTGCTCGCCGACCTGGCCGAGGCATTCTTCGACTGACCGCCGTGGCCGACCCGCTCGCGCCAGAGATCAATACGGGTCGTAGGGGGAGTCGTGGCCGAAGAGGCGGGCGATCGGCCGCAGCCGCAGCCGCAGCAGGATCTTGAGCCCGACGTTGCGCAGCCACCACGGCAGCTCGGCGAGGATGCGCACGCGGTCGGCCAGGCGGGGCCGGCCGACCCTGAAGAGCGCCATCGAGCCCTCTCGCCGCACATACACCAGGTCGAGCGAGGGGAGCACCCGCAGCAGGATGCCCAGCGTCACGCCGATCGACGAGAACGCATCGTGCACGAGGACAGGGCCGCCCACGGGGAGGAACCTTCGCCAGAGGAGATCGTCGGAGAACGTCCAGACGTCGTGCTTGCCGTCGATGTAGAGGAAGTCGACCGGCTCTCTCCAGCCCGGGCGCGCCCGGGTCGAGTACTCCTCGACGGGTCGCACGACGTCGGACACCCCGGCACGGTCGAGGTTGGCACGGAACTTCTCGCGCGTCGGCAGCCCGCCGAACAGCCGACCATCCACGAAGGGGTCGATCGCGATCACCTCACCGCCCGTCGCCCGGGCGACCTGGCCGAGCAGCACGGTCGACCGGCCTTGGTGGCTGCCGATCTCCAGCAGACGGGCCCGGGGACCGGCAGCCGTCGCGGCGTCGTACAGCAGACAGCCCTGATCCTTGGTGAGCCAACCGGGCACGGGGTCCGCGAGACGCCACACCTGCTCGAAGTCCGGGACGGCGACGGGCTGGTCAGGACGCGGCATCGCTGCCCGGCATCGTGCCGATGCGCCCTTGCGCCGTCGTTACACTCACGCGCGGCACAGTACCGGGTCCAGGAGGTCGACCATCGCGGCAACCGAGGCGCCACCTGCGGCGCCCAGCGTGGCTGCTCCCTCGCGCCGCCGTTGGCCCGGGCGCTGGCTCGGCTGGTGGCGCGGCCGCAGCGTCGCCTGGTGGGCGGTGCCGGTCACCTATGTGTGGCTCGTCGTCATGGCCTTTCTGCAGCGCTGGGGGGACACGACGTTCGACACCAAGTTCGACCTGACCTCCCGTGTCGAGCAGTTCCTGGTGCGCAGCCTGTCGCTGTGGAACATGGACTCCAACTTCGGTGAGCTGCAGAACCAGGCCTACGGCTATCTCTTCCCGCAGGGCCTGTTCTTCCTGGTCGGTGACTGGCTCGGTGTCCCCGACTGGGTGGTGCAGCGTGCCTGGACGGCGCTCCTGCTGGTGGTCGCCTTCGAGGGCACCCGACGGCTGTGGGCGGCCCTCCGACCCGAGGCCTCACCCTGGACCGCCTGGCTGGCGGGGATCGCCTTCGCGACGGCCCCGAGGCTGCTGGGTCTGGCGGGCGTGCTGAGCGCCGAGGTGCTGCCGACGGCCGTGCTGCCGTGGGTGGTGCTTCCACTGGTGCTCGCCCAGCAGGGCCGGATGGGACTGCGGTCCGGAGCCCTCTGGTCCGGGGTCGCGCTGCTCTTCGTCGGTGGCGTGAACGCCGTCGAGGACCTGGCCGTCCTGCCTCTGCCGTTCTTCGTGCTGCTGTCCACGCTGGGCCGCCCGGGGGGCGGCCGTCTGCTGCGTTGGTGGCTGGCCGCGGTGGCCCTGGCGAGTGCGTGGTGGATGCTCCCTCTTCTCGTGCTGGGGCGCTACAGCCCGCCGTTCCTCGACTACATCGAGACCTCGGCCGCGGTGACGCTGCCGCTCGGCTGGACCAACGTGGCCCGCGGCGCCGACCACTGGGTCTCGTTCGTGCAGGTGGGTGGCCAGCCCTGGTGGCCGGGCTCCTTCCTGCTCTCGGTCGAGCCCCTCCTGATCGGCGTCACCGCCCTCGTCGCCGCGGCCAGCCTGTGGGGTCTGACGCGGGGAGGGATGCCGTTGCGTCGACCCTTGCTGGCGAGCCTGCTGCTGGGCGCCCTGTGCCTCACCGTGGCTCGGTCCGGCCCCCTGGAGGCACCTCTCCACCAGCAGTTCCAGATCCTGCTCGACGGCCCGCTGTCGATGTTGCGCAACGTGCACAAGGTCGACCCGCTGCTGCGCCTGCCCCTGGCCCTCGGGCTGGCCCAGCTCGCGACGTCCTGGTGGCCGGCCACCGGTCGTCGGCACGCCGGAGTCCGCTCGATGGCCCAGGCGCTCGTGGTCCTGGTGCTGCTCGTCAGCGCCCAGCCGCTGTGGTCGGGGGAGCTGCGCAAGCCCGGATGGACCGCCATTCCGGATGCGTGGACCGAGGCCGTCGACTACCTCGCCGCACAGGAGGGCACCGGCTCCACCCTGGTGCTTCCGGGGTCCGGCTTCGGCCAACAGTGGTGGGGCTGGACCATCGACGAGCCGATCCAGGGTCTCGCGAGCACCCCGTGGGCGACGCGCAGCCAGGTGCCCCTGACACCGGGGGGGACGATCCGCAACCTCGACGCGATCCAGGAGCGGATCGCCGACGGCCAGGGCTCGGAGAGCCTCGCCGACCTGCTCGCCCGCGCCGGGATCGAGTACGTCCTGGTCCGCCGCGACCTCGACATCTACGCCAGCGGAGCCCCGGACCCCGCGCGCGTCGACCTGGCCATGGTGCGCAGCCCTGGGCTCGAGCTCGCCGCGTCGTTCGGCAGCTCCGGGTTCGGCGAACAGCCCATGATCGACCTCTATCGGGTGGACCGTCCTGTCGAACGTGCCTCCGCGGTCACCCTGGACGGCGTCCGCACGCTCGCCGGGGGGCCGGAGGACGTGCTGAGTGCGCTCGAGTCCGGGGTCCTTGATGCCGAGAGTCCCGTGGTCATCGCCGGCGAGGAGCACTGGCCCGACGACACGCCGGACATCGTGGGTGACGGCTACCGCAAGCGGGAGCGCGCGTTCGGACGCTTGGAGGACGCCCTCGGTCAGGTGATGGCGCGCGACGAGCCCTACCGCGTGATCCGGAGCGCGCACGACTACCCGGGGGTCGAGGGCGTCGACCGGGTCTACGCCGCCTATGACGGCATCGAGTCCATCACCGCGTCGACGTCGGGCGGGTACGCCGACACGTTCGGACCGGTGCGCCCCGACCTCGGGCCCTACTCCGCCGTCGACGGGCTGTCCTCGACGTACTGGCAGTCCTCGCCGCTCACCGACCCGGTCGGCCAGTGGGTGGAGGTGACGTTCGCCCAACCGACAGCCCTCGAGCGGGTCACCCTCGCGGCGGGAGTGGACGGGCTGACGGGGGTTCCCGTCCGTCGCCTCCGCGTCGACGCCGGGTCCCAGACGCACACGGTCGAGGTCGACCCCGCGACGGGACTGGTCGACGTTCCGCTGAACGGTGCCCCCGTCGACCGCCTGCGCGTCACGGTGGTGGCCGTGGCCGGTTCGGAGGGCGTGGCCGCGCTGCGCGAGATCTCCTTCCCCGGCCTCGACGTCGACCGTCGCCTGGTCCTTCCCCAGGCGGGCGATGCGGACACCACCTTCGTGGTCCGCGCCCGGGCACCCCGCCGCGGCTGCATCGACGCGGGACTGGGCGTGAGCTGCGGCTACGTCACCGACGCGCGCAGCGGCGAGGAGGAGTCGGGCATGGTGCGCGAGCTGACGGTGAGCGAGACCGGCTCCTGGACCTTCGACGGCGCCGTGGTGGCACGCGCCACCACCGCGACCGAGCGACTGCTCGAGCCGATCCTGGAGAACACGCGCGTCCGCTCGTCCTCGACCTACCACGGCGAGCCGAGCGTCGCTGCCCAGCTGGCCTTCGACGGGGACCGCACCACGTTCTGGGCGTCCTCTCCAGGTGACCCGCGTCCCACCCTGAGGCTGCGATGGTCGCACCCGCGCACCCTGACCTCGTTGCGGGTGATCGCGCCTGCCGGAACCGCGGTCGCGCCCGTGCGGGCCCAGCTCCTGGGCAATGGCGGTGAGGTGCGCGACGTGGACCTGAGCCTGGGGACCGCGACCTTCGCCCCGCTCGAGACCCGTCGGCTGGTGCTCAGGTTCGAGCGCCCGCGCACCGTGGGCTCGCCGCCGCTCGGCGTGGCCGAGCTGGTGATCGACAACCTCGAGAGCGAGGTCAGCCCGATCGACCGCAGCCGCGAGACCGGCGCCATCTGCGGCCTCGGTCCCGAGCTCGAGGTCGACGGTCGGGTCTACCCCACGTCGGTCGCCGGGACGCTCGGCGCCGTCCTGGACGGGACCCCCCTGACGGTGACGGGCTGCGGGCCCCCGGTGCGCCTCACCCCAGGAAGCCACCGAGTGCTGATCCGGGCCACGGAGCAGTACACGGCGACGAGGCTGACCCTGCACCCGGAGCGGATCTCGACCGAGGGAGGCGCGAGCGGTTCGGTGTCGCGCCGCGACGTGCAGGTGCGCAGGTGGACCACCAGCACCCGCTCGCTCGAGGTGGCACCCGGGCCCGCCGCGCTCCTCCTCGTCCCCGAGAACGTGAACGCCGGGTGGCGGGCCAGCCTCGAGGGTGAGGCGTTGACGCCGGTGCGCGTGGACGGCTGGATGCAGGGCTACCTCCTGCCCGAGGGCGACGGCGGCCGGGTCACGCTGGACTTCGTGCCGAACCGTCCCTATCAGGCGGGCCTCGTGCTGGGAGGCGTGCTCGCGCTCATCCTGCTCGCGGCCGCCGTGGTGGCGCTGCGGCGGGACCCGCGCTCCGCGCCCCTGCTCGGTCCCGAGTCGACGCGCAGCATCCCGGTGCGTCCGTGGCGCTGGCCCTGGCGGGCGCCGACGCTCGTGGCCGGTGTCCTGCTCGGAGGACCGGCGTTCGGGGCGGGCCTGGTGCTGGGCGACCTCGGGCGCCGACGGATCGGCGATCCGGGAGCCGTCGGAGCGGTGCTGGTCGGCGTGGCGGGTGTCGCCGCAGGGGTCGCGGCCTTCCTGGAGCCGGGTCTGCCCCCGGTCTGGTGCGACGCGCTGGCCGGTGCGGGTCTGGGCCTGGTCGGTGCCACCCTCATGACCAGGACACGGGCCCGGCACGGGCGGCACGACCATGGCTGAGCACCGGCAGCCCGAGGCTGGGGCCGGGGGCACGATCTGGGCCGCCTCCGCCCGGATGGCCCTGCCGTGGCGGTCCCGGGCGGGTGCCGCGGCCCTGGCCCTGATCGTGGGCCAGCTCGTGTGGCGCGGGATCCTCCTGCGGCGCGGCTACTTCACGCAGGACGACTTCCTGATGCTCACCCTGGGAGGCCGTCCGCTGTCCGTGGACCTGCTCACCCAGGACTACTCCGGTCACCTGTTCCCCGGGGGCTTCGCCATCGCCTGGTGGCACACGCAGCTGGCCCCACTGGACTGGGAGGTCGCGGTGGCCGAGATCGTCGCCCTCCAGCTTCTGGCTTCGGTGCTCGCGTGGATGGTGCTGTGCCGACTGCTGCCGGGGTCGTGGTGGCGGCTCCCGATCCTGGCGGTCTACCTGTTCTGTCCGCTCACCCTGTGGCCCACCCAGTGGTGGGCGGTGGCGATCCAGTTCCTCCCCGTGACGATCTTCCTCTTCGTCGCGACGTGGGCCTTGCTGCACGGACTGCAGGAGGGCGGTCGCTGGTCAGCGCCCGTCGTCGTGGGCGCCACCGCGGCCGGACTCCTGTTCCAGGAGCGCGCCGTGCTGTACCCGATCGTCCTCGCGTTCGTGGCGATCGCGTATGCCGACGCGGTGGGCTGGCGCCGGATCGGCGCCGCCCTTCGTGCGCACCGGGGCCTGTGGCTCACCCTGGTCGTCCTGCTGGTCGGGTACGTCGCGCTGCACCGCGAGCTGGCCCCGATCGAGCGCACCTCGCCAGGGTCGGCGGCCGCGACGGCGGAGCTGGTCGGCAACTTCGTGGCTCGCAACGCCGTGCCCGGCCTGGTCGGCGGCCCCTGGACCCACGAGGCCCGGGGAACGATCGTGGAGCCCGCGATCTGGGCTGTGGTCACGAGCTGGGTGGTGCTGCTGGTCGTCGTGGGCCTGACGCTGTGGCGCTCCCGCTCCGCCGTGTGGGGGTGGCTGCTCCTGCTCTGCTACACGCTGGCGGACGTGCTGCTGTTGTTCGGAGGCCGCTCCGGCCCCGAGTTCGGCGCCGTGCTGGGCCTGCTCCCGCGCTACTCGGCCGACATCGTGCCGGTGCTGATGGTCGCCCTCGGACTCGTCGCCCGGGCCACCGCCGAGGTGGCCGCGCCGAAGCCCGAGGCGACCCGCTGGCGACGACCGGCAGTCCTGGCCTCGGCCCTCGTCGTGGTCTACGTGGCGTCCGCCGCGGTCACGACGGCGGCCGTCGCCCCGTCCTCCTTCAACGAGGACGACCGGGACTACGTCGAGACCCTGCGGCGCGACCTGCGCGCCGACCCGCGCGCCGTGTTGTTCGACTCGGTCCCTCCTCCCGGCGTGATGGTCGGCTGGTTCGGGGACCGGGCCCGGGTCTCGACGGTGGTCGGCACGGCGCCGGAGGCACCCGTGTTCGACCTCGCGACGTACTCGCTGCGCATGGCGGACGCTGCGGGACGGGTGCGGCCTCTCGACCTGCTCGAGACCGAGTCGGACGTGCGTACCGCGGACCGGACGTGCGTGCACAAGGTGACGGCCGGCGACGCCACCCGCGTGCGGCTCACCGGTCCGATCCGGAAGGGCAAGCTCGTCGCCCGGGTCAGCTACTACACCGCGGCCACCGGCTTCCTCACCGTCATCACGCCGGGGGGAGAGGAGATGCTCCCCCTGCGCGAGGGCCTGAACACCGGGGACGTGGTGCTCCAGGCCCCCGTGGACTCGCTGGACCTGCGGCTCGAGACGGCGGCGGACGCCCCGGCGGGAGTGAGCGTCTGCGTCGTCGGCGTGGTGGTCGGGATCCCGACGCCGCGCCCCTAGTATCTGCGCGAGCGCGTCGGGCACTCCCTCCTGCCACGAGCGTGTCCTGCTCTGCCGACCACGCTGCCGCGCGATGGTCTACTCCGGGCGCTGGTCGATGAGTCCCAGCCGATCGGCGACGGTCTCGGTGGTGACGTCCCAGGAGAACTGGCCCGAGCGGATCCGCGCCTTGTGCCCGAGCTCGGCTCGCAGTTCCGGGTTGGCGAGCAACGACCGCACTTTGGCGATCAGGTCCGCCAGGTCTGTCGCGAGCAGGCCGGTCACGCCGTCGAGGATGGACTCCCGGACCCCCCCGGCATCCAGATAGGCGACCGACGGGACGCCGGCGTGTGCGGCCTCCACGATGGACAGTCCCCATCCCTCCTTGACCGAGGGCAGCAGGTGGACCCAGGCGCTGGACAGCTCCTCGAACTTCTCGCGGTCCGTGACGTGGCCGAGGAAGGTCACCGTGTCGTCGAGACCCAGCTCGTGGCGCCGCTGGATCAGGTGGTCCTCCCACCAGCCAGCGCCCATGACCCGCAGGTGCAGCCCCGGGAACTCGCCGCGCAGCGCGGCCACCGCCTCCAGGGCGTGCTCGACCCGCTTGTGCGGCACGAGCCGGACCAGCATCACGAGCCGCGGGGTCGGGGAGACCGGCGCGGGGACGAAGTCGGGGACCGGCGGCCGCCCGTTCCAGGCGATGGTGATGTCTCCGGCGCGGACCCCCAGGGCGACCAGCTCGCTCCGCGTCACCTCGCTCACCGCGACGTAGCGGGTCCCGCGGTTCACGCGCACGGCCACCCGAGACTCCATGAACCAGCCGAAGCGGGCCAGCGCCGGCCGCAGGATCGACCACTGCTCACGGTGCACGTGGTGCACGAGCACGACGACCCTCGCGCGGGTGAACAACCGAGCGAGGAACGGCATGCCGTTCTGCACCTCGAGCACGGCGTCGACCTGGCCGAACCGTCCGGTGAGCAGGAAGAGCGCCGACCACAGGTAGACGGTCAGGTGACCGCCGCGACGCATGTAGTGGATCCCGTCCCGGGTCTCGGTCCTGGCCGCTCCCGGGTAGTGGGCGGAGAACACGGTGACGTCGGTGCCGCGCGCATGCAGTCGGTGGGCGACCTCGGAGACGTACAGTTCCGAACCGCCACCCTCGGGGTGCCAGAGGTCGCGCCAGTTCAACACCAGCACGCGCCTGCGCGGACTCGCCAACGCCCGTTCCCTCCAGTGCGGCCCGGCGGACCGCGCCGGCCGAGGCTAACACTCCCGCGCGGACCCCGTCCGGGCGTGGTTTCATCGGCCCGTGCGCGGTCGAGCGATGGGGTGGGATCGACTCCTTCCCACCGCGTGGTCCCTCGCGCTGGCGCTGCTCCTGCTGGGACCGGCCCTCGCGCCGGGCTATGTGTTGAGCTACGACATGGTCTGGGTGCCGGACCTCGCGCTCAGGGGGGACTTCCTGGGCCTCGCCTCGAGCCTGCCGCGGGTCGTCCCCTCTGACGCCGTGATCGCGGTGGTCGACGAAGTGGTCCCCGGCATGCTGCTGCAGAAGGGCGTCCTGCTCGGCTCGCTGGTCGCGGGCGGCCTGGGCGCTGCCCGCTTGGCCCTCGGACTTCCCCTGGTCGGTCGCTTGGCCACGATCACCTGCTACCAGTGGAGCCCGTTCGTCGTGGAGCGGCTCTGGATCGGCCACTGGCCCGTGCTCGTCTGCTGGGCCTGCCTGCCGTGGGTGCTCGCCCTCGGTCTGCGCTGGCGGGCGTCGGGCACCTTCCCCGCCCTGCTTGCCCTGTTGGTCGTGCTCGGCTCGCTGAGTGCCAGCGCCGGCCTGGCGACCTCCGTCGCGCTCGTCGTCGCTGCGGCGCAGCGACGCGTACGGCGCTGGGTCGCGCTGGGCGGACTGGTGGCGGCTGCCAACGCGCCCTGGGTGGTGGCCGGCCTGCTCCATGCCGGCTCGGCCCGATCGGACCCCGAGGGCGCGGCCGTCTTCGCGCTCGGCGTCGAGGGTCCCGTGCCCGCTCCGATCGCGGCCCTCTCCCTGGGCGGGATCTGGAACGGCGACGTGGTGCCCGACTCCCGAGCGGGGCTCGCCGGCTGGTTGACGGCGGTGCTCGTCGTGGTGCTGGCGGCCGTCGGCTTCCGGCTGTGGCGCACCGCGCTCGGCCCCCGGGCGGCTGCGGCCCTGGGGGGCTGCTGGGCGGTGGGGATGGGACTCGCACTCCTGACGTGGGCCGCCCCGGAGGCGGTCGGCTGGCTCGCGGCGCGGGTTCCCGGAGGCGGCGTGATCCGGGACGGAGCCCGAATGCTGGTGTTGGCGGCCCCCGCCGTGGCCACCGTCCTGGGCGCCGGCGCCGCGGCCGTCGCCGCGAGGGTGGAGGCCGGCGCTGCGCGGCGACTGGTCGGCGCGGGGCTGGTCCTCCTTCCGATGCTGCTGCTCGCGGACGCTGCGTGGGGGATCGGCGGTCGGCTCGCCGCGGTCGACTATCCGGCGAGCTATCCCCCGATGCGGGCGGCGGTCGTCGAGGCGCCGGCAGGTGACGTCCTGGTCCTGCCGCTGTCCAGCTTCCGGCGGCCCGAGTGGAACGACTTCCACGTGGTGCTCGACCCCGTCGGGAGGTACCAACCGCGCGACTACGTGAGCAGCGACGTCCTCGTGGTGGCTGGCCGGACGATCCCGGGGGAGGACCGCAGGTTCGCGGCGGCGGTCGCGGCGCTCGCGCAGCCCACGGCCGAGAGTCGATCCTCCGCACTGAGCGAGATCGGCATCGGCGTCGTGGTCACCGACCACACCGCCCTCGGTGACGTGCCGCCCCTGGCCGGCGCAGAGCTGATGTCGGACGACGCCGACTTCTCGGTCCTGGCCCTGCCCGGTCCCGCGCGGGACCGGGCAGTCCCGTGGTCGTGGTCTGCAGCGATGGCGTTGGCATGGGCGGCCTACCTCGGGACGGCCGTCCTGACCGTCTGGCTCGTCGGACTGCGCACCGTCCGTCGGCGCCGGCCCCGGCGCGCGTGACGCCTGGCGTTCGGGCGGCCCTTCCCTGCTAGCATGACGCGCCACCACAGGAGGGAAGCGCCCGTGTTCATGACCCGATTCGCCACGATGCTCGCCACGATCCTGGTCGGCGGTGCGCTCGGTGCGGCGACCCTGGTCGGCCTGATCAACAGTGCGACGGCCGCCCCCAGCAAGTCCCCGGCGTCGGTCGTGGGGTTCGCTCCCGAGTACGGCTCCTGAGCTTCGCCCGCACGCCAGCCTCCGTCGCCGGTGTCGAGCCGGGCGTTCCGCGCCGACCTGGCGCGCTCCGTGCGCCTGCTGCGTGAGTTCCGCTACGAGCAACCGGATCCCGGCCGCTTCTACTCCGCTCTCGCCGCCGACTCCGTCGGACAGGTCGGCAGCTACGCGCCCCTCTCGGGTGCGTCCCTGCTGGACGTCGGAGGCGGGCCGGGCTACTTCCGCGAGGCCTTCGAGGCGGCCGGGGCGTCGTACGTCGCCTTGGATGCCGACGTCGGCGAGCTCTCCGGTCGGGGCGACATCCACCGGGTCACGGTCATCGGCGACGGGATGCGCCTGCCCTTCGCGGACGGGTGCGTCGACATCTGCTACTCCTCCAATGTGCTCGAGCACGTCCCGGACCCGTGGCGGATGGCTGCGGAGATGGTGCGAGTCACCCGTCCCGGCGGGCTGGTGTTCCTGAGCTACACCGTCTGGTGGGGCCCGTGGGGCGGACACGAGACGGCGCCATGGCATCTGATCGGCGGCGGACTCGCGCGGCGTCGGTACGCCAGGAAGCACGGCCACGAGCCCAAGAACCGGTTCGGCGAGTCGCTGTTCGCGGTCACCGTTCGCGACGGACTGCGCTGGGCCGAGCGGCAGCCGGGAGTCAGTCTGGTGGCGGCGCTGCCGCGCTACCACCCGCGCTGGGCCCGGTGGGTGCTGAGGGTGCCCGGCGTCCGCGAGGTGGTGACCTGGAACCTCGCCCTGGTGCTGCGCCGGACCGGGGAGGCTACCCGTGGGTAGATTCCCGGCCCGGGGACGCGCCAAGCAGTGCCGGCATGCGCTAATCTGCGGCGACTTGCCCCGTTGTCGGCGGGTGCATCCGGATGGGGAGGACCTCCCGTGCGCAAGACCATCGGCTTGATCCTGTTGGGCCTCGGTGCCTTCCTGCTCGTGGCGGGACTCGTGTCCCTCCTGTGGGCCCCGGACCGGGTGGAGCGCACTCCGCTCGACGTCGACTCGGTGACCTCTCTCGAGGGCTCCGGGGGCAAGGTCGACACGACCACCGGTGAGATCACCTCGCAGACGCTGAAGGCCACCAGCGTCACACGGTCCGACTCCAACGCCTCCGACGGCGACGTCGTGGTCTTCACGAACTTCTCCTGCCTGGTCACCAACGACGACGGCAACACGCCCGACTGCCCCGAGGACGTGAACGGCGAGCCGGACCCGCGGATCCTCAGCGTCAGCCAGGACATCTTCGCCACCGACCGTCGCACGGCGCTCGCCGTCAACAGCTCGACATACCTCCCCGAGGGCACTCCGGAGCACGACGGCCTGATCAACAAGTGGCCGTTCAACCCCGAGGAGAAGACCTACCCCTACTGGGACGACGTGATCAGCCAGGCGGTCGACGCGACGTACGTGCGGGCCGAGTCGGTCGACGGCGTCGACACCCTCGTCTACAACGTCAAGGTCGAGGGTGCGCCGATCGAGGTGATCGAGGGCGTGCCGGGTACCTACGACATCGACCGGACGCTGTGGATCGACGCCCGCACCGGCTCCATCATCAACATGACCTTCACCCAGCAGCGGGTCTTCGGCGAGGGTGCCGGCGACCTGGCTGGGCTGACCGCGCTCGACATCGAGCTGGCCTACACCGAGGACGAGGTGGCCGACAACGTCTCGGACGCCAAGGACGCCGCCTCGCAGCTCAACCTGATCACCAAGACCATCCCGATGGTCGGGCTGATCGGGGGCGCCGTGGCCGTGCTCGGCGGGCTCTTCCTCCTGATGCGCCGCCGTGGGGACAGCGCGGGGGCGACGCACCAGGCCTGACTCGACGGAGCGGCTCGCGCGGGGTCGGTCCTGATCAGTCCAGCCAGGCGCCGAAGATCGCGGTGCCTGGGGTGAGCCGACCGCGCAGGCGTGACCAGCCGCCCCACACGCGGTCGTGGTCAGGCGGCCACTCCGGCTCGAGCAGCGTGTCGAGACGGAAGCCGTGGTGTGCGAGGAGGGCGACCCAGTCGCCCAGCGTGCGGTGGTGCTCGACGTAGGTCACGCGCCCGGTCTCCGCGTCGATCTCGACGTACGGTCGGCGGTCCCAGTAGCTCTGGCTGGCGGTCAGCCCGGGCTCCTCGGGGTCGTCGGGGAACATCCACCTGGTCGGGTGGGTCACGGAGAAGGCGAACCGCCCCGGTCGGCGGAGCACCCGGGCGGTCTCGGCGACCGCGTCGTCGATGTCGGCCACGAACTGGAGAGCACCGAACGAGCAGAACACCACGTCGAAGCTCTCGTCGACGAAGGGCAGGTTCGTGGCGGTGCCCAGGACCGAGGGAACGACCACACCAGTGGCGTCGTCGATCCGGCGGGAGTGCTGGAGCTGGCGCATCGACAGGTCGAGGCCGAAGGCCCGGCCGCCCTGGGACCGCACCCACCGGGAGCACTGGCCGGCGCCCGAACCGACCTCCAGGACGTCGCGACCGCTGACCGCCCCGAGGACCATCAGCTCGGCCTCGGTGTGCCCTTCCGGACCCCAGACGAAGCCGATGTCGCCGAGGAACTCCCCGTGCGTGGCCTGGTACTCGTCGGCGTAGCGGTCCCAGTCCGGTCCGTTCGCATGCCGCGACTCGGCCTCGCTGACGATGCGCCGGTCCACCCGGAGCGGAGGATCGGGGAGCGGGTCCTGCACAGCCGCACGATAGCGACGACCCAGCGGCTAGTGGTCACCACCGGAAGTTCCCGACGAACTCCCGGCGGCAACCACTAGGGTCTCCTGCCATGCACGCGACAGCCCGAGGACGGCGCACCGGCATCCTCGCCCTGGCCGCGATGCTCATGGCGACGGTGGTCCCGGCTGTCCTGACCGGCGGACCGTCGGCGGCCGTCGGCATCACGCACAGCCTGGTCGTCAGCGGTTCCCAGGTCGGCATGTTCCCGGCGTTCGACCCCGGCATCGGCCGTTACGCGATCACGACCGGCGCCGGGACCGGGGGCACGGTCACCGTCACCGCCGGCACCAGCGACCCCACCGGGGTGGTCAGGGTGAACGGTCGGGTGGCACCGGGTGGCACCCGCACCCTCACCGGCCTCGCGCCCGGGGAGGAGATCTCGGTGTTCGTGACCGACTCTGCGGGGACGGCCCGGCACTCGCTGATCTATCTGCCATCCGGGTTCCCCACGCTCGCCCGCGACACCACGGAGAGCGAGGACACGCCGACGCCGGGCCACGTGCTCCTGACCCTGGCCCTGTGGCTCGAGCCGTCGCCGTTCTTCGAGACGGCGGTGGACGTCAACGGCGTCCCGGCGATGGTGTCCCAGCACGCCAACGCGATCGACCTCAAGCGACAGCCCAACGGCCACTACTCAGTGGCTCGAGGCGACGGGACTCCGGCCGGCGCGGAGATCGTGGAGCTCGACGACCAGTTCCGGGAGATCGCCAGCTATCGCACGGTCGGGTTGGCGAACACCGACGGGCACGACTCGATCCTGCTGCCCGACGGCAGCCGCTACCTGATGGCGTACGAGCCCTCCGGGACCGGGTTGACCGACGCGATCGTGCAGCACGTCAGCGCCGACGGCGACGTGCTGTTCCAGTGGAACAGCGCCGACCACGTCGACCCGGCCGCCGAGACGGTGCTGGACGGCAGCCCCGACTACGCCCACATCAACTCCATCGACCTCATGGACGACGGCGACCTGCTGCTCTCCTTCCGCCACCTCAGCTCGGTCTTCAAGGTGGCCAGGACCGCCCACGACGGATTCGACGAGGGTGACGTCGTCTGGCGGCTGGGCGGCCGGAGGAGCGACTTCACCTTCGTCAACCCGGACGGGTCCGCCGCGGTCGGTCCGTGTGCCCAGCACACCGCCACCCAGCTCGACAACGGCCAGATCATGGTCTTCGACAACGGAGCCTGGGCCCCCAATCCGCTGTGCGTCGACCCCGAGGACCCGGACGGTCCCGTGGTGCCCCGACTGCCGACGCGGATCGCGGCCTGGTCGCTGGACGAGGACACCGGCGTGGCCACCGCGGTCCGCGACCACATGGTCGGGGACCGCTACGCACTCTTCGCCGGCTCCGCCCAGGAGCTCCCCGACGGACACGTCCTGATCGGCTGGGCGTCCTCGACGACCGCGGTCGCGAGCGAGATCGACGCCGACGGCACGCTGCTGTGGGACCTTCGGACCGTGGGCTCTCCGAAGTACTTCACGTACCGCGCCTTCAAGCAGGACGTCCCCGACATGATCGATCCCGAGGTGAGGGTCACCTGGCCCGAGAACGGCGCCACGGTGGCCGCCGGGAGCCAGGCGCTCGCGGACTTCGAGTGCACCGACCGGGGCGGCTCCAGCCTGTGGACCTGTGCCGCGACACCCCTCGACACCCGCACCCCGGGGACGCGGACCGTGACCGTGACGGCCACCGACGGCGCGGGCAACCGCCGCCAGGTCACCCGGACCTACCAGGTCGTCGGGTCGGTGCCGACCGCCACGCCCACGCCGACCCCGAGCCCCCCGCCACCGGTGAAGGCGGCCCGGCCCGACGCGTGGATCAAGCTGCCGGGAGGCACCTTCAAGGGCCAGGACACGTTCGGCCCGACCGGCCAGACGGTGCGCGCCACCGCCGGCCCAGGTGAGCGTGTGGTGGCGGTGGTGCGGGTGCAGAACGACGGCGAGCGGCCGGGACGGTTCCACGTGGCCGCGCCGGCCTCGACCCAGGATCTGGCCGTGAGCCTGCGGCTCCCTGGAGGCAGTCTGCGCTCGCCGCGCCTCGAGCCCGGCGAGTCCTGGACCTTCCGGGTGCGCATCCTGGTGCGCCCGGCGGCCACGAAGGGTGACCTCGCGCCCGTGCGGATCCGGGTGCGCTCGTCGGGCGAGCAGCCCCTGACCGACGCGGTCCGGGTCCGCGTGCGGGTCCCCGGGCCCTAGGAGCGCGCCCGCCGGTTGGACGGGCGCGAGAGCGGGCCAGTACCCTGGACGCTGCGCCAGAAGTCCGCCCGGGTCCCAGACGGAGTGGACTCGGGCTCGCCATCGTGGCCGTTCGGGCCGGGCTCCATCGATAGTGGGCTTCGTCGGTAGTGAAACAGGGCTTGTGGCGCGTCCGCACGACTTCTATCCACCAAGGAATCCACTTCCCTTATGACGAGCAGCATCACCGCGCCTCTGAGCGAGATCGACGCCCCCCAGGTGGCCGTCAACGACATCGGTTCGGAGGAGGACTTCCTCGCCGCGATCGACGAGACCATCAAGTACTTCAACGACGGTGACATCGTGGATGGCACCATCGTCAAGGTCGACCGGGACGAGGTCCTGCTCGACATCGGCTACAAGACCGAGGGTGTCATCCCCTCGCGAGAGCTCTCCATCAAGCACGACGTCGACCCGTCCGAGGTCGTCTCGGTCGGCGACAAGGTCGAGGCCCTGGTCCTCCAGAAGGAGGACAAGGAGGGCCGGCTGATCCTCTCCAAGAAGCGCGCCCAGTACGAGCGCGCCTGGGGGACCATCGAGCAGGTCAAGGAGGAGGACGGCGTCGTCGAGGGCACCGTCATCGAGGTCGTCAAGGGCGGCCTGATCCTCGACATCGGCCTGCGTGGGTTCCTTCCTGCGTCGCTGGTGGAGATGCGCCGCGTCCGCGATCTGCAGCCCTACGTCGGCCAGACGCTCGAGGCCAAGATCATCGAGCTCGACAAGAACCGCAACAACGTGGTGCTCTCGCGTCGGGCCTGGCTCGAGCAGACCCAGTCCGAGGTCCGGCACGGGTTCCTCACCCAGCTGCAGAAGGGCCAGATCCGCAAGGGTGTGGTGTCCTCGATCGTCAACTTCGGCGCCTTCGTCGACCTCGGTGGCGTGGACGGCCTCGTGCACGTCTCCGAGCTGTCGTGGAAGCACATCGACCACCCGTCGGAGGTCGTGGCCGTCGGTGACGAGGTCACCGTCGAGGTGCTCGACGTCGACATGGACCGCGAGCGGGTTTCGCTGTCCCTGAAGGCGACGCAGGAGGACCCCTGGCAGCACTTCGCCCGCACCCACCAGATCGGCCAGATCGTCCCGGGCAAGGTCACCAAGCTGGTGCCGTTCGGCTCGTTCGTGCGGGTCGAGGAGGGCATCGAGGGCCTGGTGCACATCTCCGAGCTGGCCGAGCGCCACGTCGAGATCCCCGAGCAGGTCGTCCAGGTCGACGACGAGGTGATGGTCAAGATCATCGACATCGACCTCGAGCGGCGCCGGATCTCCCTCTCGCTCAAGCAGGCCAACGACACGGCCACCGCGAGCGACGTCGAGGAGTTCGACCCGACGCTGTACGGCATGGCGGCGACCTACGACGAGCAGGGCAACTACGTCTACCCCGAGGGCTTCGACCCTGAGACGGGCGAGTGGCTCGAGGGCTACGAGGAGCAGCGCGCCACCTGGGAGGAGCAGTACGCCAAGGCACACGAGCGCTGGGAGGCGCACGTGAAGCAGCAGGCCGAAGCCAAGCAGGCCGACGCCGCGGCGTCCGAGCCGACGTCGTACTCCTCGGGCTCCGAGGGTGAGACCCCGGCCGCCGAGACCTCGGGCAGCCTCGCCTCCGACGAGGCGCTGCAGGCGCTCCGCGAGAAGCTCACGGGCGGCTCCTGAGCCTCCAGCAGCCACAGTGCACGAGGCCCGGTCACTCCACGAGTGACCGGGCCTCGCTGCGTCCGCGTGCTGGTGGCTAGCGACTGGTGGCCGGGTGGCTGGCACCCGGGGAGGTGAACCTGGGGTCCTCGAAGTGGGACCGGGGCGGCGCGGCTGGGCCGCGTCCGTCGTGGACGAGCAGGTCGACGGTGCGCGCTGACATCACCGCCGCGATCACGAGGAGAATCATCAGGAACGTCATGGCAGTAATCCTGCCTTGCTTGAGATGCTGCCACGAGTGGCAGTAATGCCACCCTTAGTTGATTTGCTGCCATTCACCCGTCATCGTAGGGGTCATGAAGTCGGTCGCGGTGGTCGTGCAGGACGGGGTGGAGCCGTTCGGCCTCGGGGCAATCTGCGAGGTGTGGGCCGAGCCCTACCACCCGGAGGACGACAACCCGGTCTTCGACTTCGTCGTGGCCACGCCCACACCCGGTCGGGTGCGCGGTGCTTCCGGGTTCGACATCCACGTCGAGCACGGTCTGGAGGCCGCCGAGCACGCCGACTTGGTGTGCGTCTCGCCCAAGCGCCGCTTCCGGGAGCCGTCCCCGGAGGTGGCGGCCCTCCTGCGCCGGGCCCACGACCGGGGGGCGATGATCTTCGCGCACTGCACCGCCGCCTTCGTCCTGGGGGAGGCCGGGCTTCTCGACGGGCGGCGCTGCACCACGCACTGGCGGCACGTGGACGCCCTGGCCGAGCGCTACCCGGCCGCCCTTGTCGACGAGAACGTGCTCTACGTGCAGGACGGAACGATCGTGACTGGAGCCGGCTCGGCAGCAGGCCTCGACGCGGCCCTGCATCTGATGCGCCAGCAGTTCGGGGCCCGTGTCGCCGCCGCGGCGGCCCGACGGATGGTCGTCCCCCCGCAACGGTCCGGGGGCCAGGCCCAGTTCATCGCGCGACAGGTCCCCGACTGCGACGCCGAGACTCTCGGGCCTCTCCTGGCCTGGGTGCTGGAGAACCTCGCGGAGGACCTGAGCGTGGAGGCCCTGGCCAAGCGCTCCCACATGTCCCCGCGCACCTTCGCCCGTCGGTTCCGCGCGGAGACCGGCACGACACCGCACACCTGGGTGACCACTCAACGGCTCCAGGCCGCGGAGGAGCTGCTCGAGCTCACCGACCACCCGGTCGAGTGGATCGCGGCGGAGACCGGCTTCGGCAACGCCGCCGCGCTCCGGCACCACTTCACGCGGGCCCGGGGCGTGCCGCCCCAGGAGTACCGCCGTACCTTCGGTCGCACGGCGTCCTGACGGTGTGTCGATGACACGGGTCGGCCTGACCGGAGGCGTCGCGTCGGGCAAGAGCACCGTCTCGGCCCTGCTGGCCGATCTCGGCGCGGTGGTCATCGACGCCGACATCTTGGCCCGCGAGGTGGTGGCACCGGGGACCGACGGGCTGGCGGCCGTGGTCGCCGAGTTCGGACCCGACGTGCTCGGAGCGGACGGTGCCTTGGACCGGCCTCGGTTGGGCGCTCTGGTCTTCGCCGACGCCGACCGGCGTCGTGCCCTCGAGTCGATCATCCACCCCCGCGTGCGGGCCCGAGCCGCCGAGATCGAGGCCTCGGCTCCCGCCGGCGCCGTGGTGGTGCACGACATCCCGCTGCTGATCGAGACCGGGCAGGCGGCGTCGTTCGACGCGGTGGTCGTGGTCGACGTGCCGGTCGAGGTGCAGATCGACCGGATGGTGCGCCTGCGCGGCCTGTCCGAGACGGACGCCCAGGCGCGCGTCGCGGCCCAGGCGAGTCGCGAGGACCGACTGGCCGTGGCGACCCACGTCGTCGACAACACCGGCAGCCTCGACGACCTGCGCACGCGGGTCGAGGCGCTCTACGCGACGCTTCAGGGCCTTCAGCGGATCACGGAGTCGCTGACGTCGTAGCGGTGGCCGAGGAAGAAGATCCCAGGACGGTTCTCGAAGCCGGCACTCGGGTTCCCGACGAGGCGCGACGACCGGATCACGAGATCGCCGGTGCGGTCGTTGCTCACGAAGAAGATCGCGCCGCCGCCCTCGCGGGCCCGGTTGTCCTTCATCGTGGAGCCGGCCACCAGGACGGTGAAGTCGTTGCCATCGGCATAGATCGCGGCTCCCGACCCACCGCCGGGCGTGCCGGGGTGCGCAGGGTTCGCCCCGCGGCCCACGGCACGGTTGTGGCGGAACGTGCTGTTGTAGACCTCCCAGGACACCCCGATGCTGCTCAGCGCCGCGCCGTTGCTGCAGCGCCCGCCCTTGAAGCTGCTCCCCACGACGTACACGGGCTGCCCGTCGTGTTGGGACAGGGCGCGCACGGCCGCCCCGCCGAGATCGGGGCCGGTGGCATCGCAGCGGTTGTCGGTGAAGGTGCTGTCGACGATCTTGAGTCGGCCGCCGCGAACGAAGATGGCACCGCCGCCCCCGCCTTCGGCCGTCTCACCCGTGGAGTCGCCCCCGGTCAGCCCGAGGTGCTGGACGACGAGTCGCGGGGTCGCCTGGTCGTCGCAGTGGCTGGTCGTCCACACCTGCTCGGGGTCGCAGGTGTTCTGGTAGAGGATCCGGCGTTCACCGCCACCGCTGAGGGTCACCAGGCCACCGCCGTCGAGGACGACCCGCTTGCTGGTGTTGACGACCTTGGCGGTCTTGCGCATCAGGATCGTGACGGGCTCCGGACCGCAGCGGAACCGGATCACGCCACCCTTCGCCACCGCACGGACGACGGCCCGTGAGGTGCAGCTGGCCGGCGTCCCGTCGCCGACCCATCGGTCCGGATGCGAGGTGTCGACCGCGCGTGCGGCCGCGGGGACCGGGACGGGGTCGCCCGCGTCGGCCACGGCTCGCTCCGCCAGGGAGAGGGTGGAGAACGCCACGGCCGTCGCCACCAGGGTGGCGACGGCCGTGGACGTGCGTCGTGAAGCGTGTGGGGGCACGGCCCCGACTGTACGTGAGGCTAGTGGGTGCCGGTGGTGACCACTAGGCCGCCAGGTCGGGGTCGCCGAGGCGGCGCAGCTTCTGCAGTGCCTCGCGCTCCAGCTGCCGCACCCGCTCGGCCGAGATGCCGTGCCGGGCACCGATGTCGGCCAGCTTGTGCTGCCTCCCGTCGGTCAGCCCGTAGCGGGACCGGATGATGTCGGCGGCCCGCTCGTCGAGCGTGTCGACGAGGGCGTCGAGCCGCTCGCGGGCCTCGACGTCGAGCACCGTGAGGTCGGGACCGGGGGACGTCTCCTGGGCCATCAGGTCGCCGAGGGAGGTGTCGCCGTCCTCGTCGATCGGCGTGTCCAGGCTGACGTGGTCGCGACCCCACGCCATCAGGTCGAGGACCCGCTCGAGCTCCATGCCGAGCTCGGTCGCGATCTCCTGCGGGTCCGGCTCGCGGCCCAGCTGACGCTCGAGGGTGCGGCGGGCACTGCCGACCTGGTTGAGCTCCTCGACAACGTGCACGGGAAGCCGGACCACTCTCGCCTGCTGGGCGATGCCGCGGGTGATCGCCTGGCGCACCCACCAGGTCGCATAGGTCGAGAACTTGTAGCCCTTGGTGTAGTCGAACTTCTCGACGGCCCGGATCAGGCCGGTGTTGCCCTCCTGGATCAGGTCGAGCATGGGCATCTGGGCCCGGCCGTACTTGCGGGCGATGGAGACCACCAGACGCAGGTTGGCGGTGATGAACGTGTCGACGGCGCGCTGACCCTCCTCGGCGAGCCACTCGAGCTCGGCCTGCGTGGCCAGACCGGGAGCGCCGCCGCGGCGGCGGCCGACGCGTCCGGTGGCCAGCAGGTGCTCGGCCATCAGGCCGGCCTCGATCGCCTTGGAGAGCTCGACCTCGGTCTCGGCGTCGAGCAGGGGGTTGCGCGCGATCTCGTCGAGGTACAGCCCGACGCTGTCACGACCCTCGATCTCCCGGGTCACGGCGGTGCTGGTGCGGGTAGCCATGTGGGGAACACCTATCTGCTCAGTGCCCGCAACTCTGCGCGAGCACTCGTTGATTCCAACGTCCGACGCGCTCACGGGATTCCCGTACCCGATGGCTGCGCCTTCATCCACACAGACGTGCGACACCCCCGTCGAGTTGCCACCTCGGAGAACTCTCAGGGACTTCTCAGGGGCGCCCCCTGAGCACCCATTCGACAGTAGGTTCTAGGGGTGTCCAGCCGGCCGATCGACCTCAACGCAGACCTCGGGGAGGGGATCACCGACGACCAGGCGCTCCTGGCGGTCGTGACCAGCGCGAACGTGGCCTGCGGCTACCACGCCGGCGGCCCGGTGACCATGCGGGCCGTGTGTGCGGAGGCCGCCCGGCTGGGCGTGGCCGTCGGGGCCCAGGTCTCCTACGCCGACCGCGAGCACTTCGGCAGGGTCGCCCGGGACGTGCCTCCGGAGACGCTCGCGGAGCAGGTGGCCGACCAGGTCGGCGTGCTGACCGGCATTGCGGTGTCCGAGGGGGCCTCGGTGGCGTACCTGAAGCCGCACGGGGCTCTCTACCACCGAGTTCGTGACGATCCGGTCCAGGCGGCGGCGGTGCTGGACGGCTCGGGGCGTCTGCCCGTCCTCGGCCAGCCCGGGGCCCTGCTGGAGCAGGCCGCGGAGGCCGGTCGGGCGACGTACCTGGAGGGCTTCGCCGACCGCGCCTACCGCGGCGACCGACTGGTGGGCCGAGACGAGCCCGGCGCCCTGTTGCAGGGTGCCGCCGACATCGCCTCCCAGGCGTTGGCCCTGGCCCTGCGAGTGGACTCCGTGTGCGTGCATGGCGACAGCCCCGGTGCAGTCGACGCGGCGATGGCCGTACGCCGGGCGCTGACGGAGGCGGGTCTGGTCCTGCGAGCACCCTGGTGAGCCGTCAGCCGGCGGAGCTGTTCGTCCACAGCGGCGACCCATTCCTGTGGAACGAGGACCCGTAGCTGTGGACGGCCCGGACCGCTCTGTGGACGACACGCCGTCGTGCCGGAACTGGCCGAGAAAGTCGTGGCGGACCCCTTGTGCCGGGTGCGCCCCGGCCCGTAGAACTCTCCTACCGGATCCGCCGCTTGCGGGGGATCGGGGGCCTGGAAGGAACGAGGACCCACACCACCGGGGAGACCCGGAGGCGCCGACCCGATGACGGGGGAGGCGGGGACCGAGGGAGAGCCGGGCCGGCCGAGGCGTCATCCCAGCGGCCGAGCCGAGGGGCCCTGCGATGCTCATACCATCGCCGGGCCCCTCACCCTTTCCCGGCCATGGTGAGGCCCCAGGCTGCCGGCTGACAAGGCCACCCGGGATACTCCGATCATGACCGGGTCGGTGCGGGTGCGGGCCGTCGGGACGGAGGCGCTCCTCGCCGAGCCGGCCGACCCCGCCGACGTCCCTCTCCTCTACGAGGACCTGCGCCGTTCGGTCCCGTGTCGCGACCTGGTGCCGGCCGCCTCCACAGTCCTCGTCGACGCCCCGACGGATCCAGTGGCCGCCCGGTCCTACCTGAGCGCGTGGCGGCCGGGGCCGCGCGTCGACACCCAACTGCCTGCCGTCGCCGTCGAGGTGCCTACGACCTATGACGGCGCCGACCTCGACGACGTGGCCCGTCGATGGGGGATGTCGCGCGCGGACGCTGTCCGAACTCTGGTGTCGACGCGGTTCGTGGTCGCGTTCTGCGGCTTCGCGCCGGGCTTCGCCTACTGCACCGGCCTCGACGCCGGGCTCGCCCTGCCCCGGCTCGAGCGACCCCGCCCGCGTGTCCCGGCGGGATCGCTCGGCCTGGCCGACGCGTACGCCGGGGTGTACCCCTCGGCGTCACCAGGGGGCTGGCGGCTCGTCGGCCGCACGACGGTGTCCCTCTGGGACGTGACGCGCGCGGAGCCGGCGCTGTTGGTGCCGGGCGCCCAGGTCACCTTCCCGGAGGCCTGAGGTGACCCGCCGCGTCGTGGTCCTCGATCCCGGGCCGTTGACCACCGTGCAGGACCCGGGACGACCGGGCTACGCCCACCTGGGGGTGCCGCGGTCCGGCTGGCTCGACGCGCCGGCGGCCCTGCTCGCCAATCGCCTGGTCGGCAACCCGCCGTCGGCAGCCCTTCTGGAGACCACGGTGGGCGGCGTCGGACTCCGGGTCGAGGAGGCGCTCGCCGTCGCGGTGACGGGCGCCTCTGCGCCCGTGACGGTCGACGGCGCCCCGGTGGCCTGGGGCGAGCCCGTGTCCGTCCCCGCGGGTGCCGAGGTGAGGGTCGGGCCCGCGACGTCGGGCGTGCGCTCCTACGTCGCGTTCGCCGGCGGCCTCGAGGTGCCGCCCCTGCTCGGATCCCGGGCCACCGACACGCTCGCAGGGATCGGCCCGGCCCCCCTGGTCTCGGGGGACGCTCTCGCCGTCGGCACCCGGGTGGCTCATCCGCGCCCCGTCGACGTCCCTCGGGTTCCCTTCGTGGCCGGGGTGCTGCGGGTGGGGCCGGGCCCGCGTGACGACTGGGTCGTGGATGGTCTGACCGCGCTCACCCGGGCACGGTGGGAGGTGGCTGCCGACTCCAATCGCGTCGCCCTGAGGCTCTCGGGGCCGCCGGTGGCACGTCGGGCCGGAGAGCTCCCCACCGAGGGCCTCGTGCTCGGTGGGGTGCAGGTGCCGGCCGATGGTCATCCGCTCGTCTTCCTCGCCGACCACCCGACGACCGGGGGCTATCCGGTCGTCGGCGTCGTCCTCCCCGACGACCTGTGGCAGTGCGCCCAGCTGCGTCCCGGGGACGAGGTCCGCTTGGTCGCCGCCTCGGTGCCTCAGGACCGCCAGGTGTCCGGGTAGAGCCGGACGGCGCCCAGGCCGAGGGTCGCCGCTCCGAGTGCCAGGACGGCGACCAGGGTCGCGAGCGAGGCTGTGCCGGAACCCACGGCCACGAAGGCGTAGAGCCCGATCGCGCCCAGCTCGCTGAGCAGACCGCTCGTCGAGGTGACGGTCGCCCGCGCCGCTCCGCGAATGCGGTGCTGGAGATCGGTCTCGGCGACCACGATCACGGCCTGGAGCGCGCCGTACCCGACTGCGATGGCCAGGAAGCCCGCAGGCACGCGCACCGCCGCGCCGACGGCGACGAGTGCGCCCGCGCCCGCGAGGACGGGTCCGAGGTGGTGGAGCGGCAGCCGGGGCGCCAGGGCGGCGCCGCACGCCTGGGCAGCCACGGTGAGGGCGACGACGACCGGTATGAGGGTCAGCGAGAGTCCGGCCTGCGCCGCCAGGAGCCCGAAGTACTCGTCGAAGGCCAGGAACGCCGGTACGGCGGCCGCCAGCGCGACCGCCCGGGCCACCGAGGGCCGGGCGGCCTCGGCCAGACCTTCCCGGAGTGCTCCCGTGAACGAGAGCGCCCCGGTGGGCGAGACCTCGGTGGCCGGGTCGGCGTGGGAACGGGGTGCATCCGGAGGCAGGCCCAGGGCCACCGCAGTCGCGACGACGCACACCGCGACGCTGATCCAGCCCGCTCCGGACAGGCCCCACAGCGCCACGATCGGCGTGGCCGCGACGGTGGCGACCACGTTCAGCACCAGGGCTCCGGTGCGCCCGGCGGCGATCACCCGCACGTACGACGCCGACCGGTCGCGGGCGAACAGGTGGTCGTAGACGTAGGCCTCGTAGGTGCCGGAGACCAGCGAGCCGCTGACGCCCCAGAGGACGAAGCCGGCCGCGAAGGCCACGAAGGACGGCACGGCCGTCCACAGCGCGAAGCAGGCGCCGTACAGCGCCGAGGCGGCGACCAGCAGCCACCGGCGCGGGACCGTGTCAGCCCAGGAGCCGGACGGCACCTCGAGGAGCACGTGGGTGGCCGACCACACCACGAACAGCGTCGAGACCTGGCCGGTGGAGAGGCCGGCGTCGGTGAAGAACAGCGCGTAGACCGGGAAGAGCGGGATCAGCTCGCGCAGCGCGGCGAACAGCACGACTTGGACCGCGAAGCGGTCGGGTCGTGGCGAGCGGGGCGGTGACGATCAACATCGGTCGCGGAGGCTCATGGGTCACAGGGTAGTCCCGTCGCGGGCTCCGGGGGGTTCCGGACGCCACGGGCGCAGTGCGGGGTCGTCCACCCGGAAGCTGCGGACCGGGCCGGGTGGGGTCAGAGCCGTCTCGAAGCGTACCGTGACGATGCCGCGTCCCGAGCCCCAGACCCAGCCCCTGCCGTGCTCGGCGTGCTCGACGTCGACCCCTGGCGCCCACAGGCGGCCGGGAGCGCGGACGCCTGCGGTGGCGGCGAACGCGGCCGCCGCGACCTCGCGATCGACCTCCGGGTCGTCGTCCTCGTCGGAGCGATCGTCGAAGAGCCCCTCCTGGACCCAGTCGGCCAGGCCGGACACGCCCACGCCCAGGAGGCGGACCCCGCCGGAGGTCTCCAGGTCATGCAGGAGGCCCGTCGCCACGCGGGAGATGGTGGCCGCCTGGTCCGTCGGGGACGGCAGCGTCGCCGACCGGTTCAGGGTGGTGAAGTCGTGGAGGCGCACCTTGATGGTGACCGTGCGTCCCGCGAGCCCGCTGCTGCGGAGCCGGTCGGCGACCTCGCGCGACTGCCCGGTGAGCAACCCGGCCATCAGGCGCCGATCGGTCAGGTCGGTGTCGTAGGTGCCCTCGACGCTGATCGACTTGGCCTCCCGCTCGGGGACGACCGGCCGGTCGTCGCGCGCGTGGGCGAGCTCGTGCAGCCCGTGGCCGTGGGCGGAGCCCAGCATCCGCACCAGCTCCTGCTCGCTGACGGCCTCGAGATCGGCGACGGTGTGGAGGCCCGCTCGTCGGAGCCGCTCGGTGGTAGCCGGCCCCACGCCGGGGATCACGGAGACGTGCATCGGCCGCAGCAGGTCGAGCTCGGTCCCGGGCGGCACGACCACCAGGCCCTCGGGCTTCTCCAGGTCGCTGGCCACCTTGGCCAGGAACTTCGAGGAGGCGACTCCCACGGAGGCGGTCAGACCGCCGGTGACCTCGGTGACGCGGGTCTGCAGCTCACGTGCCAGCGCCGTGACGCTCGGGACCTGGAGATCGGGCAGCCCGGCGTCCGCGAGGTCGACGAACGCCTCGTCCAGCGACAGCGGCTCGACCAGCGGCGAGGTCTCGCGCAGCACGGCGAAGACCGCCTCGCTGGCCTCGCGGTAGGCGTGGAACCGCCCGGTCAGGAACGCCGCGTGCGGGCAGCGTGAGCGCGCCTCGCGGGTCGACATGGCCGAGCGGACGCCGTACTTCCTGGCCTCGTACGACGCCGTGGCGACCACGCCCCGGCCGCCCACGCCACCCACGACGACCGGCTTCCCGCGCAACGACGGCTTGTCCCGCTGCTCGACGGCGGCGAAGAACGCGTCGAGGTCGAGGTGCAGGACCGAGGCGACCGAGCGCATGTCACCGAAACGTAGTCTGCGGCGCCCACCAGTCATCCCCCGGCGCGGCTCCGGTCAGGGCCGCTCGGCGGCCTCCGCGTGCTGGTCCGGGGGCGGGGGGAGCGGCCGGGAGCCTCGGCCCCATGAATGCACCGAGAATGAACGCCCCGAGAGCGAACGACCCGAGACTGAACCCAGCGGGCATGACCGCCCGCTCACCCGAGGACATCCTGGCCGCCGTCCCCATCGTCCTGGGCTTCTCGCCCGAGGAGTCGGTGGTGATGCTGACGTTCGGAGGCGCCGAGTGCTTCCATGCCCGGGTCGATCTCCCGGCCAGCAGGGAGGACCGCACGGACGTGGCTCTGACGCTCGTGCGTCCGGCCGTGCGGCACGGTGTCGGACGCGCGCTCTTCGTCCTCTATGCGATCAGCCCCGACCGGGCCGCGGCCTGCGCCCGAGAGTTGGTCCGCTGTTTCCACGGGCACGCGATCGACGTGGTCGAGGTGCTGAGGGCAGACGGCCGTCAGTGGTGGCGGGTGCCGCTCGAGAAGGGGCGAGGGGAGGGCCGAGGGGTCCCCTACGACCTGGCGGGTCACGTGTTCACGGCGCGCGCCGTGGCCTCGGGCAGGGTCACCCGCTCGTCCAGGACCGAGCTGGCCGCGACCGTGGCCGCCGACCCCGAGGCGGTCCGGTCGGTCTCGGCTGTCCTGGTCAGGGGCCCCGCGCACGAGCCGGGGGAGGAGGTCGCCGCGATGGTGGCGAGGCTGGTCGCGTCGGGGGACGCCCCGACGGCCCACGAGACCGCCCGGATCCTCGAGGGCGTGCAGTCGCCCGCCGGACGCGATGCGGTGCTCGCCGGCGTCGATCGCAGGGACGCCGGGTGTCACGTCGACACCTGGTCCGCCCTGGTGCGCGCCGCGCCGCCGGAGAAGGTCGCGGCCGCAGCGTCGGTGCTGGCCTTCTTGGCGTGGCTGGCCGGTGACGGCGCCCTCGCCTGGTGTGCGATCGACCGGGCGGGCGAGGGCTCGGTGCCCTGCACCCTCCGGGACCGGGTCGCCGACGCCCTCGAGCAGGCTCTGCCTCCGAGCGTCTGGGAGGCGGTGAGATGAGTCCGAGTCTGGCGGCGCTCGGGGCGTCCGGACGGTGGCGCCCTCTGCCGCGGCACCGGGATCGCGCCCTAAGGTGCGTCCATGGGCGAAGACGTGGAGGCTCAGGAGTTCTCGCGCGCCGACCGCACCCGCTACCGGGAGAAGGTCCGGGTCTGTCTCGACGTGTTCGCCGAGATGCTGAGCGAGCGTCAGTTCGACACCGACGACCCGATGACAGGCCTCGAGGTCGAGCTCAACCTGGTCGACGAGGTCGGTGACCCCGCTCTGCGCAACGCCGAGGCGCTCGCCGCCATCGCCGACCCGGCGTTCCAGACCGAGCTCGGCCAGTTCAACATCGAGATCAACGTCCCGCCCGCCAAGCTCCGGGAGGGTGCCCTGACGACCTTCGAGGCGTCTCTCCGGCGCAGCCTCAACGACGCCGAGGAGAAGTCCGCGGAGGTGGGCGCGCACCTCGTGATGATCGGCATCCTGCCCACGCTCGCCGAGACGCACCTGCGACCGAGCACCATGAGCGCGAACCCGCGCTATCGCCTCATCAGCGAGCAGATCCTGATCGCGCGCGGTGAGGACATCTCGATCGACATCAGCGGTCCCGAGCGCCTCGTCGCCACCGCCGACTCGATCCTCCCGGAGGCTGCCTGCACGAGCACCCAGCTCCACGTCCAGACCTCGCCCGAGCAGTTCGCGGCCTATTGGAACGCCTCGCAGGCGGTCTCCGCGGTCCAGCTCGCCCTGGGCGCGAACTCGCCGTACGCCGTCGGCAAGGAGTTGTGGCGCGAGACCCGGATCCCGCTGTTCGAGCAGGCGGCCGACACGCGTGCCGAGGAGCTGAAGGCCCAGGGCGTCCGGCCGCGGGTCTGGTTCGGGGAGCGCTGGGTGACGTCGGTCTTCGACCTCTTCGAGGAGAACGTCCGCTACTTCCCGGCGCTGCTGCCGATCACGGAGGACGAGGATCCCCGAGAGGTGCTCGCGGCCGGCGGGACCCCGCGCCTGGGCGAGCTCCGACTGCACAACGGCACGATCTACCGCTGGAACCGGCCGGTCTACGACATCGCCGGCGGTCGGCCGCACATCCGGGTGGAGAACCGCGTGCTGCCGGCAGGCCCCACCGTCGCCGACCTGATGGCCAACGCCGCGTTCTACTTCGGTCTGGTCCGCAGCCTCGCCGAGAGCGAGCGGCCGCTGTGGTCGCAGATGTCGTTCAAGGCGGCCGAGGAGAACTTCGAGGCCGCGGCCGAGCGAGGCATCGACGCCGAGGTCTACTGGCCCGAGGTCGGGGAGGTCCGGGCGACCGAGCTGGTGCTGCGGCGGCTGCTCCCGCTGGCGCATCGGGGTCTGGCCGACTGGGGGGTGCCCGCGCACGAGTCGGACCGGCTGCTCGGCATCATCGAGCAGCGCTGCCTGCGCGGGGTGAACGGCGCCTCGTGGTTCGTCGGCAAGATGGCCGCCCGGCACGACCAGGAGCGCTTCGACGCGCTGCGCGCCGTGCTCCTGGAGTATCGCGAGCGGATGCACACCAACGAGCCGGTGCACACCTGGGACTGACGGGGACCCCTTCAGCGCGTCCGGAGGCGCCGCCACCGGCGGCCCACGCCGCTGGCCGGGTCCTGCCAGCCCTCGCGCGTGACCACGACGAAGGTCACGGCGATGCCCGTCTCGCCGGAGACCCCGCGCACGGCCCGCAGCCAGTGCAGATCGACGTCCTGCACCTCCAGCGTGCCGGGGCGGGTGAGCCAGGCCAAGGCAGGAGCCCCGGCTCGCCTGAGCAGGGTGCCGAGCAGGTCGGCCCGCAACGCGAGGTCGAGGCCGGGGTCTGGTCCCGCAGCGGGCGGCTCGGACACCTGACCGACGACGGCGCGCGTCGGAGTCGCGAGGTGGAGGAGGGCCGGGAAGCGCCGGCGGCGTTCGGATCGCTTGTGGTCCAGGACGAGCCCGCGCAGGCGCAGCTGGTCAGCGCGAGCGAGCGGTTCCTCGAGCGGTGCCACGCGGGCACCATGCCGGAGGTGCGGCACGCCGCGCCGAGGCCCTCCACAGTTCCCGCGCCCGACGTCCCGCGCTACGGTGCCGGGGGAGGCAGTCGACCGCGCGCGAGGCGCATCGCCAAGATCCGGAGGAGTTGCCATGGGGACCATCGTCGTGGGGTACGTGCCGAAGCCCGAGGGCGACGCGGCGCTCGCGCGGGCGATCGACGAGGCGAAGCTCCGCGGCGACACACTGGTGGTGGTGAACTCCCACCGTGGCGGTGCTGAGTACGACGGCGACGACTCGCGTGAGGACGACGAGCACATGACTGCCGTGCGGACCCGGCTGGAGGACGCCGGCGTCACCTTCGAGCTCCGGCAGCTCGTGCGGGGCTTCGAGCCCGCCGAGGACCTGATCGGCATCGCCGAGGGGGCCGATGCACACCTCATCGTCATCGGCCTGCGCCGGCGCACCCCCGTCGGCAAGCTGATCTTGGGCAGCAACGCCCAACGTGTCCTGCTCGACGCGCCCTGCGCCGTGCTGGCGGTCAAGGCAGCCGAGTAGGCCGGCGTCAGCGTGCGGCGTACGCCGTGGCCACCTGGGCGCCGAGCCGCGCGTTGTTGTTGACCAACGCGATGTTGGCCCTCAGGCTGGCGCCCCCGGTGATCTCGACGATCCGGCCCAGGAGGAACGGGGTGGCGTCCTTGCCGTGGACGCCGGCAGCCTCCATGTCCTGAAGGGCCCGCTGGATGACGCCGTCCATCTCGCTGGCCGGGATCTCGTCCTCCTCGCGGATCGGGTTCACCACGGACACGCCGCCTGCGATCCCGAGGCCCCACTTGGCGGCCATCAGGTCCGCCACCTCCGCGGGGGAGTCCGCTCTCATCGGCGCCTGGTGCCCACTCTCGCGGGAGAAGAACGCCGGGAAGGCGTCGGTGCCGTAGGCGATGACGGGGACCTGCAGGGTCTCCAGCGTCTCCAGGGTCAGGGCGATGTCGAGGATCGACTTCACCCCGGCCGAGACGACGGCGACGTCGGTGAGCGACAGCTCCGTCAGGTCGGCGCTGCTGTCGAACGTCTGTTGCGCACCCCGGTGCACCCCGCCGAGCCCGCCGGTCACGAACACGGCGATGCCCGCGAGAGAGGCGAGCCGCATGGTCGCGGCCACGGTGGTCGCACCGTGCCCGCCGCGGGCGATCACGTACGGCAGGTCGCGGACGCTGACCTTCGCGACGTCGGGGTCCGTGGCCAGGAGTTCGAGACCCTGCTCGTCGAGACCGACCCTGGGGCGGCCGTCCAGCACCGCGATGGTGGCGGGGACCGCGCCTCCCGCCCGGACGATCCGCTCGACCTCTGTGGCCATCTCGACGTTCTGCGGGTAGGGCATGCCGTGGCTGATGATCGTGCTCTCCAGGGCGACGACGGACGCGCCGTCCGCCAGCGCCTGGGCGACCTCGTCGGTCAGCACGAGGGACGGGTGGGGCGTGGTCATGAGGATTCCTTCTGGTCGAGCGCGGCCAGGATCAGCCGCGGGGTGAGGTCGGGTCGGACCGTGTGGGGGCTGGCGATGGTGAGGGCGGCGGCGGCGTGGCCGAAGCGCACGGCCGCCTCGGGGGAGCCGCCGTCGAGGAGCACGTGGCAGAACGCGGCGAGCATGGCGTCGCCGGCCCCGGTGACGTCCTCGACGATGGTGGGCAGCGCCGAGACCTCGACCTGGTCGTCGACCGTGCTCAGCGCCGAGCCGCGCTCCCCGAGGCGGATCCACACCAGCTCGACCCCGCGGTCGTGGAGGGCCGCGGCAGCGGCGCGCACCTGCTTGTCGGTGCGGGTCGGCAGACCGGTCAGGGCAGCGAGCTCGTCGCGGTTGGGCGTCACGGCGTACACACGCCCGTCGAGGGCGTCCCGGAGTCCCGCGGCCTTGGGCACGCTGACCGGCTCGAAGATCGTGCGTACTCCGCTCGCCAGGTCCAGGGCATGCTCGAGGGCGTCGCGGCGAAGGTTGCCGTCGACCACCAACACACCGGCGCTGGCGATCACGTCTCGAGCGGCCTGGAGCTGATCGGGGCCGAGCTCGGCGGTGGCGTCCATGTCGGCGATCGCGACGATCAGCTCGCCGTCGGCGTCGAGGACGGCGGTGTAGGTGCCCGTGGGACGGTCGGTCCGCGCGACGTACTCGAGCCGCACCCCGGCCGCCGCTGTGTGACTCAGCAGGTTCTCGCCGAGGGGGTCGCGGCCCACCACGCTGACGAGATGCACCCGGTGGCCGAGCCGACCCAGGTTCTCGGCGACGTTGCGGGCGACTCCGCCGGGTGCCATCGAGCCGTGACCGGGGTTGCTGGTGCGGCTGGTCGCGGGAGCCAGGCTGCGCGCCTTGAGATCCATGTTGGCGCCGCCGATCACGACGACGCCAGGGCTCTCGGCCAGGACGTAGCCCCGGCCGAGGATCACCCCCTTCTTGCCGAGGTTGGAGATGTGCACGTTGACCGATGCGCGGGTGGTGCCGAGCGCTGCCGCCAGGGCGTCGGACCCCATGAGCGGGTCTCGACGCAACAGGTCGACGATCTGTTGCTCGCGATCGGTCAGCATGCTTATGATCATAAAGACAACTTAGAGGGATAAGCAAATCCAAGCGGGTGTCGGCAGTTTGAGAGGATCGGCTCATGACCATCCAGATCGCCCAGGACCCGGTGGCCGACCGGGTGCTCTCGGAGGACTCCTTCGCGCTTCTCACCGGCATGCTCCTCGACCAGCAGTTCCCGATGGAGCGCGCGTTCGCCGGGCCGGCCAAGATCCTGGACCGGTTCGGCACGCTGGAGCCGGCCGCGATCGCCGCTGCCGACCCCCAGGAGTTCGCCGAGCTCTGTGCGACGCCGCCCGCGATCCACCGCTACGGCCGGTCCATGGCGGGACGGGTGCAGGCGCTCGCCGCGCACGTCGTGCAGACGTACGACGGTCAGACCGCGCGGCTGTGGGAGGAGGCGGCCAGCGGCGAAGACCTGATGACACGACTGCTCGCGCTGCCGGGCTTCGGCCGGCAGAAGGCGCAGATCTTCACCGCCCTCGTGGCCAAGCAGCTCGGCGTCCGGCCCGAGGGCTGGGAGCAAGCGGCCGGCGACTACTCCCTGGAGGGCTACCGATCGGTCGCCGACGTGGTCGATGCCGACTCGCTGCAGAAGGTCCGCGACTTCAAGAAGGCCAAGAAGGCAGCAGCAGCGGGGTAGGTGGTCGCGCCCTGGGTTCGGCCCCTCACCACGCCCGTGGCATGATACGAAGCGCGGCTCTTGACGAAAGCGGGGCTTTGCCGCGCCCCGATCTCCCACGACGAGAGGTGTTCGTGTCCTCGAACGCACGCAAGGCGGTCTCTGCGGCGACGGCAACCACCCGCAAGACGGCCACCGTCAAGAACTCCACGGCCACCAAGGCGACCAAGGCGGCACCGGCCAAGGCCGCGGCGAAGGAGCCCGCCAAGAAGGCCCCTGCGAAGGCGGCCGCGACGCCGACCAAGAAGGCCGCACCGGCTGCCCGCAAGGCTCCGGCCACGGCTCGGAAGGCCCCGGCCAAGGCGTCGGCGAAGGCGCCCGCAAAGGCCCCCGCGAAGGCGCCTGCGGACACCCAGACGACCGGCACGGTCGCCGTCGAGACCGAGGTCGTCGAGATCGAGGTCGCTGAGCAGGTCGTGATCGGCCCGGACGGCAAGCGGGTCCTGCCCGACATCTCCGACGATCAGTTCGAGAAGGACGTGGTGTCCGACCCCTCGATCGAGGAGGACGAGAAGGAGGCGTCGTTCGTCGTCTCCGACGCCGACGACACCGGCGAGCCCGAGCAGCAGGTGATGGTCGCGGGCGCGACCGCCGACCCGGTCAAGGACTACCTCAAGCAGATCGGCAAGGTCTCGCTCCTCAACGCCGAGCAGGAGGTCGATCTCGCCAAGCGCATCGAGGCAGGCCTCTTCTCCGAGGAGAAGCTCGGCAAGGGCGGCAAGATCACGCCGAAGCTCGAGGAGGAGCTGGAGTGGATCGCCGAGGACGGTCGGCGCGCCAAGAACCACCTGCTCGAGGCCAACCTGAGGCTCGTCGTGTCGCTGGCCAAGCGCTACACGGGTCGCGGGATGCTGTTCCTGGACCTGATCCAGGAGGGCAACCTCGGCCTGATCCGCGCGGTCGAGAAGTTCGACTACACCAAGGGCTACAAGTTCTCGACCTACGCCACCTGGTGGATCCGGCAGGCGATCACCCGGGCGATGGCCGATCAGGCCCGCACGATCCGCATTCCCGTGCACATGGTCGAGGTCATCAACAAGCTCGCCCGCGTCCAGCGGCAGATGCTCCAAGACCTCGGCCGCGAGCCGACGCCCGAGGAGCTCGCCAAGGAGCTCGACATGACCCCTGAGAAGGTCATCGAGGTGCAGAAGTACGGCCGTGAGCCGATCTCCCTGCACACGCCCCTTGGCGAGGACGGCGACTCCGAGTTCGGCGACCTGATCGAGGACTCCGAGGCCATCGTCCCGGCCGACGCGGTCTCGTTCACCCTGCTCCAGGAGCAGCTGCACGCCGTCCTCGACACGCTCTCCGAGCGTGAGGCCGGCGTCGTGTCGATGCGGTTCGGGCTCACCGACGGCCAGCCCAAGACGCTCGACGAGATCGGCAAGGTCTACGGCGTCACCCGCGAGCGGATCCGCCAGATCGAGTCCAAGACGATGAGCAAGCTGCGGCATCCGAGTCGCTCCCAGGTGCTCCGCGACTACCTCGATTGAGGCAGGAGGCGCGGGCCTGCTGGCGCCTCTCCCTGCCGCGTTCCGGCCTGGCGGTGTGAGAGCCACCGTCGGCGGGCCGGGAACGGGTGGCCCCCACACCGGCGTTGGCGGCCCAGCGAGAGCCCGACCCGCTCCGCATCCGAGGAGGTCGGTCCACTCTCGGTGAGGCAGGATGTGGCCCAGAGATCGGGCGTGCGCCCGCCATCGGGGGCTCTTGAGGACTCCCGGCTCGGCTGTTGAAGTCACGAGTCAAGGAGCCCGTCATGGTCGCCTCTGCCCTCTCTGCCGTAGGTCGACGGTTCACCTATGCCAACGTCGCGTCCACCCTGGCCCTGGTGGTCGCACTCGGCACCGGGACGGCGTACGCCGCCAACACGGTGCGTTCCAAGGACATCGTCAACGGTCAGGTCAAGGCCGCCGATCTCGGCAAGGGGGCGGTCACGACCCTGAAGCTCAAGAACGGCGCCGTCACCGGTCCCAAGATCCTCGACGGGACGATCGCCGCGGAGGACCTGAAGCCGGCGTCGGTGACCACGGGGACGATCAAGGACGGCACGGTCGGGTCGGACGACCTCGCCGACGGCGGCGTGACGGCGGCTGACATCCTCAACGGCACGGTGGGTTCGGCCGACATCGCGGACGGCTCGGTGGCCGGGGTCGACATCCAGGACGACAGCGTCGGCTCCCTGGACATCTCCAACAACTCGCTCACCGCCGACGACCTCGCCACCAACTCGGTGAGCTCTTTGGAGATCCAGGGCAGCTCGGTCAACTCAGCCAAGATCCTGGACGGTGCCGTGCTCTCCTCCGACATCGCGACCGGTGCGGTCGAGAGCGCAGAGATCGCGGACTCGACGATCGTCGCGGCCGACATCGCGAGCGGCGCGGTGGGCAGCTCGGAAGTGGTGAACAACTCCCTCACCACCGCTGACATCCTCGGCGTCGACGTCACCGGCGCGATCAGCCTCGGATCGATCGTCACGGGGCGCTGCTTCACCGGCCAGATCAGTGTGTCCGGGACCGTCGTCGGACAGTCCGTGATCATCAGTGCTGTCGACCCGCTGCCGGCCGGCATGTTCCTCTACGGCGTGGGGGTCCACGCGGCCAACACCGCGACGATCGCCATCTGCAACCTCTCCCTGGCTGCCTCGCCGGTGCTGACCGACATCGCCATCCGCACCATCACGTTCGACAACTAGTTTGATGGCGCGAGCGTGTCGGCGCTGGTCGCCGGGCCGCCGTTCCAGACCGCTCGTCGGTCGTTGATCGCGCAGCGGCCCGTCGGCGCCGCCACGCCGGGCCGCCGTTCCAGACCGCTCGTCGGTCGTTGATCGCGCAGCGGCCCGTC
>CAZIVD010000017.1:0-20969 GCA_964542635.1 uncultured Nocardioides sp. | reverse complement strand
GGCGCCGCCACGCTGGCGCGCGAGCCTTGATGGCGCGAGCGTGTCGGACGCTTCCTCCTGCCGCGAGCGGGTCGGCGCTGGTCGGCAGCCGGCAGTGTCAGGAGACCTCGCTACTCGTCGTCCTCGTAAGCGCCCGGACCGGAGTAGGCGAGGCTGTCCCAGACACGCTTGAGGGTCTTCTTGTCCGCGGCCCACCGCTTCTTGGGGGCGGTGAGGCCGATGCTGCGCTGGTAGCAGTAGTTGAAGCCGTCCACCGTCGTCGTGTAGTCGTAGTCGAGGACGACCTTGCCCTTGAGCGCGTTCTTGCCGCCGGTGGCGATCGAGAGCACCTGGCGTCGGTACAGCACGGCCATGCCCGACGGGGGCACGATGGCGGAGGCAGCCGTGATGGTCGCGCCGCTGTTCCGGAGGGCCTGACGCTGGCCGGCGAAGTAGTTCGCGACCGACTCGTCCCAGGTCTGGCCCGGGGCACAGGCGATGCTGCTGAACCCGAGGTCGAGTCCGGTGCGGCCGTTGGCCGACGTCACGTTGATCCCGTACACGCCGTACGACGCGACCCAGCTCTTGGGCCCGAACCACACCCAGTTGGGTCCGCTGTGCTTGACGAAGCCTGCGCGCTCGGCGGGTGCGGCCGGCGCGGCGGCGGCCCCGGTGAGCACGGTCGCCGCCGTCAGCACGAGGGCTACGAGGAGCGCGGCGAGCGAGCTCCCGGTACGACGGGAGTGACGGCGGGAAGGTGCCATTTCGGGCGGCCTGTCTGCTGGGTCGGAAGGGCACGGCCCGAGGTCCCCCGACCCATGGTGAGGGCAGGCGGACAAGCGCGGCAACCGGAACGGCCGATCCCGGTCACCCGAGTGCGACGAGCGTGACCGCAGCGGCGCAGAGGGCCAGTCCCACCGCCTGCATGCGATGCACGTGCTCGTGCAGGACCCCAGCGGCCAGCAGTACGGTGAACGCCGGGTACAGCGAGGTGAGCACCGCTGTCACGCTGAGGAAGCCCTCGCGCGTGGCCAGCAGGAAGAACACCGTCGCGGTCGCGCCCAGGAGGCCCGCGATGGCCCCGACCCAGGCGATGCCGGAGCGCGGCACCCACGGCTGGCCGACCACCGCCGCCACGACGACGATGGTCACCCCGGCTGCGCCCTGGTTGAGCGCCAGGGGCATCAGGCCGGCATCGGGTGAGACCTGGGCAAGGGCGGCGAACATGCCGCCGAACCCCAACCCCGCCAGCACGCCGTCGAGCAGCCCGCTCCCAGGGGGCTCGGGTGCGCCGGCGACATCCACCGAGGGCTCGCGCGCGACCAGCCAGATCGCCGGCAGGGCCAGCGCGATGCCCGCCCACACCAGCGCCGGAGGGCGCTCCCCGCTGAGGAAGCCGACGATCACCGGCACCACCACCGCGCCGACCCCGGAGACCGGTGCGACCACGCCCATCCGTCCCGAGGAGAGGCCGCGGTAGAGGAAGGCCGTGCCCAGGCCGTTGCCGACGCCGGCCACGAGTCCCCAGACGACGTCGGACGACGTCGGATCACCGGAGGAGAACAGTCCCAGGGCCGCGACCAGGAAGGTACCGGCGACCTGGGCGACGAAGGCGACCGCCCACGCGCTGGTGCGCTTGGCCGCCACCCCGCCGGCGAAGTCGGCGAGGCCGTAGGTGAGCGCTGCCAGCAGGCTCAGGACGATGGCCACCCACAGCTCCTAGGTGACGACCACGCCGACGAGCCAGACGACCGCAGCGAGCGTCGCGGCGACCAGTTCGATCAGGACGCTGAGACCGACGGCCTTCAGGGCATGCACGGTGGAGGGCCAGGACGCGGCAACGCCGACCCGGGCGAGCTCGGCCAGGTACACCCCGAGCACGAAGCCGAGGAAGAGGCCGACCACCGGGATCACGAAGAAGCCCACCACGCCCACCGCGACCCCGGTCCACTGCGTGGCCGAGGGGATGCCGGCGTCCTTGAGCCGCCGCCCGGGCACGGCGTACTTGACGACGGTGCCCACCACGAGCAGCAAGGCGGCTGCCGCGCAGACCGTCCACGCGGTCGGCGTCGAGACCTGGAAGGCCCACACGACGATGGCCCCGAGGACGAGCACCGACCCGGGCAGGACCGGGACGATGATCCCGACCAGGCCCACCAGGATCGCCAGCGCGACGACCACCTCGGTCCCACTCACGGCGTCACCCTGTCACAGGCGGTGTCGCCATGAGGGAGACGACTCGACTCGGCCCCGGACGGTTCGTCCGGGGCCGGCCAGTGGTCGTGGCTATCGGTACGCCGAGTCTCAGCGCTCCCCGTCGGGTGCGGACGTCGGGGTGTCGGAGAGGAGGTGCGTCTCGTCGACGACGTTGGCGGCGACGGCCCGGAGTGCGTCGCCGTGCTCGCGGGCGTGGTGCGCGCAGAAGTGCAGCTCGCCGCCGCTGAGAAGCTCGACCTTGAGGTAGGCCTGCGCCCCGCAGCGGTCGCAGCGGTCGGCCGCGCTCAGCGCGGCAGCACCAGGGGCAACGGCAGTGGTCACATCGGCCTCATTTCTACTCATCGGTGTCTGGCTCAACGTAGCGACCGGGCCAAAGATTCCTGGCCGGCCCTGCAGGTCCTTGGGTGCTCCTTCAGGACGAGTGTGCCTCTCCACGGCCCCCGAGGTGCCGGATTCGTGGCATCCCGTCCTCCGATCGTGTCCGATTCGTGATGCCCCGGGTGACGGGTGCTCCCGGAGTTGACCTCCACGCTAGACCCGCCTTGTGACAGGACGGTGAACTCGACCACTTCCCGGACCCGCGTGTCGCAGGTCACGTCGTGCGTCCGGGCGTCCCTGGGACGGCCGCCGGACAGGCGTGGCGGACCGTCGGTGTCCGACCCTCTCGGTAGGTTGGTTCCTCGGGGAGAATCCAGAGCGCCAGACCGAGGAGAGGAGCCCGACGATCGCCGACCAGGCCTACAACGCCGCGCACCTCCTCGTACTGGAGGGGCTGGAGGCGGTCCGCAAGCGCCCGGGCATGTACATCGGCTCGACCGACACCCGGGGGCTGATGCACTGCCTGTGGGAGATCATCGACAACGGCGTCGACGAGGCCCTCGCCGGGGCCGCGCGCACGGTCGAGGTGACCCTGCACCCCGACGGTTCTGCCGAGGTCTACGACGACGGACGCGGCATCCCCACCGACAAGGAGCCGAAGACCGGGCTGCCGGGCGTCGAGGTGGTCGCGACCAAGCTCCACGCCGGAGGCAAGTTCGGGGGCGGCTCCTACGTCGCCACCGGTGGACTGCACGGTGTCGGCCTCTCGGTGGTCAACGCGCTATCGGCACGCATGGACATCGACGTCGACCGGTCGCCGGCCGGCCAGGGGATGAGCTTCCAGCGAGGCGTGCCCGGCGTCTTCGACGGCGACGGCCCGTCGGCGGCCTTCACGGGTCGCTCCGGGCTCTCCCGCAAGGGCCGGCGCGTGGCGAAGGGGCGCAGCGGCACCCGCATCCGGTTCTGGCCCGACCGGCAGATCTTCACCAAGGACGCGCACTTCGAGCTCGAGGGATTGCTCGGACGCGCCCGGCAGACGTCGTTCATCGTGCCCGGGCTCGAGCTGGTGATCCGCGACCAACGTGAGGGCCAGCTAGTCGAGGAGAAGTTCCGCCACGACGGAGGGATCGCCGAGTTCGCCGAGTTCCTGGCCCACGACGACCCGGTCACCGAGGTGATCCGGCTCCAGGGCAGCGACACGTTCACTGAGACCGTGCCGCTGCTCGATGAGAAGGGCCACATGACCCCCCAGGAGGTGGAGCGCGAGCTGGGTGTCGACATCGCGCTGCGCTGGGGCACCGGCTACGACACCGAGCTGCGGTCGTTCGTCAACGTGATCGCCACGCCCAAGGGCGGCACCCACGTGAGTGGCTTCGAGCAGGCCCTGACCCGCACGTTCAACGACGTGATGCGCAGCGCCAAGGCGCTCAAGGTCGGCGACGCCGACGTCCTCAAGGACGACGTGCTCGAGGGGCTGACCGCCGTGGTCACCGTGCGCCTCGCCGAGCCGCAGTTCGAGGGCCAGACCAAGGAGATCCTGGGCACCCCCGCGGTCCGCGCCTCCGTGCGCAAGATCGTGGCGAGCCGGCTCAAGGCCTTCCTCACCTCGACCAAGCGGGCCGAGAAGGCCCAGGCCAGGCTGGTCATGGAGAAGGTCGTCGCGGCCTCCAAGACCCGGATCGCCGCCCGTCAGCACCGCGAGACCCAGCGCCGCAAGAACGCCCTGGAGTCCTCCGCCCTCCCGTCCAAGCTCGCCGACTGCCGCGCGACCGACAACGACCGCACCGAGCTGTTCATCGTCGAGGGAGACTCGGCCCTCGGCACCGCCAAGCTGGCGCGCGACTCGGAGTTCCAGGCCCTGCTCCCGATCCGCGGCAAGATCCTCAACGTCCAGAAGGCCTCCGTCGGCGACATGCTCAAGAACGCCGAGTGCGCCTCGATCATCCAGGTCGTCGGCGCGGGCTCCGGACGCACCTTCGACCTCGACGCCGTGCGCTACGGCCGGATCATCTTCATGGCGGACGCCGACTCCGACGGCGCGCACATCCGCTGCCTGCTGGCCACGCTCTTCTTCCGCTACATGCCCGGCCTGATCCAGGACGGCCGCGTCTTCTCGGCCGTGCCGCCCCTGCATCGCATCGAGCTCGCCAACCCCAAGAAGGGGATGGACAAGTACGTCTACACCTACTCCGACGACGAGCTGCAGCGCCGCCTGGCCGAGCTCGCCAAGAAGGGCATCCGCTGGCGTGACCCGGTCCAGCGCTACAAGGGCCTGGGCGAGATGGACGCCGACCAGCTCGCCGAGACCACCATGGACCCGCGTCACCGCACGCTGCGACGGATCACCGTCGACGACGCGGAAGGCGCCGCCGAGGTCTTCGAGCTCCTGATGGGCTCCGACGTCGCTCCGCGCAAGGAGTTCATCGTGCAGGGTGCCTACGACGTCGACGTCGAGACCCTCGACGCCTGAGGCGCCTCGATCGGTGGGCGAGGCTCACGCCTGCAATGGTCCGCCGCGGACCTCCAGGCTGATCTGGTCGGCGTCGAGGACGGCGAGGGCGCCCTCGAGCACCTCGGAGTCGTAGGTGCCGTCGCTGCGGGCGTCGAGGAGGGTGCTGCGCATCTGCTCGATCACCCGCAGGCGGAGCTCGTGGTAGTCCGTCTCCAGGTCCCGGGCGGAGGCCCAGGCATCGGCGTCCAGGGGGATCTCGAACTGGGCGCGGAGACGCGCCACGACCGCGGGGTCGAACGTCGCCCCGTCGGCCTTCCTGAGCTGCGGGTCGTCCAGCACGTCCCGACCGGCGGCCGCGAGCTCGGCCAGGAGCTGGATCCGCTCCTCGACCTCGGCAGCATCGTCGGCGCCGGCCAGGCCGAGCCGGCGGACCAGCCAGGGCAGCGTGCCGCCCTGCACGACGAGGGTCCCTGTCGCGACGACGAAGGCGATCATGACCAGCAGCGAGCGATGGGGCGTTTCGGCCGGCAGCGTCTGGGCCGCGGCCAGGGTGACGACACCGCGCATCCCCGCCCACACCAGCACCGTGCCCTCCCGCCAGCCCATCGGGGCGCCGGTCAGGTAGTCGATGTCCGCCAGCGAACGGCGCACGCGGGTGCGCAGCTGCTCGGTCCGACGCTCCGTGGCCTGGGCGTGCCGCTCCTTCTCCTCCGCAGTGCGGGGTGGTCGCCCAAGCGGGGCACGCGGCGCCACCGCGCCCGCGTCGAGCCGGGTCTGCCAGTCCTCCAGGTGTCCGCGGAACCTGTCGCCGCGCAGCGCCCGTCGGTGCAGCGCCCAGAGCAGCGGGACCACGTACATCGCTCGGACGAGCACCACGATCGCGGCGGCGGCGGCCCCGGCCCACAGCGCCTGGCCGGTGAGGGACTCCTCTTGGCGCAGGTCGCGGATCAGGGCATCGAGCTCGAGCCCCATCAGGAGGAAGACGCCACCCTCGAGCAGCAGCTCGATGGTGCGCCAGTTCTGCTCCTCGGCGAGACGGTGTCGTGGCGCGAGGTAGCGCGGGCCAGCCTGACCGGTGTAGAGCCCGGCGGCGACAGCGGCGACCAGGCCGGAGGCGCCGAGGTGCTCGACGGGCAGATATGCCACGAACGGCACCGCGAACGAGATCGCGGTGTTCACCGCGGGGTCGTCGACACCGCGCCGTACCCAGAGGTTCAGTCGGCCGACGAGGAGGCCGACCGCGACCGCGATCACGACGGCGACCACGAAGTCGATCGCCACGTCGAGAAGCGTGACGCTCGCAGCGGCGGCGGCGACCGCCGAGCGCAGCAGAACCAGGGCGGTCGCGTCGTTGAGGAGGCTCTCGCCCTGGAGCACCGTGACCACTCGTGGCGTGACCCCGAGCCGACTGACGATCGTCGTGGCCACCGCGTCGGTGGGGCTGATGATCGCCCCGACCGCGATGCCGACGGCGAGGTTCACCCCTGGCACGGTGTGGTCGAGGAACACCCCCACGATCACCGCACTCACGACCACCAGCACGACCGAGAGACTGCTGATCGTGGTCAGGTCGCGCCGGAAGTCCATCGCCGGCATCGACACGGCGGCGGAGTAGAGCAACGGGGGCAGCACCCCCATGAGCACGAGCTCGGGCTCGACTTCGACGACAGGCACGAAGGGGAGCAGGCTGACGGTGGCGCCGATCAGCACCAGCAACAGCGGGGCGGCCACGCCGAAGCGCGGGGCGAACGCCGTGACGCCGGCGATGCACAGCACGGCCATCACACCGAGCAGAGCGACTTCCATGGCTCACCTGGCTACCACAGCGCGTCGGTCCACAGGTGGCGCCGCGTGGGGGAATGAGACGATCGGGCCTGCCATGGGGGACCTCGTCGACGTCGCGGGAACGATCCTGCGCCAGCCCAACGTGTGGGTGGCGTTCGCCCTGCTGTGCGTGGGCACGATGACGCCGGTGTCGCGGCGGGCCAAGGCGGCTGGATGGCCGCGTGACCGTCTGTGGGCGGGCCGCCTGGCCGCGGCGGCGCTCAGCCTTGCCCTGGCGGTGACCCTCGCCCGGGTCACGCCCGGCCTCTCCGTGGACTGGCGCGGTTGCACGCTCGGTGACGGGCTGCCGGTCGCCGATGCGGAGGCCGTGCTCAACCTGTTGATGCTCGTGCCGTTCGGGCTGGCCGCCGGCTACGCCGTCCGCCGGTTCTGGCCGGTCGTCCTGACCGGCCTCGGCTGCAGCGTCCTGATCGAGCTCACCCAGGGCCTGCTCGGCAACGGCAGCTGCCACGGGGACGACCTGGTGCGCAATCTGGTCGGGGTGGCGGTCGGGACGGCCGTGGGGGTGCTGCTCGCCGACGGGTACGGCGAGAAGCCGGCTGACCGGGCCTAGACCTCGCGCCGCAGCAGACCCGTGTCGACGTCGTAGAGGAAGCCGCCGACGGCGATCTCGTCGGGGATGAGGGGATGGGTGCGGATCTTCGCGACGTCCTGCTCCAGCGCGGCGTGCTGGTCGAGCACGACGTGGAAGCGCTGCCAGGACGCGTCCCGACCGGCGGAGGCGGCGACCCGCTCGCGCAGCTCGGCCTCGCTGGCGGAGTTCATCGCACACCGGGTGTGCGGCACGATCAGGATCCGGCGTACGCCGAGCACGTGCACCCCGAGCACGAGGGCCTCCAGAGCCGCGGCCGTCACCCGCCCGCCGGGATTGCGGAAGATCTTGGCGTCTCCGTGCTTGAGGCCGAGCATCCGCAGCGGGTCGATCCGGCTGTCCATGCAGGTCACCATCGCCACGCCGGCGCGGGCGACGCCGTCGAAGTCGCCGTCGTCGAACGTCTCGGCGTACGCCGCGTTGGCGGCGAGCAGGTCGTCGAAGTCATCGGCCACGAAGCCGAGGTTAGTGCGTCGCCCGCGGGCCGGGGTCAGGCGGCCACGCTGCGGGTGGCCGCGTGGCGGAACAGCACGAGCGCCAGCACCCCGGCCACCACCGCGCACACCGCGGCGCCCAGGAAGACGGTGTGCTCCTGGGCGATGCCGGCCTCCTTGAGCAGCAGCGTGAACTCCGGGCACCGGCTCTTGCCGTCGCAGACCTCGCGCACGTTGGGCATGTCGGCCTGCTCGGCGTAGTAGCGGCGCAGCCCGATCGTGGTCAGGGCCGAGATGCCCACGAGCATGCCGACCATGCGCGCCACGACCACGGTGGCGCTGGCCAGCCCGTGCACGGCGTCGTCGGTGGCGGCCAGCACAGCGGCGTTGACGGGTGCGAGCGCCAGGCCGAAGCCGAACCCGCCGATCACCAGGGGGAGCGTCGCGCTCGCGTGCTCGAGCGTCTCGAGCTCCCAGCCGCTCATCCAGACGAAGCCGAGCGCGGCGAGCGTCATGCCGAGGGCGGTCACCACGCCCGCAGGCAGCCGGTGGGTCAGGTAGCCGCCCACGATCGCACCGACCGGAAGGGCGACCAGGAACCTGACGAGCACGAGCGCGGCCAGCAGCTGGCTGTCGGCGTAGATGGTGGTGCGCGCGAAGATCGGGATGTCGATCAGCGCGGCGATCAAGGCGGCACCGACGAAGAAGCTGACCAGCATCGCCCCCCAGGCCGGGGTGCGGCGCAACGCCCCGGGGGGGATGATCGGCGACTCGGCCCGGCGCAGGTGCCAGGCGAAGGCGACGGCCGCGACCACGGCGCCGAGGAGGTACCAGAGCCCCTGGTCGGAGAACACCTCGACCCTGGGGTCGGCCGTCGCGAAGGCGAGGATCACCCCGGAGAGGGCTGCGGCGAGGAGCAAGGCCCCCGTGAGGTCCGCCTCGCCGGCCAGGCGACCCCAGCTCCGGACGTCGACGAGGGGGGCGCGCGCGGTCAGGACCCGGACGACGAACAGGGCGAAGGCGACGATCGCCACGGCTCCGACGGGTGTCAGCCACCGGTTGTCACCGGCGAACGGAACGAACATCTCTCCCCACGTCAGGTCGCGCATCAGCGGGGGAGGCTGGAGGAACACCAGCCCCCCGGCGACTCCTGCGATCGCCAGGAGCACGGCTCCCGGCCAGTCGAACCGACGCGAGCGTGCGCGCGGGGCCGCGGCGAGGCGCCGGATCGCGATCGCGAGCACCAGGCCGACGAGGAGGTTGACCACGAAGATGAACCGCCAGTCGGCCAGCGACAGCACGACGGCACCGAACAGCGGGCCCAGGACGCTGCCGATCTCCTGGACCGCCGACACCACGCCGAGGGGGACGCCCCGGCGCTCGACCGGATAGAGGTCGGCGACCAGCGCGAGCGTCGCCGGCACGAGCCCGCCGCCGCCGACGCCCTGCAGGAATCGGCCCAGCACCATCGTGGGCATGTCGTAGGCGAGGGCGGTGACCAGGGAGCCCACGGCGAACACCACCAGAGCGGCGACGAGCACCGGGACACGGCCCCGGAGGTCGGCGATCCGACCGATCAGCGGCAGCATGGCGACGTACCCGAGCAGGAAGCCGGAGACGATCGGCGCGGCCTTCTGCAGCTGGTCGATCGGGACGCCGACGGCCGCCATCATCTCCGGCAACGCGAGCACGACCACGTAGGTGTCGGCGGCCGCGAACGCGACGGCGACGGCCGCCATCGCGAGCAGGGTGCGCGGCCGCGCCGCACTCAGGGGACGGGCCTCGGGGCCCTCGCTCATGGAGCGACGATGTCCTTGGTCGTGCCGTAATCCTCGAACCCGACGGTGTAGGTGTTGGGCTCGCTGTCGGAGTAGAACACCCCGGTGAGCGACATCTCCCGCAGTTCGTCGTCGTCGGTGATCTGCGCGGACACGGTGAAGTCGCCGGAGGCGCCTGGGATCACCCGGGCCACGACATCGCCCGCGACGCTGCCGGAGTACGTCGTGAGGATCTCGTCGTTGTCGGCGCCGCCGCGCACGCTCTCGCCCTTCTCGAGATCGGTGGTGGCGCCGAGGATGGCGGCGAAGCCGTCGTCGGGGGAGAGGAACCCGGCCGGGTCGGGAGCGCCGTAGTCCTCGGGGTCGACGTCGGACCACCCGGGGGTCAGCGGGATCTGGGCCCACACGGTGTCGTCGACGGCGACCACCGGCACGTCGAAGGCCTGCCCGCTCAGGGTGACCGTGAGGGTGCCCTCGAACGCGGGGGCGTCGGTGGCCACTCCGGTGGCCTTCTGGATGCCGTTGATCCCGGCCGGCAGGTCGTCCGTGCTCAGCGTGAGGTCGACCCCGGAGGTCTCCGTCAGGCTCTGCTCCGCGGCCGCGAAGACCTCCTCGGGAGTGGGCTCGGCCTCCGCGGGGGTGGACGCATCCTCGCTGCATGCGGCCAGCGTGAGGACGAGGAGCGGCACCGTCAGCGCGACGCCGACGCGCACCCGGGCACGTCGGACGAGGGTCGAGGGCCTCTGCATGGCGTCAGCCTCGCACATCGGTCAGCGCCGCGGCCGCGGCCGACACCGGCCCGCTGCACGCCGCGATCGGCTGCGATGCGGGCGTGCCCGAGCCGTCGCGCCGTCCCGTCGCCTCCGGGAGGTCGACGGGGGCGCCGCTGGCGGCGGCCGCGCGCGGAGGGGCGGTGCCCGCCCATGCGAAGACCAGGGTGTCCTCGCCCTTCAGGAAGCGGTGGCACCGCACGCCGCCGGTGGCCCGACCCTTGGGCGGGTACTCGCCGAAGGGCGTGACCTTGACCGAGCCGGGCTCGGTGCCGGGCAGCGCCGTGGCAGAGCCCGCTGACGTGACGACCACGGACGCCGCCGGGTCGAGCGCGCCGAACCACGCGACCCGCTCGCCGGTGGTCAGCCGGACCCCGGCCATCCCGCCTCCGGCCCGCCCCTGCGGACGCACCTGGTCGGCCAGGAAGTGCAGCAGCTGGGCGTCGGAGGTGATGAAGCACAGGGTCTCGGTGCCCGTCTGGAGGTCGAGTCCGCCCACCACCTCGTCGTCCTCCTTGAGGCCGATCACCTCCCACTCGTCGCGGTTGGTCAGCACCTCGGGGTTGACCCGCTTGACGACACCTTGGCGCGTGCCCAGCGCGAGCCCGGGACCGTCGGTGCGCAGCGCCGTGAGCGCCAGCACCCGCTCGCCAGGCGACAGGGAGAGCACCTCGCTGACCGGCAGGCCGCCTTGGAGGTTGGGGTCGTTCGCAGAGGCTGGAAGGGCGGGCAGGTCCAGCACGCCGATCTTGACCACCCGGCCGCGGCTGGTGAGCACCCCGACCTCGCCGCGCGCCGTCGTCCGGACCACCGAGACGACCACGTCGTGGTTGGCCCGGGCCCCCGTTGCCCCGCCGTGGCCCGGGATCTCGTCGGAGGACGAGCGGGCGAGCAGCCCCGAGGACGACAGGAAGGCGAGGCACGGGTCGTCGGCCACCTCCAGCGGGGTCGCGGCCGCGGTCACCGCGACTCCGGCGGACTCGAGGAGGACCGTGCGACGCGGCGTTCCGTAGGTCTTGGCGACCTCGGCGAGCTCGTCCGACACCACGCTCCAGCGCAGCTGCTCGTCGGCGAGGATCGCGTCGAGCTGCTCGATCTCGCGCTGGAGCTCGGACTGCTCCTTCTCCAGCTCGATGCGCGAGAAGCGGGTCAGCCTGCGCAACGGCATCTCCAAGATGTAGTCGGTCTGGGCCTCGCTGAGGTCGAAGACCTGCATCAGCCGCTCCTTGGCTGCGGCAGCGTCGTCGCTCGAGCGGATCAGCTGGATCACCTCGTCGATGTCGAGGATCGCGATGAGCAGCCCCTCGACGCGGTGCAGCCGCTCGGCGTGCTTGCCGCGGCGGTAGGCCGAGCGGCGGCGGACCACGTCGAAGCGGTGGTCGAGGAAGACGCGCAGCAGCTCGCGCAGCCCGAGGGTGCGCGGCTGGCCGTCGACCAGGGCGACGGTGTTGATGCCGAAGGAGTCCTCCATCGGGGTGAGCCGGTAGAGCTGCTCGAGCAGCGCTTCGGGGTGGAAGCCGTTCTTGACCTCGATCACCAGACGCAGGCCGTGGTCGCGGTCGGTGAGGTCCTTCATGTCGGCGATGCCCTGGAGCTTCTTGCCCTGGACCAGGGTCTTGATGCGCTCGACGAGCTTCTCGGTGCCCACGCCGTAGGGCAGCTCGGTGACCACGATGCCCTTGCGCCGCCCGATCGTCTCGACCCTGGCGGTGGCGCGCATCCTGAAGGTGCCGCGCCCGGTCTCGTAGGCGTCGCGGACCCCCTCGAGGCCGACGATCTTGCCCCCAGTGGGGAGGTCCGGGCCCGGCACGAACCGCATCAACGTCTCGACCGAGGCCTCCGGGTGCTTGATCAGGTGACGCAGGGCCTGCACGACCTCGACCAGGTTGTGCGGGGCGATATTGGTCGCCATGCCGACCGCGATGCCCGTGGTCCCGTTGACGATCAGGTGCGGGATCGCCGCCGGGAGCACGCTGGGCTCCAGCTCGCGCGAGTCGTAGTTGGGGCGGAAGTCGACCGTGTCCTCGGCGATCCCGTCGGTCATCGCCAGCGCGGGTGGGGCCATCCGGCATTCCGTGTATCGCATCGCTGCCGGGGAATCGTCAGGAGATCCAAAATTGCCGTGGCCGTCGATGGTGGGCAGGCGCATCGACCATGGCTGGGCCATCCGGACCAGGGCGTCGTAGATGGCGCCGTCGCCGTGGGGGTGCAGGCGGCCCATCACCTCGCCGACGACGCGGGCGCTCTTGACGTGGCCCCGGTCGGGCCGCAGGCCCATGTCGGCCATCGTGTAGAGGATCCGGCGCTGCACGGGCTTGAGGCCGTCGCGGGCGTCGGGGAGCGCGCGGGAGTAGATGACGGAGTAGGCGTACTCGAGGAAGGACGAGCGCATCTCGTCGCGGACGTCGACGTCGAGGATGTGCTCCTCGAAGTCGTCGGGGAGGTCCGGTCCGGAGCGGGAGCGGGTGGAGCGGCGTGCCATGGGCGCATTCTCTCCGGCGGCACCGACGGCCGAGGGCGGGGCTCGCCGTACCTGCGTCACCGGTAGATTTCCGCAGGTGAGCGAGGACGACGGCGCGGACCCCGGAGGCCACGAGGAGATCCACGCCGCACCGCGGCACTGGGAGGCCGACGTCCTGCTCCGCGACGGCCAGATGGCGCACATCCGGCCGATCCGGACCGACGACGAGGACCGCCTGGTCGACTTCTACGAGCGGGTCTCGCCGGAGTCGAAGTACCTGCGCTTCTTCACGCCGATGCCGCGGCTCTCCAAGCGCGACGTGCACCGCTTCACCCACGTCGACCACGTGCAGCGGGTGGCGTTCGTCCTGACGCTCGGCGACCGGATCATCGCGCTGGGCAGCTATGAGGGCGAGGACCAGGCCAAGGCCGAGGTGGCCTTCCTCGTGGAGGACGCCCAGCAGGGCCGGGGCATCGGCCAGCTCCTGCTGGAGCACCTGGCCCAAGCCGGCCGGGAGCGGGGGATCGAGCGGTTCGTCGCGGAGGTGCTCCCCGAGAACAGCCGGATGATCCAGACCTTCCGCGACGCCGGCTACCGAATGGTCAGCGAGGTCGAGGACGGGGTGCTCTCGCTGGAGTTCCCCATCGAGCCGACCGACACCGCGGTCGGCGCGATGGCGAACCGCGAGCAGGTGGCCGAGTCGCGCTCGGTGGCCACCTTCTTCAACCCGCGCTCGGTCGCGGTGATCGGCGCCAGCCGGCGGCAGGACACCATCGGCCAGGCGCTGGTGCGGCATCTCGTGCTCGGCGACTACGCGGGCCGGGTGTACGTCGTGAACCCGACCGCCACCTCCGTGTCCGGGATGCCGGCGCACTCGACCGTGACCGAGATCGACGACGACATCGACGTCGCGATCGTCGCAGTGCCCGCCGACGCGGTGCAGGACGTCGTCCTCGACTGCGCCAACAAGGGCGTCCACGGCCTCGTCGTGATCTCGTCCGGCTTCGCCGAGACGGGGGAGGAGGGGCGCCAGCGCCAGCGGCGGCTCCTCGGGCTGTGCCGCTCCTACGGCCTCCGGCTGATCGGTCCCAACTGCCTGGGCATCATCAACACCGACCCCGCCGTGTCGCTCAACGCCTCTCTGTCTCCCACGATCCCGGCCCGGGGGCGGGCGGGGTTCTTCTGCCAGTCCGGCGCCCTGGGCTCGGCGATCCTGGAGAAGGTGACCAACCGCGGGTTGGGTCTGTCGACGTTCATCAGCGCCGGCAACCGGGCCGACGTGTCGGGCAACGACGCGTTGCAGTACTGGGAGCAGGACGAGGCCACCGAGGTGGTCCTGCTCTACCTCGAGTCGATCGGCAACCCGCGCAAGTTCTCCCGCATCGCGCGCCGGGTCTCGCTACGCAAGCCGATCATCGCGGTGCGTTCCGGTCGCAGCACCCAGGGTGTCCCGATGGGCCACACCGTCGGCAAGATCGGCGCCCCCCAGCAGGCGGTCGACGCGATGTTCCGCCAGGCCGGGATCATCCAGGTCGACACTCTCGACGAGCTCTTCGACGTCGCCCAGCTCGTGGCCCACCAGCCGCTGCCGCGCGGCCGGCGGGTCGGGATCGTCGGCAACAGCGACGCCATCGAGCTCCTGGCCGCCGATGCCGCCTCCGCGGCCGGGCTCCAGGTGACACGGTCGGTGGCGCTGGGCGCGGACGCGACTGCGGAGGACTTCGAAGACGCGCTGGACGGCGCGATCGACGACCCCGAGGTCGACTCGGTGCTGGCCGTCTACGTCCCGCCGCTCGACGTCAGCGGCGAGGACGTCGCCAACGTGCTCGCGGCCGTGGGTGAGCAGTCGGACAAGCCGCTGGTCTCGTCGTTCCTGGGCGCCGAGGGGGTCCCCGAGCTCCTGCGCGTGCCCGACGTGGCGGGCGCGACGGCCGGCCGCGGCTCGGTGCCGTCGTACCCGGCGGTCGAGGCCGCGGTCCGGGCGCTGGCCTCCGTCGTCGAGTACGCCGTGTGGCTGCGCACGCCGAACGGCCCCGCCCCCGTGCTCGGCGACCTCGACCCGGCGGCGGCCAAGGCGTTCGTCAACCAGGTGCTCATCGACCATCCCGACGGCCGCGACCTCGACCACCACGAGCTGCGCACCCTGCTGGCCTGCTACGGCATTGACCTGTGGGAGTGCCAGCGGGTGGGCACGAGCCGCGACGCGGTGCGGGCGGGCAAGGAGCTCGGCTGGGACGTCGTGCTCAAGGCCACCACCGACCGGGTGCGGGAGCGGCCGGACCTGGCCCACGTGACCCGCCACATCTCCAACCAGACCGAGATGCGCCAGGCCTGGCGCACCCTCCACGACAACGTGTCGGACCCGGACTCCGCCGGGTTCGTCGTCCAGCGGACCGCGCAGCCGGGTGTGCCGATCAGCGTGGAGAGCATCGAGGACCCGTTCTTCGGCCCGGTCGTGTCCTTCGCGGTGTCCGGCCCTCTCACCGAGCTGCTCGACGACCGATCCTTCCGGATCCCACCGCTGGGGGAGCAGGACGCCGGCGCGATGATCCGCGAGGTGAAGGCGGCGCCGATCCTCTTCGGCTACCGCGGCGCGGACCCGGTCGACGCCGAAGCGGTCGAGGAGCTTGTGCAAAGGGTCGCGCAGCTCCAGAACGACCTGCCCCAGGTCGCGTCGCTCGACCTGGCCCTGGTCCTCGCGCACGCCGAGGGACTGTCGGTGCTCACGGCGTTCGGCCGGGTCGAGCCGGTGTCCGACCCGCGGTCGGACTGGTTCGTGCGTCGACTGCCCTCGATGGCCGACACCATCCCGGGCTGACGCCCGACGCGCTACCTTCCCGACATGTCGTCGCCCCCCACTGTCGAACGTGCCCGGCTCCGCAACGGCCTGCGAGTCGTGCTGGCCCCCGATCGCTCCGCGCCCGTGGTGGCCGTCGCGGTCTACTACGACGTCGGCATCCGCTCAGAGCCGGAGGGCCGCACGGGCTTCGCGCATCTCTTCGAGCACCTGATGTTCCAGGGCTCGGTCTCGGTCGGGAAGATGGAGCACGCCCAGATCGTGTCCGCGTCCGGCGGAGTGCTGAACGGGTCGACCCGCCTCGACTACACCAACTACTACGAGGTGCTGCCGGCCAACGCGCTCGAGCGGGCGCTGTTCCTCGAGGCCGACCGGATGCGAGCCCCTGCGGTCACCGAGGAGAACCTCGCCAACCAGATCGCGGTGGTCAAGGAGGAGATCCGCGTCAACGTGCTCAACGAGCCGTACGGCGGGTTCCCCTGGCTGACCCTCGCGCCCGTGCTCTACGAGACCTACCCCAACGCGCACGACGGCTACGGCTCCTTCGAGGACCTGGAGGGCGCGACCCTGGAGGACGCCCGCGACTTCTTCGACACCTACTACGCCCCCGGCAACGCGGTCCTGGCGGTCAGCGGGGACTTCGACCCCGAGCAGGCGCTCGAGCTCGTCGGCCGTCACTTCGGTGACATCCCCCGGCGCTCGGTGCCGCCCCGGCCGAGCTTCGCCGAGCCGCGGCCCACGGGCGAGCGACGAGCGGAGCAGCACGACCCGCTGGCGCCGGCACCGGCGGTGGCGCTCGGCTGGCGGCTGCCCGACCCGGCCGAGCTGGATGCCTACCTTCCGTTCGTCGTGCTCGCGGCAGCGCTCGGCAACGGCGACGCGTCGCGGCTGCGCAGGCGCCTCGTTCAGGACGACCGGCTGGCCACCGACGTGGGGTGCCACCTGGGTCTGATGGAGGACGCCTTCGACGTACGTGACCCCGTGCCGTTCGTGCTGGAGTCCCATCATCGTCCCGACGTGGCCACCGACGACGTCGTCGCAGCGGTCGACGAGGAGCTCGACCGGCTCGCGACCGACGGCCTCGGCGGCGACGAGCTGACCCGGGTCACCGCCCGGCTGCGAGCCGGTCTCCTGCAGGTCGCCGACCACCCGATGGGTCGCACGCTCGCGATGGCCTCCCACGAGCAGCAGCGTGGTCGGGCCGAGCTCGTGCACGAGCTGCCCGAGCTCCTCGGCCACGTGAGCGGCGAGGCCGTCGCCGCTGCCGCGGCCACGCTGCGGCCCGATGCCCGAGCCCGACTGGACCTGATCGCAGGAGGAGCCCGATGAGCCCGCGACGGTCGGCACCCCAGCCACGGCCCGTGCCGGACCTGGCCAGGCCACGGCGCCAACGGCTGCCCTCGGTGGCCGAGCGGGTGCTCCCGAACGGGCTCCGAGTACTGGCGGTACGCCGGTCCAGCGTGCCCGTCGTGCACGTGCGGCTGCGGGTGCCCGGCGCGATCCGCGGGGACGCCGATCGGGCCCGTGCCGCGCTGATGGGCCGCAGCATGATGCTCGGCACCGCTCAGCGGACCCAGACCGAGCTCGCCGAGTCACTCCAGAGGATCGGCGGGTCGCTGCGCGTCGACGACGGCGCGGACGGCCTGTCGGTCGCCGGCGACACCCTGCGCAGCGGCCTGGGTGCGTTCCTCGACCTGGTCGCCGAGGTGCTCACCACGGCGGCGTACCCGCGCCCGGCGGTCGAGCGCGAGGCCGGTCGGCTCGGTGACCAGCTGCGCCGGGCCTGGTCGCAGCCGGGCGTCGTCGCTGACGAGGCCTGGCTCCGGCGACGCTATGGCGACCACCCCTACGGTCGGGGTCTCCCCTCACCCGAGGAGCTCCTCGAGGTCGCTCCGGGCTCGCTGCGGGCGGCCCACCGCCGGCGCGTCGTGCCGGCGGGCGCGCTGCTCGTGCTGGTGGGCGACGTGGTGCCGGCCCGGGCGCTCGACCAGGTCGAGCGCGCGCTCGCGGACTGGTCCGGCGGGCCGGCGAACGGCGCCGTACGGCGGGTCTCGGCCGCGCCCGACGTGCCGCGGCTGCCACTGCTGCTCGTCGACCGTCCCGGCGCCGTGCAGTCCAACCTGCGGGTCGGCGGGTGGGCACCGCGCCGCACGGACCCGTCGTACGCGGCGAGCATGGTCGCCAACGGCGTGTTCGGCGGCTACTTCTCCTCGCGGCTCACGATGAACATCCGCGAGGACAAGGGCTACACCTACAGCCCGCACAGCGGGATCCGGCACCAGCGCGGCGACTCGCGGCTGCTGACGTCCGCGGACGTCGCGACCGAGGTCACGGCTCCAGCGCTGATGGAGATCCTCTACGAGCTGGCTCGGATCGCCTCGCTGCCCCCGTCGGAGGAGGAGGTCGCCTCGACCGTGCAGTACCTCACCGGCACCCTCGCCCTCGGCACCGCCACCCAGGCCGGGCTGGCCGAGACCCTCGTCGAGGTGGTCAGCGACGAGATGTCCGTGGAGTGGCTGCGGGAGTACCCGGCGCTCCTCTCGACGGTCACCCCGGAGCAGGTGCGCGAGGCGGGCCGGGCGCTGCTCGCGCCCGCGTCGCGGGTCACGGTCGTGGTCGGCGATGCCGACCGGATCGAGGGCGACCTGGCGGCGCTCACAGCCGTCGCCCGACGATGATCGCTGGCGAGGGAGCGCGTGACACACTGACGCCCATGCGCACCCACGACCGCGCCCTCGACCTGCGCGAGGCGATCCACCGCACGGGCTACTACCCCGACGTCGTGAGCGACGGGGTGGCGGGGGCCGTGGCCGGCGAGGATGTGGTGTCGTTCTTCGTCCATCACGAGCCGACCTTCGACCGCGACGAGATCCGTCGCCACCTGACCGTGGTCGTGCTGACCCCGAGCCGCCTCGTGGTCGCGCACACCGACGAGCACGACGCCGACGACCTGATCCCCGAGCCCTACACCTCGACCTCCACCGAGGCGATCGCGCTGTCGCAGGTGCGGTCCGTCGTGGTCACGCGCATGGTCACCAACCCGACCTCCGGGCCGGCTCCCGCGGCCGAGGCGGTCGTCACCATCGGCTGGGGTGGGGTCAGCCGCGTCGACCTCGAGCCCGCCGGCTGCGGCGACCCGGAGTGCGAGGCCGACCACGGCTACACCGGAGTGCTCGCCTCCGACGACTTCTCCATCCGGGCCTCCGCGACGGCCGACGGCACCGAGGCCGTGGCCGGACTGCTCGCCTTCGCCGAGTCGCTCTCGGCCCGCACCCAGGGCGGCTAGCCGCGACGGGCTAGGGTCGCCCGAGTGTCCTCGCCCGACTTCGTCGCGCCGGCGTACGGCGACCGCTCGCTGACCGACGTGCTGCCCGCGGTGGGGCGGGCGCTGGGGGCTCCGATCGGCGGTCCCGGGGCGGCTCTCGCGCTTCCGGAGGCGCAGGCCTACGTGGTGTTCCTGGTCGACGGTCTGGGGGCGCGGCTGCTGGCCCGTCACGCGCACGCCGCGCCGTACCTGTGGTCACTGGCCGCCGGACAGGAGCCGGGCACCGCCGGAGTCCCCTCGACCACCGCCACGAGCCTCAGCTCGCTGGGGACGGCGCTGCCTCCGGGCGGGCACGGGCTGGTGGGGTTCACGTCGCGGATCCCCGGCACCGATCGGCTGCTCAATGCTCTTGCCTGGGACCGCCGCGTCGATCCCCAGGAGTGGCAGCCGCACCCGACGGCGTTCACGGCCCTCCGGCAGGAGGGCGTCGCGGTAACGGTCGTGAACAAGCGCGAGTTCCGCGGGAGCGGGCTGACCGTGGCGGCCCATCGTGGAGCCGACTACGTGGGCGCCGACCGGGTGGGGGAGCGGATCGCGGCGGCCGTGGCCTCGTCCACGGACCGGCCGAGCGTCACCTACCTCTATGACGGGGACCTCGACTGGACCGGTCACCGTTACGGCGTCGCCTCGACGCCCTGGCTCCAGCAGCTGGCCATGGTCGACGCGCAGGCCGAGCAGCTCCGCGAGTCGCTGCCTGCCGACGTACGCCTGCTGGTGATCGCCGACCACGGCATGGTCGACTCGCCGCAGGAGCGCAGGATCGACGTGGACCGCGAGCTCGTCCTGCGTGACGGAGTGGTGCTGCTGGGCGGGGAGGCCCGCTTCCGGCACGTCTACTGCCGCACCGGCGCGGTGGCCGACGTGGTGTCGGTGTGGCAGCAGGTGCTCGGCGAGCGAGCCGAGGTGCTGGTCCGCGAGGACGCCCTCGCACGCGGTTGGTTCGGGTCCGTCGCGGCCGCTGTCCTCCCGCGGATCGGCGACGTGCTCGTGGCCTGCCGCGACGACCACGCGGTGGTCTCGACTGCCGACTTCGCCTACGAGGCCACCCTCGTCGGGCTGCACGGTTCGCTCACCGCGGACGAGATGCTGATCCCGCTGCTGGTCGACTGAGCCGGCGCGCCCGGCCTTGGCTCAGCCGAACGGCAGCGGGTCGGGAGCGAGGCTGACCGCCTTGGCCCGCGCCGCTGTCAGGCGCCGGCGGTGGTGTTGGCGGCACAGCACCTCGTAGGCGATCTCGGACGGATCGGTCTCGTGGTCCTCGACGTCGCCGACCACGATCACCTCGCCCTCCACCACCATCACGCCGTTCTCGGTGCGGGCGTTGTGCGTGGCCCGCTTCCCGCACCAGCAGAGCGCTTCGACCTGCAGCACGTGCATCCGGTCGGCGAGCTCGACGAGCCGGGCGCTGCCCTCGAACAGCTGGGTGCGGAAGTCGGTGAGGATGCCGAAGGCGAACACGTCGATCTGCAGCTCGTCGACGATGCGGGCGAGCTGGTCGACCTGCATCGTTGTGAAGAACTGGGCCTCGTCGCAGATCAGGTAGTCGATCCGCCCGCCTTGGGTGAGGCTGTCGACCACGTAGCGCCAGAAGTCGAAATCGGGCTCGACCTCGAGCGCCTCGTGCTGAAGCCCGAGCCGGCTCGAGATCGTGGCGGCGCCCGCACGGTCGTGGGTGGTGAAGATCCGGCCGACGAGCCCGCGGGCGGCATGGTTGTGGTTGGTCTGCAGCGCCAGGGTGCTCTTGCCGGAGTCCATCGTCCCGGTGAAGAACTGCAGTTCCGCCACGGGTCGGCATCTTGTCACAGTCCCCAGGTGCGCGAGCGTGTCGTGCTCCCTCCCGCCGCGAGCGCGTCGCGCTCCGCTGCGCCGCGCTGCCGCGGCGTACCGGTCCGCTCGCCACGCTGCCGGGTGATCGTTGGTCGAGCCGGGCGAGCCGCCAGGCGAGTCCGAAGCTCCTATGTCAAGCGGCTTGGGTCTGTGTGGGTGGTGAGGCGGTGTGTC